>DATCMU010000042.1:0-88059 GCA_036563245.1 Devosiaceae bacterium | reverse complement strand
CCCGCCGCCACGATGCCGAACGCGCCGAGCATGCCCTTTTCGAAATCCGAAATATGCATCGAGCCTCCGCGCCCTTTGCAGACACCCGGCACGCGCCCATAGATCTCGGCAGCGATCGAAAACAGGTCGACATTCTTGGCGATGGCGTGGCCGTGGCTGCGATAGGTCGAGGTGATCCAGTCATCCTGACGCAGCGCCGCCATGACCCCAACCGCAATGGCTTCCGAACCGATATAGGTGTGCAGGTAACCCGGCACCGCCTTGTCGGCCGCCAATTGCTTGATCCGCTCCTCGAATAGCCGAATCCGGAACAGGCAGCGATACATCCATTCCGTGACGCCAGCGTCTGGCACGAGCACCTCCCTGAATTGCAGGTCAAATTTGTTATATCATTTTTACCTGCATGAATTTGCTATAATCAATTTCAGAACACGTCAAGGGGCTGAACGCAACGATTGCCGCCGCACGCACCCGACAGCTGCTCTGCCGTTAGAAGACCTTGCCGATCCCGTCAGTTCGTGCGCGATCTACCGAGGCAGCCAGCGAAAGAATCGCAAGTGCTTGCGCCCCGCACCTTGCGCGAGATGCAGGCTGAACCGCGAAAATCTGAATGATTTCAAAGGGGATTTTCGGAAGTGGTGGGCCCGGCAGGACTCGAACCTGCAACCAGACCGTTATGAGCGGTCGGCTCTAACCATTGAGCTACAGGCCCACGCTGCCCCGCCTCATAGCAGGAGGCGGGGCGTCGCAAAAGAGGCAATCAGGCCAGTGTGTATGCCGTTTTCACAGTGGTGAAGAACTCGGCGGCATAGCGGCCCTGCTCGCGCGGGCCGTAGCTTGACCCCTTCGAACCGCCGAACGGCACGTGGAAATCGACGCCGGCCGTCGGCACATTGACCATCACCATACCCGCCTCGGCATTGCGCTTGTAGTGCGTGGCATGCTTGAGGCTGGTCGTCACGATGCCCGAGGACAGGCCGAATTCGGTATCATTGGCCACAGAAAGGGCTTCCTCGTAATCCTTCACCCGGATCACCGAGGCGACAGGCCCGAAGATTTCCTCGCGGGAAATGCGCATCTGGTTGGTGGCTTCGGTAAAAAGCGCCGGCTGCAGGTAGAATCCGGGCGTTTCACGGTTCAGAAGCTGCCCGCCCGCGGCAAGCCGCGCGCCTTCCTTCTCGCCGATCTCGACATAGTCCTGGTCCTGCTTGAGCTGGCTCTTGTCCACCACCGGCCCGATCTGGGTCTCGGGCTTGAGGGCGTCATCGACCCGCAGCGTCTTGACCCGTTCCGTGACCGCGGCGACGAACCGGTCGTGAATCCCCTCGGTGACGATCAGCCGCGAAGACGCCGTGCAGCGCTGACCGGTGGAATAAAACGCGCCGTTCACGGCGCACTCGACGGCCGTATCGAGATCGGCATCGTCGAGCACGACCAGCGGATTCTTGCCGCCCATCTCAAGCTGGATCTTGCGCATGAACGGCAGCGAGGCCTCGGCCACCCGCTTGCCGGTATTGACCGACCCGGTAAAGGTAAGCGCCCTGACGTCGCGGCTGTCGAGCATGGCCTGACCCACCACCGAGCCCTTGCCCATCACAAGGTTCAAGACCCCCTTGGGCAAGCCCGCGCGATGAAGGATATCCACGATCGCCCAGGAGCAGCCCGGCACCAGTTCGGCGGGCTTGAACACCACCGTGTTGCCATGGCAAAGCGCCGGGGCGATCTTCCAGGCCGGAATGGCGATGGGGAAATTCCACGGCGTGATGATGCCGACAACGCCCACAGGCTCGCGGGTCATCTCCACCCCCACGCCCGGGCGAACGCTCGGCACCGTCTCGCCGGAAAGCCTCAGCGCCTCTCCAGCGAAGAACTCGAAGATCTGCCCGGCGCGAACCGTCTCGCCGATGCCCTCGACCAGGGTCTTGCCTTCTTCGCGCGACAGCAGGCGGCCCAGTTCGTCCTTGCGCGCGAAAATTTCATGCGCGGTCTTGGACAGGATCGCGTGGCGTTCCAGAAGCCCGGACCGCGACCACTTTGGGAAAGCCGCCTTTGCTGCGGCAATCGCACGCTGCGCATCTTCCGCGCCCGCCCGTGCGTAGATGCCCACCACATCGTTGGTATTGGAGGGGTTGATATTCTCGATCCCGTCCTCGCCGACCCATTCGCCGTCGATCAGGTTCTTGTGCAGTTCGCTCATCGCCATCTTCCGTGAGTTCACCCAGACTGCCCCCGGAAACGTGCCGGGGCGCGCAGACTGTCGCCCCATATGCCCCATTCCGGTGCACACAAGGCCCTGGTTGCGTTCGTCGGAATGGCCTCTCGGCCAGGTCCGTCCTTTGTGTTCGCGACCGATCCAGACAGCCCAAGCGCGCGGGACGCGCTGCGGATCTTTGCCTCACCTGCCTACCGACCCCCGGCCCGCATTGCAAGCCGTACGCCGCCAACTTGCACGCGAATGTCCATGCTCGGTATCGGCATGTCGCGCCGCTGCCGCAAAAGCGTCGCATTGGCGAACCAGTGAAGGGCAGGTCTTGGATCGAGGGAGATATCAATGCGTTCGCGAATTGCCGTGCTGCCGCTACTGGCCTTTCTGGCCATCGCCGCCCCTGCAGCGGCCGATGATTCTGTCAGGCCGGGCCAGATATCGCTGGTTGGCCAGGGTCAGGTGAGCGCTGCGCCCGACATGGCGCGCGTCACCTCCGGCGTCGTCACCCAGGCGAAGACGGCCCGTGACGCGCTCGACGCCAACACCGCCGCGATGACCCAACTCGTCGACGTTCTCAAGCAGGCCGGCATCGCCGAAAAGGATATCCAGACCTCCGGATTCTCCGTCCAGCCGCAATATGTCTATTCCGACAAGCGCGACGAGAACGGCTATACCCCGCCCCCGCGCATCGTGGGATACCAGGTGACCAATTCGGTGACAGTGGTCGTGCGCAAGCTCGACGATCTCGGCGCCGTTCTGGACAAGGCGGTGACGGTTGGCGCCAACTCGATCTCCGGCATATCCTTCGACGTGTCGGATACTTCCGCCATCCTCGACGAGGCGCGCAAGCAGGCCGTCGCCGACGCGCTGGCCAAGGCAAGGCTCTATACCGGCGCCGCCGGCATTGGGCTTGGCCGTATCGTGTCGATTTCGGAAACAGGGGCGCCGCAGCCGCAACCCGAGGTGTTCAAGACCGTGCGCGCCATGGCCGCCGATTCCGCGCCGGTTCCGGTGCAGGCCGGCGAACTGACCTACGGCGCGACGGTATCGGTGACCTGGGAACTCGACCAGTAGCCCGGTCACCCCATCGCCGCCTTCACGATCATGCGCACCGCGACCACGACCAGAAACACCGCGAACACCAGCTTGAGGCGTTTCTGGTCGAGACGGTGCGCGAGCGCGGCTCCGAACGGGGCCACGCTGCTGGCCACCGCCCCGATCAGCACCATCGCGGGCAGGTTCACATAGCCGATGCTCAGGGGCGGCCGCCCTGCGGCCTCCCAGCCGGAAATCACGAATCCGAGCGCGCCGGGAATGGCGAGCATCACCCCGAGCGCCGAACTGGTGCCGACGGCGCGATGCACCGGATTGCCGAACGCCACAAGCGTGGGCACGCTCAGCGATCCGCCACCGATCCCCATCAGCGCCGATATGTAGCCCACCACGGCAGCGGATACCCGGTTGGCCAGGGGGGAGGCCGAAAGATGCGACATCAGCTGCTTCTGGATCGGCAGCACGATGTTCAGGGCAATGAACAGGGCAACGACGCCGAAGATGATCCGCAACACGTCGCCCGAATAAAGACCGGCCATCAGCCCCCCGAGCAGTGAGGCCGCCACGATGAACGGCCCCCACAACCGGAGCAGTTTCCCATCCACCGCGCCGCGGGCATGGTGCGCGCGCGCGCTCGACGTACCCGTCGCGATGATCACCGCGAGCGAGGTCCCCACCGCCACATGCATCACGACGTCCGCGCCAAAGCCAAGCGCCTCGAACACGAAGGCCATGGCCGGAACCATGACGATGCCGCCCCCAACGCCCAGCAGGCCCGCGATCAGCCCGGCGATCGCGCCGGCAGCCGCCAGCCCCGCCGCGAACGGCAGGTAATTCAGGACTATCTCCATCTGGTCTATTTTCCCCCGGATATGCCGCCGTTCAGCAGCTCTAGTGTTGCCGCTCGCCGGTCGGCGGGCGAGGCGCAGACCGAATCGAACGCCGTCTTGCCGTTTCCGCCCGGCCGCAACGGATCGGCACCTCCTGACAGGAGCGCCGCAACCACATCCGTGCTGCACCAGCCGGCGGCATTCTGCAAGGGCGTCCTTCCATCCCGATTGCCCGCTTCGGGCTGCGCGCCGCCTGCCAGAAGCGCCGCCGTCACCGCCGCGCCCCCCTTGGGCCCGGCCGCGACGTAAAGAAGCGTATCGCCGTTGGCGTCCGCAAGGTTCGGATCGCCGCCGTCTTTCAGGTAGCGGTTCACCGCCGCAACGTCATTCTTGCGTACCGCATCGAATACCGGCGGCGCCTTGGCCTGCCGGGGCTGGCAGCCCGACAGCAGCCCGCCCCATGTCAGGGCAAGCAGCACGACGGCAATCGGGGCAACGCGGCGCGTCATCATTTGCGCCAACGCTGGCCGAAATCCCGACCCAAGGCAAGCTCTGGCGGGGCCCGGTCGAGGGGATGCATTCATTCCCCGATCAGGTGCAATTGGATCCGCCGGTCATGCGCCCGGCGGCGATGCTCGAACAGGTAGATGCCCTGCCAGCGCCCCAGCAGGACCTGCCCGTCCCGCACCGGGACCGACAGCGAAGTCTGGGTCAGGGCCGCGCGGATATGGGCCGGCATGTCATCGGGTCCCTCGGTGGTGTGTACGATCCACTCCATCCCCTCGGGAACGAGGCGGCTGAAAAACGCCTTGAGGTCGACCTGCACGTCCGGATCGGCATTCTCCTGCGCCAGAAGCGAGCACGAGGTGTGAGGGCAGTGAACGGTCAGAAGCCCGTCGACGATTCCGGATTGGGACACGAAAGACAGTATATCGAGGGTTATTTCATATAGTCCCTGTCCGCGCGTTGCTTTCGACAAGGTCCTGAATTCCTGTCGCATGCCAAATTCCCGACGCTATTTTCAGAAACGATACTTGCGATAAGGCGCGCAATGTGTGGGCCCCGAGATATCCGAAAAGTCCACCAGGGCGCGACCCGTCGCCACCGCCGAACCGGCGGGGCGATGCAACATGGTGTCGGGAGGGCACAATATGCGCAACTGGATAATCGCAATCGTGGTCGTCGTAATCGTCCTGCTGGTCGGGATCTACCTCTATTCGGGCATGAACCGCACGAGTGACGCAGGCAGCATGTCGACCACCGCGCCGGCCGATACGACCACAACGGCGCCTGCCACCACCAATTCGCAGTAGGCCCGCTTCTGGCGCTGGCGGTCGCGGCAACACGACCGCATCGGCGTTCGGTCCTTCGTTCAATGTTTGCTGAGCGACGCATTCAGCCGCCATTCACAACGGATTCGCCATAGAGTGGTCCTTGATGAGGGACGGCGCGCCGCCTTTCGGCGCACCGATTCGCGGCCCGGATCCCGTTTGTCCCTTCAGCGGGAGGCCCGGCGAGCGCTGCTTTGGGGAACAGCCCCGATTTCGGGTGCAAGGAGATTTGACATGAGTTTGAGAACCAGTTTGTTGAGCGGCGTCGCCATCGCACTGCTCGCCACGGGCGGCATGACCGTCTCCGGCGTCGCGGCCCAGCGCACTGCCCAGGCGCAAACGCAGGGCATCACCGACGTCATCGCCGCCTATCGCCAGGCGCAGGCGGACCTTGAGGCCGCACAGGCCGGAAACGGCAATGTCCAGCAGGCCCAGCGCAATCTGCGCCAGGTGACCGCTCAACTGGGCCGCATGTGCCAGGCGCTCGGACAGCGCGACATCGAAACCTGCATCGCCCTGGTGACCGGCGGCGACAATGCCGGCCAGGACCAGCAGCAGACCCAGGACCAGCAGCCTCAGGACCAGCAGCCTCAGCAGGAGGCGCAGCCCCAGGATCAACAGGCGCAACCGCCCCAGCCGACCAATCAGCAACAGCAAACGCGGCAACCCCAGGCGGAGCAGTCCGCGCCGCAACTGCCGCGAGCCCTTCGCAACCTGGTCGAGGAGTACGAGAAGTCCGCCGGGGCCGTCGTTGCGGACCCAAGCAATGCGCGCGCGCGCAACACCGCGGAGCGGACACTGTCGCAGATCGCGCGCAATTGCGAGCGTCTGGGTTTCAACACTCCCGACGAGTGTCTTGCGCAGTTCGGCACCAGCCTGACCCCGCTTCCCGAGCCCGTTCAGGCGGCACGGCCCGCCAGGCCGGACAACAGCCAGCAGCAACAGCAGCAGCCGGCCCCGACCGGCCAGCAACCCGCATCCAACGACAAGGCGAAGGCCGGTGCCCAGCAGCAGACCGCGATCGAGCAGGCGCCGCCTCCCTCGGGGCAGCCCTTGCCGCGCGCCCTCAGCCGCCTGGTCGCCGCCTATGAGGACGCGAACGCCAGGCTCGCCAAGTCCGTGAAGGGTACCCGCGAGGAACGCGCCGCGACAAACGCCATCGACGACGCGCTCGCCCGGCTTTCAAGGCAGTGCCGTGACCTTGGCATCAGCGATGTCAACGCCTGCCTTGCCAATTTCGGTGTCGCCCTGACCCCGCAGGCCACGGCCCTTGCCAAGGCGCCCGCGCCGGAAAAGCCCAAGGTCATCCCGCCGCAGGAACAGGCGCCCCTGCTCGACAGCGCCAAGGATGCCGGCACCACCACGCAAGAGCCAATGACGACCCCGCCGCCGCGCACCAAGGGGGGCCAGCAGCCGCCGCAAAGCGATGCGGCAGCCCAGGCCAATGCCGTGCCCGACAAGCTGCAATCGGTCGAGACCGAGCGCGGCACCCGCGTTCGCAACGGTACGCCGCCGGTCACCCCGCCGCCCAACACCAATGTGGTGCAGCAGGATGGCCTCAGGATCGTCCTGCAGTTCGGCAACCAGCTCTACCTGGACAATCGCGATGACTCGCGGCTCTCGATGGGCGCCGAGGACCGCTATGTCGAACAGCTCGCCAATGGCCGCACCCGCGAAACCATCATACGGCGGGATGGCACGCGCGTCGTGACCATCTACAACCGAAATGGCGATGTGCTCAGGCGCTCCCGCATCGACCCTGAGGGCCGCGAGACCGTTCTCGTCTACGTGCCAGACCAGTACGAGCGCAACCTTCAGGACTGGCGCGACCCCGGCCAGGACCTGCCCCCACTCCAGCTCGACATTCCGCCCGAGGACTATGTGCTCGATGCCGAACAGGCCGACCAGGACCAGCTCACCCAGTTCCTCGACGAGCCCCCGGTGGAAAGCGTTCAGCGCCTCTATTCCATCGACGAGGTAAAGCGCTCGGCCCGCCTGCGCGACATGGTCAGGAGGCTGGAAATCGGCAACCTGACCTTCGAGTTCGGCAAGGCCACCATAGCGCCCGACCAGATCGGCGCGCTGTCCAACGTCGCGGAATCGATGTTGCAGCTGATCGATCGCAACCCGGCAGAAACCTTCCTGATCGAAGGACATACCGATGCCGTGGGATCGGACATCGCCAATCTGCAATTGTCGGATCGCCGGGCGGAGACCGTCGCCGTGGTACTCACCCAGGTCTACGGCATCCCGCCGGAAAATCTTGCGACCCAGGGCTATGGCGAGCGCTACCTCAAGATCCGCACGGAGCTGCCCGAACGACAGAATCGCCGGGTCACCATCCGCCGCATCACGCCGCTGGTTGCGCCGGAAAACCAGAACTTCTCGTTCAACTGATATCTGCAAAAGGGGGCGGGGTGCTTCGGCGCCCCGCCCCCTTTTGATTGCCTGCAGGCGCCGTTGGAATTGCGAAAGCCGTCAGCTCGCCGCGGTCCGCGCGGCCTCGATGTCGGCCAGGTTTATCAGCCGCGCATTGTCGAACCGCTTCAACCAGCGCATCGCTTCGGCATGGATGGGCACGGGGTTGAGGTAGTGCCGGCGCGTGCGGCCCTGCCTGATCGAGAGCACCAGCTCCGCCGCCTCAAGCACCGCTATGTGCTTGGAAACCGCCTGGCGCGACATGTCCATTCCAGCGCACAACTCGACAAGCGACTGCCCGTTCCGGGCCATGAGCCGGTCCAGTATCAGCCGCCGATTGGCATCGGCCAGCGCCCCGAATACTGCGTCCCTGTCCATCCCTACGCAACTCGCATGCAACCTTCAGGTTGCTGTTTTTGCGACAGCACACCCCTGCCCGCTGCCCGAATCGATACAGTAATCCTACTCCGCAACTGCTGACTGCGACTCGCTTTTTTCCCGAACGAAATCGCCGATCTCGGCGATAGCGGCGTCGGCCTCGGGCAAGACGCCCGCCTCCTGGTGCCATCCATGCCACATCTCCGGCCAGACCTTGAGACTGGCAAATCCGCCCGCCGCCTCGACGCGCTCTGCGAGCCGCGAGGAGTCCCCGAGCATGGCCTCGTGTGCGCCGACCTGGATCAGGATGGGCGGGAGCCCATGCAAGGGGGCGAACAGGGGCGAGGCAAGCGGATGCTCCGCCCGCGCTTCCCCCAGATAGCGCGTCGCTGCGGCACGTAGCTCGTCGCGCGTGATGCACGGGTCCACGTCGGCAAGGGTTTCATAGGTCTGCGACGACAGTGTCAGGTCGGTCCATGGCGAAAGCAGCACCGCGGCACCGGGTAGTGGCGCGCCGGCATCCCTGAGCGCCAGCATCAGGGCCAGCGCCAGCCCGC
This sequence comes from Devosiaceae bacterium, assembly GCA_036563245.1. Classification (GTDB taxonomy): domain Bacteria; phylum Pseudomonadota; class Alphaproteobacteria; order Rhizobiales; family Devosiaceae; genus DATCMU01. The sequence goes on along the minus strand of DATCMU010000042.1, from coordinate 79,286 downwards.
CGCCGGCCGAAAGCCCGCCGACGACCACACGCTCCGCCGGAATGCCCGCGTCCAGAATGCCGCCATAGACCGCAAGCGCATCCTGCACCGCCGCCGGAAACGGATGTTCCGGGGCCAGCCGGTATGCCGGCAACAACACTCTCATGTGAGTTGCCTTGGCGATTCCGGCAGAGAGCGCCCGGTGCGTGACGGGGGCACCGTTCTGGTAACCCCCGCCATGCAGGAACAGGAACACGCCTTCACCGGCCGGCTCAGGTTCCGCCGCCCATTCACACTCGACGCCCCCGATCAGGCCGTCGGTGAATTCCACGCCCTGCGGAAGCTCGCGTTCCGACGCGCGCTGCAGCGAGGCCGCGCGCTCGTCCTCCAAAGAGGAAGGCGGCGAGCCCTTCTCGGCAAAAAGTTGCGCACGAATCCGCTCAGCTTCCTCACTGGCCATTCCGCAGTCTCCCCAGACGCTCTCAACGGCGCACAGAATAGAACCAGATATGGCGCTCGCAAGGCGGTGAAGCGGCTTGCCACCGAAATGCACAGCCATTGCGGCATTCAGGCATCACCGGATTGGGAAAATACTAAACAAACCGATAGTGCCGGAGAGTCAAACCTGTGGAAATCCCGATGCTTGGTCCTGCCAAGCGGGCGCATTGAGTCGCATCACCGGCCGGCGTGGCAACGGCCTGGCCACCTCTCGATAGCCCGCACGCGCAAACGCGTTCACCGTTCCCAGATAGAGATCGCCGCTGCCGGACTTTTCGGACGGTTCCATGGGGTAGGCCTCCACCGCAGGCGCCCCCTTGGAGAAGGCAAATTCCGCCGCCCCAAGCGCCAGGCGCGCCATCAGTCCCTGCCGCCGGAACGGCGCGGCAACCACGAAGCAGTTCACCGCCCACACTGGCAGATCATCGAGGGGCGCAAAATTCTTCGAGCGGTTCAGCCGGTCGAAGGCGGTGCGCGGCGCAACGCTCACCCAGGCTGCCGGCTGCTCGTCGACATAGGCGATGATGCCCGGCTCCTTGCCCGACCAGACCAGCCACTCAAGGGTTTCGCGGTTCTGTTCGCCCCAGCCCGCCCTGTAGTCCTTGTTGGACAGGTACCAATAGGCGCACCAGCACTTGCGGCCATACGAGCACCCGTTCATCACCGCGACCAGATCGTCCCAGCGCTCCCGCGTCGCCGGGCGAATGCCGATCGGCCTTTCGCTCATCGCGCTCCCTCCCGCAATCCCCGCCTTCCCTCGTCATCAAGGGCCGGTTTCCGGCGGCGCCGGGTCCCCATAAGGATATGTATTTCGCGCCTCACCGTCACGCGGAACCGGGCACCCGGCCACACGCGTGCAGTTCCGGGCGGCATGCCCTGGCTGGGCCGTGAGGAAAGCCTGAATTGCCGGACAGTTGAACGACGATCAGCCCCGGCCGCGATAGGGTGGGACGCCCTGGTCGGGCAGCCACACGCCCTTTGGCGGCTCACCGGTCTGCCAGAACACATCGATCGGAATGCCGCCGCGCGGATACCAGTAGCCACCGATCCGGAGCCAGCGCGGCGCAATGGCCTCCACGATCCGCTTGCCGATCATCACGGTGCAGCCTTCATGGAAGGCGCCGTGGTTGCGGAACGAGGCGAGAAACAGCTTGAGCGATTTCGATTCCACCAGCCACCGGTCCGGCACGAAGTCGATGACCAGGTGCGCGAAATCCGGCTGCCCGGTGACCGGGCACAGCGACGTGAACTCGGGCGCCACGAAGCGCGTCACATAGTCGGTATCCGGGTGGGGATTGGGCACCGGATCGAGCACGGCCTTTTCGGGATTTTCTGGCATGGGCGTCGATTGCCCAAGCGTGAGGTGCATCTCGTCAAGATCGGGCATCGATTGGCCTGCCAGCTGCCGTGAACCTGGCCTCCCTTAACGCCTGCGGAGCGCAGCTGGCAAGGCGTTATCCTGTCAAACGGCCGCAGCCACACCCCTTGCCCATTGGGCAGCCCTTTGTTCCTCCCCGTCGCGAAGCGGGCCCTCGCGGTCGGTGACCATGAACCCTTCGGGCGGCACTACCAGCCGGCCGCCATGGCTTTCGAGCCTGCGTCCGATATGCGGCGCGGCATAACCGAACATCTTGACCATCATCCTCAGCCAGCCGATCCCGATGTCCTCGGGCGCGATCCGCGTGTCGAAAGCGGCGCAGGCAATGCCGTCGAGCGCTCCGGCCGCCAGCGCCTTGAGCCAGTCCGTCATTGCGGGCGAGGGATGAAAGGCGTGTGTGGGCGCTCCCGCGATCACCAGGTCCAGCCCGGCAAGATCGCCCGCAGCGGCTTCCCCGACCGTGACCCGGCGCACCTCATGCGCGCTTTCGAGCGCTGCGGCCATCGCCGCCGCGATCCTGGCGGTGTTTCCGTAAACCGAATCGTGAACGACCAGCACCTTCATGGTTTCCTCCCTCTTCCTGCGTCGCCGCGGCTCACATCCGCTTCACCGGTTGCCGGATCACGGTCTTGAGCTTGTCTGGCGCGGTTCGACGCGGGTCGGACAGATAGATTTCGTGATGCAGGCCGTTTTCGGCCAGACCGTGTCGCGGCAGGAACTCCTCGTGCAATCGCTTGATGGTCGGCGCCTCCGCGCCATAAGGACCGATATGCATGATCTGGACGCTCAACCCCTCGTCGAAGGGCTCCAACCGCAGGCTCGGCGGTGGCGCGCCGAGCTTCTTGCCCGCCACCTTCACAGCCTCGGCGAACATCTCCTTGCCGATCCAGTCCGGCACCATGATCATCTGGGTCCAGCGCCACTTCTCCTTGCGGCCCTCGACGAAGTCACGCATGTCGTCGGCCCACCACAGGGCCTCGAGCGGCGGCACCACATAGTCATGCTGCAGATGGTCCCTGGAGGCGAACTTGAGCTTGTAGCTGATCGTGAAGAGCCAGTTCAGGCCCCCCTGGTAGTCCGCGGACTTGTTCGGGTCGCCCTGCCCGTCGCACATGACGAACTGCATGGCCGGCACCACGACAATCGAGAAGTCCTTGTCCGACGGGCCGTAGAGATCCCCGAGCGCCTTGCGAAAGTCGGTCTTCTCCATCGCCGCTTTCATCCTTCCGCGCTCGGCTGCGCGCGCCGCATGGTGCCGGTCAGCGGCACGGCCTCGGCCAGCGTGTTCGAAATCGTGCCGTACTTGCGCGCGTTGCGGTGCAAGAGATCGAGCCGGTGTTCAGGCTCGTCGGTATCCACGACGATCTCGTAGCCGATCCCGATCATTTTCGGCGGCGCGTCCTGGCGCGTCCCGTGCACGGTGATTTCCACCCCGCGCAGATCGAACCCCAGCATCGGCGTCACCCGCTCGATGCCTTTCATCAGGCACGCGGCAAGCGAAGCCAGAAGCAGTTCGGCCGGGTTGAAGGCGTCCGCCCTGCCCGCCGGATCGGTGTCGAGCACGATTTCCGCCGATTTGCAGCGCGCCAGACTGGAATGCCCATCGACCCTTGAAATGCCAACCGAATACTCAAGCGGCTTTCTGGCAACCGCCGATGCATCGCCCATATCGCATTCTCCCTCTTTCAGGCGAGATTGCGCGCGCCAACGGGCGGATGCATTGATTCAGAGCAATGGCCGACTGTCAGGAAAACAGGCGCTCGCCCTGTTCGTCGACCAGCTGCTTGCCCTTGCGCAGGGCGGCGGCCTCCGCATCGTCCCGCGACGAGAAGCGGTCGGCACGGATGAAGGTGTGCGACTTCAATTCGCCGCCGATTTCCTTTTCCACGCTCCCGGCAAGGATATGCTCGCCGCCCTGGGCCTGCGGCGCGGCGCGAATGACGAAGCCGTTATATTCCTCGGTGGCGCCCGCCTTGGCCGCACCGGACTGTTCGCCGCCCTTGCCGCCGAAAAGGGATTTCAGAAATGACATGCCGGGCTCCTTGTGCTTGCTGTGCTGGATGCCTGTTTAGCATCGCCGGGCGCAGTCGTCTCCCTTCGACCGGCCCCGGCCTGCAATCGCGTCGGATCGCGCGATCGGGCAGGCCAGCGCCTTGCCCGTCAGAAAACTGTCACGAAACCGTAACCTCTGTGCGACGGAGCGCTGCTACCCACCGCGCTGGCGCCGGGCTGGAGGGTACACCGCATGGTCACACCTTGCGACAAGATCCAGCCGGCGACGAAACGCTGAACCTTCGCTCCGGGAGAAACCAATGGTGCGTTACCTCACCCTCAAGCGGTCGGCACTGATGCTGGCCACCGCGACCGCCCTCGTCTCCGCCGTCTCCGGCGCTCACGCGCAGGACGCGGTCCAGAAATCGCGCGAGGCCGCGCTGGCCCAGACCTCGGTCTACCGCGTCGGCTTCCCGGTGGAAGTCGCCATCAAGGCCGGTGTCGGACTTGGCGATGGCGCCTTCGCCGCCAACGCGACTGCCGCCAAGCACTTCTCCATGGGCCGCCTGGCCTGGGAACTGGCCTATGTCATGCCCGATTCCCGCACCGTCTATGCCGGCGACGACGGCACCAACCGCGGCATGTTCCGCTATGTCGCCGACAAGGCCGGCGACCTCACGTCCGGTGAGTTGTTCGCCGCCAGGCTGACCCAGACCACCCCCGCCGGCGCGCCCAATGGCGAATTCACCATTTCCTGGATCTCCCTTGGCCACGCAAACGATGCCGATATCGACGCCGCGATTTCCAGGGGCGTGAAGTTCTCCGACCTGTTCGAGACCGCCGATGTGGCCGACAACGCCTGCCCCGCCGGCTTCACGCCGGTCGAGATCGAGTCCGGCGCCGAGTGCCTCAAGCTGAGGACCGAAAACAGCCTTGGCATGAGCGCCGAGGAAATCGCGACGGTTGCCTCGCGCATCGAGACCCTTCGCTACGCAGCGATCAAGGGTGCGACCACCGAGTTCCGCAAGTTCGAAGGCATCACCTACAACGAAAAGCGCCACAAGCTGTACCTCTCGATTTCCGAGGTCGGCAAGGCAATGGCCGCTGCGCCCAAGCTCGCCGGAGTATCCGACGATATCAACGTCGCCGCGAACAAGTGCGGCGCGGTCTATCAGCTCTCGGTCGGCAACGACATGGCGACCACCGACATGAAGGTGCTGGTCGCTGGCGGTCCGTTCGACAAGGGCGCCGCGGTCAACGAATGCGACATCAACAACATCGCCAGCCCCGACAACGTGGTTGCCGGCCCCACCGATGACCTGATCTTCATCGGCGAGGACACCGACTATCACCAGAACGACGTGGTCTGGGCCTACGACCTGAACGAGGGTTCGCTGGCCCGCGTGTTCACCACGCCCTATGGTTCCGAAACCACGTCGCCGTTCTACTACAAGAACATCGACCCCAACTACGATCTGATGATGACCGTTGTGCAGCACCCCTATGGCGAGAGCGACGAGGACAAGGCCTTGAGCCCCTCAGATACCCGCGCCTATATCGGCTATGTCGCCATCCCGAAGAAGATCAAGGCCGATGACAAGGTCAGCTTCGCCCCCATCCCGGCCGCGGTCACCGATGCGGAAAAGCGTAAGCCTGAGTTCACTGGCAAGATGACCGTCAATGGCGAGACGGTCGCTACAGGCGGCTACAATACCCTGTTCCGCTCCGGCGACGTGATCGGCAAGACAGTATGGGGCCAGGCCATCGCCAAGGACGGCACGCCGCTGGTCAACTACTCCAGGATGGACCTGCCCGAGGGGGTCTCCACCTCGCCCGACCACTCCTCGCTGCTCAAGACCGCCGATGGTGAACTCTACACCATCACCCAGTTCGAGGAAGGCACGGGCACCATGTACATCTCGGGGCTCGACCTCGACAGCGCCTCCGGCCGTCTGGTGGTGACCGGCTCCAAGCCCGTCGACCTGTCGCCCGCCTATGGCGGCTACACCTTCTGCGCCGGCATGCCGACCCCCTGGGGCACGCATCTGGGCGGCGAAGAATACCCCACCGACGCCCGCGCCTTCGAAGCCAACGGCAACGTGGACAAGTATTTCGACCCCTACCTGGAATATTTCGGTTTCAACCCGAACGCCCAGTAGCCAGGCCAAAAGGCGCAGCGGGGTTGGCAAGGCCCCGTTCGCCAAGGCGCAAAAAGGGAAAACCCACCGTTTCGGCGGTGGGTTTTTCATTGCCTGGTCGTCGTGTGGGGCTTTGACCGAAGCCCCTACCTCTTGCCCGAACGCTTGATCGACTTGATCTTGAGCGGGGGGACGCCGGACTTTTCCGAAATCTCGCGGTCCTGCCGGGCCAGTTCGGCCTTCACCGCCTCTTCCCCGCCGTCGAGCCCCTCGAGCAGGTCGGCCGGCACCCGCCGGTTCGAGCGCTGGCTTCCGTCCTCATAGATCACGTCGTAGGAAACCATTTCCACGCGGGCCGTGGGCTTCTTGGCCATATGATGAACTCCAAATGATCCGCACGATTGTCCCTGCCAGGATTGGCGCGGAGGCGAGTGCGGCACGGGATCGCGCCGCAATGGGCGGATGTGAGGGCATTGCACGTTGCGCATGGGCGATCAACCCCTTCAAGGCGTCACGGCCCCACGTTCAAAGGGTTGCCGGCAAGCGCATCGGAAAGGCCGGCGCGCCCCTATGGCTGCCCGGTCTCCTCGCCCAGTCCTGCAAGAATGGCGTCCAGTTCCTCGAACTGCTCCGGGTACGCACCCGTGCTGCCCGAAGCGATGGCGGCGTCGAGCGCATCCTTCGAGGGATAAAGGTCATGCACGATCACCAGCGTCTCCGCGCCCCGTGCCTCGAATGTCGCGGTGGTCACGGAACCCTCATCCTCTTCTTCGTTTGTCCAGACGAGCCGCGTGTCCGGCACCACTTCAATGTATTTGCCGTGGAATGCCATCGGCTGGTCGAATGACGGGTGTCCGAATTCGAGACGATATGTTCCACCTGTCCGGACGTCCATCTCGCACGACAGCAATGTTATGCCGAACGACTTCGGCGCCCACCAGCGCATGAACAGCTCCGGCGTGGTCCAGGCCTTGAACACGATGTGTGGCGAGGCGTCGAAACTTCGGGTCACGACCAGTTCGCGCTCCGACGTCCGTTCCGTCCTTGTGCGCTTTCGCCCGGAAACGACCCCGTCGCTATCCTTTGCGTTCATCGATTTGTTCCTTGTTGTTGAGTTCGGCAATCACGCCATCCAGCTCATTGAAACGTGCGTCCCACAGCTGGCGATAGGTCTCGATCCACGCAGCCTCCTGCTCCAGCCGGCTGAGGCCAAGCCGGCAGGTGCGCACCCGTCCGATTTTCTCGGTCGTGACCAGCCCCGCCCGCTCCAGCACGCCGACATGTTTCTTCATGCCCGTCAGCGTCATGTGGAACTTTTCCGCGAGATCGGTGATCGAGGCGTCCGACCGCCCAAGCTGTTCGAGGATGCCGCGTCGGGTCGCGTCCGAGAGCGCGGCAAATGAGGCATCAAATCGTGTCTGTGCATACTGAACCATATAGTTCAGTATAAACCATCGACGGCCGCGCGCAAGAGGCCTAAGCAACCGGTGCCGAGCAAAGCCCCGCCTGCCGGTGTCCATAACGAAAACGGGAGCCGTGCGGCTCCCGTTACCAAGGTCATCTGCGAGAAGACATCTGGAGCATGTTCAGGAAAAGAGGATACCGGCTTTCCGTTTCGAACATGCGGCCAATCAAGAAATCAGGCCATGCCTTCTGATTTCATCGAAAGGCGAAATGGCCTAGTTGTCGAGAAAGCTTCGCAGCTTCCTGGATCGGCTGGGGTGCTTGAGTTTCCTGAGCGCCTTGGCCTCGATCTGCCGGATGCGCTCGCGGGTCACGGAGAACTGCTGCCCCACTTCCTCGAGCGTATGGTCGGTGTTCATGCCGATGCCGAAGCGCATTCTGAGCACGCGTTCCTCGCGCGGGGTGAGCGAAGCGAGAACCCGGGTCGTGGTTTCGCGCAGGTTCGCCTGGATCGCCGCATCGATCGGCTGGATGGCATTGGCATCGGGGATGAAATCCCCAAGGTTGGAATCCTCCTCGTCCCCGATCGGGGTTTCAAGGCTGATCGGCTCCTTGGCGATCTTGAGCACCTTGCGCACCTTGTCGAGCGGCATCTGCAGCTTTTCGCTGAGTTCCTCGGGCGTTGGCTCGCGGCCGATTTCATGCAGCATCTGGCGTGAGGTGCGCACGATCTTGTTGATCGTCTCGATCATGTGCACCGGAATGCGGATGGTGCGCGCCTGGTCGGCGATCGAACGGGTGATGGCCTGCCGGATCCACCATGTCGCATAGGTGGAGAACTTGTAGCCACGGCGATACTCGAACTTGTCCACCGCCTTCATCAGGCCGATATTGCCTTCCTGGATCAGGTCGAGGAACTGCAGGCCGCGATTGGTGTATTTCTTGGCAATGGAAATCACCAGGCGCAGGTTGGCTTCGACCATTTCCTTCTTGGCGATGGCCGCTTCGCGCTCGCCCTTTTGCACCTTGTGCACGATGCGGCGGTATTCGGCGATATCCAGACCGGTCTCGCTGGCCAGCGTCTGGATTTCACCGCGCAATTCGCGGATGTTGTCGCGCTCGCGCTTGACGAACTCGGCCCAGCCCTTCTGCTCCAGTTCGGCGACCTTTGCGTCCCATTCAGGATCCAGTTCGCTGCCGTAATAGGCTTCGAGGAAATTCTCGCGCTTCACGCCATAGCTTTCCGCGAGGCGCAACAGGCGCCCCTCGGTGCGCACCAGGCGCTTGTTGATGTCGTAGAGCTGTTCGACAAGGCTCTCGATACGGCTGGCATTGAGCGAAAGCGACTTCACATCGGTAATCACCTCGCTGCGCCAGCCCGCAAGCTGCTTGCGCTCCCCCTCGTCGGTGGACTTGGCGGCCAGCTTCTTTTCAACGTGCCGATCCTGGAGCGTACGCATCTTGCCGTAGATCTCGGCGATGCGGTCGAAGGTCGCCACCACCTGCGGCTTGAGTTCGGCCTCCATGGCCGAAAGCGAGAGATTGTTCTCGAAGTCCTCGTCGTCGTCCTCATCCCCGGACGCGGCGGGGCCTTCGCCGCCCTCGGCATCGTCATTGGCCGGTTTGGGGCTCGCGGCAGGCTGCGCCGGCGCGGCCCGGGCCTCGCCCTTGCTCTCCACCGCGGCGCCGTCCTCGTCCTCGTCATCCTCGTCATCGCCGTTGCCCTGCTTGGCGTCCGGCCCGGCATAGGTCGCCTCGAGATCGATGATGTCGCGCAACAGGATTTCGCCCTCGGCCAGCTGGTCGCGCCAGATGATGATGGCCTGGAAGGTGAGCGGGCTCTCGCAAAGCCCCTCGATCATGGTTTCGCGTCCGGCCTCGATGCGCTTGGCGATGGCGATTTCGCCTTCGCGGCTCAGAAGCTCCACCGACCCCATCTCGCGCAGATACATGCGCACCGGATCGTCGGTGCGGTCCGAGCCTTCGCGGGTATTCGACTTGGAGGCGACCGCCGTGGTGCCCGAAGGCGCCAGTTCGCCGCTTTCCTCGCTGTCGTCGCTCGAGTTGTCGGCCTCCTCGACCTCGTCCTCGTCGACAACATTGATGCCCATGTCCGAGAACATCGCCATGATGTCCTCGATCTGCTCCGAGGTCACTTCCTCGGAGGGCAGCACCGCATTGATTTCCTCATAGGTGACGAATCCGCGCTTCTTGGCGGTCTTGATAAGTTTCTTGACGGCGGCATCCGACAGGTCGAGCAACGGGCTGTCGGGAGCCTCCTTGCTGTCCTGCGGCTTTTCGGTCTCTTTTTGCGCCTTCAATGCCATTCGCTGTCTCCGTGACGCCGTGCCGGCTGCCGGGCGGCGGTGTGTCTGTCAAATGGTGATGGCATCCTGCATCGTAAAGTGGGGTTAACGCCGGGTTTCCGGGATCAACGCTGCGATGCGGCCGCCACCGGTGGCGCATCCTGGCTGCAGATGCGCAAATACGCGCGCCCACGTGCTTCCCCTAGAAGCTCCGTGATGCACGCCCGGATAGCGAACCAAACCCCTCAATCAATGCCTCTGTGCCATCGACACTGGTAATCTGGTTCTGGATGTCGCGCAGCCTTTGAAAGGTTTCTTCGCTCGGGTCTTCGCCCAGCGCCAGCTCGGCCGCTCTGAGTTCCCTATTTAGCTGAACGGATTTGTAATGCAAGGCCAGCGCATGACGAAATCCGGTTTCCGCGTCCATTTCCGCGATTTCCGCGCCCGCCTGCCACACGCCCTGTCGCTGCAGCACCGCGCGCATCTTCTCGATCAGCGGGCCATGGCCGGCTGCCACCAACACCTCGTTCAGCTCCTTCGCCGAAATCCCGGGCCGATGGGCGATCTCGTCCACCACCGCGCCCATCACCTGGCGCGCCGCCGGCGATTCCAGGTCGAGCGCGGCCAGCGTCTCCAGCCGCGATTCCGCCAGGGCGGGATGGTTGATCAGGCTCATGGCGATCACCGCCTCGCGCGGCGTCACCTCGATATTGCGCCCCGGCTTCAACAGCCGCGAGTTGCGAAGGGATTCCGAGACCACCAGCTTGGGGGTGCCGCGTCCGCGCGGCCCCTCGCCCGGCCACCAGCGGCGGCCCGAGCGGTTTTCGCCCCGCGCCCCGCGCTGCCGCGCCGAACCGCCGGAGAACAGTCCCGCTAGCCGCTCATCGAAGGCCTGCGAATAGTGCCGGCGCACCGAAGCGTCGTTGATCGCATTGGCCCGCTCGCGCATCCGCTGTTCCAGCGCCGCCCGCCCCTCCGGCGTATCGTCGAACACGCCGCGCGTCTCGATGTCCCACACCACGTCGGAAAGGGGGCGCGCGCCCTCGATCAGCGCCGCGAACGCCTTTGCGCCCTGCTGGCGGATCAGGTCGTCCGGATCCATCCCTTCGGGCAGCGTGACGAACTTCACCGTCCGCCTCGGCTTGAGAAGCGGCAGGGCAAGATCGGCGGTGCGCTCCGCCGCGCGCTGCCCGGCGCTGTCGCCGTCGAGGCAAAGGATCGGCGCATCGGTCATCTGCCACAACAGCGCCAGATGGTCCTCGGTCAGCGCCGTGCCGAGCGGGGCCACCGTGCCCTGAAAGCCGCCGGCCACTGCCGCGATCACATCGAGATAGCCTTCCACCACGATGATGGGCTTGCCGTCGCGCGCAGCCTGCCGCGCGTCCTTGCCGTTATAAAGCGTCAGGCGCTTGTGAAAGAGTTCGGTTTCCGGCGAGTTGAGATATTTGGCCGGCACGTCCGGCGAGAGCGCCCGCCCGCCGAAGGCGATCACCCGCCCGCGGAAATCGGTGATCGGGAAGATCACCCGGTTGCGGAACCGGTCGTAGGGCACCGCGATGTCCTCGCCATGCACCACAAGCCCGGTGGCGATCATCTCCTCGGCCGAAACCCCGTTCGCCGCCAGGTGCTCCTTGAGCCCGTTGCGGCTGTCCGGAGCAAAACCAAGGCGAAACCGCGTCTGCGAGGCGGGGCTCACCCCGCGCTCGAACAGGTAGCCGCGCGCCCGCGCCCCGATATTGTGCGAAAGCGCCGCCTCGAAATAGGCCGTCGCCAGTTCCATCACGTCGTAAAGGCTGCGCCGGTGCGCCTCGCGCCGTTCCTCGCGCTCGTCGCGCGCCGGCATTGGCACCCCGGCCAGTCCGGCCAGCTTTTCCACCGCCTCGGGAAAACTCATCCCCGCCTTCTCGGTCAGGAAGCGGAAATGATCGCCCGTCACCCCGCAGCCGAAGCAATGGTAGATACCCTTGCGGTCGTCGGCGTGAAAGCTGGGGGTCTTCTCGCCATGGAACGGGCAGCAGGCCCAGTAATCCCCGCGCCCCGGCTGGCTCTTGCGCTTGTCCCAGGCGACAAATTCGCCCACCACCTGCGATATCGGCAGGCGGGTCCGTATCTCTTCAAGAAAGCCGTCGGAAAAGCGCATGAGCTCTATGTAAGCACTCGCGGGCCATAAGTCAGCAAAGTTGGAAGTTTCCAACAGGCGAGATGGCAGGGACGGGCGTGGTATCGGAGTACGGGGCGGGAGATCGTGGCAGCCCCTTCACCAAAACGCAGGCGTCGCCCCGGGACTTGATCCCGGGGTCCACTCTCGGTTGCGGCAAGGATGGGCGTCGAAAAGGTCGATACGCGACAAAGCGATTCTCCTCCTGCCGTGTGCCGCGCTGCGAGGCGATTGGGTCCCGGGATCAAGTCCCGGGACGACGCCGAGTGGTTATCGACTCGCGGGAATAACCCCTACCTCCGCCGCCATTACCCGCTTGCAAAGCGGGTAATCCAGCGCGCAGCGTCGGCGGCGCAAGAGATTTCATGGCGACGAGGCAGATCTCGCCCCACGCCGCCCGATCTCGTCAACCGCGGCGCCGCAGCGCGCCGGCGGGTACTCGTGCTGTCGCAGGGTTGCCGTTCGCGATCCGGAGGGGCGATAACTGCCGGGATCGCGGCCGCGTTCCTTGAAAAAGATTGCTCGCCGCGACTGTGCCGGGGTTAGAGTGACGAAGTATCGAAACCGCCGCAGGCAACCACCTGGCGAGCCATGCAAGTGTCGCACCGCCAATCCGCCACCCATCTCGCCGTCAAACAAGGTCCCCCGCATGGCAACGCCCTACGCACCCGCGCAGACCACCGCCGGCGGGCGAGCCGCCGAGATCAACGGCGCGGAGATCCACTACGAGGACTACGGGACAGGGTCGCCGCTGGTCCTCCTGCACGGGTTCGGCGGCTGCGGGCAGAACTGGCTGCCCTTCGCGGCCGCCCTGGCCGAATGCCATCGCCTGATCGTGGTGAACCTGCGCGGCCATGGCCGCTCCACCGATCCGGGCGAGAGGTTCACGCACCGGCAGGCGGCAGATGACGTGCTGGCGCTGACCGACAGGCTGGGGATCACTCGCTTTTCGGCCATGGGTATCAGTTCAGGCGGCATGACGCTGTTGCACATGGCGACGCGCCGGCCCCAAAGCATGGACGCGATGGTGCTGGTCAGCGCCACCACCCACTTCCCTGAACAGGCTCGGGCCATCATGCGCAATGCCTCGTTCGAGACCATGCCGCGCGAGGTCCGGGAGATGTATCGCGAATGCGCCAAACGCGGCGACGAACAGGTGCGCCAGCTGATTGCCCGGTTCAACACGCTGGGAGACGACCACGACGATATGAATTTTTCGGCACACGACCTTGCGGCGATCACCGCCCGCACGCTGATCGTGCACGGCGACCGCGACCGCTTCTTTCCGGTCGAAATCGCGGTGGGCCTCTACCGGTCGATCCGGGACGCGAGGCTTTGGATCATACCGGGCGGCGAGCACGCGCCGATCTACGATGCCGAAATCCCCTTCACCGCCACCGCCTTGCGATTCCTCGACGGGCCGAACGCACCGCGCGGCCTTCAGGCAGGCTAGCCGATGCGATCCCAGGTCAGGGTGCGGGTGACCGGCTCGCCCTCCTGTGTAGCGGTCTCGAGGACTATGGTCAGCTTGTCGCCGTCGACATGCAGGCCGCGGGCGAACTCCTGCCCGACATTGGCGGCGGTCAGTGCCCCCTCGAGCCTGTGCATGACCTGCCCCTCTTCACCGATGCGGTATTGCCCGAAATAGGCGTCGTATCCGCCCACCGCGCTGGTGTTGTTGCGGCCCGAACCGGCCGGATCGACCGTGTTGGCCGATGAACGGTCCCGCTTCATGAACTGCGCGGCAAACCGATCTCTTGTATAGGTCAGTATCCCGAGGGGGTCCGAACCCAGCGCCGGATCCTGCCGAATGGTTCCGTCGCCGGCACGATCGATCCGGCTGACCAGCCACCATGTCCCGGCCAGCCGATCCCTCAGCTCTTCGGTCGATCGTCCAGCCATTGCCTCCTCCCCAATCGCGGAATCCTGAAACGCCGCTGGAGCCAGATGGTCTGGACAGGCGGGCCCGTTTGGCGACGCGTAAACTGGCGCAAACGCCTTCGTCAGCCGCCCAGCGCTTCCTTCACGCGCCTGGCGCATTTGGAAACGTCTATGCGGCCCGGATAGCGCTCCTTGAGGGCATTGACCACCTTGCCCATGTCCCGCAGGCCCTCTGCGCCCGTCTCCGAGATAACCTCGGCGATGGCGGCCTTCACTTCTTCCTCGCCCAGCGGCTTGGGCAGGAATTCGCGGATGATCTCCACTTCCTCGCGCTCCTGGGCGGCAAGGTCGGAACGCCCCGCGCCGTCATAGACCGCGATGGATTCCTCGCGCTGCTTGACCATTTTCTGCAGGATCTGGAGGATGTCATCGTCCGAGACCGGCTCCCGCCCCTCGCCCCGGGCATCGATGTCGCGGTCCTTGATCGCGGCGTTGATCAGCCTCAGGGTCGTCATCCGGCGTGTCTGCCGCGCCTTCATCGCCGCCGAAAGTGCAGCGTTGATCTCGTCGCGCATGGGACCTCCATTTGGACGCTTGCCAAGCGCAAAGCCTATACCCAAATCCTCCCGCGCTGCCAACACTTGCAGCGCCAAATGATTAAACCATTGAAATACAAGGAATTTCAATGTCACTGCGCATGTTGACCTGCGCATGTGCTTGGCATAGTGTCCGCGAAATTCCGTGCCCACATCATCCCATGGAGAGCGCCCGTGACCGGCTGGCAACAATCCCCCGCGACTGCCGTTCTGGTTTTCGAGGATGGCACCCGTATCGAGGGGTTGGGCGTCGGGGCGGTGGGCTGTTCGGCGGGCGAGGTGTGCTTCAACACCGCGATCACCGGCTACCAGGAAATCCTCACCGATCCCTCCTATGCCGGGCAGATCGTCACCTTCACCTTCCCCCATATCGGCAATGTCGGCGCCAATGACGAGGACATCGAGACGGTCAACATGGCCGCCCTGTCCGGGGTGCGCGGCTGCGTCTTGCGGGCCGACATCACCAACCCGGCCAATTACCGCGCCGCGCAGCGGCTCGACGCCTGGCTCAAGGCCCGCAACATCGTGGGCATCACCGGCATCGACACCCGCGCGCTGACGGCCCGCATCCGCGAAAAGGGCATGGCCAATGCCGTAATCGCCCACGCCCCCGACGGCCGCTTCGACGAGGCCGCGATTGCCAGGGCGCTTGCCGAATTTCCCGGCCTTGAGGGGCTGGACCTGGCAAAGGAAGTCACCACCGCCCAGACCTACGCCTGGGACGAGACCTCCTGGGTCTGGAACGAAGGCTATGGCCGCCTTGCCGATCCGCAGTTCCACATCGTCGCCATCGATTTCGGCGCCAAGCGCAACATCCTGCGCTGCCTGGCCGATCAGGGCGCCAGGGTGACCGTAGTGCCCGCCAGCGCCACCGCCGAGGAAGTGCTGGCCCACAATCCCGACGGTATTTTCCTCTCCAACGGCCCCGGCGACCCCGCCGCGACCGGCGAATATGCCGTGCCCACCATCAAGGCGCTTATGGAAACCGGCAAGCCGATCTTCGGCATCTGCCTTGGCCACCAGTTGCTCGGGCTCGCCCTTGGCGGCAAGACGGTGAAGATGCACCAGGGCCATCACGGCGCCAACCATCCGGTTCAGGATCTCACCACCGGCAAGGTGGAGATCACCTCGATGAACCATGGCTTCGCGGTCGATACCGAAAGCCTGCCGGCAGGCGTGGTGGAAACGCACAAGTCGCTGTTCGACGGCTCCAATTGCGGCCTAACGGTAGAGGACCGGCCGATCTTCTCGGTGCAATACCACCCAGAAGCCTCGCCCGGCCCGCACGACGCGCATTACCTGTTCACGCGCTTCCTCAACCTGGTGCGCAAGGACAAGGGGCTGCCGCAGCTTCCCGAGCACACCAGCGACGCGGCCTGATCCTCAGGCCGAAACCGGGCGGGTGCCCAGCCACACCACTGTCGCCGCCCGGCCCGCGAAGATACCGCCCAAAGCGCTGAGCAAAAGCGTGCGAACCAGCACGAACCCGTCGGATGCCGCAAGCGTTGCATCGGTCGCTTCCACCACGTTGAACGCGTAGTGCAGCACGAAGGCGCCGAGCACCAGCGCCAGCGACCACCACTCGCCCTCGACCCGGATCGTACCGGGCGCCTCGCCGGCGCGCGCGCCGCTCGCCTGGCCGAGCTTGTTGCCGAACCCTGCGCCCACCGCAAGGGCGACCGCGAAGACCGGCAGGACGAAGTCGGGCGATGTGGTGGTGAAGACCGACGATACCATCATCACGAACATGAGCAGCGGCAGAAGCACGATCCGGCTGACCGTGACGGTGCGCGCCTGCGTCCGTTGCAGCCCCAGCACAATGACCGCGGCAAGGACGAACCAGACCCAGACGGGCGTGGAATGGATGACATTGGCGATGACGATGGAGGTGTTCATTTCGTGTTTTCCCCGAGTATGGCCGGGACCGTCCCGGCGTCGTTGGCGGGGAAATGCCGCGCTTCTTGCCATGGCGAAACACGGTTTTCGCAAATCGCGTGCGCCCTTGCGTGAATCGGCCGGCATTGCATTTCGCGCTTCGCCAATTGCTTGATCTCGGTCATGCCGTCGGCGCCCGGAGCGTGCTAGCCAGCAAGCCAGATCACCTTTTGCGTCAGGAACCGCGATGGCAAATCCGCAGACCTACTCGAAAACCCAGATCGGCTTGCACTGGGCCATCGCCCTCCTGGTCTTCTTCCAGATCCTTTTTCATGACGGCATCAAGCAGGTCTGGCTGGACCGCATGAAAGGCGTGGTTGCCAACGAACCCAGTTTCAACCTGCACGCCCTGATCGGCCTGGCCATCGGCATCCTGGTGATCTGGCGGCTGTGGCTGCGGTTCACGCGGGGCGTGCCGGCCCTGCCCGAAAAGGAACACCCCGCGCTCCGCATGCTGGCGGCGCTTGTGCATGGCCTGTTCTATGTCTTCTTGCTGCTGATGGCGGCATCGGGCATCACAGCCTGGTTCTTCGGTCTCTCCCAACCCGCGCTGGTGCATTCGATCGCCGAGAAGGCGATACTGGCGCTCATCGCGGTTCATGTGGCGGGGGCGCTGGTGCAGCACTTCGTCTACAGGAGCGACGTCCTGCGCCGCATGCTGGGGCTGGGGTGACGCCGGGCTGCGCAAGTCTTGCGCCGGCGGCCTCGCATCTCTAGCGTTGCCCGGGCCGGCAACCGGGAGCGACGTCGATGGGCAAGGGATACTGGATCGTGGGACTGACCGTCACCGATCCCGAGCGATATGCCGAATACTCAGGCCGGGTCCGTCCGTTCCTCGCAGAACGGGGCGCGCGCTTCCTCACCCGGGGCGGCCGGTATGAGGGCGTCGAGGGCGATGCCCCCTCGCGCCACGTGGTCGTCGAGTTTCCCACCTACGAACAGGCCTTGGACGCCTACCATTCCGATGCCTACCAGACCTTGATCGGCCTGCGCACCGCCGCCAGCCACGGCACCTTCGTCATCGTTGAGGGATTCGAGGGATAATCCGCCCCCGGCTCGCCGCGCAGACGCAGCATTAACCCTGCGCACCAGTTGCAGTGGACCCGCCGTGCCGCCGCGCGCACTTTGGCAAGGTAATGCAAGAATTTTCGAGGCATACCTTGTCTGCCATCACCGCACAAAGCAGCAAATCGCGCGCCGCGAGAAGCGCGGGCAGCGTGCTCCTGCTCGGCAACTATCGCGCCACGATCGCCTGCGCGCGCGCGCTCAAGGCGCTTGATTTCCATGTCATTGTCGGGGTTGCGGACGACCTTCACGGCGGGGCCGAGAACTCGCGCGCCTGCGATGAAACCTGGGCACATCCGGCCGCCGACGATCCCGAGGCGCTCGCCGCCGCCCTCAATCGGCTGCTTGCACGGCGCCCGGACATTTCCGTCGTCTATCCCGTTGCCGAGGACTATGTACGCTTCGTCACCGCCCGCCGCGCCGACCTGCCGGCGCACGTGGTCTACGCGGTCACCGACGCCCATTCGGTCAATACCCTCCTGGCCAAGGCCAAGGCATTCGATCTTGCCCGCGACGCCGGCGTGCCGGTGGCGCCCTACCGGGTTGTCGACAACATCGACACCCTGTTCGCCGCGGCCCGGGACATCGGTTGGCCAGTCGTGGTCAAGCCCAACGCATCCGGGCGGCGAATTGGCGATGACAAGATCATTCTCGCCCGCGACGCGGACGACCTGCGGCGCCAGTTGACCGGATGGCCGGACGGCCAGCCCGACCTCATGGTGCAGCGCTGCGTGTCAGGCGACCGCTACAACGCCTATTTCGCCGCGCGGCACGCACAAATGATCCGCCTCATGATCGAGCGGACATCGCGCACCGACCGTGCGGATGGCAGCGGCCTCGCGGTTGCAGGCGTCACCATCCCCCCCGACCCCGCATTGACCGGCTACACGCGCGCCCTCATCGAGAAGCTCGGCTACAATGGCATCGGCTGTGCCCAGTTCATGGTCGACGCGGATGGCGAGGTCAACTTCCTCGAGATCAATCCACGCATCGATGGCAATCACGCCCTTGCCGAACGCGCTGGACTGGGGCTGACCCAACTCGCCATCGCGCTGGCCGCGGATGCTGCCGATGCCGAGCCCTGGCGCGAGGGCCAAATTGGCCTTCGGTATGTTTGGACGCACGGTGAACTTGGCGGCCTTCTTGCGTCCCTTCGCAACGGGAGCCTGCGCGGCCTTGCAATACCTCTTGCCTCCCTGCGCCTGCTCGTGTCCGCGCTGCGCGCCGACATGCATCTCACCTGGTCGTGGCGCGATCCGCGCCCCACGCTCGACGCCTATCTCGGTTCCCTGGCGCGCCTTGTGGGCCGATCGCCAGGCAAGCCGCGGCGCGGCCCGTCAAACATGGCCGCGCGCCCTAATCCGAACCGCTGAACGTGTCGCAGGCGCCCGGATTGCCATTGGCATAGCCCACCCGGAACCATTTCACCCGCTGCGCCGAGGTTCCGTGGGTGAAGCTGTCGGGCACCGCATATCCCTGCGCCTGCTTCTGCAGCGTGTCGTCGCCGATCCGCGACGCGGCGTTCAGCGCTTCCTCCAGGTCGCCTTTTTCCAGCAGGCCCTCTGCATTGGCGCTGTGCGCCCAGACCCCGGCGTAACAGTCCGCCTGCAACTCCACCCGCACCGAATAGGCATTCGCCTCGGTCTTCGACATGCCGGCCCGCGCCTTGTTGAACGCAGGCAGCACCCCGATCAGGTTCTGCACATGATGCCCGATTTCGTGGGCAAGCACATAGGCTTCCGCGAAATCGCCCGGCGCGCCGAATTGACGGCGCAGCTGGTCGTAAAAGCTCAGGTCGATATAGACCTTGCGGTCAGCCGGACAATAGAACGGGCCGGTCGATGCGCTTGCCACCCCGCAGGCCGCCGAAGTCGTCCCGGAAAAAAGCACCACCTTTGGCGGTGTGTAGGTCAGCGAATTCTGGCTGAACACCGCGCCCCAGGTATCCTCGGTATCCTTGACCACCACGCTGACGAACGCGGCAAGCTCGTCATCCCCGGCAGAAGGCGCCGGCCGCGCGATCGTGCCGCCCGTTCGAAGGCCGCTCAGGTCGCCGCTCAGGATCTGGCTGGGATCTATGCCAAGCATCATCGAGACCACCACGATGCCGAGTACCAGCGCCAGGCCGCCGATGCCCCCGCCGCGCCCGATCCTGATGCGCGGACCAGCGCCGCCCATGCCCCCCATTCGGCCGAACCCGCCACCCGCCGACCGGCGGTCTTCGATATTGCTGCTGCGTTCCCGTCCACGCCACCGCATGAGGCCGTTTTCTCCCTGTGTCCAGGCGCCACATTAGACGCGTCGGCGGCCCCGCGCCACGGTCCGCCCTGATTCACAACAGTTTTTGACCGTTTGGACAAATTTCGTTGTGGCGCTGTCACGACGGCGTTACAACTTTAGTTCAAGGACCACGAACCGAGGGTATCGTCGTCACGCCCTTCCCCAGGGCCGGGGCGGCGAGCGGACTTCGTGAATCCTGGAACAGCCAAAGGGAGAGGTCATCATGACCATGTATTCAAGTATTTCACGCCGCGCCTTTCTTGCGGGCACGGCGGGGGCCGGCGCGCTTATCGTCATGCACCCGTTCGCCGCGCTTGCGGCCAACAACCAGGCCCATCTGCGCATCATGGAGACCACCGACATCCATGTCGCGATCTATCCTTATGACTATTACGCCGACGCCCCCAGCGACACCATGGGCCTGGCCCGCACCGCGTCGCTGATCGGCAATATCCGGGCCGAGGCGACAAATTCGATCCTGGTCGACAATGGCGACCTGATCCAGGGCAACCCCATGGGCGATTACGTCGCCTATGAGCGCGGCTTCAAGGATGGCGACCTGCACCCCATGATGGCCGCCATGAATACGCTGGGCTACGAGGTCGGCACCGTGGGCAACCACGAATTCAATTATGGCCTCGATTTCATGAACCGCGCCCTTGCTGGCGCCAACTTCCCCATCGTTTGCGCAAACCTTGTCATGGGCGCCTCGCTGACCAGCGACGATCCGCTCAAGGACAAGACAATGCTGCCCCCCTTCCGCATCGTTGAAAAGCAGATCAAGGACGGCGGCGGCCAGACCCAGACCGTCAAGATCGGCTTCATCGGCTTCGTGCCGCCCCAGATCATGATCTGGGACAACGCCAACCTCGCCGGCAAGGTCATCACCCGCGACATCGTCAAGACTGCCGAGGCTTATGTGCCGGTGATGAAGGAACAGGGCGCGGACATCATCGTCGCGCTTTCGCATTCGGGCATCGACGGCGCCCAGACCGACATGATGGAGAACGCCTCGCTCTATCTCGCCGGCGTGCCCGGCATCGACGTGGTGTTTACCGGCCACCAGCACCTGGTGTTCCCCGGCCCCAACTTCTCTGGCATCGAGGGCGCGGACATCGACAACGGCACCCTGATGGGCAAGCCCGCGGTGATGGCCGGCTTCTGGGGCTCGCACATGGGCCTGATCGACCTGCTGCTCGAACGCGACGGCAATTCGTGGAAGATCGTCTCCCACACCTCCGAGGCGCGCCCGATCTACGAGCGCAAGGACGGCAAGAACGTAGCCCTGGTCGCCGACGTGGCCGCGGTCGAGGAGCCGGTGAAAGCCGACCACGAGGCAACCCTTGCCTATGTCCGCCGCCCCGTGGGGCAGACCGCCGCGCCCCTGCACTCCTACTTTGCACTGGTGGCCGACGATCCGAGCGTCCAGGTCGTCTCCAACGCCCAGACCTGGTACATCGAGCAGATGATGAAGGGCACCCAGTGGGAAGGCCTGCCCATCCTCTCCGCCGCCGCCCCGTTCAAGGCCGGCGGACGCGGTGGCCCGGACTATTACACCGACGTGCCGGTCGGCCCGGTCGCCATCAAGAACGTCGCCGATCTCTACCTCTATCCCAACACGGTGCGGGCGGTCGAAATCACCGGCGCCACCGTCAAGGAATGGCTGGAGCGCTCGGCGGGCATCTTCAACCAGATCACGCCCGGATCGAAGGACCAGCCGCTGATCAACAACGACTTCCCCTCCTACAATTTCGACGTGATCGACGGCGTTACCTACAAGATCGACGTATCCCAGCCCTCCAAGTATGACGGCAAGGGCAATGTCATCAACGCCGACGCCAGCCGCATCGTCGACCTGATGTATCAGGGCAAGCCGATCGACCCGGCCCAGAAGTTCATCGTCGCCACCAACAACTACCGTGCCGGCGGCGGCGGCAACTTCCCCGGCGTCAATTCCGACGCCATCGTGTTCCTCGGGCCCGATACCAACCGCGACGTGCTGGTGCGCTATATCCACGACAAGGGCACCATCAACCCCAAGGCCGACAGCAACTGGTCGCTGGCCCCGCTGGCCGACACCACGGTGCTGTTCGAGACCGGCCCAAAGGCACAGGAGCATCTGGCAGACGTGACCGCGGTCAAGATCGAATTCGTCGGCGCCGCCGCCGATGGCTTCGGCTCCTACCGCATCACGCTCTAGGGCCGATAGGCTGCGAAACAGGAAGGGGCCCTCACGGGCCCCTTTTTTCGTTGGGGGGGAGGAATGGGGAGACTGCAAGTCGTCGGAGGGGAGCGATCCCAGGTCTCACGATATCCGGACCGCGCGCATCAATCCTCCTCGTACCTGCGATTCTGTCTGGCCGCATATTGCCTCCAGACATGCATTCGCCCTTTCTGCCGCGCGTCTGCCAGCCAAAGCACCTTTCGCACTTTCGGCAATTCCAGCGACCGATACGCCCCGCCAGAGTGTTTGGCCCAGTCTATTGCCAGGCCCAGTTTCACCATTTCGGCCGAAAGATCGCGGCCATCCCGCAGGTAGCATCTGGCGACCGTTCGATTGTGCACGTCTCTTTCAACTATTTCCGCGCGAACGACTTGTCCCTTGCACAAGGAAACCAACGCCCACTTGGCCTTCTTACCGTAAGGGTGATTGAGCTCCGGCGCATCGACGCCAAACAGGCGAACTTGGGTATTGCAGATAACCAAGGTATCGCCATCGACCACACGCGCCGCGCCCTGCAAGGCGACCTGCTCCAGCGGGAAACTCGCACTATCCGCGTCGACGGGTCTGGGCCCATCACCGGTTCTCCAGCGAGCGTAGTCTGTTCGGTCCCGGGCATTCCTTCCATCCAGCAGAGTTGCGACAGCAACAACAACGAAGGCCCCCGCGGACAGAACCAAAATCACAACTGTTTCCAAGGTTCAGCACCCTAATAATTGCGATCAAGTATTCGAAAAATTCAATTCAGGCCCGAAGATACATGCAGACTGTCTTGCTGGCCATGCGCCAATGAAAACACACCTCCGCTCATCGTTAACGAATTTGGACGAATCCAGGCCAATATTGTGGCTCCACCAAAGGTCGAATGCATTCGTTCGCGGCCTGAAGTTCGAATCCGATGCCCCCCTCATCAACCGCCGATTCACCACTTGGCGTTATGATCGCCGCCCATGTGTATCCTGCGTATCGGTCGAGTTCTGGCGTTCGTACCGCTCATGGCGCTTGCCGCCTGCGCGACGCCGCCCAGCCACATCAACAATGTCTGTGCCGTGTTCGACCAGCGCGATGGCTGGTTCGACAACTGGTCGCAGGTGGCAAACGGCGTTCAGCGCAAGTATGGCGTGCCGGTGCACGTGCTCATGGCGACCATCCGCCAGGAATCCGGGTTCAAGGGCGACGCCAAGCCGCCGGTGAAATGGGTTTTCGGCATCATCCCCTGGGGTCGCGTATCGAGCGCCGACGGCTTCTCGCAGGCCCTTGATGGCACCTGGAAGCAGTACCAGCGCGAGACGGGCAACTTCATGGCCAGCCGCGGCAGCTTTGCCGACGCCGCCGACTTCATCGGCTGGTATTATGCGAAAAGCTCGCAGCGCTTCGGTATCCCGCTCACCGACACCTACCACCTCTATCTCACCTATTACCTCGGCCCCAACGCCTATGAGCGCGGCGACTGGCGCTCCAATTCGGCGGCGCAGACCTATGCGCGCCGCACCGCCGACCGGGCCGACACCTACGCGGCCCAGTTGCAGGGGTGCTCCTGACTGGCCGGACGCGAATGCCGCGCCCTGTCTGGCTTTCAGGTTAGGGCTTGAGGTCGAGCGGCACCGGCGGATCCTTGCGCATGACCGTGATCGTGACCCGCTCATTGGCCGCCATATAGGGATCGTCGGGAAAATAGGGCTCCACCGACGAACGCCCGGATACCGAATAGATGTGATCCGCCGAAAGGCCGAACTCTGAAAGAATGGACCGGGTGACATTGGCCCTGTCGCTGGAAAGCTCCCACGAGCCGTATTCGGGACTGGCGAACTTGTCGCCTGCCGCGGTGTGCCCGGAAATGGTGATCTGGTTGGGCAGCCGGTCAAGGGTCGGCGCGATATCGGCCAGCGCCTTGCGCACCCCTTCGACCGGGAATTTCGACCCTTCGGGGAACATCCGCTGCCCGCTCTGGTCCACGATCTGGATTTCCAGCCCGTCCCTGGTTTCCTGCACGATCAGGTTGTTGGCGAGGCTGGTCAGGTCGGGATCGGCCCGCCATGCCTGCCGAATGCTGACCGCGGCGCTGTGGAAGGCCATGTCCTCAAGCGACTTTACGTCCAGGTTCGATGTCTTGGTGTCCCGGCTGGACGAGCCCGAAGGCGATGTGGCCACATCGTCCTTGCTGCCCTGGCCCTTGTTGGGCGACGAGGATCCGGCATAGGCGGCGCCCGATTCGCTGGGCGCCTTGCCCGCCAGCACGCCGCCGGCCCCGCTGGTGGTTTGCGAGACATTTGGGGGCGCGAAATAATCCGCAAGGCCCTTCTTCTGCTCCGGCGTGGTCATGCTGATCAACCACAGCAACAGGAAAAAGGCCATCATCGCCGTCACGAAATCGGCATAGGCGATCTTCCAGGCGCCGCCGTGATGGGCGTGCTGCTGCTTCTTGACCTTCTTGATGATGACGATGTCGCTGGTGCTCATCCGGCCTGTTCCTGCCCCGGCCCGGCTAGGCCGCGTTGCGGAAGGTAGAGGTCGACGCCTCGACTTCGTTGAAGGTCGGCCGCACTTCGGACATCAGCGACTTGCGCGCGAATTCGGCCGCCATGGCCGGCGGATAGCCCGCCACATGGGCCAGAAGCCCCGCCCTTATGGAGAGATAGTATTTCTCCTCGGACTCGAAGATGTTGCGCAGCGACTGCGCGATGGGTCCGAAAAAGCCATAGGCGATGAACACGCCAAGGAACGTGCCCACCAGCGCACCCCCGATCATGTGGCCGAGCACTTCGGGCGGTTCGGCGATCGATCCCATCGTATGGATCACGCCCAGAACTGCCGCGACGATGCCCAGCGCCGGCGTGCCGTCGGCCAGCGACTGGATCGCGTTGACCAGCCGGTGCTGCTCCTGGTTGAGGGTCTCGAGTTCCTCGTCCATCAGCGCCTCGAGCTCGTGCACATTGCGCGTGCCAAGGGTAATCATGCGCAGGTAGTCGCAGATGAACGCGATGGCGTGGTGATTGGCCAGAAGCCGCGGGAAACGGGTGAATATGTCCGATTCCTGCGGGTTCTCGATATGCTCCTCGAGGCCCAGCGGCCCCTTGGACTGCACCAGCTTGAACAGCATGAACATCACGCCAAGAAGCTCGAGATGGTCCTGCTTGGAATAGCGTGGCCCGCGGAATATGGTCCCGAACACCCCCGCCGCCTGCTTGAGCACCGGGCCGGTATTGCCGATCACGAACGATCCTGCCGCCGCCCCGAGGATGATGACGGCCTCGAAGGGCTGCACGAGCACGGCCATATGGCCACCCAGCGCGATATAGCCCCCGAACACGCTGACCGCGATGACGACAATTCCGATAATCAGACGCATGACAACACTTCAGGTCTTTCTCAAAGTGGTCGCCTTGCGCGGCCCCAGGTCGCGGCGGGCGCGCCGTGCCGGGTCTGGCAATCGTGTCCACATCGCGCCCGTACGGGCGCTGAAGCGTATCCGGATCGGGTGCAGGATCGAAGGTAGAGCGGGCATGTGAAGAATCCATTACTCGCAACTCATGGGAATCGTTGGCCAAACCCGGCTCGCGTCATGAGGGCGCCTGACCCCGGTTGCGGGGCCCTCACACCGCCCTGCCCTTCAAATGTGGAGCGTTTTGGGTAATATCGTCCCAGCTTCAGTAACCAGAGACGGCAGTCAATGAGTCAGAAATCCAGAATTGTCGGCCTGCTCGCCGATGCCGGAATCGAGGTGAACGGGACCAACCCCTGGGATCTGCAGATCCGCAACGAGGGCCTGTGGAACCGTGTTTTTGCGAAAGGCTCGCTCGGCCTCGGGGAAGCCTATATGGACGGCTGGTGGGACTGCGAGGATCTCGCCGAGTTCTTCAACCGGGTCGTCGGCGCAAATCTCGAGGACAGGATCGCGGTCACCCCCAACCTGGTCTGGCAGATCGTGCAGGCCAAGTTCCTGAACATGCAGACCATCGGGCGTTCCAGGCGCGTCGCCGAAATGCACTATTCCGAGACAGACGCCTACAAGGCGTCCCTCGACAAGCGCATGACCGGATCATGCGGCTACTGGCCCGAAGGCGTCACCAATGTGGACCAGGCCCAGGAGGCCAAGCTCGACCTGGTATGCCGCAAGATCGGGTTGAAGAAGGGCGACCGCGTGTGGGACATCGGCTGCGGCTGGGGCGCCTTCATGGGCTTTGCCGCCGAGAAATACGGCGCCGATTGTGTCGGCGTCACCGTGTCCCCCGACCAGGCGGCCTATGGCCGCGAGCGCTACAAGGACCTGCCCGTCGAGTTCCAGGTCAAGGACTACCGCGAATTCGAGGGCAAGGCGGACCACATCGTGTCCATGGGCATGTTCGAACATGTGGGGCACAAGAACTACCGCACCTATTTCGAGACGGCGCGGCGCGTCATCAGGGATGACGGGCTGTTCCTGCTGCACACCATCGGCTCGCCCGACAGCAAGGTGACCATCGATCCCTGGATCGAGAAATACATCTTCCCCGGCGGCGTCCTGCCCTCCCTCGCCCAGATCGGCAAGGCCATCGAGGGGCTGTTCACCGTGATCGACCTGCACAATATCGGTCCGCACTACGACAAGACCCTTTGCGCCTGGAACGAGAATTTCCAGAAGAACTGGCCCAGGTCGAACCGTCCCGAGGACCAGCGTTTCCGCCGCATGTGGGAATACTACCTCCTGTGCTGCGCCGGCGGGTTCCGCTCGCGCGCCATCCAGGTCTGGCAGTTCGTCCTGTCCACGCGCGGCGTGCCCGAGGGCTACATCACCCAGCGATGAACCCGTGGCGGGCACCCCTTCGCGCCCGCCACCGAAACGGGCTAGGCGACCAGGCCGCCCGGAACGTCCAGCGCCTGGGTCTCGAACAGGCGTCGGTATATGCCGTCCGGCTGGCGCAGCAGTGTCTCGTGATTGCCGTCCTCCACGATGCGGCCCTTGTCGAACACCAGCAGCCTGTCCAGCGAGCGTACCGTTGCCAGCCGATGCGCGATGATCAGGGTCGTGCGCCCCTGCATCAGGCGTTCCATCGCCTCCTGGATCAGCACCTCGGATTCCGAATCGAGACTCGACGTCGCCTCGTCGAGGATCAGGATCGGCGCGTCCGCCAGGAAGGCCCGCGCGATCGCCACCCTCTGGCGCTCCCCGCCCGACAGCTTCACCCCGCGTTCGCCCACCAGCGTCTCGTAACCCTTTGGCAATTGCGCAATGAAACCGTGCGCGCTGGCCAGCCGCGCCGCCGCCTCGATATCCGCGCGGCTCGCGCCCGGACGCGCATAGGCGATGTTCTCCGCAAGGGTACGGTGAAACAGGATCGGCTCCTGCGGAACGATGGCGATCTGCGCGCGCAGCGAAGACTGCTGGGCCAGGGCAATGTCTTGCCCGTCGATCATGATCGCGCCGCCATTCACGTCGTATAGCCGCTGGATCATCTTGACGAACGTGGTCTTGCCCGAGCCCGAATGGCCGACCAGCCCCACCCTCTGTCCCGCTTCGATGGTCACCGACAACCCCGCGTAGAGCGGCGTTTCGTGCCCCTTGTACTGGAACAGCACATCGCGGAATTCGATCCGCCCGGCGCCAATCGAGATGGGCCGCGCACCGTCACGGTCGGCAATGCCGATCGGTTCGGCGTGGATGGCGACCAGTTCCTCCATGTCGTTCACCGAGCGTTGCAGGTTGCGGATATGCATGCCGATGTCGCGCAGATAACCCTGCAGGACGAAGAAGGTGGTCAGCACGAAAGCCAGGTCGCCCGCGCCCGCCAGCCCCATGCGCCAAAGAATCAGCGCCGCGGCAAGTATGGACGCACGCAACAAGAGCATGGTGACGCCCTGCACGCCGCCATTGAAGGTGCCGCGGATCCATGTGCGCCGCGTCCGAGATAGCCACTTGGAAAGGATACCGTCCAGGCGGGCATCCTCGCGTGCTTCCGCGCCGAATGCCTTGACCACCGCGTTGCAGCTCACCGCATCCGCCAGCGCCCCGCCCACCCGCGTGTCCCAGGCATTCGCCAGGCTCGCCGCCGGCGCCACCCAGCCCACCGAAAGCGCGACGGTCAGCCCCACGTAGATCAGCGAGCCGATGGCGACCGTCAGACCCATCACCGGCCAGAAGAAGCCCAGCAGCAGCGTCGATCCCACCAGCATCACCACCGAAGGCAGCAGCGCCAGCAAGAGCGTGTCGTTCAGCAGGTCGAGCGCCCACATGCCACGCGTGATCTTGCGCACCGTCGATCCCGCAAAGCTCGAGGCGTGCCAGTCGGTCGAGAACCGCTGCACGCGAAAGAAGGCATCGCGCGCGACTTGCGTCATCATCTTCGTGGTCAGGAATGTAATGCCAAGGAACGCCACCTGCCGCATGGCCACCGCGCCCAGTCCCAGGACCATGAGCATGACGAACGCACCGACCGCCGCCTGCCATGCCGTATCCGAGGCAAGCGGGTCCTGCGTTACCGCATCGACCAGGTGGCCGGCATAGAGCGGTGTCAGCACGTCGGTGACCGTCGCCAAAAGGATCGCCGCAACGATGATCTGGATCATCCAGGGCTGATGCCGCCAATGGCCGAAGGTGAAACGAAGCACTGCCGAGAATGCGTCGGCGCGAATATCCAGGAGAGGTCGAGTCATTGTCGTGTCACGCTGGCCCAAATGGCCGAGCGGTCCTTGCGTCCGAATGCTCCGCACGCGAACTCAGGGCGTTGCGCGAGGCCGGAGCCGTTTGTCTGGAAAGTCGAATAACCGGTGGGTGGACCGGATCAGCCGTGCCGCGTCAGGACCGGCTGGTGCCGCCAGGAATGGCGATCGCGCTGTCTGTCATGAAGGCCCTCCCCGGCTCGCGATTCAATGGGACTTCTCTATAGATTGGCAAGCGGGCCGCGCCAAGCACCCAATGGCGCACAATGGCGCTGCAACTGCGCCTCGGCCACAAGGTGTTGCCCGACATCCACAATCGCGCGTGTCAGTCCCCGTCCCCCGACGCGGCGATCAGCCTGTCCCGCAGCGCCAGGATCTGCGCCTTGAGTTCACGCATCCCCTCGCCGGCAAATCCCGTGGCCGCGCCCACCGCCGCCGGAACCGCCCGCGCCGGCTCCCTGAGGGCTTGTCCTTCCGGGGTCAGGCGGATTCGCACCTGACGCTCGTCGCCGGGGTCGCGCTCCCGCATCACGAGCCCTTGCGTCTCCAGGCGCTTGAGCAAGGGCGTGAGCGTGCCCGAATCGAGATGCAAACGCTCGCCGATGATCTTCACCGGAACGTCGTCGCGCTCCCAGAGCACCAGCATCACCAGGTATTGCGGATAGGTCAGACCCAGCGGATCGAGCAGCGGCTTGTAGACGCGATTGAACGCGTGCCCGGCGGAGTAGACCGCAAAGCAGAGTTGCCGGTCGAGCTTCAGGCCGTCGTCCTTGTCGGTCATCGGTTGTCCCCCGCCCGCCAGCTATCATCGAATACCCGCACGGGGCCAGTCCCGCAACGGGCAAAAGGCGGGCACAATTCATATTGCGCACAATTTAATTGTACACTATACATATCCGCCATCACTCATGCAAAGGAGATCTCCCATGATCAAGTCATCACTCTATGCGGCTCAGGCCAGGGCAATCGGCGGACGCATGGGCCGCGCCCACACCCATGACGGTCGCCTGTCGGTGGAACTGTCGACCCCCAAGGCCATGGGCGGCGACGACGGCGCGGGCACCAATCCCGAGCAGCTTTTCGCCGTCGGCTACGCGGCTTGCTTCATCGGCGCGATCAAGGCCGTGGCCCGCGGCGAGAAGATCGCGGTGCCCGACGATCTCACCATCGACTCCACCGTTCACTTCGGCCACCACGTCAAGGGGCACGGCTTCTCCATTGCTGTCGAGATGGTCGTCAATCTCCCCGGGCTCGACCAGCAGGTCGCAGAGGACCTGGTGGAAAAGGCCCATCAGGTCTGTCCCTATTCCAACGCGACACGCGGCAATATCGAGGTCAAGTTCGACGTCACAACCGGGCCCGCTGAATCCGCCGCCGCCGAATAGCGGCGCTTCGGCCTCAGGATCGGGAGGCCGCCGCCGACAGGGGCGCCGGCGGCTTCCCCAGTTCCTCGGCCAGAAGGTCGAACACCACCCGGACCCTTGGACTGGTGTTCACCTCCCTGTGCGCCACAAGCCAGATGGGAAAGGTGATCGGCTCCATGTCGGGCAGCACCCGGTGCACCAGGGGCTCTGCGTCTCCGATATTCCCGTCGACCACGCCGATCCCCAGCCCTTGTTTGACGAATTCCCACATCACCAGGTAGTTCTCCGCCAATAGCGGGAAATTGCGCTCGGTCAGGTTGAACCCCCACCCGTTCAGGTGGCGCATGAAAGCCCCGCTCGCATCCACGCTGATGAAATCGGCGTTCCTCAGGTCATAAGGCGTGCGGGGTTTGCCCAGGCGCGACAGGTATTCGCCACTGGCAAAGAGCCGGGCCGGGACGTCACGCACCTTTTTGGCGATCAGGTCGGGATCGGTGGGGCGGAAATTGCGCATCGCTATGTCGGCCTCGCGGCGCCTGAGATCGCTGGTCTGGCTCGATGCAACCACTTCCACGCTGATCCCCGGATAGCGCTCCCTCAGCTTCCTCAGCGCCGGCGGCAAGAGAAATGCCGCGTGGAACTCGCTGACCGCAATCGCTATCGACCCCTCGATGGACTGGGAATGACCCGCCGCGGCCAGCGATACCCGGCCCGCCGCCTCACCCATCGCCCGCACGTGATCGAGCAGTTCCAGCCCGCTCTGGGTAAGGCTCAACCCGCGCCGTGTGCGTTCGAACAGAACCACATCGAGTTCCTGCTCCAGCGCATCCACCTGCCGCCCAAGCGTCGGCTGCGCCATGCCCAGGGCGCGCGCGGCCGCGGTCAGCGACCCCTCCTCCGCGGTGACCAGAAAGGCCCTCGCGCGGTTCCAGTCGAATTTGATCTGCCGCCAATCCATGCATAATCGCATATCAAAAGTAGAAAATCAGTCAATTCTATAAATGAATTCGCATGGCTACAAAGGTTTCGAACACAAACAAAGCGAGTTCGGAACATGAAAGCGATCATCTACAAGACCTACGGCTCACCCGACGTGCTCAAGCTCGTCGATCTCCCCAAGCCGGTGCCGGCGGACAATGAAGTCCTCGTGCGAATATTCTCAACCACGGTCACCAGTGGCGACTGGCGGGCCCGCAGTCTCGACCTTCCGGGCGGATTTGCGTTCCTGGGCCGTCCCATCTTCGGCCTGCTCGGTCCCCGCCGCCCCATTCTCGGCCAGGAAATGTCTGGCGTCGTCGAAGCGGTTGGCGCCAGCGTCACGCGTTTCCGGGTCGGCGACGAGGTCGCGGCCTATACCGGCGCCAAGAGCGGTTGCCACGCCGAATATCTCACCATGCCCGAGACCGGCTGGATCATCCCCAAGCCGAAGAACCTCACCTTCGAGGAGGCCGGCGCCATGTTCTTCGGAGGCACCACCGCCCTCGACTTCCTGCGCAACAAGGGGCAGGTCAGGCCCGGCGAAAAGGTATTGATCGTGGGCGCATCCGGCGCCGTCGGTTCGGCTGCGGTGCAGATCGCCAAATACCTCGGGGCCGAAGTGACCGGGGTTTGCTCCACGGCCAATCTCGACCTGGTCACCGCCCTCGGGGCCGATCATGTGATCGACTACACCGTCGAGGATTTCGCAACCAATGGCGAGACATATGACGTTATCCTCAACGCCAGTGGCGACGTGCCTTTCTCGCGGGTCGAGAATTCGCTCAATAGAGGCGGGCGCCTGTTGCTGGTGCTGGGCTCCTTCAGCCAGTTGCTGGGGTTCGAACGCCCCCGCAAATCGAGCGGCAAGAAGGTGATCGCCGGCGTCGCCAGCATCACCAACGACGACATGGCGGCCCTCGCCCACATGGCCGAGATTGGCGCTTTCAAGCCCCTCATCGACCGCAGCTTCCCCCTCGAGGACGCCCGGCTTGCCCACGCCTATGTGGATACCGGCCGCAAGCGCGGCAATGTCGTGCTCACCGTCGCCCGCCCGTCGCAATTCCACAACTGAGCCTTGCCCTCATCCCCTGCATCAAGGAGAAACCCAATGACCGCGCCAACCGCTCTTCCCGCACCTTTCGCCATGTCGCGCATCGCCGGCCTGCTCTATGTCGCCATCGCCGTGTTCGGCATGTTCTCGATCGGCTACGTCCCGTCCCAGGTCTTCATCTTCGGCGATGCCGCCGCCAACGCGCAAAGCGTGCTGGCCCACCAGGGCCTGTTCCGCATCGGTATATTCGCCGACATGCTGACCATCCTTTGCGAAGTCGCTGTGACCGCGATCCTTTACACCCTGTTGAAGCCGGTCAACGCGACGGTCGCGCTCATGGCGACCCTGGCCCGCTTCGGGATGGTCGTGATCATGGTGATCAACCTCGTTGCCTACATGGCCATGCTCGACCTGCTCAATGACGGCGGCGCGCTGGCCGCAATTGCCATCGACCAGCGGCAGGCGCTCGCCATGCTGTTTCTCCAGGTCCACGAATTCGGGGTTTATGGATGGCAGATCCTGTTTGGCGCCCACCTCGTTGCGCTCGGCTACCTCGTCGCAAGAAGCGGCTACTTCCCGCGCATCCTGGGCACGCTGATGATGATCGGCAGCTTCGGCTACACCCTCCAGTCGGTCGAGAAATTCGTCCTGCCCGGCAATCAGGTCTTGTGGATGCTGGTCGTGGGTTTGCTCACCATCGTTACCCTTGCCGAGGTCGGGTTTGCCCTGTGGCTGCTGATCAAGGGCCTGAACGCCACGGGCTGGACCGCCCGGCAGCGCGTCACCGCTGCCTGACCCTACCCGAAACGGCTCCTGGGAAACGGCCGTCCCGCACCCGGCGCGGGGCGGCCCGTCTTGACAGTTTCGCGCCGCCCCCACATACCGCTTTCCGGCCATTCCGGAGCACCGGCGAGATGCGGCAAAGCCCCCCGACCACAAGCCTTGCGAATATCGTGATCCGCGACGCGGTAGCGAGTGATATTCCGGCGATCCTCGCTCTCTACGATGCCGGGCGCGTGGACGGCGCGGCCGCCACGCCGTCGGACCCTGCCCATCCCGGATGCCGGGCCGCCTTCGAACTGATTGCCGCCGATCCCAATCAAAGGCTCCTGGTGGCGCTCCTGGACCACCAGATCGTCGCAACCGTACAGATCAGCTTCATCCCCGGGCTTGCCCGCGACGGCATGTTGCGCGGGCTGCTCGAAAGCGTCCATGTCCGGGCCGACCTGCGCGGCCACGGGATCGGATCGCACCTGGTGAACCGGGCCGTCGCCATTTGCCGGGAGCGCGGATGCGGCCTGGTGCAACTCACCTCGAACAAGAACAGGCGCGATGCGCACCGCTTCTACCGCGCGCTCGGTTTCGAACAGAGCCACGAAGGGTTCAAGCTGTTCATCGACCCTGCAGCCCCCGCAGGAAATCCGCAATGACCGGAACGCCGTCACGCAATTCCGCCACTCTGATCGGCTTTTCCGCCGTGCTGCTCTGGGCGCTTCTGGCACTTTTCACCGCTGCCAGCGGCAAGGTGCCGCCCTTCCAGCTCGCCGCCATGACCTTTGCCGTCGGCGGATCGATCGGCCTCGTCCCCATGCTGCGAAGGCCGCAAATGTTCCGTCAGCTGCGCCAACCCTGGCAGGTCTGGCTGCTCGGCGTGGGTGGGCTGTTCGGTTACCATTTCTTCTATTTCACCGCGCTGCGCAACGCCCCACCGGTCGAGGCGGGTCTGGTCGCCTATCTCTGGCCGCTTCTCATCGTGATCTTTTCGGCGCTGCTGCCGGGTGAGAAACTGAAGCCACACCACCTGCTCGGCGCCCTGCTCGGGCTTCTGGGCGCCGGACTGATCGTCACCGCCGGCCAGGGCGTGTCGTTCCGCGCCGAATACGGCATCGGCTATGGCGCAGCGCTCGTGTGTGCCCTCACCTGGTCGGGCTATTCGGTGCTGTCGCGGCGTTTCTCGGCCATTCCCACGGCCGCCGTCACCGGCTTCTGTCTCGTCACCGCGGTGCTCGCCGCGATCTGCCATGTCCTTCTCGAACAGACCGTCTGGCCGGCAACGCCACTGCAATGGGCGGCAACGCTCGGCCTTGGCCTGGGGCCGGTGGGGCTCGCGTTCTACGCCTGGGACCATGGCGTCAAGCACGGCGACATCCAGGTGCTCGGCGCGGCCTCGTATTCCGCGCCGCTCCTGTCGACGGTCATCCTGATCGGCACTGGCATCGCCGCGTTCACCCCGACCGTCGCCATTGCGTGCGTGCTCATCACCGCCGGAGCGGTGATCGCGGCGCGCGACATGCTGTTCCGGCGGCGACGCCTCGCCTGATCCCTGTCTACTGGTGCCCGGCGATCCCGTGCGGCTCGTAGGGCGCTTCGAGTGCGGCGATCTCATCCGCGGTCAACTCAAGCGACACCGCAGCGGCGGCATCCTCCAGATGCCGAAGTTTGGTTGCGCCCACGATCGGCGCGGTCACCTCGGGCTTGGACAACAGCCAGGCCAGCGCGACCTGCGCCCGCGCCACGCCGCGATCCCCGGCGACCTTCGCCACCGCCTCGGTAACCTTTCGGTCCGATTGCGGAACATAGAGGCCCTTGCCGAATTCGTCGGTTTCCGAACGCGCGGTGGAATCGTCCCAGTCCCGCGTCAGCCGCCCGCGCGCCAGCGGACTCCACGGGATCACCCCGATGCCCTGGTCGGCGCAAAGCGGCAGCATCTCGCGCTCTTCCTCGCGATAGAGCAGGTTAAGGTGATCCTGCATGGAAACGAACCGCGCCCACCCGTTCGCCTTCTGGATGAACAGCGCCTTGGCGAATTGCCAGGCAAACATCGAGGAGGCGCCGATATAGCGCGCCTTGCCCGCTTTCACCACGTCATGCAGCGCCTCCAGGGTCTCCTCGATCGGCGTTTCATGATCCCAGCGGTGGATCTGGTAGAGGTCGACATGGTCGGTCTTGAGCCGGCGAAGGCTGTTGTCGATCTCCGACAGGATCGCCTTGCGCGACAGTCCCTGCCCGTTCGGACCCTTGCGCATCCGCCCGTGGACCTTGGTGGCCAGAACCACCTCGTCGCGCGGCGCCATGTCCCAAAGGACCTCGCCCACGATCTCTTCGCTGGTGCCGGCCGCATAGACATTTGCCGTATCGAAGAAATTGACGCCCAGGTCCAGCGCCTTGCGAAAGAACGGGCGCGCTTCATCGAGGCCGAGCACCCAGGGACGTTCCTTCTTGTCGATGCCGAAGCTCATGCATCCCATGCAGATACGCGAAACCTGAAGGCCGGTATTGCCAAGCCGCCGGTATTCCATGGCCGGTGCTCCTCAGAACTTGAAATGAAAGGTTTCAGGGTCCGGGCCGATCTTGCCGTTCGGATCGTCTAGGGCATCGATTTGCGCCATGTCCTCGGCATCGAGTGAGAAATCGAAGATTTCGAAGTTCTCCGCGATGCGTGAAGGCGTCACCGATTTCGGAATGGCGATCAATCCCTGTTCGAGATGCCAGCGCAGGATCACCTGCGCCGCGCTCCGTCCGTATTTTTCGGCAATCGCCTGGATCACCGGGTCGGACAATACCTTGCCCTGGCCGAGCGGGCTCCAGCTTTCGATCGTGATGCCGTGCTCGGCGTGGAAATCGCGCACCGCGCGCTGCTGGAACCTGGGATGCAGTTCGATCTGGTTGACCGAGGGCGTCACCCCGGTCTCGCCGATGATGCGTTCGAGGTGCGAGGGATTGAAGTTCGAGACGCCGATGGACCGGATCCGTCCATCCGCTTTCAGCTTCACGAACGCCTTCCAGGTCTCCACATAGGTGTTCAGGTCGGGCAGCGGCCAGTGAATGAGGAACAGGTCGAGCACATCGAGCCCGAGCTTTTGCATGCTCTGGTCGAAGGCGCGAAGCGTCGCGTCATATCCCTGCTCGCGATTGCGCAGCTTGGTGGTGATGAAGACGTCGTCACGGCCAAGGCCCGAAGCCCGGAACGCCTCGCCCACGCCCTGCTCGTTGTCATAGCCCTGCGCGGTGTCGATCAGGCGGTAACCCACCTTGAGCGCCTCGCCCACGGCCGCGGGCGCAGTCTTGTCCTCGACCTGCCAGACCCCGAAGCCGAGTTGCGGGATCATGATGCCGTCGTTGAGTGTCAGTACTGGCTGTCCGCCAAACATCTTTGCATTCTCCATGTCTGAAAAGGACCGAAGCCCCGGCGGGGGCCACTGCCGCTGAGATCGCCGCTGGTGCGCGCGAGTTGATTTAGGAAGGCCGGCGAGCCGGCGCGGGAGACTCGCCGGGAGTTTGCGATAAATCGGGCGTCGCGCCAACCCTTGGCATGCCAACACTTTGCGCGCAGGTCCTCCACCGGCCCTGATGCAGGCGCCTGTCCCGCGCACGGGAGAAAAAAAGAGGCCGGATTCACCCTTCCGTTCGCCGCTTCTCTTGCCTATAAGGCCCACCTAGCCCTTTGACCCATCGCCCTGCATCCGGCCGAACCCTCGCGCCGGATTTCGCCGCGCAGGCGCCCCGGAACGGACGACCCATGCCCAAACGCACCGACATCGAATCCATCATGATCATCGGCGCCGGCCCGATCATCATCGGCCAGGCCTGCGAATTCGATTATTCAGGCACCCAGGCGTGCAAGGCGCTCAAGGAAGAAGGCTACCGGATCATCCTGGTCAACTCCAATCCGGCGACCATCATGACCGATCCCGATCTCGCCGACGCCACCTATATGGAACCGATCACGCCCGAGGTGGTGGCGCGAATCATCGAGAAGGAACGTCCTGACGCCCTATTGCCCACCATGGGCGGCCAGACCGCGCTCAATTGCGCCCTGTCCCTGCGCAAGATGGGGGTTCTGGAGAAGTTCAATGTGGAGATGATCGGCGCCGATGCCGATGCAATCGACAAGGCCGAGGACCGCGAGCTGTTCCGTGCCGCCATGGGCAAGATCGGCCTGGAAACACCGCGGTCCATGCTCGCCCATAATATCGTCGAGGCGCTGCAGGCCCTGGAGGTGATCGGCCTGCCCGCCATCATCCGCCCCAGCTTCACCCTCGGGGGCACCGGCGGCGGCATCGCCTACAACCGCGAGGAATATCTCGAGATCATCGAGCGCGGCGTCGATGCTTCACCCACCAACGAGGTACTGGTCGAGGAATCGGTGCTGGGCTGGAAGGAATACGAGATGGAGGTCGTCCGTGACCGGAACGACAACTGCATCATCGTGTGCTCCATCGAAAACATCGACCCCATGGGCGTGCATACCGGCGATTCCATCACGGTCGCGCCGGCCCTCACCCTGACCGACAAGGAATACCAGATCATGCGCGACGCCTCGATCGCGGTCCTGCGCGAGATCGGGGTGGAAACCGGGGGCTCGAACGTGCAGTTCGCCGTCAACCCCGCCGACGGGCGCCTCGTGGTGATCGAGATGAACCCGCGCGTGTCGCGGTCGTCTGCGCTTGCCTCCAAGGCGACCGGCTTCCCCATCGCCAAGGTCGCGGCAAGGCTGGCGGTCGGCTACACGCTGGACGAGCTGGAGAACGACATTACCGGCGGCGCGACGCCGGCCTCTTTCGAACCCACCATCGACTATGTGGTCACCAAGATCCCGCGTTTCGCCTTCGAGAAGTTCCCCGGCGCCGAGAACAAGCTGACCACTTCGATGAAGTCGGTCGGAGAGGCGATGGCCATTGGCCGCACCTTCCCCGAAAGCCTGCAAAAGGCCCTGCGCTCGCTCGAGACGGGACTGACCGGGCTCAACGAGATCGGCATTCCCGGCCTCGGCCAGGGCGATGACAAGAACGCCATTCGCGCCGCGCTGGGCACGCCGACGCCGGAACGCCTGCTGTTCGTCGCCGAGGCCATGCGCCTGGGGCTGGACGACGACGCCATCCACCAGGCCTGCCGGATCGACCGGTGGTTCCTCGAACAGATCCGGGCCATCGTCGACACCGAGCACAAGGTGCGCGAATTCGGGCTGCCCGACACCGCTCCGGCCCTGCGCTCGCTCAAGGCAATGGGCTTCTCCGATGCCCGCCTTGCCGAACTGTCCGGCCGCGAAACCCGCGACGTGACCGCGTTGCGGCGCGGTCTCGGCGTCCGGCCCGCCTACAAGCGCATCGATACCTGCGCAGCCGAATTCGCCTCGCCCACCGCCTATATGTACTCCACCTACGAGACCCCGTTCGCCGGTGCGGTGGAGGACGAGGCCCGTCCCTCGGATCGCAACAAGGTGGTGATCCTCGGGGGCGGCCCGAACCGGATCGGCCAGGGCATCGAGTTCGACTATTGCTGTTGCCATGCGGCTTTCGCGCTCGACGATGCGGGCTATGAGACCATCATGGTCAACTGCAATCCCGAGACGGTCTCGACCGACTACGACACGTCCGACCGGCTCTATTTCGAGCCGCTGACCGAGGAAGATGTCGTCGAAATCCTCGAAACCGAAAAGGCGGCCGGCACGCTCAAGGGCGTGATCGTGCAGTTCGGCGGGCAGACGCCGCTCAACCTTGCGGAGGCGGTGGAACTGGCCGGCGTGCCCATCCTGGGCACCCAGCCCGACATGATCGATCTTGCCGAGGACCGCGACCGCTTCCAGAAGCTTCTGGTCAAGCTGGGGCTCACCCAGCCCAAGAACGGCATCGCCTATTCGCTCGAACAGGCGCGGCTGGTTGCCGACCGGCTGGGCTATCCGCTGGTCATTCGCCCCTCATATGTGCTGGGCGGCCGCGCCATGGTCATCGTGCACACCCCCGAGGCCTTCGAGAGCTATGTGCAGTCGACCCTGACCGAACTGGTGCCGCCCGAGATCCGCGCCCGCTATCCCAACGACAAGACCGGCCAGATCAACTCCGTGATCGCCACCAACCCGTTGCTGTTCGACAGCTATCTGGCCGGCGCCACCGAGATCGACGTGGATTGCCTGTGCGATGGCACCGATGCGTTCATCTGCGGCATCATGGAGCATATCGAGGAAGCGGGCATTCACTCCGGTGACAGCGCCTGCTCCCTGCCGCCGCGCAATCTTTCGCAACCCGTGATCGACGAACTCAAGCGCCAGACGCGCGAAATGGCCCTCGCCCTCAACGTGGGCGGCTTGATGAACGTGCAATACGCGATCAAGGACGGCACGATCTACGTGCTCGAGGTCAACCCTCGCGCATCGCGCACCGTACCCTTCGTCGCCAAGGTGATCGGGGAGCCGATCGCCAAGATCGCCGCCCGCATCATGGCCGGAGAGAGCCTTGCCTCTTTCGGCCTGACCGAGAAGAAACTCAAGCACATCGCCATCAAGGAAGCCGTGTTCCCCTTTGCCCGTTTCCCCGGTGTCGATACGCTGCTTGGTCCCGAGATGCGCTCGACCGGCGAAGTGATCGGCCTCGACACCGACTATGCCATGGCGTTCGCCAAGTCCCAGCTTGGCGGCGGAACCGCGGTTCCGGTCAGCGGCACGGTATTCGTTTCGGTGCGCGACGACGACAAGGCGGTGATCACCCCCTCGATCCGGGCCCTGGTCGAAGCCGGCTTCAAGGTCATCGCGACCAGCGGCACCCAGCGCTACCTGGCCGAACAGGGTATCGAATGCGCCAAAGTCAACAAGGTGCTCGAAGGCCGCCCGCACATTGTCGACGCGATGAAGAACGGCGAGGTGCAACTGGTAATCAATACCACCGAGGGCACCGCCGCGCTGTCCGACAGCCGTTCGATCCGGCGCACGGCCCTGCTCGACCGTATCCCCTACTACACCACAATCGCCGGCGCCGTGGCCGCGGTGGAGGGGATCGTCGCCTATCGCAGCGGCAATCTGGACGTGCGGCCTCTGCAATCCTATTTCGCAAACTAGGGCCCGGCCTCAGAATTCCATCTTGCTCGTCGCGGCCGAGGCCTTTGCGTCTGCGGCCGCCTTGTCCGCCGCGGCAATGGCTGCAACACGGTCATGCAGCCATCCGGTGTCGTACATATGCAGTTCAAGCGTGTTGCTCTTGAGGGTCGAGTAGAGCACGCGGCCGCAACTGTCGAACACGTTGTCCATTTGCGTGGGGATGACGATCTGCCCTTGCACACGCGGAATCGCGTCGCCGGTCTCCACATCCCGCCATGGGATGAAGTCAAAATACGTGTCGGAACCGAAGTGGAATCCGCAAACACTGTATTCGTAGCCGCCTGAATTCAGGGCGTCCGCGACCTTCTTGCTGTCGACCCATATCATGTCGTCGTCATAGCCGAACAAGTGGTCCGGCTCGCCGTACTTGGATTTCAGCTGGGCGCGAACGGTTTCGACATCGAGTTCGGCCGGCAGGGCCTGATAACGCGATATGCCCACCACTTTTTCCGTTTCCGGATCGAAGAATACTGCCGTCTGGTCGGTGATTTGCGGTTTGTCGTCGTTGGGCTGCAGCTTGTGGTATTGAACCAGCAGTAGTCCATCGTTGATCCAGCGCTGCACCGAATTCGCGGAATCGTATGTATCCGCGTCTCCCGTGCGGTTGGAAAAGATGCTGCTGATATCGATGGCGCCATTCTCGCCCGCATTCTGCACGATGAACGACCGGATCCGTTCCGCGTCGTCGGCAGAGCTGGTGAACAGTCGCGAATCGGCGAGACGGGCCTGTCTGTCCGCCAGAATCTTGCGCACCTCCGCGCGATCCATGCCAAGGCTGATGCCGAGGATGTCGTTGTCGAAGGCATACCGCGCCGCATTGACCGCGGCCGGGTTCACGTCCTCGCCCGTTGCGGCATAGGTCTTGACGCCGCCGGACTTGAACGTCACCCGCACGCCATGCGGACGAAGCCCCACGAGCAGCGCCCCGTCGTCCCGGTGCAATTCGACGCCGGTTACCTCGTATTGCAGATCGAGGGCCGCGATGTCGTCGCTGGACGCCGCCTCCACCGGCACCTGCCATCCCGAATTCGGCAGCAAGAGCAGATAGACCGGCACGTTGCCCGCAGGGAAGCGTACAACGCCCTCGGGTGTGCGCGGATCGGCGTCAAGGCGAAGGGCCGCCGCGTCGATCTTGGTCGTGTCGCGCACGGAAGCGAAATCCCACTGCCATGTCGGCGCCATGAAGTCCCGCAGGTCGATCTTCAGCCCCGAACCGTCGTCGGCGACCACGCAGCGCTCCCGCGTGTCGCAGCCCACATGGCTGCGCACCAGCAGGTTGCCCAGTTCCGGCAACCTTTGTTCCACGGCCTTGCGATAGCTTGCCAGCATTTCAGCGCTGGGGGTATCGGCGGCCAACATCGTGGTGGAGAAGAACCCCGGCCAGCTCGTTGCTACGCGATCGCGCTGGCCGAGCGCGCTCTGCTCGATCTTCTGGCGTAGCGCGAAACCCTGCGTGAGGAATCCGGGATCGTCCAGCAGCTTCGAATCCCGAGACGCTGCGAGAAGCACAAACAGTTCAGGATCGAACTCCAGCGGCCCGGTTGGAGCAGACGCCGCAAGACTCCGGTTTTCCGTTGTGACCGCCCCCTCTGGCAGGGGAATATCGGCAATCATTGTGTTCGGATCGGCATAGGTCACTATGGACATGCGCTCGACGGCGACATCCGCGATCGTCCCGGACCCACCCGGACTTGTGCCTCGAATGACGTAATCAGTGCGCAGCATGGGCCGCACGCCCTTCCGGCGCTCGAACTCCCGGTATGCGCGGGCATGCTCTTCATCGACCACCCAGGCATCCGGATATTTCAGTGGCGCGGGAACGTCGAAATAATCGACACTCGAAAATCCGCCACCGTCCCAACTGGCGCTGATCGGGAACGCGCCGTCCTTGTAGGTACCCACGTTGAAATATTGCAGAAAGGCGATGTGAAGATCACCCTGAGGCACGCGCGCCATCACGTTCTGACTCTGCTCGGCAATGAAGCGCTTTCGGCTATCAGATCGTTCGAATTCGTCGCGGCCTGCCCATTGATCGTTTTCAACGCCAAACACGAACTGCTCCAGGGTCGCATTGCCGCTCCCCGAAAAATAGCGCTCGTCGAAATAGGGCGCGGCCTGCGCCGGATCGAGCAGGGCCGCGAAATAGCTCGGATGCTGATCGAACAGGGCGGGATTACCGCGCAGCGCAAGGGCCCGGCCAAGGCGCTCCGCCGTCACGTTGGCGCCATCCGGCATACTGCCATGG
Source organism: Devosiaceae bacterium (assembly GCA_036563245.1). GTDB lineage: Bacteria > Pseudomonadota > Alphaproteobacteria > Rhizobiales > Devosiaceae > DATCMU01. The sequence continues at coordinate 37,311 of DATCMU010000042.1, read as the reverse complement.
GGATCGAAGATCACGTAGCTCTCGCTCGGCACCGAGGCGAAGGCACGGGCCGTACGGTCGTTGTGGGGCGAAAGATCCGCAAGCGCCGATTGCAGATCGGCGTCGGCATAAAGCCCGATCCGGTTCGCGGTCACCGTGAAGGCAGGCCAGTTCAGGTTCTCGTCCATGTGAGGCTCGCTGATTTCGAGGTCGAACGCCACATAGCCGGAACGCTCCTGCGTCTGCACCTGCGCCAGGAATGCAGGCGCGCCGTCGCGCGGAACGGCCACGCTCTGCGGAAAAGCGATATCGCTCTTGAACTGGATCCGCGAATAGGCGAGGTCCATGCTGGCGACGGGAACCGAAACGGTTCCACTAGACCGGACCGGCCGGATGGGAAAGGCCTGCGCGCTGTCGTCATAGGGCTGAAGCTTCACCTCGGCGACCTGCGTCAGATGCACGGGAAGCTTGGGTGCCATGCCCAGTAGCCGAGGCTTGATCTCGGCCATGAAGGCCTCGTAGGACGCCTTTCGCTCGAATTCGTTGCTGCCCTGCCAGCCCCGGTAGGGACCGTTGCTCTCGCACCGGCCGTACCAGCTGCAGTCGCGCACATAATGGTCCTGAAGATCGCCTGTCAGGAAGCGCATGGCATACTCATGCGCAACCGCTTCATCGTCCAGGATGTCCGGCCACGCCCCGAGAATGGCGAGATCGAGATAGAAGGCCAGATTGGCCCGCCACCGATTCTCCGGCCGGCCGTTCAGCTCGAGGTCGTCGCTCTTGAAGCGGCCCTGCAGCAACGGAAATCCGTCAACGACACGATCGCCGGCCATGATCGGTGCCACCTCGCGCATGCCCGCCATCGGCGCCGGGATTGCAGCGCTCGGCGACGGCAGGCCCATGCTATCCGGTGCCACCGGAACACCGGCCATAGTCGGGCCCTGCGTCGACGCCGTCTTCCTGCCGGAGATCGCATTGCGGAATGGCACGGGTTGCCCACCTCCGTGCTTGAGGAAGCAAACCCTTGCGTTGGCATTATAGGTGAATGCGGCGCACATGCCATCCGCCCGGCAGGCCGAAATGCACGTCTCGAGCGCAATGCCCTTGAGGTCGGCCGAGTGCATGCCGGAGCGAAAGTCGTTGCCGGGCAGGTCCGTATCGTAGAGCATTTCGAAGTCGCTCGAGGCCGTCGCGCTACCGTCACCCAGTAGTCTTTCGGTCTGCGCGGCGGTCAGCCGTCCGGTTTGCGGTTCGCCAAGGTCGCGCTGGAACATCGAGATGGCACGCCGCGTCCTGGGGCCTGCGACGCCATCCGGAGTACCCGCGTCATAGCCCAGTTCATTCAACCTGGCCTGAACAGTCCGCATTTGGGCACGGGAGGGCGTCATCGCGGTAGCCTGCGGCTCGGTAGGTGCGGGATTGTCTGCTGCTTGGGTCGAGGGGCCAGGGGCCGCCTTCCTGGCCTGTTCGGTGGCCAGAGCGCCGCCGATCTGGACCATCGTGTTCAGCAGTGAGTTGACCGACTGCGCGCTCGCGTATTGCACACCGCAAGTCACAGATATTGCGACAGAAATTACCCAGGCGAGAATAGAAATTCTTGTCATGCCCACGTCCCCCACGCAGGAAAACTTGAATACTATGTGCAAATAGTTCCGGCCAAATCCGGCAGAGTCAACATCTGTATTGACGGATTCTTTTCGACGACAACGCGTTTCTAGCCGGAAGTCGCACCCAAATTGCCGCGCATGGCGACTGAACTGCGGAACTTGCAGGAGGGATTCGCCGAACAGCTTGAGCCCTATTGCTCAGACTTGCCTGCACCCAAAACCTACTGGAAACGCGGGCCGATCCGCGGGACACTGCGTGCCTTGCCATGAATGGGAGGCAGAGATGCACCAGGGGGAACCACGCGACGAATATCTCGATGCCAGCAACAATGCCCGCCACTTCCAGACCATCCGCTTCGCGCAGCCAACCGTATTGATCTCGCTGTTCGTGGCGCTTGTGACGATCCTGCACGTTTCAAAGATTGAACTCGGCAGCCTCACGCGCACGCTGATCGAACTGTTCGGCCTGGTTGCGACGCTTTCGTTCTGGGTCCTTCAGGAGCGCACGATGCTGTTCTGGAACCACTTCGTGCAAAGGGCGGGCGAGCTTGAGGAACAACTGGGGTTCCGCCAGTATTCCACACGGCCCAGGCCGGCGCTGGGCCTGCTTTCGAGCACCAATGCCATGCGCGGCATCTTCATCGTGCTCGCGGCTTTCTGGATCGTGAGCCTGATCTGGATACCGTGACCTGCGGTACCATCCGAAGGTTCAGGGTGCATTGGCTGGCGTCACCCGCAGAATCTGACCGTTTCGTTCGTCGGTGGCGAGATAGATCGCGCCGTCCGGTCCCACCCGAACGTCGCGGATGCGCCCGAATGCCCCCTTGAACAGGCGCTCCTCGCCGGTCACGCGGTCGCCCTCCATTGTCAGGCGCACCAGCATCTGGTCCTTGAGCGCGCCGACCAGCAGGTCGCCCTGCCATTGGGGGAACAGGTCACCCTCGTAAAAGGCAAGGCCCGATGGCGCGATGGAGGGATCCCAGTAATAGACCGGTTGCTCCATCCCAGGCGCCGATTTTCCGACGCCGATCCTGGTGCCGTTGTAGTTCAGCCCGTAGCTGATCACCGGCCATCCGTAATTGCGCCCCGCGAGTGGCCTGTTGATCTCGTCTCCGCCCATTGCGCCGTGTTCGACGATCCACAGGCTGCCGTCCGCGGGCCGGATCGCGGCGCCTTGCGGGTTGCGATGGCCCTTCGACCAGAGGCGCGGCTCGCCGCCAACGCCGACAAACGGGTTGCCCTCCGGCACCCCGCCATCGGGTGCCACCCTGACCACCGCGCCCGCAAGATCTCCGAAATCCTGCGCCCTCGGCCCTTCGCCGCGCTCCCCCAGCGTGACGAACAGGTTTCCATCGCGCGCAATGGCGATCCGGCCGCCGAAGTGGATGGCGGTCGGCGTGAACCGGTTCATGCGAAAGATCACCTTCGCGTCCGAAAGCACACCACTTGTGCCGCTTGCGGCGAGCGTCGCGGACAGTATGGCGGTGCCCTGCCCCCGACCGCCGGTTTCGCGCGATGCGGGTTCGGCATAGCTGAGATAGAGGCGCCCGGTCGTTTCGAAATCGGGAGCCAGGGCGACGTCAAGCAACCCGCCCTGCCCCACTGCCGCCACCTGCGGGACGCCGGCGATGGGCGCGCCGGCTGTCCCCTCGCTGACGATCCGCAACCGCCCCGGTCGCTCCGTCACCAGAAGGCGGCCGTCGGGCAGGAAGGCGATCGACCACGGATGATCGAGGCCCTCGGCCACGGCTTCTACCCTGAGCGGTCCCATGGAGGATGGGTAATCCGCCGCCCGCGCCGGGTCGTCCGCGCCCACCATGGCCGCGACAAACGAAGCCGCGAGGCCGGTCCTGTTCAAAAGTGCAATCGTCATTCGCCTGGCCTTCCTGTCATGCCCCGCACCGATCCTGTGCTCAAATCTTGGCGATAAGCGGGTTGGCGCTTGCGCGAGGCGGCCATCCCCCGTTCTATGTGCAGTCATGATCCGTGTTGCGACCTACAACATCCGAAAGAGCGTTGGCACCGACTGGCGGCGGCGGCCGGACCGCGTGCTGGCCGTCCTTCGGGAGATCGACGCCGACGTGGTGGCGCTGCAGGAGATCGACCGGCGTTTCGGCAGCCGGATTGCCTCCCTGTCGCCAGGCGACATCGTCGAGGGCGCCGGCTACCAGCCGATCGATTTCAGCGTACGCGCCCAGAGCCTGGGCTGGCACGGCAATACCATCCTGGTGCGCAACGGGATCAGGGTCCTCGATACGCGCCGTCTGGTCCTGCCTGCGCTGGAGCCGCGCGGTGCGGTGCTCGCCGATCTCGAGATCGGCAGCCGCCGCCTGCGTGTGGTCGGCATGCATCTGGGATTATTGGGAACGTGGCGGCGCAAGCAGGCGGACGCGGTGCTCGATCACCTCGAGGACCTCGAGGAACCACTGCCCACCATCATGATGGGCGACCTGAACGAGTGGAACATCTGGTCGGGTTGCCTGCGCCATTTCGAACGGCACCACCACATTGCCGCGCCCGGTCCCAGCTATCCCTCGGGCCGCCCGATCCTGCCCCATGACCGGATCATGACGACCACCGATCTTGGCATCACAAATGCCGGCGTCCACCGCTCTGCCCTGTCGCGCATCGCCTCGGATCACTTGCCGGTCTGGGCCGAAATCGACCTGTCCGCCCTGCCCGCCTCTCAGTCCGAAAGCCTTGCCGCGACAGCGGATGCACCATGAACGCTGGTGGCCACCGGGTCATCGGCTCGGGCTTTGGGTCGCAAGGCCACGACCAGCAGCCCCGTCACGGGCGCCCCGCCATCGGTTCGGATCGGCTGTTCATCGAACGCCAGAACCTCGAAGCCCTGCTCGACCAGCGCGGCACGGGTCGCCGCGGCGGAATGGGCATAGCGCAGCGAGGAACGCAGCACGCAATCCGCGTCCCCATCGTTCCTTTCGAGCGAGAAAGCAAACACCCCACCCGGCGCAAGCGCCCGCCAGACCGCGGCCAGCATGGGCGGCAGGGCCCCGCAATAGGCAAACACATCCGCAGCGGTAATCAGGTCCGCGGTTCCGGAAGCCTCCAGATAGGCCGCGATTTCGGCCTGCTCCAGCCGGTCGTAAATGCCGCGCCGCCCGCATTCCGCCAGCATGCCCGCCGAAAGATCGACCCCGGTCAGTTCAGCGGTCAGCCGGCGCAGGCGTTCGCCCATCAGGCCGGTTCCGCAGCCCAGATCGATCGTGTGGGCAAAACCGGTCGCACCGACAAGCGCCATGGCGACGCCCAGCATGTCCGACAGCAGTTCAGGCACCCGGTAATCGAGCCGCTGCAGCAGGGCCGTATCGAAGCGCGGCGCGTAGTCGTCGAACAGCGCCTGAACATAGGGTACCGCCGTCTGTTGCGCATCGAGCGCGGCGCCATGCGCGGCGAGTTTGAGTTCGGCCCCGAAAATGCCGCCTGTGTCCAGCGCCAGCACCCGGCGCCACGCGGCGAGCGCCTCCTCGATCCTGCCCGCCTTGTGCGCGTAGGTGCCCAACAGGTCCCAGCCGGCCGCCCATCCGGGCACGATTTCAAGCGCCTGGGCGATCAGTTCGGCCGCAGCGGCGGCATCGCCGCCCTCATCCAGCATCCGCGCATATTCCGCGCGCCGGTCGGCGACAAGGTCGCCCGAGGAATGGAAAGCCCGTGTCAATTTCTGATCCGGAAAACGGCCGGCGGAATGCCGGCGCGCGGATATCGGTCCAGGCGGGAAAAATTGCAAGTGCAAAACACAACACCGGGTTGTTCCCGCTCGTTTCAAGGCGGAACCGCAATGCCGCAATCCTTTCGCCGGAACGCGATCGGCTCTCTGGAAAGCGGCAGGCGCCGTGATAATATCGCCCCAAACAGCTGCGGCGCGTCCTGACGGGCGCGGGTTCCCCGCCGCGTGGGGAACGAGATGGTGCTTGGGCTGATCGATCCTGCATATGCCCTTTCCGGCCTATGCGTCGGCTTCGTGGTCGGACTGACCGGCGTAGGCGGCGGCGCGCTGATGACCCCCATCCTGATGCTGGTGTTCGGCGTGCATCCGGCCACGGCCGTTGGGACCGACCTTCTTTTTGCCGCCGCCACCAAATCCGCCGGAACCCTGGTTCACGGAATATCCCGTTCCATCGTCTGGCACGTGGTCGCCCTGCTCGCCGCCGGCAGCGTCCCGGCCGCGATGGCAACCCTGTGGCTGCTCGCCACGCTCGGCATCGACACGCACTCCAGCGGCAGACTGATCTCCGTTGTTCTTGGCGCCGCGCTCCTGCTCGCCGCTGCCTCGCTCCTGTTCCGGCAGAAGCTGCTGGTCCGCCCAGCGCCCGGCATCGTCTTGCCGCCCCTGCTGCGGGGCGCCCTGACGATACTGGTCGGGATGGCTATCGGCGTACTGGTCAGCATTTCCTCGGTTGGCGCCGGCGCGCTGGGCATGCCTGCCCTCTTGTGGCTGCACCGCCAATACGGCCTTCCCAGGCTGGTGGGCACGGATATCGCCCACGCCGTGCCCCTCACCCTGGTCGCAGGCCTTGGACATTGGGCGATCGGCAGCGTCGATGGCGCGCTGCTCGTGTCGCTGCTCGTGGGCTCACTGCCCGCCGTGGTCGTGGGCAGCCGACTTGCCCCGCATATGGCCGAGCGCGGCCTCAGGATCGCCCTCGCCGTGATGCTGGCGCTGGTCGGTATCAAGCTGCTGGCGGGATGAGCGGCCTGTCCCCCGTCTGGAAACGCGGCGGGGTGGGCACAACGGCGCGCGCGATCACGATATCTTGAAACCTGTGAAAAATTCGGTTTATATATTGCAGTCGAATATTGTGGCCGACCGAAATGGCCGGGCGAAGGACTTCGCGCCTGCTGACGTCACTAACCAATATCTCGATTGAGACCGATCACGGCCCACGAGGGGCCAGATCATAGAATGCCAGCTTGCGAAGGACTTCGAAATGGCGACCGGAACTGTCAAATGGTTTAACGGGCAAAAAGGTTACGGCTTCATCCAGCCGGATGAGGGCGGGGCCGATGTGTTTGTGCATATCTCTGCCGTGCAGCGCTCAGGCATGCAGGGTCTCGATGAGGGCCAGAAGGTCAACTACGAGATCGTGAAGGACAAGCGCACCGGCAAGTCCGCTGCCGACAACCTGACCCCGGCTTCCTGACGCCGGAGGGGCCAAAGCCCACACACAAACGGGCGCAGCGGCCTCGGTCGCTGCGCCCTTTCAGTTTGTGCGACAGCTTGTCGGCTCAACCCGGCATTTTCATGCGAAGCGGCGACCGGTTCACACCGGGCAGACTTGAAGGATAGCGGGATCGAGCCATCGCGCGATCCGTCGGACGCAGCGCATGACACAATGGCTTGACCAACGCGATTTTCGATAGCAACCTGACGACTGATTTCCCGAAGTCGCTGATCTTTGAAGGCTGGATTTCTCCCGGCCATCCTGTCGGCTGACGTCGCATTACGGAGGACTAAATGGACAAGATCCCGATGACTGCGAGCGGACACGCCGCGCTCACCGAGGAGCATCGCCGCCGCGTGGCCGAGGAGCGACCGCGCATCATCGCGGCCATCTCCGAAGCCCGTGCGCATGGCGACCTGTCCGAAAACGCCGAATATCACGCGGCCAAGGAGCAGCAGAGCCTGAACGAAGGCCGCATCCAGGAGCTCGAATCGATCCTGGCCCTTGCCGACGTGATCGACGTGAAGAAGATCTCCGGCTCCACGGTGAAATTCGGCGCCACGGTGACCTTCGTGGACGAGGATACCGACCAGGAAAAGACCTATCAGATCGTGGGCGATCCGGAGGCGGACGCGAGTGCGGGCCGGATCTCGATTTCCTCGCCCATCTCGCGCGCCATGATCGGCAAGGAAGTCGGCGACAGCTTCGAGGTCTCGGCGCCCGGCGGCTCGCGTTCCTACGAGATCCTCGAAATCCGCTACAACTGATTACCCACGGTGGCCGGCGCAAAAGCGCCGGCCATCGCCGCGGACCGGCCGCTTCTCCTGGGCGTGGGCTACAACCCGACCCGCTTGCGCACGGTCGAGAGCTTGTGGCGCATCTGTTCGGTCATCCGCGTCCAGTTCGAATCCACCCAGTTCATCTGGATGGCGCGCCGCGGCCCCTCATATGAGTGGTGCCCGTGCCAGGACCTGTCCGAACGCCTGAACACCAGAAGCGTTCCGCCTTTCGGCTCGATCTCGGTTGCGTAATCCTCAAGGTCCGTGCCCGAGCGCAGCAGCCGCAACCGTCCCCCCGAACTGTCCCAGCTCCTGTCGTTGAGATAGAGCAGCACCGTAATGATCTTGGATTCGGTATCGGTATGGATCTTGCCGTCCTTGGCCCGGCAGAAACCGCGCACGGTGTACATGGTGGGCCGCTGCGACAGGTCGAGCCCGAACTTTTCCTCCACCGCTTCGCGGAACGCGGGCCCATCCATCTCGTCGAGCAGCTTCTGGAAGGTCGGGCCGATTGTCAGCGCCGAGGGCGGGTGAGAGCCGGGCCCGGGCACGTCGGGGAAATCGGCATTGATGGCCTCGAGCGCTCCGGGCGCCAGAAAGTCGGGCACGATCACGTGCTCATAGGGCTCGGTGCTCAAGGGAATGTGCCTGAAAGCGTCGATATTCAGCATGTCGTGGACCCTGGCTGCCCGCGCATGCGGGCGATTGACGAATGAAACGGCCCGCACTTTGCGGCATCGCCGGCATGGAATCAACGCCGCGACCACCATGCAAGCGCCTTGTTGCCCCACGGCGCCCCGTGGGCACATCAGAGGCCTTTGTCCCCAGCTTTTGACAGGCCCTGGCAACGCCGGCGATTTCCGGATTTGACCAATTGCCGCGCCTGCTTGCACTCTTGGGGGGACCGACCCTATCTAAGCCGGGAATCGTTTCGACCAATTCAGGAGTGCATCTCATGCACGAGAAAGTCATCATCATCGGGTCCGGGCCGGCCGGATACACCGCCGCCGTCTACGCGGCGCGCGCCATGCTCGAACCTCTCGTCATCGAGGGGATACAGCCCGGCGGCCAACTCACCATCACCACCGACGTCGAGAACTATCCCGGTTTCGCCGATGTCATCCAGGGCCCATGGCTCATGCAGCAGATGAAGGCGCAGGCCGAACATGTCGGCGCCCGCGTCATCAACGACGTCATCACCGATGTCGATCTCAGCGAGCGCCCCTTCCGTCTAACCGGGGACAGCGGCGACACATACACGGCCGATGCCCTCATCATCGCCACCGGCGCCCAGGCCAAGTGGCTGGGCATTCCTTCCGAGAAGCGCCTGCAGGGCTTCGGCGTTTCGGCCTGCGCGACCTGCGACGGCTTCTTTTACCGCGACAAGACGGTGGTCGTGGTCGGCGGCGGCAATACCGCCGTCGAGGAGGCGCTGTTCCTCACCAACTTCGCCAAGAAGGTGATCGTGGTGCACCGCCGCGACGAATTCCGTGCCGAGCGCATCCTGCAGCAGCGCCTGTTCAACAACCCCAAGGTCGAAGTGCGCTGGAACGCCGAGATCGACGAGATCCTGGGCACGGAGGAATTTCCGCTCTCGGTCACCGGGGTACGCCTGCGCGACACCCGCACCGGCGAACTCGACCAGCTTGATGTCGACGGCGTATTCATCGCCATCGGCCACGCACCGGCCACGGCCCTGTTCGAGGGCAAGCTCAAGACAAAGCGCGGCGGCTACCTGGTCACCGCGCCGGATTCCACGGCTACGGATGTTCCCGGCGTCTTCGCCGCGGGCGACGTGACCGACGACGTGTATCGCCAGGCGGTCACCGCTGCCGGCATGGGCTGCATGGCCGCGCTGGAGGCGGAGCGTTTCCTTGCCAGCGTGGAAATGGCCGAGGCGGCGGAATAGGCGTTCGTATCCGCGTGCCGGCCTGAAAAGGCGGCAAGACCGCGGGAAAACGGGCTGAAGCGGACAGATCGGAGGTTCCATTGGCCTTCGATCTGTCCTAATTCAACCTGAACCTGTTGCGGCTGCCGGCCCGGATCGCGGTGTGGCGCGCCCGAAAGTATACGGTTCGTGTGCCGGGGCAACACCCGGCGCCAACCGGCCAGGAGGGGAGTCGGCCATGCTCGATTGGGACAAGCTGCGCATATTCCATGTCGCGGCGGAATGCGGCAGCTTCACCCACGCAGCCGAGCGGCTGGGCATGAGCCAGTCTGCCGTGTCGCGCCAGATTTCCGCCCTCGAGGAGGACCTGTCCCTCAAGCTGTTCATCCGCCATGCGCGCGGCCTGGTCCTCACCGAGGTCGGCGAGCAATTGTTCCGCACCGCCCATCGCATGGCCTGGGAACTGCAGTCGGTGCAGGCCCAGATGACCGAGAGCCAGGACATACCGACCGGCCCATTGCTGATCACCACCACGGTGGGCTTCGGTTCGACATGGCTGACCTCGCGCATCCACGAATTCGTCAACCTCTATCCCACCATCCAGCTCGAGATGAAACTCAACGACGCCGAGCTGGACCTGGCCATGCGCGAGGCGGATGTGGCGATCCGGCTGCATCGGCCCAACCAGTCCGAGATGATCCAGCGCAAGCTGTTCACCGTGCACTTCCACATCTACGCGGCGCGCTCCTACCTCAAGGAGTATGGCGAGCCGTCCTCGATCGAGGACCTCGACAACCACCGCATCATCACCTTCGGCGAGCCGGTGCCCTCCTACCTGGGTGAAGTGAATCACCTCGAAAGGCTCGGCCGGCCGGACGGTAGTCCGCGCAGGTCCATCCTCAAGGTCAATGCGATCTACGGCCAGATGCAGGCAACCCGACAGGGGATAGGCATCGCCATGCTTCCCGACTACATCACCGAGGAGGAGCCTAACCTGGTCAAGATCCTGCCCGAGATCGAATTGCCGCAATTCGACACCTATTTCGTCTATCCACCGGCATTGAAAAGCTCCAAGCGCGTCGGCGTGTTCCGCGACTTCCTTGTCGGCAAGGCCCGCGAGTGGTCCTACTGAGTCCCCTTCGCGCCTCGGAAAGCCGCCTCGCATGGCAAGACTGATCTATACTTCGATCGTCTCGCTGGACGGCTTCATCGCCGATCTGGACAACCGCTTCGACTGGGCCAGGCCGGACGAGGAGGTCCACGGGTTCGTCAACGACCTCGAACGCCCGATCGGCACATACCTGTTGGGGCGGCGCATGTTCGAGGTCATGCGGGTTTGGGAATCCATCGGCCGCGAACCCGAAGATCCGCCGGTCATCCGCGACTATGCCCGCATCTGGACGGGCGCCGACAAGATCGTGTTCTCCTCGTCCCTGAGAGGCGTCGATACGGCCCGCACACGTATCGAGCGCCAATTCGATCCCGAGGCCGTGCGCGATCTCGTCCGAGGCGCATCCCGCGACCTGGGGATCGGCGGCGCCCAACTCGCGGCACAGGCCCTGGCCGCCAACCTTGTCGATGAAATCCGTTTGATTGTCGCACCGGTGCTGGTCGGCGGGGGCAAGCCCGGATTGCCGGCCGGCCTGTTCCTGCAGCTCGGCCTGGCCGATATGCGCCGCTTCTCGAACGGCATGGTCTTCCTGCGCTATCAGCCGGTGCGATGATCCGGACGGCTCGGCGCGCCCGGCCGATGCAAACCCGCCACACATCGCCGCGCTGCGGCATGCTGGCCGCGTCCAGGCGTCGGCGGGCAATTCTTGAAAGTGCAATTATATACTATTTTTCAATCAGTTGACCGCTGGCTGGCTCCGCCTTCCCCTTCGAAATTCAGCTATGCGCTCAGCGCATGGCTGGCATACCCGCAGCCGGGTTGCTGCATGCCGAGCACCCTCCTATATCCACCCTCGCTGCAGCGAGCGTTTCCCTCCTCCCTTTGCGCTCGTTTGCTGTTCCCTCCTTGCAAGGGGCTTGCCCCTTGAACTGCGGCCTCGCTCACCCCTCGAGCGCGGCCGCATTTTTTTTGGCCCACGCACAGGAATGTGCGCGGCACTTTTTTGATCAATCGATCAATTCCCTTGCGCTGAGCGCATGGCTGGCATTCCTGCGGGCACCTTGCTGGAATCCGTCACGGGGCACATATTCAACCTGTCTTTCGGACCCGCGCCGTCTCCTCCTCCCTCGGCCCCGGTTCGTGGACACCCGGATCGGCAGCGTATCCTCCTCCCACGCTGCAGGTCCAAAAAGGCAGGCAACGTATCCTCCTCCCACGTTCCCTGCCTCACACTGGATTAAGGCTTCGGCCTTCGATCAATGGGCTCCACTTCGCTTCGGCGGGTGGAGCCTTTTTTTTGCGCCTGCCTTGCACCGGGCGCATGGCAGACCTTCGCAATCGATATTTGTCCCCGGCCGATTCTGTCGGCATATTCCGCCACATCGACGGCGCCGGCTTCTCCTCCTCCCTCTGACGGCGCCGCAGCAAAAGGCCGGTCGGTTTTGCCAGCTGGTCTCAAGGCCTCGTCCATCCCCTCGGACGGGGCCTTTTCATTTTCCGCCGCAACGCCGAAAGCAAAAGGCCCGCGCGGCGAAAACCGAGCGGGGCCCAGGCGAGGGAAATCCGGGCAGGATCAGCGGTAGAGCATGTCGCCTAGATCGCCCATGCCGGCATAAAGCGAGGCCACCTGCTCGCCATATCCGTTGAACAGCTCGGTCGGAATTGTCTCGCCGGTGGACAGCACGCGCTCGTTCGCCTGGCTCCAGCGTGGATGGGCAACCTTGGGGTTTACGTTCGCCCAGAAGCCGTATTCGGTATTGCCGCTCTGTTTGGAAATCTCTTCCCAGAATCCCACCGGGCGCTTGTCGGTGAAGGTGAAGCGCACGATCGACTTGATCGACTTGAACCCGTACTTCCAGGGCAGGTGCAACCGGATCGGGGCACCCATCTGGTTGGCCAGCACCTTGCCGTAGGCGCCCACCGCCACAAACGGAAGGTCGTTTGTGGCTTCTGCCATCGTCAGGCCCTCTACATAGGGCCACGGGTACCAGGGTTGGGTGCGAATGCCCGAAGCCATGCCCGGATCGTTGAACGTCTGCATCTCAAGATATTTCGCCGAGGACATCGGCTGGGCCATATCGACGAGCTTGCTCAAGGGAAACCCGACCCAGGGCACGACCATTGACCACGCCTCGACGCAGCGATGCCGGTAGACCCGCTCTTCAAGCGTCATCTTCTTGATCAGCGCGTCCACGTCGAGGGTCAGCGGCTTGTCCACCATCCCCTCGATACTGATCGTCCACGGACGCGGCTTGAGCGAGCGCTCCGCTTCGTCGTAGATCGCCTTTTGCGAGCCGAACTCATAGAAATTGTTGTAGTGCAGGTTCATCTCTTCGGGCGTCAGCGGCCTGTGCGGTCCACCCTCGGTATAGGCCTTGTCGAGTGCGCCGGTCAGCATGGCGCGCTCGGTTGCCGCCAGGGCCGGAGCCGCGAACCCGCCGATTGCCGGCAGCACGGCCGCGCCGGCGAGCCCCTTCATCAGTTTGCGGCGATTGAGATAGACACCCTCGGGCGTTGCCGCGCTTTCGGGCAGAAACCAGCTCGGCCGGGACCTCGTCAGCATGGCATTTCTCCAGTTTTCCTCATGGCCCGAACATGGGCCCGCCGACCGCTGAAAGGCAAAGCAATTGCCCTCAATTGCCCGTGATCGCGAGTTTACGGACCTCAGCGAACGCCTTCACAGAACGCGAATATCCGTGCGGTGGCTTCAGCCAGTTGCTCGGTCGCCGCGGCATAGCTGAGCCGGAAATGGCCGGGCAGGCCGAAGGCGCTCCCGTGCACGAGCGCCACGCCCGTTTCCTCCAGGAGCGCCATGACGAAATCCTCGTCGGTCTCGATCCGGGTGCCTTTGGCCGTCACCTTGCCGAGCAGCGCCGCGCATGAGGGGAAAACATAGAACGCCCCTTCCGGCGTCAGGCAATCGATGCCGTTCGCCGCGTTGAGCCGGTCCACGACCAGGTCGCGCCGGTCCTGAAACACCTTGCGCCACTCTACGAGGAAATCCTGCGGGCCGTTGAGCGCCTCCACCGCCGCCCATTGCGAGATCGAGCACGGATTGGTCGTCGATTGCGACTGCAGCTTGACCATGGCGGCGAGCAGTTCGCGCGGGCCCGTGCAATAACCGATGCGCCAGCCCGTCATCGAATGCGACTTGGAGACCCCGTTCATGGTCAGCGTGCGCCCCGCGAGGCGCGGCTCCACCTGGGCGATGGTAGCGAAGGAGCGCCCGTCATAGACAAGCGGCTCGTAGATGTCGTCGGTCAGCACGTGCACATGCGGATTGTCGAGCAGCACCTCGGCCAGTCCCGCCAGCGCCTTGGCCGAATAGGCCGCCCCCGACGGATTCGACGGCGAGTTGAGCATCAGCCACTTGGTTCTGGGCGTAATCGCGGCGCGCAGCGCCTCCGGCGACATCTTGAAACCGGTTTGCGCGCCGGCCGCCACGAAAACGGGTTCGGCCCCCGCCAGCCGCACGATCTCGGGATAGCTCACCCAGAAGGGCGCCGGAATCACCACCTCGTCTCCCGGATTGAGCGTGGCCATGAGCGCGTTGAAGATGATCTGCTTGCCGCCCGATCCCACGAAACAGTCCGCGGCGGTGACGTCGAGCCCGTTGTCGCGGCGGAACTTTTCGGCCACCGCTTCCTTGAGTTCGGGGATGCCGTCCACATTGGTATATTTGGTCTTGCCCGCCTCGATCGCGGCAATCGCGGCGCGCTTCACATTGTCAGGGGTATCGAAATCAGGCTCGCCCGCCGACAGCGCGATCACGTCGCGTCCTTGCCGCGCCATTTCCCGCGCCTTTTGCGAAATCGCCACCGTCTGCGATGGCGCCACGCGCAGCAATGCTTCCGAGTAGAACCCCATTATCTCACCGTCTCCACGCGCAAGGTTGAGAGCGCAGTGTTAGGGCGTCCCGGCCCGGATCACAATCGCCGTGTTTGGAAATGGGATCGGCGCGGCGTTCAGATGCCGACACCGCGCGTTCTTTCAAGGCCCACGCCTTGTACGCGCCACCCTTCCGGCTCCAGTGTCATGCGATAGGTGGCCAGATAGATCCGCTGGTCCGGCGCGAGCACGCGCACCTCCTGCACCACATCGCCGCCCGGCTCGATGGTGAAGCCCTGGAAACTGAAGCTCAGGGCGTCCAGCAGCGGCGCATATCCCGACAGCCGGACCGATGCGGCAAATTGCCGGGCGTCGGAGAACGCTTCGTGAAAGCCCGCCCCCGCCAGGCCGAACGCCGCATCCGCGTCGCCGCGGCGGAACGCCTCGATCTGCGCGGCAATCGCGACCTGCCACGCCGGCTGCTGCACCACGCCCCTGTCTTCCGGGACGGCCGGAACAAGCATCGCCAGCAGGACAAGCACCGCGCCGGCCACACATACGGCAAGTCTTTGCGGGTTAGCGGCCATTCCACCTCCCTCAGCGGCGACGCCCGCCACACAAATGCCCGCAAATGGTACCCGGTTTTCCCCGGGTCGCGCAAATTCCATCCCCAATGCGGGCGCAGGCTCTTTCCATCGAATCTGGAAAAAGCCGGATGGCCTGAAATGAATCGCAGAATGAGAATGTGGATCCGCGCCCTCGAAAGTTCGGTGATCGTTTTCGGGGTACTTCTTGCTACCGCCGCCATGGCCGACGATGGGTCGCGCGTCTATTCGAACGACTTCACCATCATCGCCGCACTTGGTGCGCTGATCACCTTCTTCATCGTCGAGGTCTGGTGGGCGACATCAAGCCGCCGGCTGGCACGCAAGGCGCGCCGGCACGACAGCAGCGCCAACCCCTCGCGCCATTCCCCCACGCCCCCCGGCAGGGGAGAAGGCTGACCGCCGCCCCCGGCCGGCCACCAGAACCCAGCCGCCCCTGCGGCCAACTCGCCGGCGTCCATCGCCGGCGCCTTCTGGCGTTTGGGCACCGACTTTGTGCTGTCTAGGTAAGCGCGCGCCCGGATGTTACATTATCGGTGTGGAGACCAAGGGAGGAACTGCAGTGAACGTTGCCCAGATTCTCGAAGGCAAGGGTGCCGATGTCTTTACCGTCAATTCGGACGCCCGGATTTCCGAGGCGGTCGACCTGCTGAATGCCAACAATATCGGCGCCCTGGTGGTGGTCGATACCGCCGGCAGAGTGGTCGGCATCCTGTCCGAGCGCGACATCGTGCGCCGTCTGTCCGGCGACCGTGCGGCGGTGCTGGCCGGTGCGATTTCGCAGGTCATGACAGCCAAGCCCTTCACCTGCACCCGCGCCACCGAAATCGACGAACTCATGCACATCATGACCGACAAGCGCATCCGCCACATGCCCGTAGTCGAGGACGGCGAGCTGGTCGGCGTCGTCTCCATCGGCGATGTGGTCAAGCGCAAGATCGAGGAGATCGAGCACGAAGCCGCTGCATTGCGTGAATACATCACGTCCTGACCGGGCCGGCACCCGAGCCCATGCGACGCGCCGGACGCCCTCCGGCGCGTTTTTTTTGCGCCCCCCCAACCTTACCGCCCTTACCGAATTTTCATCCGGCGGACAGCTTGCCGCAACTCGAAGCGGCCTATCTTCATCATCGATCAGACGCAACGCGGGGCGGCACGCCTCACAAACCAAGACAAGGACTTGTCGTGATGAAGAAGTTCACCACCCTCCTCCTCGCCACCACTCTTGCAGGTGGTATCGCCGCCGCGGTCGTCCCCACCGCCTTCGCGCATGGCTGGAACCAGCAGGGCCCCCAACAGGGCGCCATGATGGGCCAGAACGGACAGATGCGCGGCTGGGACAATGACGACATGGGCCGCAAGGGCATGATGCGCGGCATGATGAACGACCGCGGCTCGCTGTTCACCGCCGTGTGCTCGCCCAATGGCGCGGAACGCATCGGCGCAATCTTCGGCGCGCTCGAGCAGCGCCTCAACCTCACCGACGCCCAGAAGCCGCTGTTCGACGACCTCAAGACGGCAGCTCTTGCCGCCCAGGCCGATTTCGCCAAGACCTGCCCGGCGCCAGGCGCCAACAGGACCGCCTCGATCGTCGACCGGATGACTGAGCGCAAGGACCGGCTGACCGCCGAAATCGCCGCGCTCGATGCGGTGACCCCGAAACTCGAGGCCTTCTACAACAGCCTCACCGACGCCCAGAAAGCCCTGCTGCAGCCGCAAAAGGCGCGCGGTTGGGGTGACCGCGACGGCACCGGCCCCGGCAATCGCATGGGACCTGCCCAGGGTCAGGGCAATGGGCCCGGACCGAACGCGCCCGCCGCCGGCAACTGACCCACTCGGAGGAGCCCGCCGCTGCTGTCCCCCAAGCCCCCTCATCCCTGGCAGTGACGGGTTCCTCCCAGCCTCTTCCTCCCGAAAAGCCCCGGCGCGCCATGTGCGGCCGGGGCTTTTTGGATTCTTCGCGCCTTGGTGGTTGCCCGCCGCCTCTCCACGGACTACCAATCGCGACGTCCAGCCACTCGAACGAACAACACCCGGCCGATCATGCTTCCTCTCGATCCAGCGCTCGTGCGCCAGAATTTTCCCGCCTTTGCCCAGCCGCTCCTGCAGGGGCAGGCCTTCTTCGAGAATGCCGGCGGATCGTTCACCTCGGCACAGGTGCTGCACCGGCTCGACCACTTCTATCGCGGCACCAAGGTCCAGCCCTATGGCGCCTATGGCGCCTCGATCGCTGCCGGCGAAGCGATGGACCACGCCTATGATCGCCTTGCGCTGGCGCTCAATATCTCCCCCGACTGGCTGCATTTCGGCCCGTCCACTTCGGCCAATACCTATGCGCTTGGCCATGCCTTTGCGCGCCATCTCAAGCCCGGCGACGCCGTCGTGGTCACCAACCAGGACCACGAGGCCAATTCCGGCGCGTGGCGAAAGCTCGCCGATGCCGGCATCGTGGTGCGCGAATGGGCCGTCGACCCGGCGACCGGACATCTCGATCCCGCCGACCTCGATCGATTGCTCGATGAAAAGACCCGGCTGGTCGCCTTTCCGCATTGCTCCAATATCGTGGGCGAGATCAACCCCGTCAAAAGCATCGCGGAAAAGGTCCACGCCGCCGGCGCGCTGGCCGTTGTCGATGGCGTTTCGTATGCGCCGCACGGATTGCCGGATCTCGCCGATCTCGGCGTCGATATCTATCTCTTCTCCACCTACAAGGTCTATGGCCCGCACCAGGGCATCATGGCGGTGCGGCCCGACCTGGCCGCCGAATTGCCCAACCAGGGCCATTTCTTCAACGACGGTGTGCTGCGCAAGCGGCTGACCCCCGCCGGCCCCGACCATGCCCAGATCGCGGCCAGCGCCGGCATTGCCGACTATCTCGAGGCGATCGCGGAAATGGCCGGCGACAAGGTCTCCGGGGCCGATCCATTCCGGCGCGCCCATGCCGCCATGCGCGCCCAGGAAACCGCGCTGATGGCGCCCTTGCTCGACTTCCTCTCCTCGAGCAACAGGGTGCGCCTGATCGGACCGGCCATCCCAACGGATCGCGCGCCCACCATCTCCCTCTCGCTTGCCGAGCCCGGCTTCGGCGTCGCCCAGCGATTGGCCGAGCACGGCATCATGGCCGGCGGCGGGCATTTCTACGCCTGGCGACTGCTCGAGGCGCTCGGAATCGAGCCCGAGCATGGCGTGCTGCGCCTCTCCTTCGTGCACTACACCAGCCCCGAAGAAATCGACCGGCTGTTGACCGCGCTCGACGCCGAACTGGGCTAGGCATCCCGATGTCGCGCCCGCTTGCGATGCTGGTGCTGTTGCTGGCCACCATGTTCTGGGGGTTCGGCTTCGTTGCGCAGAAAAGCGCGATGACCAGCGTCGGGCCGCTCACCTTCATTGCGGCGCGCTATCTGCTGGGCGGGCTCGCCGTGCTGCCGCTGGCCCTGCGCGAGCATGCAAGGCGCAAGGCGCGCCTGACGCACCGGCACTGGGCGGTTATCGCCTTCCTTGCGGTCAACTTCTTCCTCGGTTCCTACCTGCAACAGACCGGGCTGCTGACAACTTCGGTCACCAATGGCGGCTTCCTGACCGGGCTCTACGTGTTCTTCGTGCCCATCGTGCTGCTCGTAATGTTCCGCACCCGGCCCCATCCGGTGGTGTGGCTGTGCAGCCCCCTTGCGCTTGGCGGGCTGTATCTGCTCACCGGCGCAAGACTGACCGCCTTCGGTTCGGGCGATTCCCTGGTCATTGCCAGTTCGTTCTTCTGGGCGATGCACGTGTTGATCATTGGCTACGCGGCGCGACAGACCGGCCTGCCGATCCTTGTCTCCTGCGCCACCTTTC
Organism: Devosiaceae bacterium; assembly: GCA_036563245.1. GTDB lineage: Bacteria > Pseudomonadota > Alphaproteobacteria > Rhizobiales > Devosiaceae > DATCMU01. The sequence continues at coordinate 18,497 of DATCMU010000042.1, read as the reverse complement.
TCATGGCCGGCGCATTCAGCCTGCTTTTGGCCGGAGGTTTCGAAGTCATAACGCTCGCCGACCTGTCGCGCGGCTGGGTGGAAATCGCCTATGCCGGGCTGGTATCCACCGCCATTGCCTTCACCTTGCAGGCGGTCGGTCAGCTCCATGTTCCCCCCGCCAATGCCGCTATCATCCTGTCGGCGGAGAGCCTGTTCGCCGCATTCGGGGGGTGGCTGCTGCTCGGCGAGCGCCTGCCGCCCCAGGGTTATCTGGGGGCCGCGATGATCCTGGCCGCAATCGTCGCGGTCGAGACCATTCCCGCCCTCGCCCGACGGCGTGCGCCCATCGAGATCGTGCGGCCGTGACGGCCCCTGCCGAGCCTACTGCGCGGCCCCGATATCGGTACCGTCATAGCGATTGAGCTTGATCGTCTTGCAAAGGAAGAAGGCGCAAGCCTTGAGAAAGACTTCCTTTTCGTCGAGCACCTTCAGCGTGCCCTCGCCATTGATGCCGCGATAGGAAACCGGGCCCTTCCACTCGCCCGCGCCAGTCGAGCGCAGTCCGCTGAACTGGTATTGCTTGAGCTCCTTGACTTGGTCCGGCGTGTCCTTGTCCGGCCGCACCCAGATCAGCGTCCCACAAAGCCGGTCGCCATTGTCTCCACACATGGCAAACTCGTACCGCGCCTCCCCGCTGTCGGGCTGCCACACCCCGAGGGCCGACGGGCCGCCTGTTGCCTGCGCCGAAGTGGCGCCGCTTGCCGCCATCAGGCCAACGCACATCAAAGAACGCGCCAGAGTCTTGATCATCGACATCACTCCACTCGCCCACCCGCGCGGGATATGCCTAGTCGCCAATTTTGACTTCTTTTTGAATTCGCCGCCGGCCGCGGGACAATCGCCGCTGTCACATCACCGTCATGTGGCGCCGATAGATTGGCCTCATTCCGGGTCGCCCCCAACGGTCCGGCTTGCCTGGATCGGACAGCACCATCTCGCTGCCACATCCGGGAGACTGCTTGGTGGCCGCGCCCGCGGCCCCACCCCGCCGACCCCCCAATCGGCAACATGGCCGCCGCGAGGCGGCCTTTTTTTGGGCGGTCGCAGCCGGCTTCCGCGCCGGTTTTGCACAGCCCCGCGTGCCGGCGCGTTGGCAGGTCGATTTCCCCGCCATCTGCGCTAGAGTTGGCCCGCACGCAATCCGATTCCCGGCGCATCCATGGCCAAGCTCTATTTCTCATATGCCGCGATGAACGCCGGCAAGTCGACAATCCTGCTGCAGGCGTCGCACAACTATCGCGAGCGCGGAATGAACACCCTTCTGTTCACCGCCGCCCTGGACGATCGCGCCGGGCTTGGCCGCATTGCCTCGCGCATCGGCCTCAGCGCCGAAGCGGAACTGTTCACCGGCACCGACGACCTGTTCACCCGCATCGAGGGCGCCAACGCGCAGCGCCCGCTACATTGCGTGTTCGTCGACGAGGCCCAGTTCCTGACGCCCGATCAGGTGTGGCAACTGGCGCGCGTCGCGGATCGCCTGCGGGTCCCCGTCATGTGTTATGGCCTCAGGACCGATTTCCAGGGCAAGCTCTTTCCAGGGTCCGCAGAATTGCTGGCGGTCGCCGATGTGCTGCGTGAGATCCGTACGATCTGCGAATGCGGCGCCAAGGCGACCATGGTCGTGCGCCTCGACGGATCGGGCCAGGTCATCACCGAGGGCGCACAGGTCGATATTGGCGGCAACGACAAATATGTGTCGCTGTGCCGGCGGCACTGGGAAGAAAAGACCGGCCGCTGGCCAGCCACGGGCATCGCCTATGGCAATTTTAGCGGCGAGGCTGCGGAATGAACGGGGTTTCCGACACGGGGCCTGCTGGCCACGGCGAACCGCAGGGCGCACTCACGATCCGCACGCTTGCCATGCCCGCCGACACCAATCCGGCCGGTGACATCTTTGGCGGCTGGGTGATGAGCCAGATGGATATCGCCGGCGCCATTGCCGCGGTGGAACGCGTGGGCGGCCGTGTCGTCACCGTTGCGGTCGAGGCGATGACCTTCATCGCGCCGGTCAAGGTGGGCGATGTGCTCTGCGTCTACACCCGCGTCTCGCGGGTCGGAACGACGTCGATCACCGTGGCCATCGAGGCCTGGGCGCGCCGCAGAAGCGAGCAGGGCCGCCGCGACAAGGTCACCGATGGCCATTTCGTCTATGTCGCGCTCGGCGACGACGGCAAGAAGCGCGTCATCGGCTGAGCAGGCGGCGCATCGTACCTCCGCACCGCAAATCATCGAGGGTCATTCGCCCCAATGCAGTTGTCGCGGATAGCATTGCCTTAACAAACACCGAAGAAGTTCGCGTTTGCGGGCGTCACCCGGACGATTTCAGGGCGAAATTTCGACACTTTCTTGGTAAGATTGTAATGACCGGCCGGATCTATTGAGCCGGATTGAAGAATTGAGGGAGTGCGACATGAATAGTCTCAAGTTGGCCGTCGGCGCGGCGCTTGCCGCCATCGGCCTGATGGCGGCGACTTCCGCCGCCCTTGCGGTGGAGGCAGAGGCGACCGCCGCGGTCAACGTGCGCAGCGGCCCGGGCACCAGCTATGGGGTCGTGGACACGCTCTACAATGGCGAACGCGTGGACGTCACCGAATGCACGCCGTCGGGCACCTGGTGCTATCTCACCCATGACGGCCCCGATGGCTGGGTGTCCGCCAGCTACCTGCGCAATGTCGCCGGCGAGCCGGCCCCGAGCAGCGAAGGCGGCAGCCCGACCGTCAACTTTGGCATCCAGATTCCACTGGGCGGTGGAGGATCGGTATATCTCGGCACCGGCAATCCGCCTCCACCCGCGCCCGCGCCTTCCGTTACCCCGCGGGTGTGCTTCTACAACCTGAACAATTACGGCGGAGCCAGCTTCTGCCGCAACGCGCCCAAGAGCGCGACCAACCTCACCGGCATCTGGAATGACCGGATCTCCTCGCTCCGCGTATTCGGCGGGGCCCGGGTCAAGGTCTGCCGCGATTTCGGTCTGGGGGGCTATTGCCGCACCGTGGACTACAACGTCCCCTCGTTCGGCATACCCTTGAACAACCGTATTTCGTCCTACCGGATCTATCTCTACTAGTTCCGCGCCTCATGGCCGGCCGGGGACACCCCGGCCGGCCGCCTTTCCCTCCTCGCCCGCGTTCAGGTTGCGTTCAGCAAGCCGGTGGTTGACTGGCCGGCCATTGCAGCCGTCATGCCCGCTCATGCCGACAAGGCTCGTTTGGGCCGAGGCGGCTCCAAGCGAGGAGCGAACCGATGAAACACAAAGCCCTTAGCGTAGCGGTCACCGCCGGGATAGCCGTCCTGATGTCGGCCAATACCGTCTTCGCCGCCTGGGCCGACGCCCGGGTATCCTCCAACATCCGTTCCGGCCCCGGCATCGGGTATCCGGTCGTTGACACGCTCTACCCCGGAGAACGGGTCGACGTGCGTCGCTGCACCGACAACGGCTGGTGCTACGTCGTGCATCCGGGTCCCGACGGCTGGGTCAGCCAGCGGCTTCTGAACTGGCGCGACTATTATTACCGCGAACGTCCGAGTTCGGACGCCCTGGTGCTCCTGCCGTTTCTTTTCGCGCTGCCGTTCATCCTGAACGACCACGACCATCATCGGCCGCCGCGGCGCCGCTAGGCGGAATTCAACGGACGCGGCGGTCTGGGCGCGGCATGGGCAAAAACTGTTCCATGGTTGACGCGCGTCAATGATCGCCGCCCCCAGACGGGCAATAATCAAATCGTAGCGGGCGACGTTGTCCGCTCACGAAAATGGATTGGCCGATTGCGGCCAGACCAGTGGTGTACGCGCATCGCGACGCTCAGGCGGCAGCGGTGCGCACATCGACACCGGGCATGCCGGACGCTCTGGGGACCGGGGAATGGGCATCAATGGTGCCTGTTCGCCGAGGGTGGCTGCCTGGTGGGACCATCGGACCAAACCCGCGCCTCCTGCTCGCGGCGAAGGGGCGGTTCGGTCGGTCTGGGGCGGCCGGGATCACATTTTGGTCCCGGCCGTCATTTTTCGCCTGGGCCTTGTCGCTTCGCGGCTGGCCGTCCCGAACCGCTGGGCCCCGCCCTTCCCGCACGACATTTGACATGCATCAAGGCGTGGTGCCTTCAACCGGCCTATTTGAGTCTTGTTTTGCAATGAATACTTGTCGGGAGGTTGAAATGACCGACTCACGTTCAGAGCGTACTCTGGTGTTTCTGTTGCGTATGGCGATGGCCTGGACATTCCTCTACGCGGCATCGCATCAGGTTCTTGTGCCCGGTTGGAGCGCCACCGGTTTTCTCGTCCATACCAAGACCTTCCATGGTTTCTTCGAACTGTTCACCGGCCCCGTCATCGGCCCGGTCGTCAGCTTCCTGGTCGAGTACGGCCACCTGCTGATCGGCCTGTCGCTCCTGCTCGGGCTGGCGGTGCGGTTGAGCTCCATGTTCGGCATCGCGCTCATGTTCCTGTACTGGATGGCGCATATGGACTTCCCCTTCATCTCCGACACCAACAACCTGCTGGTGGATAGTCACGTCGTCTACGCGCTGGTGCTGGGCCTGCTCATCGTCAAGCGCGCCGGACATGTCTGGGGGCTCGACGAATGGGCGTCTCACCAGAAGGTGGCGGAAAACAACGGCTTCGTGGGCTGGACCGTCGCCTGATGCCCGACAATTGGGGTCCGCCGCGACGCCGGGGCGGCCCTTTACCTGGCAGCCGGTTACCTTCGGGTACCGGCTGTTTTTTTGCCTGCGAGTTCAATCAAATGTATCTCACCGGATTCTCGACGTCTAAACGACAACGAACGATTGGATCATCTCAAATTTTGACATGACGATTGTTGTCGCTAGACTTGCCTGTTCATGATCGTCTTGCACTTCCATTCAAGAACGATCTGGATCTACGGGTTGAACCCACCAGCGCGCTCGGGAGTGGATCTCGGACTACGCGAACACCAGATGCCGGCGCGCCAGCAAGGAGTGACGATGATGTCAGCCTGCAACGGCAAGTCCTGCACAATCACCAAGTACTTCTTCAGCCACTATGAGGTTGTCGCGGCCGAACCGACTGACGGCGGCCCGGCGCTGAGCGGCGAACAGGCAAGGGTCGCGCTCGAGCAGTCGGAAAGCTGGCGCTCGAGGATGGTGGGGTGCGGCTACGATCCGGCGCGCGGCACCAGGTTTGCCAAGCCTGAAGGCGTTCCCGACTACGTGTATTTCACCGACCGGAATACCTGTGCGGACGGTTGCACCTGCCACATGGACGCGCCCTACTCGCCGACCATCCGTCCCGGATCCCTCGAGCAGCGCTTCGAATATCCGGGCGTTTCGCACGGCGGAAAGACCTATACGATCACCATCAAGGCGAGTTGCATCCTGTGGGATTACCCGGGCACCTGCCGCCCGAACCTGGTCAAGACCGCGTTGTCGGAAGTGCCCAGGCACGATTATTACGCCGTCATATACGAGGGCGAAGTACCGGCCGAACCCGCGTCATCCGGGTCCGCGTCCCGGGCCTAGGGCAAGGGCATCAGCGTACCCGTCGCGCCAGTTCGGAGATCCAGTCCGGCATTTCGTGGCCATGCACCCGCGCCGCGCGCACCAGATCGTCGAAATGCCTGGCCATGAGATGAACGTAGCGCGTGGCGGTGAAGGCGAGATAGCGCTGCCCGATATAGATCGCCACCCTTTGCTGCCCGTAGACGGTGAAGGGCACGGAATATCTTTGGCGCAGGTCGAAGGCGCAAAGCCGCGCCGAGGGATAGAGTTCGCTCAGCTGCGACGCCATCTGCTGCAATTGCCTGCGCCGCACCGCCGCGCCCAGTCCGTGCCACTGCGCCTGGCCAAGCGCGAAGCTCTCGAAAACCTGCATCGGCACCGCGATTTCCATATCGGTCTCGGGCCGCCGCAGCAGGGCCATCTGCGCCTCGGCATCCCGGATCGCCTGCGTCGGCGTGCGCCGGACCGCATCCGCATATTCAAAGGTCAGCACGTCGTCGGTCTTGAAGATGTCGGGCATCCCCGCCGGCACATGCCGGGTCTTCGAACCCGCCGCTTCCGCGGCCCATCCCAGCACCTGCGTATCGACCGGATGCTGCGCTGCCTCGGTCATCTGCACGGCCTGTTCGAGGATTTCGCTCGCGGCGCCCCGCTGGTTGCTCAGGCCGAGCAGCCAGTCGCACGACACCTGCAGCGCCGCCCCGATCTGCCCCAGCGCCTGCCCGTTCGGCAGACGCGGCACGTCCGAACCGAGCAATTGCGAGATCGTGGAGCGATCCAGATCAGCCTGCCGCGCAAGCGTCGTCTGCGACCATCCCTGTCGTTTCAGCGCCTCGAGCAGGCGCTGGCGAAACAATTCCGCGCGCTGTCGCTTGTCCATTTTGTGATAAATACAGATTTGCGTGATATTTATCAACAAACGCTGAATTCAGTTTCATGGCGTGAACAACCGTCACGACAATCAGCTTGCCCGGGCGCCTGACCGGTGACATCAGTGGTTTTGAGAATTCCTGACGAATTTCAAGGCATTGCAAGAATGGAACAACCGCTTCGCAGCGTGGTGAAGGCTGTCACCTGGCAAATTCTGGGCCTCGCAACCATGACCGGCCTTGCCTATGTCGCAACCGGCAATCTCGCCACTTCCGGTGGGCTTGCGCTTTCGGCGGCCGCTGTCAGCTTCTTGTTCTTCGTGCTCCACGAACGCGTATGGGCGCATATCGGCTGGGGGCGCCGCCGGGGCTGAGCTCGCCTAGAGGTCGTTGAACACCAGGCCGGACAGCGCCAGTTGCGTCGCCGCGAACCCGCCCAGCAGGGCGGCCAGCCTTGGATGACCGGCACCGGCAAGCGACAGCGCCGCCAGCGCGAAGAACGCGATCTTGAACAGCGCCAGCCAGGGCAATTCGAGCCGGGAGGTCGATCGGGGGGCGGCAAGCCATCCCCAAAGGCCCACCGCGATGCCCGCGGCCGCCAGCGCCAGCATCCAGCGCATGACCCCGCCCTGCAACAGGCTGTACGCCCACCAGCCGAACGCGGCAACCGCGGCAAGTTCAAGCGCAAAGGCCAGAGCGAGATTGCCATGCCTGATCGTTTCGAGCACCGCGCGTTCCCCCGTTACACGTCGAGCGCGAGAATGCCCCAAAACGTGGCGCGCTTGAAGCCACCAGCGCGATCAGACCGCCATGCGCCGGTTGGGGAAGCGTCCCGCCAGATCGTTGCGCACTTCGTCGGGCACCACGTCCGGCCCCATGCGGCTTTCGAATTGCTCGATCTGGAACGACATGGCGTTGCGCCGATGCTCGGGACGGCGGAACATGCGGCCGCTGACATAATAGGTCGTCAATATGCGGGCGCGCGCCTGTTCCAGGCTGGTTTGCGCCATCGCGGCATCGAAGGCGGCCTGCATGTCGTGGCCATCCGGCCATGGAAACAATACGGAATAGAAGCGACGGCCAGCCTCGGTCTCGCACAGGGGCGCGGCAGCTATCGCCGCCCTCTCGCGGTCGTTCAGGGCAACCAGGGCCTGTGACTTGAGCACGACGAGATAATAGTGGAAATGCGAATTCGGCTCGGCCAGTTCCATCCCCCGGTCATACAGTTCCAGCGCCGCCTCGATCTCGCCGTCCCACATGCGGAACTCGCCGAAAATGGCAAAGGCCGTGGCAAACGCCGTGGTCGAACGAAAGGCGCGTTCGGCCAGCCCATAGGCGAATGGAAAGGCGTCCAGGTCGGCATGGTAGATCAGGCGGGCCGCCTCGAGCGCGAAAATGCCGTTGCCGCGAATGGATGGCAGGGCAGCGGACACCAGGTCGGAAATCTCCACCTCGTCCTCTTCCCGGGGGTCCTCGTGAACAAGGATCTGAGGTCCGGCCATCACATATTTCGAACGCAGCACCGTTGCCAGCATCAACTTGGCGGCGGCATCCATCGGGTTGCGCGCCAGCGCGCTGCGCAGGCGTCGCTCAGCGTCCTGCCAGGCCGTCGTCCCGGTGATCGAGGCCATCATTTCCGAAGCGCGATGCAACCGGACCGGCAGCGGCTCGTCCTCGGGCGCCGGCACGTCGCCGACAGCGTGGTTGAGCGACCGCCAGACATCGTCGATCAGCGTTTCGGCCAGATCGGTCAGCTCGCTCTCGTCGAATGCGTCAAGGGCCGCAAGGCGCAACACCCGGATCGTGGCGTCGGAATCGAACCGCCGCAATGTCAGCGTACAGTCGACATGCCCCTCCCCCATGTCGAGAAAATCGAGCGACAACGCCGCCGCGGGTTTCGGTCCGACAAAGTCAGTGGCGGGCGGACAATCCGGATCGAACACCACGCGGCGTCGCGGAACGGTCATCCTGTCCAGCACCGCCGCGATGCGCGCGGCGCTCTCGCTCCCGCGCGCGCCGGCTTCGGCAAGACCGCGCACAGGCCCCACCACCATGAATGCGCCGGCGGCCGGCGACAGATCGGTCGAATGCCGCCCGACCCACACATAACCTTCCCCATAGCGCGTCGCGATGAACTGGGGGGCCTTCGCGGAATCGCCAAGCTTGCGGCGAAGGCGGTTGATCTGGAAATCTATATTGCGGTCCCGCGCGTCGGATCCGATGCCGCTCGCCGCATCGAGAAGCTGATCCCGGCTGACCACCTGCCCGGCCCGCTGGGTCAGGAGCCCAAGGACCGCGCGTTCGGTGCGGGTGAATTTGACAACCTGCCCACTGGCCAGGGTGGCGAACTTGAAATCGGTGTCGAAAATCGCGTCACGATATCTGACGGTTTCTGCCAAACCCTTGCCCCTCCCGGCGCCGTCCGGCCACTACCCTAGAGGGGGTGGGCCCCGGGCACAATCACCGGTTCTCAAACAATCCTGCAACAATTGATGGGTAACCGATAATCCTTCGCGCCATTGGTGGAAGCGCGGCGCAAAAGGTCCGGGTCGCCGGGAGTGACGCCAGGTGACCCCACTGCCTTTTCGTCCCGCCTTGCGCCCACGGCGCGGAGTTCGCCCTGGCTGCCCCGACGGGCATGCAACATGGCGGTCCTAACCGACTGGGGCGGAAACCGTTTGTCTCCCGATAAGAGCCGGTTTCCGCCCATTTTCGGGCTGGTACGGCAATCTGGCCAACCAACCCGGGTCAGCCGGCCTGAAGGTCGCCGGATTCTCTCCCGAACAATTCCTGCTCCATCGTCGTGAACAGGTATTGCGCGAAACGCTCTTCGGGCCAGCCACGTTCGACCACGAACAGGCGATAAAGGTCGGGGCTGGCCAGTGCCCACCACATGTCGGTTGCGCTGGAGACATCGGCACCGGGGCGAAGATCGCCGTCGTCAGCCCATTTCTGCACGAGCGCCATGTAGCGCGCATACCGCCGGTCCTCGCCGCGTTTCCACAACTCCGCAAGGCCCTTGTCGACACCCGAGGCAGAACGGGCGGCCTCGATCAGGTCCGCGCCCCGTGAATAGTACCGCATGTTGAAGGCGATGCGCTCGCGAAGCTGCTGGCGCGGATTGCCTTCCGCAGCTGCGAGCGCTGCATTCAGCGCGTCGTAGTCGGCCTCATAGGCCAGATGGTCGTGCAGTTCGATCAGGATGCCGTGCTTGGAGCCGAACACTGCATAAACCGTCTGCACTGCGACCCCCGCCCCCTTGGCGATGGCATCCACGGTGGTGCCGCCAAACCCTCTCGTCACGATGAGCTTGCGCGCGCTCCTGAGAATGCGGCGCCGCGTTTCCTCGGCGTTCTCCTGGCGTCGCCGCGAACGATAGGGGCGCGTTTTCGGTGGCTCCATTTCGATAAAGTTTCCTATATTGAATTTAGTGTCGTTCCAGTATACGCATGACGCCGAAAATTCCAATCCGGGGAGACATGACCATGAACGCCTATTCCATTGCACTGTACGTGCACCTGCTGTCACTGCTGATTTCCGTGGCCGCCACCGCCCTTGCCTTCGATTGTGCCTTGCGCATCCGGGCCGCCACCGATGCGTCCGAAATCCTTGGGACCCTCGGCCGCATCAGATCGCTGGTGAAGGCCTTTCCGCTGGCAACGCTCGGCCTTCTTGGCACGGGCGCCTTCATGACCCAGACGCAATGGACCTGGACCACGCCATGGATCCTGGCTTCCATCGCCGGGCTGGCACTGATTTCGGTGCTTGGCTCTGTCGTTGAAGGTGGCCGCATGAAGATGCTGGCTATCGAACTGGCGACCTACGGGTTGACGGCCAGGGCCCGCAGGCTGCAGCGCGACCCCGTCGCCTGGACCGCCAAGATGGGCACCAAGACCGTGTTGCTCGCTGTCATCCTGATCATGACCACCAAGCCCGAATGGCCGGGCTGCATTGCGATGCTGCTCATCGCGCTCGTCCTCGCCGTGCCAGCGGCCTTGCCGTTCTGGCGGGCAGCAAGCAGCGTGGCGGACCAGGCCACGGCCTGATTGCGCCACTGCACCATCCGGAGGGGAACGGACGCGGTCGCCGTTTCCTTCCGTGTTGCTGCCGTGCTAGCTTTTGCATCGAGCGCGCCTGCTGACATTTCCTGACACAATGCCCATCTAGCATGGGCATCGTGGCGCGGCGCGCCCGAGCATTCACCAGCACGAGTATCCCATGCCAGCACGCAAGTCCCCATCGCCGGCCGCTTCCGAATTTTCAATCGAGGAGTTCATCTCCGAGATCGAGAAGGCCGAGGACCAGACGCTGGGCAAGCGCCTGCCGCAGGAGCGGTTGAAGAACAAGCGTGCGCTGGATAATGCGGCGCGTCGGGCGGAAGAGGAAAAGCAGTCAGTCCGCCATGGGAACAGGAAATCACCCCACCCTGGCCCTGCGGGCCGTCCCTCCCCATCGAGGGGAGGGAAAACCGCGGAGGATCGGCAACCGACCTCCCTCCCCCTGGGTGGGGAGGGTGGCGAGCAAGGCGAGCCGGGTGGGGGGAAATCGGCCGCGACCAGGACCGGGTTCGACCAGCCCGCCCCGCGAGAGGGCGAGAAAGCTTCGAAGGCGGAGTTCGGCCAGCCCGCCCGGCGTGAGGGCGAAAAAGCTTCGAAGACGGAGTTCGAGAAGCGCCGCACCACCAAGACCTCCAATCCCGACACCGCCACCGGCATGTCGAGGCGCGCGCCGAAATCCAAGGCCAATTCGGTGGAACGGCCGACCAACCTGCCCGGCTTCGAGGAAGCGCCGCAGGCCGGTTTCGGCCACGTGCCCGCTTCGCAGCTGCGCTCCGCCGCGGCCAAGGACCCCAAGGCGCTCGCCGAAATGCGCGAGGCATTCGCCACGGCCCGTGATAGCGCATCCGGCCCCTCCCAGAGCGGCGTCACCGCCACAGTGCAGGCCCTGCAGAACCTGATCGAGCATGGCCGCAAGGAGGTGGAGGGCGCCCCCGCCTGGGTGCCGCACCGGCCCGAGCGCCCCGCCAAGCTCGAGGGTGGCCAGCGCTTCGACCTGGTCACCGACTACGAGCCGGCCGGCGACCAGCCCACCGCCATCGCCGAACTGGTGGAGGGGGTGAACAATGGCGAGACCGACCAGGTGCTGCTCGGCGTCACCGGTTCGGGCAAGACCTTCACCGCCGCCCAGGTGATCGCCCGCACCCAGCGCCCCGCGCTTGTCCTTGCGCCGAACAAGACCCTCGCCGCCCAGCTTTATGGCGAGTTCAAATCGTTCTTCCCCAACAACGCGGTGGAATATTTCGTCTCCTATTACGACTACTACCAGCCCGAGGCCTACGTTCCACGCACCGATACCTATATCGAGAAGGAATCCACCATCAACGAGCAGATCGACCGCATGCGCCACTCGGCCACGCGCGCCCTGCTCGAACGCGACGACGTGATCATCGTCGCCTCGGTGTCCTGCATCTACGGTATCGGCTCGGTGGAGACCTACACCGCCATGGTGTTCGACCTTGCCGTCGGCCAGAAGATCGACCAGCGCCAGTTGCTGGCCGACCTCGTTGCCCTGCAATACAAGCGCGCCGATGCCGGATTTGCCCGCGGCGCCTTCCGGGTGCGCGGCGACACGGTGGAAATCTTCCCCGCCCACTACGACAGCGCGGCGTGGCGCGTCACCCTGTTCGGCAACGAGATCGAGTCCATCGCCGAGTTCGATCCGCTCACCGGCCGCAAGGCGCAGGACCTCAAGCAGATCCGCGTCTACGCCAATTCGCACTACGTGACGCCGCGCCCCACCCTCATCCAGGCGATGAAGGGCATAAAGCTCGAACTGCAGGCCCGCCTGCAGGAGCTGAACGGCGCCGGACGGTTCCTTGAGGCGCAGCGGCTCGAACAGCGCACCCTGTTCGACCTCGAGATGATGGAGGCCACCGGCTCCTGCGCCGGCATCGAGAACTATTCGCGCTACCTCACCGGCCGCAAGCCCGGCGAGCCGCCCCCCACCCTGTTCGAATACCTGCCGGACAACGCCCTCGTCTTCGTCGACGAAAGCCACGTCACCATCGGCCAGCTCGGCGCCATGTATCGCGGCGACTTCCGCCGCAAGGCGACGCTCGCCGAATACGGCTTCCGCCTGCCCTCGTGCATGGACAACCGGCCCTTGCGCTTCGAGGAATGGAACGCCATGCGGCCGCAATCGGTCTATGTGTCGGCCACCCCGGGCGCCTGGGAAATGGAGCAGACCGGCGGCGTGTTCGCCGAACAGGTGATCCGCCCCACCGGCCTCACCGATCCCCCGGTCGAGATCCGCCCGGCGGGCACCCAGGTCGACGACGTCATCGACGAGGTGAGGAAAGTCGCCAAGGCCGGCTATCGCACGCTTCTGACCACGCTGACCAAGAAGATGGCGGAAGACCTCACCGAATACATGCACGAGCAGGGCATTCGCGTGCGCTACATGCATTCCGACGTCGATACGGTGGAGCGCATCGAGATCATCCGCGATCTCCGCCTGGGGGCCTTCGACGTGCTGGTCGGCATCAACCTGTTGCGCGAGGGGCTGGACATCCCCGAATGCGCGCTGGTCGCCATTCTCGATGCCGACAAGGAAGGGTTCCTGCGCTCCGAGACCTCGCTGATCCAGACCATCGGCCGCGCGGCGCGCAACGTGGACGGGCGGGTGATCCTTTACGCCGACCGCACCACCGGCTCCATGGAACGGGCGCTGGCCGAAACCAGCCGCCGCCGCGAAAAGCAGCTCGCCTGGAACGCCGAACACGGCATCACCCCGCAATCGGTGAAGTCGCGCATCAAGGACATCGTGGATTCGGTCTACGAGCGCGACCACGTGACGGTGTCGATCGGCAAGGGCAAGGACGGCAAGGAGATGATCCAGGCCGGCGCCAACCTCGCCGCGGTCATCAAGGACCTCGAAAAGCAGATGCGCGACGCCGCCACAAACCTCGAATTCGAGACGGCGGCTCGGCTGAGGGATGAAATCAAGCGGCTCAAAGAGATGGAGCTGGATACGCTGGAGTCGCATGTAGGCGAGTAGTCACCACTCGCTTGCCGTCATTCCCGCGAAAGCGGGAATCCATTAGCATTTGCATCCGGCACCAATGCGAATGGCTTGCGCGGCAGCGGACTTGGGGAACAGGCAAAGTGAACGGCAGGCAATTCGCGGTCTACCTGCTCGCCTCGCGCCGTCACGGCACCCTTTATTGCGGCATGACAAGCAACCTGGCGCAGCGCATCTGGCAGCACCGCGAGCACGTCGCGCGTGGCTTCACCGACGATCACGATGTCACGAAGCTGGTGTGGTTCGAAACGCACGACAGCGCCGAGGCCGCCATCGTCCGCGAAAAGCAGATCAAGAAATGGAACCGTGCCTGGAAGGTGCAACTGATCGAGCGCGAAAATCCGGATTGGCGCGATCTCTATCCCGAAATCGCTGGCGGCTGAACTCCGGGCCGCCCCCCTTCGTCATTCCCGCGAAAGCGGGAACCCACTCGCGTTTCCACTTGGCACATAGGCCAATGAATTGCTGCAACGAGCGGGACCACACCGGCAAGTTGTGTTCGCGGTCGCGCTCCTCACGCTCCGCGTCATTCCCGCGAATGCGGGAATCCACTCGCGTCTGCACCTGGCACAAAGGCCATTGGATTCCCGCTTTCGCGGGAATGACGATGAGTATTTGGCCTGTTCAGAGGCAATGAAACTGGGACTCTGACGCCAGCGGGCCGCCAAGAAGGCCATGTGGCCTATGGCCGAATGGAGACAGTGGCCCGACGAAGCCGGGTCGGGAGGGGATATTAAGGTAGCCCGGCCCCGCCAAATCCCCCGGTGTCACCGTAGGGCTGGCGTATTTAGTGCACTGTCACCGTAATCCAATCTCTGGCGTCATCGTGGGACCCGGTATTTAGTGCACTGTCACCGTATTCCAAGGTTTAGGCGTTGATTACATCCCGACCGCCATCGAGATATGACTTCCGATGCCCCAAAGAAACGATACAGCCAGAGAGTCAGTCTTTAGGAATAACCATTGCTCGCCGCCGCTGTAGATATTCCGCTCTTGGAGCCTCATGTGACGGCTCGCTTATCTTCTTTCCATCGTATGGTTCAAGCTGGCTGCGCAGCGCCAGATCATCACCCACTTTGCCCCAGTCGACGATAACCGTAAGGTCATCCTCAATAAGCAAATACCCCGTCTCAAAAGCACGATCCATCAGCAACGAAAGGCAGATACCGTTCGACGGGTCTAGCCGTATCGTTTGATCTTGGCTCCACGGAACTATATGCGCTGCGACAAGAAACTCCTTAGTTGCAATGTCGGTGATCGCACAGCGAAATCCATAGTTGCCTTTAACCGCGTCGGCAAAAGCCCTTTGCGCACTCCCCCTAGTCTTAACCGTTGAATGGGAGTCAGCGACTTCATAGTCTTCTTTTTTGATTTGCTCGCGGAAAACCTCGACTTGCTCGGCGGAAACGTCGAGTGTCTCAGCGACTGCATCGTCTTGCTGGGGGACGACAAAGCGAGTTTTCAACACCTGCAAAATATCGTCAAAAGACGACGCGACGCCTTCAGCAAGCGGCGCGGGCTGCAACCACGCATCGTGATTCTTGGTTGGGTCAAAGAATAAGCCGTATGCTGGACTCGCGATGTAGTTTGCAAGCATCTGACCCGTGTCAGCATCAAGCGTGTTGATTACCGAGGCAAAATCTTCGGCCGTGTTGAGAGCTGTTAGCGCGGCATCTACGTTTGGCGTAGGTGCTGCTCCTCCACTTTGAAAGGTCGACCATGCAAGCGCTGATGTCTGTGATGTCTTGCCAGCGAGGGCGAAAATTTCTTGCGGCATAAGCTGGATGTCAGCCCAAGCGAACTCCTCACTCGGGTTTTTTAGATAGACGCGAAGATGTAGTGTTCGCGGCTCGTCCCGTAGCTTGATCGCCATGAGGTATGGTTGCCCAGCACCCCGGCTCCCAACCAGCGCGAATTCTTCCTCAGCTCCATCGAAGTCGGGGCGTGTTGGATCCCCCGGAATTGTCTCGACAGTGGCCTCGCTCGGAGTTGGCGTCATCTTCCAAGCACCCGGCGCACCAAGGTTCGTTTCCCATTTGAGGTGTGGGCGGTCTGCAGAACGAAAAACTAACGCGCCCGGTGCCTGTCCACCTGGCCACCGATAGGTAAGCGGAACCGACCCAACACTACTTGTAGCCACCGGGAAAAGGTTAGTTACTTGATCGAGAAAATCACTCTTTCGCGAGAGCTGAATGTAATCCTTCGTATACTTAGTGTTATCCAAACGCCCATATGTAGCTCGGTGCGCAGAAGGACCGTAGTATATCACAAGGACCCACTCGACTGGCTTGGCGGTCATTCAGGCCTCCCGATGATGATCGCCTCGGGCGATTGGTGTGCTTCAACCTCCCTCCGACTTTGCGCAGCTAACGCACGATGTGCGGTGAACCGCACGATTTCACAGTTGGGAAATAGCTCGCGAACCGATTCAGTATCGCGGTTGGACATTATCCATTTCACACCTCGCCGAGACAAACTGGCACAAATGTCAGCAAGTTCAACGAGGTCAGGTAGTTCGAATGTTTTCGCAGTGTATTTGTTAAACTTCGCGGTAGGTTCTTTTTCCACCCCAGGATTGGAAAAGACGGGCAGGTAGGGTGGATCGAGATACACAAAGTCTCCATGCGAAGCGCCTTTGAGCACTTCGCGGAAATCTGAAACTGTGATGTCTGCCCGCGCAAGGAGATTACCGATAGTCGTCATGGTGGCATTATCTATGCCTTTGAACTTACGGTCCCCCCAAGGAACATTCATCGCTCCCGTGCGAGAATTTTCGCGCCAAAGGTGGTTCCAAGAAACTCCGTTCAGGTACAAAAAGCGGGCAGCTTTCTCGATGAGAGTGACCGGAGTCGCCGAGCGAACAGTGTAATAAAATTCCTTGGAATCATTGGCCAGATACCAGTCCAGCAAGGGAGTAAGTTCGGCTTGGTAGTCTCGCATAGCAAGCCAAGCCGCGATCAGGTGCTCATTAAGGTCGGCCAGATAGGAGCGCCCAGCTACACGCGAAGCGCTAGCCAAAAACACTGCTCCTCCTCCAAGGAACGGTTCAAAATAATTATTGATGCTGTCAGGCACATGAGGGAGGATGCGAGGAAGAAGACGGGATTTTCCGCCAACCCACCTGATGAAGGGTTTGGTTGGAACGCGGTCCAAATCGATGAACGGCAATTCGGTTTGACCAAGTTTTTTGGCACTTTGAGCCATGTGGGCGAGTCTTCTCATTGTGCAGTTGATTAACGTTACGCTAGTAAGTGATTCGTATCGACGCCATGTCGCATCTCTGACCGTTTCGGCTTGGAATTCAATATGACTGACATACAACTTGTTTGGCCGAATAAGGACTTAACACTGCGCGCCTCTGGTGGGAACGATTATGAATGGTGCCAGCCGACAGACCGCCGATTGCGTAATCCGCTTAAGCTTGAGACCACAACAGAACACCCTATCGGGACCAGCGCCAACATACTGGCAGTCGGCGATGGACTGGATGTTTTAGAGGCCTTGACTGAACAAACGGCCCTCTTTGAAGATGGAATTCGTCTAGTATATATCGACCCTCCCTTTAATACGCATGCGGATGTTCGCCAGTATAACGACACGATGGATCGTGCGATGTGGCTGAGCATGATGCGCGACCGCCTTTTGGCGCTTCGCCCCCTACTAGCCGAAAATGCAAGTATTTGGGTTCACTTGGACGATGCAGAAGTGCATCGTGCGCGAATTATAATGGATGAGGTATTCGGGGAGAAAGCTTTCGTTGCATCAGTGGTTTGGCAGAAAAGAACCACTCGCGATTCACGAGCAGCCTTTTCAACAAACCATGACACAATACTGGTGTATGCACCAAGTGGCCCCCGGAAATGGAAGACGTCGAGAAACTTACTCGTAAAGGACGCTGCTCAGCTAGAAAACAGGGACGATGATCCTCGCGGACCGTGGGCGGACGCACCATTTACAGCTCCAGGTTATCGAAGTGGCCAACAATACGAAATCGTCACACCGACTGGTCGGGTTCTCCGACCGCCCCGAGGTCGGTCTTGGTACGCCACAGAGCCGACTTATCAGAATCTACTCGCCGATGATCGAATATGGTTTCCACGGGGAGGAGATGGTTCGCCTAGAATTAAGCTTTTTAGCCACCAACTGCGAGGTCTTGTGCCGTTCACAGTCTGGGGTTCATCGGATACCGGAACCAATGATGATGCCAAAAGGCACCTCATGACACTGTTTCCGGAGCGAGAGATTTTTGACACCCCTAAACCCGAGTTACTGCTTGAGCGGATAATCCACATAGCCAGTAATCCGGGAGACCTAGTAGTTGATATCTTTGGCGGAAGTGGAACAACAGCTGCGGTTGCTCACAAAATGCGGAGACGTTGGATTGTCGCCGAACGGAACGTTCAGACGGTTTTGGACTTCTTGCTGCCGCGTCTTCAGCACGTAACTGATGGAACTGATCCCGGCGGAATTTCAGAGACAACTTCTTGGATGGGAGGCGGAAGCTTCGAAGTTGTTCAAGTTTCACCGCGATTTGGAAGGGCATACCACTCCAAAACCTTTGCCGCTATAAAACAAAAATTGGTCGAACGGGCAGCCCAAAAAGAGCTGTCAGAAGTTGGCTAATGAAGTGGCTTCGTGTCCGAATTGATGAAGGACAAGCCGCAGCCAATAAATATGACTTCAGCTTACAATTCAGTCTAACCACGACATCCCGACATCCTCCCGCTCCCATCCCCGCCCAAAATGGTCGAACCCGTTGATAGGGGGAGGTCCGGCGGTCGGGGCGAGACTGGCGATTAGTAGGGCAAATCAGGATTAGTAATTGGCTAGTAGGGTCGCGGGGTCAAAGGGCTGGCAACGTGATGACACGATGTGCTACCTCTCAAACTGGGTTACGGTGACAAGGCTACGAGGTTACGGTGACAGTGCACTAAACCTCGCCCCCGCCACTCGAGCATTGCCGTCAAGGCCTTTTTCGGTTCGAAATCATCCCCCCCCCCCGCCCCCCCCCCCCCCCCCCCCCCCCCCCCCCC
>DATCMU010000040.1:0-116846 GCA_036563245.1 Devosiaceae bacterium | reverse complement strand
TGTTCAAGGCGCCCAAGGGCAAGGCCGACGATCTCAAGATGATTTCCGGAGTGGGACCCAAGCTGGAAAAGGAATTGAACGATCTCGGCATCACACGCTTCGAGCAGGTTGCGAAATTCACGCCTGACGATATCGAGCGCGTCGATCAGCGCCTGACCTTCAAGGGACGGATCACACGCGATGACTGGATTGCCCAGGCCGATGCGCTGGCGAGCGGCGGCGTCGACGAGTATGTGAAACGCTTCGGCAAGAAGCCGCGCTGAGGAGGGTGAGGGATGCTTGAGGACAAGGACCGCATTTTCACCAATCTCTACGGCCAGGGCGACTGGGGCCTCGAGGGCGCGCGTTCGCGTGGCGGCTGGTCGGGCACCAAGGGCTTCATCGAACAGGGCCGCGACTGGATCACCAACGAGGTCAAGGCCTCCGGCCTGCGCGGGCGCGGCGGAGCCGGCTTCCCCACCGCACTCAAGTGGACCTTCATGCCCAAGCAGAGCGACGGGCGACCGCACTATCTTGTGGTCAATGCGGACGAATCCGAGCCCGGCACCTGCAAGGACCGCGAAATCCTTCGCCACGATCCACACCTTCTGGTGGAAGGCTGCCTGCTGGCAGGTCGTGCCATGGATGCGCACACGGCGTTCATCTATGTGCGCGGCGAGTTCATCCGCGAGCGTCATCGGCTCGAAGCGGCGGTGCAACAGGCCTACGACGCCAAACTGATCGGCAAGAACAACGTTCACGGCTGGGACTTCGACATCGTCGTGCACCACGGCGCCGGGGCCTATATCTGCGGTGAAGAGACCGCGCTGCTCGAATCCCTTGAGGGCAAGAAGGGCCAGCCGCGGCTGAAGCCGCCGTTCCCGGCCGCCATGGGCGTCTACGGCTGCCCCACGACCGTGAACAACGTGGAGTCCATTGCTGTCGTGCCCGATATCCTGCGGCGCGGCGGCTCGTGGTTTGCCGGTTTCGGGCGCGACAACAACAAGGGCACCAAGCTCTTCTGCGTCTCAGGCCACGTGAATACGCCGGCCACATTCGAAGAAGAGATGGGCATCACCTTCGAGGAACTGATCGAGAAGCATTGCGGCGGTATTCGTGGCGGGTGGGGCAACCTGCTGGCCGTCATTCCCGGCGGTTCGTCGGTGCCTTGCGTGCGCGGCGAGGCGATCCGCAACGCGGTGATGGACTTCGACGGGTTGCGCGAGGTTGGCTCTTCGCTGGGCACCGCAGCCGTGATCGTGATGGACAAGTCCACGGATATCATCAAGGCCATCTGGCGCCTGTCGGCGTTCTACAAGCATGAGAGCTGCGGACAATGCACCCCGTGCCGCGAGGGCACCGGCTGGATGATGCGGGTTATGGAACGCATGGTCGAGGGCCGTGCCCAGAAGCGCGAGATCGACATGCTGTTCGAGGTCACCAAGCAGGTCGAGGGGCACACCATCTGCGCGCTCGGCGATGCGGCGGCCTGGCCGATTCAGGGGCTGATCCGCAATTTCCGGCCCGCGATCGAGGAACGGATCGACCGCTACACGTATAACTCAACCGCAGATGGCGCCGTGCCGTCGATTGCGGCGGAATAGCCGAGGGTACTGGCATGGCGCAGATCAAGGTAGACGGCACGCTGATCGAGGTACCCGACCACTTCACGCTGCTGCAGGCGGCTGAGGCGGCGGGGGCCGAGGTGCCGCGCTTCTGTTTTCACGAACGGCTGTCGGTGGCGGGCAACTGCCGCATGTGCCTTGTGGAAGTGAAGGGTGGTCCGCCGAAGCCCCAGGCATCCTGCGCGATGGGCGTGAAGGATCTGCGTCCGGGGCCGAATGGCGAGCCGCCGGAGATGTTCACCAACACCCCGATGGTGAAAAAGGCGCGTGAGGGGGTGATGGAGTTCCTGCTCATCAATCACCCGCTGGACTGCCCGATCTGCGACCAGGGCGGCGAATGCGACCTTCAGGACCAGGCCATGGCCTATGGCGTGGATTCCAGCCGCTTCCAGGAAAACAAGCGCGCCGTCGAGGACAAGTATATCGGGCCGCTGGTCAAGACGATCATGACGCGCTGCATCCACTGCACGCGTTGCGTCCGTTTCACCACGGAAGTCGCCGGCATATCGGAACTGGGGCTGATCGGTCGCGGTGAGGATGCCGAGATCACCTCCTATCTGGAGCGCGCCCTGACGTCCGAACTGCAGGGCAACGTGATTGACCTCTGCCCGGTCGGCGCTCTGACCGCCAAGCCCTATGCCTTTGCCGCGCGTCCCTGGGAACTGAACAAGACCGAGACCATCGACGTGATGGACGGTGTGGGGTCGAATATCCGCGTCGATGCGCGCGGCCGCGAGGTGATGCGTATCCTTCCGCGCGTGCACGAGGGCATCAACGAGGAGTGGATTTCCGACAAGACCCGCTTCATCTGGGATGGCCTGCGCTCGCAGCGCCTCGATCGTCCCTATGTGCGCAAGAACGGCAAACTCAAGGCCGCCGACTGGAACGAGGCATTCGCCGCCGTCGCCCGCGCGGTGAAGAAGGCGGGCAGCAAGGTCGGCGCTATCGCAGGCGACCTTGCCGGCGTCGAGGAGATGTTTGCGCTCAAGCAACTCATGACCGCGCTTGGCTCAGGCATGACCGATTGCCGTCCGGCGATGTCGGCCATCGATCCCGGTCTGCCGCGCAGCGCCTATATCTTCAATCCCGGAATTGCGGGTATCGAGCAGGCGGATGCCATCCTGATCGTTGGCGCAAATCCGCGCTGGGAAGCGAGTCTGGTCAATGCACGCATCCGCAAGGCGTGGCGCGCTTCGGGGTTGCCGATCGGCGTGATCGGCGACGCAGCCGACCTGACCTACGACTACGAGCATCTGGGCAATGACACGGCCGCGCTCAAGGCCATCGCCGAGGGTTCGTCGAAGTTCGCCAAGGTTCTTGCCAGGGCGAAGAACCCCCTGATCATCGTTGGCGAGGGTGCGTTGTCGCACGCCAACCTGGGCAAGAAGGCGGGGCGAGACGTCATGGCGCTGGCGGCGAAAATTGCCGCCGACACCGGCGCGCTGACCGACGAATGGAACGGCTTCGCCGTGCTGCACAATGCTGCGGCCCGCGTCGGCGGACTGGACATCGGCTTTGTCCCGCATGACGGCGGCGTGTGCTCGGCCGACCAGATCGGCCTTGCCGCCAAGGGTGACCTCGAAGTCCTGTTCCTGCTTGGGGCGGACGAATACGACATGAGCGCCATGAGCGACGCCTTCGTCGTCTATATCGGTACGCATGGCGACGCCGGGGCGCATCGGGCGGATGTGATTCTGCCGGCCGCGACCTACACCGAGAAATCCGCGACATATGTGAACACCGAGGGTCGCGTCCAGATGACCACCCGCGCCGTGTTTCCGCCGGGAGACGCCAAGGAGGACTGGGCGATCATTCGCGCGCTCTCCGAGCATCTGGGGCACAAGCTGCCCTATGACTCGCTGGCCCAGTTGCGCGGTGCGCTCTATGCCGAGTTTCCGCATCTCGCACGCATCGACGTGCAGGAGGCAGGTGACGCCGTTGCGGTCAGGGATTTGGGCAAGGTGCCCTCCGACGTGACGAATGCGGTGCTGACCTCGCCGGTCGGCGACTTCTATCTGACAAATCCGATTGCCAGGGCTTCCAAGGTGATGGGCGAATGCGCCCAGCTCGCCGCCGGGCTCAAGCAGGCTGCCGAGTAGGGGACGTCATGAATTTTGTACTCTCAGCGCTCGACTATCTGATCGGTGTGCCGATCCTTGGACTGGGCACCACGGTCGGGTTCGTATGGAAAGCCCTACTGCTCCTCGTGGCGCTTCTGGTTTTCGTGGCTTACGTGCTTCTTGCGGACCGCAAGATATGGGCGGCGGTGCAGATCCGGCGCGGCCCGAACGTGGTGGGCGCATTCGGCCTGCTGCAGAGCTTCGCGGACCTGCTGAAATTCGTCTTCAAGGAGCCGGTGATTCCAGCCGGGGCCGACAAGGTGATCTTCCTGCTCGCGCCGCTGGTTTCGGTGCTTCTCGCGCTTGCGGCATGGGCGGTGATCCCGCTCGACAACGGCTGGGCGCTGGCCAATATCAATGTCGGCATCCTCTACATCTTCGCGATTTCCTCGCTTGGCGTGTATGGGGTCATCATGGCCGGGTGGGCGTCGAACTCGAAATACCCGTTCCTGAGCGCCTTGCGCTCCGCCGCGCAGATGGTTTCCTACGAGGTCTCGATCGGCTTCGTGATCGTCACGGTCCTGCTCTGCGTCGGCTCGCTGAATCTCAACGATATCGTCGTCGCGCAAAGCCAGATGGGCCTGGCCACCATGCTCGGCGTTCCGCAGCTGGCGTTCCTGAACTGGTTCTGGCTGCCGCTGTTCCCCATGTTCGTGATCTTCTTCATTTCGGCCCTGGCGGAAACCAACCGTCCGCCCTTCGATCTCGTCGAGGCGGAGAGCGAGCTTGTCGCCGGCTTCATGGTGGAGTACGGCTCGACCCCCTACATGATGTTCATGCTCAGCGAGTACGTGAGCATCGTGCTGATGTGTTCGATGACCACGATCCTGTTCATGGGGGGATGGGAGTCACCGCTCGGTTTCGCGCCGTTCACCTGGATACCGGGCCTGGTCTGGTTCGTTCTCAAGGCTTGCCTGGTGTTCTTCATGTTCGCCATGGTCAAGGCCTTCGTGCCTCGTTATCGCTATGACCAACTCATGCATCTTGGCTGGAAGGTCTTCCTGCCGATCTCGCTCGTGATGGTCTTTGTCGTCGCCTTCGTGCTTCAGCTCACCGGCTGGGGCTGGCATGGTGGCATCGCCTGAGGAGAGCACAAATGCGTTTCGTCCAGTTCCTCAACCAGATGCTGCTCAAGGAGTTCGTCTCGACGTTCTTCCTGTCCATGCGCTACTTCTTTGCACCCAAGAAGACGCTCAACTATCCCTTCGAGAAGGGTGAGGTCAGCCCGCGCTTCCGGGGTGAGCACGCCTTGCGGCGTTACCCGAACGGGGAAGAGCGCTGCATTGCCTGCAAGCTGTGCGAGGCGATCTGCCCGGCTCAGGCCATCACCATCGAAGCCGGTCCGCGCCAGAACGATGGCACCCGGCGCACTGTGCGCTATGACATCGACATGGTGAAGTGCATCTATTGCGGCTTCTGCCAGGAAGCCTGCCCGGTGGATGCGATCGTTGAGGGCCCCAATTTCGAGTTCGCGACCGAAACCCGCGAAGAACTCTATTTCGACAAGAAGCGGCTGCTCGAAAACGGTGACCGTTGGGAGCGCGAGATTGCGCGCAACATGTCGCTCGACGCACCGTATCGCTAGGAGGACCCGATGACCCTCTCGCTGTTCTTCTTCTATGTCTTCGCGATCATCGCCGTCGGTTCGGCGCTGATGGTGATCTCGTCGCGCAATCCGGTTCACTCGGTCTTGTTCCTGATCTTGACCTTCGTGAATGCATCTGGGCTGTTCCTCCTGGCCGGGGCCGAATTCCTCGCAATGATCCTGATCGTGGTCTATGTCGGCGCGGTCGCGGTGCTGTTCCTGTTCGTCGTGATGATGCTCGACGTGGATTTCGCCGAGATGCGGCGCGGCCTGCTGCAATACATGCCGATCGGCGCGCTGGTGGGGATCATCCTGCTCATAGAGCTGGTGATGGTAGCCGGCACCTGGGTCGTGGCCCCGGATGCGGCGACCGCGAGTGTCGTGCCGATCACGGCAGGGGTGGACAACACGCGGGCACTCGGCCAGCTGATCTATACCCGCTACGTGTTCCTGTTCGAGGGGGCCGGTGCGGTCCTGCTGGTCGCAATGATCGGCGCGATCGTGCTCACGCTTCGCCACAAGCCGAACGTCAAGCGCCAGGATATCGGCGTCCAGGTCGGCCGCAAGCCCGAGGATGCCGTACACCTGGTCAAGGTGAAGTCGGGGCAGGGGCTGTGACCGTGATCGAAGAATCGCATATCCCGCAGCAGTCGCGAGTGGCGCGCGCGGGCGAAACAACCAAAGGGCCGCTGTGCCTCGCGCAGCTACAGGCCGGAGGGCAAGAATGACACCGGAAATCGGGCTCGGTCACTTCCTGACCGTTGGGGCGATCCTGTTCACGCTGGGCGTGTTCGGCATCTTTCTCAATCGCAAGAACATCATCATCATCCTGATGTCGGTCGAACTGATCCTTTTGGCGGTGAACGTGAATTTCGTCGCCTTCAGCGCCCATCTCGGCGACCTCGCGGGCCAGGTCTTCGCACTGTTGATCCTGACGGTGGCGGCGGCCGAGGCCGCGATCGGCCTTGCCATTCTGGTAATCTTCTTCCGCAACCGCCGTTCGATTGCGGTTGACGATGTCAACATGATGAAGGGCTAGGCGGCTCATGATCCAGGCTATCGTCTTTTTGCCGCTCATCGGCGCGTTGGCTGCCGGACTGTTCGGCGGCCGGATGGGTCACCGAAATTCGGAATTGCTGACGTCGGCCCTTCTGATCGTCGCCGCGGTGCTTTCATGGATCGTGTTCCTGCGCATGGGGTTTTCCGGCGGCGAGATCGCACATGGCGAGGGCATCGCGGCCGAACCGATCAAGGTCGAGATCATGCGCTGGGTACAGTCCGGCGACCTGGACCTGCGCTGGGTGTTGCGTGTCGATACGCTGACCGCGGTGATGCTCGTCGTGGTCACCACAGTATCGAGTGTGGTCCACGTCTACTCCATCGGCTACATGCACGAGGATCCCTCGCGCTCCCGGTTCTTTGCCTACCTGTCGCTGTTTACGTTCGCCATGCTGATGCTGGTGACCGCAGACAACTTCCTGCAGATGTTCTTCGGCTGGGAAGGCGTGGGGCTGGCGTCCTACCTGCTGATCGGTTTCTGGTTTCACAAGCCCTCGGCCAATGCCGCCGCCATCAAGGCGTTCGTGGTCAACCGCGTCGGTGATTTCGGCTTTGCGCTGGGCATCTTCGGGGCGTTCGTGGTTCTGGGCCATATCGACTTCGACGGTGCATTCGCCGCCGTCGAGGGCGTCAAGGGCACCACCATGCACTTCCTCTGGGGTGACTGGGATGCAATGACCGTGATCTGCCTGCTGCTGTTCATGGGCGCCATGGGCAAGTCGGCCCAGTTCCTGCTGCACACCTGGCTGCCGGACGCCATGGAAGGCCCGACGCCGGTTTCCGCGCTCATTCACGCCGCGACCATGGTCACCGCCGGCGTATTCATGGTGGCACGGCTTTCTCCCCTGTTCGAGGCATCGCACACCGCCCAGATGTTCGTTCTCTATATTGGCGCCATTACCGCGTTCTTTGCCGCGACGGTCGGGCTCGTACAGAACGACATCAAGCGGGTGATCGCCTATTCGACCTGTTCGCAGCTCGGCTACATGTTCGTCGCCCTCGGCGCAGGTGCCTATTCGGCCGGCATATTCCACCTGTTCACCCACGCCTTCTTCAAGGCGCTGCTGTTCCTTGGCGCGGGTTCCGTGATCCACGCGATGCACCACGAACAGGACATGCGCAAGATGGGCGGGATCCGCAAGACGATCCCGATCACTTACTGGATGATGATGATCGGCACGCTTGCGCTGACCGGCGTCGGCATTCCCGGCACACCGATCGGTTTCGCCGGTTTCTTCTCCAAGGACGCCATCATCGAGGCGGCCTATGGGGTAGGGGGCAACGCGGGAACCTTCGCCTTCTGGTCACTGGTTATCGCGGCGGCATTCACCAGCTTCTACTCCTGGCGCCTCGTGCACCTGACCTTCCATGGCGAAGCGCGTGCAAGCCATGACGTCATGCACCATGCGCACGAAAGCCCGAACGTGATGCTCGTTCCGCTCTACGTGCTCGCCGCGGGCGCCGTCCTTGCCGGCGTGGTGTTCTACAATGTGTTCTTTGGCGGGCCCGAACCGATCTCGGGTTTCTTCAAGGGTGCGCTTGTGGTCAACGAACACGCGATCGAGGCTGCCCATGCCGCTCCGGCCTGGGCCAAGTACGCCGCATCGGTCGCCATGGTCCTTGGCTTCCTCGCCGCATGGCAGATGTACATGCGCGACCGGGAGATGCCGGCGCGCCTCGCGAGCCAGCACAACTGGCTTTATCGCTTCCTTTTGAACAAGTGGTACTTCGACGAGCTTTACGACGCGATCTTCGTGAAGCCGACTTTCTGGATCGGTCGGGCGCTTTGGCATGGCTTCGACGACTGGCTCCTTGACAAGACCATCGTGGAGGGCATCGGCCGCAGGGTGAAGGATGTCACCGCGCAGGCCGTCAAGCTGCAGTCCGGCTATCTCTACCACTACGCATTCGCGATGCTGATCGGTGTGGCGGTCCTTCTGACCTGGGCCATCACCACCGGGGGACTTATGTGATGATTATTTCCGACCACATCCTGACCATCGTCACGTTCCTGCCCCTGCTGGGAGCGGCGTTCCTGCTGCTCGTGCCCGGCGACACAAAGGACGCCACGGCCAACATGCGCTGGATCGCATTGGCCACGACGCTGATCACCTTCGTTTTTTCGCTGGTTCTGTGGGCGATGTTCGACTCGAGCAAACCCGGGTTCCAGTTCGTCGAGAGCGCCGACTGGATCGGCACTTCCATCGGTTACCGGATGGGCGTCGACGGAATTTCGGTGCTGTTCATCGTCCTCACCGGCCTTCTCATGCCGATGGCGATCCTGGCCAGTTGGGAGTCCGTGCAGACCAGGGTCCGCGAATACATGATCGCGTTCCTGGTGCTTGAAACCCTGATGATCGGCGTGTTCGCCACGCTCGATCTCGCCATGTTCTACATATTCTTCGAAGGCGGCCTGATCCCGATGTTCCTCATCATCGGTATCTGGGGTGGAAAGCGGCGCATACAGGCCAGCTACAAGTTCTTCTTCTATACCTTCACCGGGTCGGTGCTGATGCTGCTCGCCATCATGGCGATGTACTGGCAGGCAGGCACGCTCGACATTTCTGTGCTGCTCAAGACCAGGTTTCCGCCTGAGATGCAGACCTGGCTCTGGCTGGCTTTCTTTGCATCTTTCGCCGTGAAGATGCCGATGTGGCCCTTCCATCGCTGGTTGCCGGAAGCGCACGTGGAAGCGCCCACCGCCGGCTCGGTGATCCTTGCCGCGATCCTGCTGAAGATGGGCGGCTACGGTTTCCTGCGGTTCTCGCTGCCGATGTTCCCGGACGCCTCGGCGCAGTTCTCCAACTTCATTTTCCTCATCAGCGTCGCAGCGATCATCCTGACCTCGGTCATTGCCCTGGTCCAGGAGGACATGAAGAAGCTGATCGCCTATTCGTCGGTGGCGCATATGGGCTTCGTGACGATGGGCATCTTCGCGGCCAATGTCCACGGCGTGCAGGGCGCCATCTTCCAGATGGTGTCGCACGGCCTGGTGTCGGGGGCGCTCTTCCTGTGTGTTGGCGTGATCTACGATCGCATGCACACCCGCGAGATCGCCGCCTATGGCGGACTTGTCGAACGCATGCCGCAATACGCGTTCGCGTTCAT
This sequence comes from Devosiaceae bacterium, assembly GCA_036563245.1. Classification (GTDB taxonomy): domain Bacteria; phylum Pseudomonadota; class Alphaproteobacteria; order Rhizobiales; family Devosiaceae; genus DATCMU01. The sequence goes on along the minus strand of DATCMU010000040.1, from coordinate 107,370 downwards.
GATCTTCACCATGGCCAATGTCGGGCTGCCGGGAACCTCGGGTTTCGTGGGCGAATTCCTGACCATGATCGGCGTGTTCCAGGTGAATACCTGGGTGGCCTTCGGCGCTGCCTTCGGTGTGATCTTCTCGGCCGCCTACGCGCTCTACCTCTATCGCCGGGTCATATTCGGGCTGATGGAGAAAGAGAACCTCAAGGCCATCCTGGACCTGAACCGGCGCGAACTCGCCGTGCTGGTGCCGCTCGCCGTGCTCACCATTTTCTTCGGCTTCTATCCCGCGCCCATTCTTGACGCGACCGCGGCCTCGGTACACGCCCTGGTCGCGCAATACGCAGACTCCATCGGCTCCGCCACCATGGCGCTGGCTGTGCAGTAGGAGACGACCATGGCTTCCGACATCATCAACCTCGCCAGCCTGGCACCGGCCTATCCGGAGATTGCGCTTGCTCTTGGTGCGCTCGTGCTTCTGATGATCGGCGTTTTCTCACCACGTGAAAACGCAAACATGATCACGGGCGTTTCCATCGGTCTGCTGGTCTTCGTGGCTGTTCTCGTCATGTTCGACAACGCCACGGGAACCCTGTTCAATGGCGCCTTCGTGGTCGATGGCTTCGCGCGCTACATGAAGGTGCTCGTCCTGCTGGGCTCGGCCTTTGCGCTGATCCTTTCGGTTTCGAACGCGTCCGAAAACGGCTTGAACAAGTTCGAATATCCCGTGCTGGTGGTGCTCGCCACGCTTGGCATGATGACCATGGTCTCGGCCAACGACCTGATGTCGCTCTATGTGGGTCTCGAGCTGCAGTCGCTGGCGCTCTATGTGATTGCCGCGATCAAACGCGAAAGTGGCCGCGCGACGGAAGCGGGGCTGAAGTATTTCGTGCTGGGCGCGCTGAGTTCAGGGATGCTGCTCTATGGCGCGTCGCTGATCTACGGCTTCACCGGCCATACCCAGCTTGACCTGATCACTCAGGCCATCACCGTCAACGGACGCTCGATTGGCCTCATCTTCGGCCTCGTATTCCTGCTGGCAGGTGTTGCGTTCAAGATCTCCGCAGTGCCGTTCCACATGTGGACGCCCGACGTGTACGAGGGTGCACCGACCCCGGTGACGGGGCTGTTCGCAACCGCGCCGAAGGTAGCCGCCATGGCACTCCTGGTGCGTCTAGTCATGGATACCTTCGCCCCGATCTCCCACGACTGGCAGCAGATCGTTGTGTTTCTATCCATTGCGTCCATGGTGCTGGCTTCGTTCGCGGCCATCGGTCAGAAAAACATCAAGCGCCTGATCGCGTACTCGTCCATCGGGCATGTGGGCTTTGCGCTTGTGGGGCTGTCGGCCGGGACCCAGCCGGGAGTGGAAGGCGTCGCCATATACATGGCGATCTACATCACCATGACCGTCGGACTATTTGCCTGCATCCTTTCCATTCGCACCGAAAACGGGTTTGTCGAGGAGATCGCGGACATGGCCGGACTGGCGCAGACGCGCCCGTTCGTGGCTGCGGTGATGGCCATGATGCTTTTCTCGCTGATCGGTTTGCCGCCGCTGGCAGGGTTCTTTGCCAAGTGGCAGGTGTTCCTTGCGGCCATGGAGGCCCATCTCTACCTGCTTGCCGTGATCGGGATGCTGGCGAGCGCAGTGAGCGCCTACTACTACCTCAAGATCGTGCGGACCATGTATTTCGACGCGCCGGTCCTCAAGTTCGCCGCGGTGCCCGCGGAACTGCGCTATGTGATGGGGTTGGCGGCATTTATCGTCGTCACCTATTTCTTCACGCTCGGCGCGCCGCTGACCTCACTGGCAACCGCTGCCGCCGGAAGTTTCTGAGGTGCCCAGCCTGGGCCCGCGCGCCGTTTCCTCCGGCGCGCGCCTCGAACATGTCGCTGAAACGGGTTCGACCAGTGCGGATCTGTTTTTGTCGGCAAAGGACGGTGCACATGGCACGATCTGGCGCGTTGCCGATGTGCAGACGGGAGGGCGTGGACGGCGCTCGCGTAATTGGGTCTCCCCGCCGGGAAATCTCTATGCTTCTGTCCTGATCTCCGATCCCGCAGAGCCCGCGCATGTGGCGGAGCTCTCTTTCGTGCTGGCGCTGGCGCTTCGCGATGCTGTTCTGAAGGCTGCGGGGCTGGCCGACGACCACAGGTTGAGGCTCAAGTGGCCGAACGATCTGATGTACGACGGGCGAAAGACCGCCGGCCTGTTGCTCGAAGGCGGCGCGACAGGCGGCGGCGCATTCGCGGTTGCCGGTTTCGGCGTCAATATCCGTTCGCATCCCGACGGTACCACGCATCCGGCTACCGATCTCGCATCCGCTGGCTATCGCCTCGACAGGGACAGCCTGTTCTCCGCCTTGAGCGACAGCGTGGCGACCCGCCTTGACGAATGGCAACGTGGGGCGAATTTCGACGCCGTGCGCCGCGACTGGCTCGCATGTGCGCATGGATTGGGAAAACCGATAAGGGTCAATGCGTTGAACGATAGTTTCGATGCCACATTCGAAACGGTCGACGTCTCGGGGCGACTCGTGGTCTCAACGCCGGAGGGGACACGGACAGTAAGCGCTGGCGAGGTCTTTGTTCTCGAAGACACGCGGATTGGGGATGTGCAATGAGCGGACAGGACGAACTGGTATTCGTGCCGCTCGGCGGGGTCGGCGAGATCGGCATGAACATGGGCCTGTACGGATTTGGGCCCGAACGAGACCGCAAATGGCTGGTTGTCGATTGCGGGGTGACGTTTGCCGGGCCGGATCTGCCGGGCATCGATCTCATCATGCCCGACACGCGGTTTCTTGAGGACGAGGCGGAGAACGTCCTCGGGCTCGTGCTCACTCATGCGCATGAAGACCACTACGGCGCCGTGCTCGATCTCTGGCCCGGGTTCGACAGGCCCGTATATGCGACCCGTTTTGCCGAGGCGATGCTGATGGCGAAACGCGCGGCAAACCGGATCACCGAGACCGTACAGGTCACCATCATCGCCCCGGGCCAGCCGTTCGAGGTGGGACCATTCACCCTTGAAGCCATCAACGTCGCGCATTCCATACCGGAAAGTACCGCGCTGCTGATCGATACGCCCGCCGGGCGTGTGCTCCATACCGGGGACTGGAAGCTCGATCCGGATCCGGTCGGGGGCGCGCCAACCGACGAGCAAAGGCTGCGCAGGATCGGCGCGGACAACCGCCCCCTGGCATTGATCTGCGACAGCACAAACGCGATGAAACAGGGGACCAGCCCGAGCGAGCACGAAGTGGCCGAGACGCTCGAGCGCCTGATCGCCCAAGCAAAGTATCGCGTGGCGGTCACGGTCTTTGCCTCCAATCTGGGCAGGATCATTTCGATTGCCAGAGCAGCGAGAAAGGCAGGCCGGGAGGTCGTGCTGTCGGGCAGGGCGGTGCATCGCATCACTACAATCGGCCGCGAATTGGGCATGCTGGAAGGCGTTCCCACCATGCACGACCAGGAAGTGTTCCGCGATCTGCCGCGCAACAAGGTCGTGCTGATCTGCACGGGCAGCCAGGGCGAGGCCAATGCGGCCGTTGCGCGGATTGCGCGGGAGCAACACCCGGTGATCGATCTGAACGCAGGCGATACCGTGATCTTCTCCTCGTGGGCAATCCCCGGCAACGAGCGCGAGGTGATCGACATCCAGAACCGGTTCATCGACCGCGGCATAGATGTGATCACGAACAGCGACCATCTTGTCCACGTCACCGGCCATCCGCGGCGCGAGGAACTCGTCCGCCTCTATGATTGGGTCAAACCCACCACTCTGGTGCCGGTTCATGGCGAGCCCGCCCATCTCCAGGCGCATGCCGAACTCGGCAAGGCGCAGAACATCAAGACGGTCCTGCCGGCCCGCAATGGCGATATGGTGCGCCTCTATCCCGAACCGATGCTCCTGCCCGGCGAGGTGCCTTGTGGCGAACTCTTCCTGGACGGCGATATTCTTTGTACCCCGGAAGAGAGCGGGGTGAAGGGGCGGCGCCGACTGGCGTTCGGGGGCATGATCGCGGTGAGCTTGTGCGTCGACCAGCGCGGACAGATCGTCGCGGGCCCCGAGATTACGATTGAAGGACTGCCCGATCTGGACGAAGAGGACGAAAGTCTTTCCATGATCGTTCGGCGCGCGGTCAACGGGGTCATCAGATCGATGCCCAGGCGGCGGCTCGGCGACGCAGAGGTTCTGAAGGAAGCCCTGAAGCGGGGTGTGCGTGGCGAGGTGAACGCCTACTGGGGCCGCAAGCCCAACGTGGCGATCTTCGTGCACAAGGTCTAGCGAGCACACGCATTCGGAGGTGCAACCGCCCGCAATTATCCAGGGGCGAGGCTGGCATTATCGGGCGCGCTTTGTGCCGTCACGAAAGGGATTATTTGCGATGCTGCAATTCGCGAGCCTGTTTGCGGTCTATTTCGTGCTCTGGTGGTTGTGCCTGTTTCTGGTGTTGCCGTTCGGCGTGCACACCCAATCCGAAGCGGGCGAGATTACCGAAGGCACTGAACCGGGCGCGCCGGCGCGCATGCGGCTCTGGCCGAAGCTGCTGGCGACGACCGTTTTTTCCGGCCTCATGATGGCCGTCGTGCTCTGGGCCGTGAACCTGCCATGGCTACAGGCGTTGTGGTCGTAGTCGGATGGGCGAAACGAGCGGCCGACCGATCTGCCGGTGGCAGCGTCAGTGACGAAAAGATGTTGGAATACAGGGAATTGCGTCCAAAAAGAAAGCAGGGCGCGAGCCCTGCTGACTGAGTTCCGCGACAATACGCCGGTCTTATGCACACCCTGAGGCGGCGGCCAGCGCTCCTCCCTTGACGTTGTCGGCGCACAGATGGCTTGAAGCCATCTTGTTTTATTGGCGGCGAACCTAGCAACTCGCTCGGCACCTGTCACCTGGATTCTGACCGCATTGTCACAATTTCGTGATAGAGGCCAGAGGCTGGAGGATTCTCCTCCCTTTCAATTCCGTGAATCGGTGGCTTGACTGGACTTGCGTTGCCCGTATGTATCGGCAGGCCGCAAATGTTGGAGATATCATGCGCCTCTCCCAGTATTTTCTTCCCGTACTTCGTGAAGACCCCAAGGAAGCCGAGATCGTCTCGCACCGCCTGATGCTGCGGGCGGGCATGATCAGCCAACAGGCGGCGGGCCTGTATGCCTGGCTGCCACTTGGCTACAAGGTGCTGCGCAAGATCCAGGACATCATCGAGCAGGAGCAGAACCGCGCGGGCGCGATCGAATTACTGATGCCCACGCTGCAGCCGGCCGACTTGTGGCGCGAGAGTGGACGCTACGATGACTACGGCAAGGAAATGCTGCGCATCGAGGACCGTCACGAGCGCGACATGCTCTACGGGCCGACCAATGAGGAAATGATCACCTCGATCTTCCGTTCTTCGGTGCGCTCCTACAAGGATCTGCCGCTTAACCTCTATCATATCCAATGGAAGTTCCGGGACGAGATACGTCCCAGGTTCGGCACCATGCGGTCGCGCGAGTTCCTGATGAAGGACGCCTATTCGTTCGACCTTGATGTCGAAGGCGCGCGCAAGGCCTATCAGCGCATGTTCGTGGCCTATCTGCGCACCTATTACCGGATGGGGCTCACCGCGATTCCGATGATCGCCGAGACGGGCCCCATCGGCGGCGATCTCAGTCACGAGTTCATCGTTCTGGCCGAGACCGGCGAAAGCGGCGTGTTTTGCCACGCCGACCTGCTCGACAAGCCGGTACCGCCTCGCGACACCGATTTTCTTGGTGACCTCAGCGGGATCGTGGACGACTGGACTTCGCTCTATGCGGCCACCGGCGACATGGTCGACATGGCCGAATACGAGGCGAAGGTGCCCCCGGAAAAGCAGATCTCAGCGCGCGGAATCGAAGTCGGGCAGATCTTCTACTTCGGTACCAAATACTCCGACCCGATGAATGCGAAGGTCATGGGACCGGACGGCGCAGAAGTAGCGGTCCATATGGGTTCGTATGGTATCGGGCTTACACGCCTTGTTCCCGCCATCATCGAGGCCAGCCATGATGACGCCGGAATCATCTGGCCGGTCAGCGTGGCCCCGTTCGAGGTTGTGGTTGTGAACATCAAGGTTGGCGATGCCGAATGCGATGCTGCGGCCACCGAGCTGTACGAGGGCTTGCGGGCAGTTGGGATCGATGCGCTCTACGACGACCGCGATCAGGGTGCCGGGGCCAAGTTCGCCTCCGCGGACCTTATAGGCATTCCCTACCAGGTTATCGTGGGGCCGCGCGGATTGAAGGCCGGTGAATTCGAAATCAAGGACCGCAAGACTGGCGAACGGGTCATGATATCGCGCAGCGATGCGGTCGCCCACCTCAACTCGGTGATTGTGCCGCAAAGGCGGGACCAGGTTTGAGTTCGCGCGACTTCAGCACCCGGACAAGACCCTTCTCCCGATTCGAATGGATCGTTGCCGGGCGCTATCTGCGCGCGCGGCGCAAGGATGCCTTCATATCGGTGATTGCCGCCCTGACGCTCGCCGGTGTCGCCATCGGCGTTGCGACCCTGATCGTGGTGATGTCGGTGATGAACGGTTTCCGCGAGGAACTGCTCTCCAAGATCCTCGGTCTCAACGGCCACTTCACCGCTTTCCCCATCGAATCCGAGTTCACCGACTACGATCAGGTCGTCAAGAGGTTCGAGACTGTGGACGGGGTCATCCACGCCATCGCCTTTGTCGAGGGGCAGGCGTTGGCTTCCGGTCGGTCGCAATCCACCGGCGTCACGGTGCGCGGCATGAATATCGACGGCATTGAGAAGCTGCCATTGCTGCACAAGAGCCTGAAATTCGGTGGCTGGGATGACTGGAACAAGGGAAATGGCATTGCCATAGGCATTCGCCTGGCGCAGAAACTCGGCGTGACCGTGGGTGACAAGATCACGCTCATCAATCCCGACGGGCAGACCACGCCATTTGGAAAAACGCCGCAGATCCGGGCCTATCCGGTCAATGCGGTGTTCGATCTGGGCATGGTGGAATTCGACAGTTTCTTCGTGTTCATGCCCATGCAGGCCTCCCAGGAATATTTCAATCTCTACAAGGACGTGTTGCGGCCCGGCACGGCCCCGCCAGGGCCTGACGCAACCGATGCCGAGATCGACGCGGCCTACCAGCGCCAGTATCAGGCGACCGCGGTCGAAGTGTTCATCAAGAACCCGGATGTTCTCGATCCGATCCGGGACAACCTGCAGAAGGTGGCAGGGCGCCCGATGATCATTACCGACTGGCAACGCCGCAACGAGACGTTCTTCTCCGCCTTGCAGGTCGAGCGCGTCGTCATGTTTGTCATCCTGTCGATGATCATCGTGGTCGCCGCCTTCAACATCATTTCCAGCCTTGTGATGCTGGTGAAGGACAAGAGCGCCGACATCGCGGTGCTTCGAACGATGGGGGCCACGCGCTTTTCCATCATGCGCATCTTCTGCATGACCGGAACGGCAATCGGCTTCGCCGGAACACTTGCCGGGTTCGTGCTTGGACTGGTGCTGGCGGAAAATGCCGAACCGATCCGGGCCTGGATCTCCGACATCATCGGGGTGCGGATTTTCCCGCCCGAGGTCTTCTTCCTTTCGGCGCTGCCTTCCCGGGTGGACGTTGGGGAAGTAACGTTCGTCGTCTGCCTCTCGCTCGGGCTGAGCTTTCTGGCAACACTCTATCCGGCCTGGCGTGCCGCCCAATACGATCCGGTGGAGGCGCTGCGCTATGAGTGACACGCATCTCAGGCTCGATGGCGTGAGCCGGTTCTACGGGCAGGGCGAGACCACGCTGCGCGTGATCGAGAATGCCGAACTCCAGGTGCTGAGTGGCGAACTGGTGGCGCTGGTGGCGCCATCCGGCGCAGGCAAGTCGACGCTCCTGCATCTTTGCGGTCTGCTGGAGCGCCCGCAAAAAGGCGAGGTCGAGATCTGCGGCACGCAAACGGCCGGCCTTTCCGATCGCATGCGAACCATGATGCGCCGTCATATGATCGGCTACGTCTATCAGTTCCATCATCTGCTGCCCGAATTCACCGCGCTTGAGAATGTGGCGATGCCGCAACTAATTGCCGGCGTGTCTCAGAAGGTGGCCGAGCGGCGCGCAAACGAGTTGCTGGAGACGCTTGGCGTCCTGTCGAGATCAAGCCATCGGCCGGGCGAACTCTCGGGCGGCGAGCAGCAGCGCGTGGCGATCGCCCGGGCTGCCGCGAACAGCCCACGCATGATTCTGGCTGACGAACCGACAGGCAATCTCGATCCCGCGACGGCCGACGTCGTTTTCGAGGCGCTGGCGCACCTGATCCGCGATGAGGGGGCCGGCGCGTTGATCGCCACTCACAATTTCGACCTCGCCCGCAGGGCCGACAGGATCGTCACGATCCACGAAGGCCGGGTCGTCCCGCACTATCTGTAGAGAATTCCTTGACCCAACTGCGCTTCGGCGCAGGTGAAGACTGCAAGGGGCGGACGTGCCGCGCCACGTCTCTGCCGACTGGTCATCAGGCGTCGATTCATGAATTGTTAAGCTTGGTGGGTCGCAACCGGCCCTCCGATGGATTTTTACTGGACGAGAACAAAACAAGAACATATAAGGAAACATCGTTATAGAGGAGGTCGAAATGACAGTCTTTCTCAAGGACCTGATGGCGCTGGTTTCACTGAGCGCATTCTCGGTAACTGCCATGATCTGGCTCGATGCGCTCTCTCACACGATCTGAGCATCAGTTCGCCGCTGTCCGGCTTGGCTTGTGCATAGCAACGCAAGCACGGTTGGCGAACTGGCCGGTGGATGGCAAAAGATAGGGCAGAGGTGGCGATGTCCGGTCCCGGTTTCATTCATTTGCACGTCCATTCGGCCTACTCCTTGCTCGAGGGGGCGCTTCCGCTCGCCAGAATACTCGATCTGGCCGCAGGCGATGAACAGCCCGCGATCGGGATTGCCGATACAAACAACCTCTTCGGCGCGCTTGAGTTCTCGGAAAAGGCGGCCGGCAAGGGCATCCAGCCTCTGATCGGCTGCGAACTGGCCATCGACTTCGAGGAGGAGGAGGTTCGCCAGCATGACCGTCACGCAGTCGGCAAGCAGACGCTGGTGCTCATGGCGGCGAGCCAAGAGGGCTTCGCCAATCTCTCAAGGTTGATCTCCCGCGCCTATCTGGAAGGTGAGGGAGGGCGGGCGATCGCGCGAAACTCATGGTTGGACCGAGCCGACCTTCAGGGCCTCATCTGCCTGAGCGGCGGCCCGGAAGGGGTGATCGACCCACAGATCGCCGCCGGTCTCGAAGTGCATGCGCGGCAAAGAATCGAGCGGTTGCACGGCCTGTTCGGTGACCGCTTCTATATCGAAATCCAGCGCCACGGGCGCCATCAGGAGATGCTGGTCGAGCCGCAACTGCTCGATATCGCCTATGAGTGCGGCATACCTCTGGTTGCAACGAACGAGCCTTTTTTTGCCGCCCGTGACGCGTTCGAGGCCCATGATGCCCTGCTCGCCATCGCGGGCGGTACCGTGCTGGCCCAGACGGAACGCCGCAAGCTCACTGACCAGCACTATTTCAAGACGCGCCAGGAAATGTGCAAACTGTTCGCCGACCTCCCCGAGGCGCTGGACAACACGGTCGAGATCGCCCGACGTGTCGGGTTCCGCCCCCATACGCGGGCCCCGATCCTGCCGAAGTTTGCCGCCGCGCCGGGCGTAAGTGAGGAGGAAGCGGTAGCATCAGAAGCTGCCGAACTGACACGGCAGGCCGAGGAAGGCCTTGCCAGGCGTCTCGCCACTGTGGGGTTGGCGCCCGGAATGACCGAAGCGGGCTACCGCGACCGGCTTGCATTCGAGCTCGGGATCATCCGGGACATGAAGTTCCCCGGCTATTTTCTGATCGTTTCGGACTTCATCAAATGGGCGAAGCAGCACGAGATCCCGGTCGGGCCCGGCCGTGGGTCTGGGGCGGGATCGCTTGTCGCATATGCCCTGACAATTACCGATCTGGATCCAATCCGTTACAACCTTCTGTTCGAGCGGTTTCTTAATCCAGAACGCGTATCCATGCCCGACTTCGACATCGATTTCTGCCAGGACCGGCGCGAGGAAGTGATCGCCTACGTCCAGGAGAAATACGGCCGCGACCAGGTTGCCCAGATCATAACGTTCGGAACGCTGCAGGCGCGCGCCGTGCTGCGCGATGTGGGTCGCGTCCTGCAGATGCCCTATGGCCAGGTGGACCGGATCGCAAAGCTCGTTCCCGCAAATCCGGCAAATCCCGTGACACTTGCGCAGGCGATCAACGAGGAACCCAAGTTGCGTGCCATGCGCGACGAGGACGAGACAGTGGCGCAACTGCTCGAGGTCGGACAGTCCCTCGAAGGTCTCTATCGCCACGCCTCGACCCATGCCGCAGGCATCGTGATCGGTGACCGGCCGTTGCATGAACTGGTCCCGCTCTACAAGGACCCTCGGTCGGACATGCCGGTCACCCAGTATTCGATGAAATGGGTTGAGCCGGCTGGCCTCGTGAAGTTCGATTTTCTCGGCCTCAAGACGTTGACCGTCATCGACAACGCCGTTCGCATGATCAATCGCGACGGTGACGGCAAACTGGCCATCGACGCCATCCCGATCGACGACGAGGCGACATACCGGCTCTATCAGCGCGGCGAGACCTACGGGATATTCCAGTTTGAAAGTCCTGGCATGCGCCGGGCGCTGATCGAGCTCAAACCCGACCGGATCGAGGACCTGATCGCGATGAACGCGCTCTATCGTCCCGGTCCGATGGACAACATCCCCAGCTTCATCAACCGCAAGCACGGGCAGGAGGATAGCGCGGTCCTGCATGATCTCATGCAACCGATCCTGGCCGAGACCTATGGCATCATCGTTTATCAGGAACAGGTGATGCAGATTGCCCAGCAGCTCTCCGGTTATTCCCTCGGGGAGGCGGACATGCTGCGTCGCGCCATGGGCAAGAAGATCAAGTCCGAGATGGATTCCCAGCGGGTGCGTTTCCGCGAAGGAGCGCAAAGGAACGGGATCAAGCAGGGGCTGGCCGATACGATCTTCGATCTGCTCGCCAAGTTCGCCAATTACGGCTTCAACAAGAGCCACGCGGCCGCCTATGCGTGGGTCTCCTACCAGACGGCCTATCTCAAGACCCACTATCCGCGATACTTCCTCGCCGCGTCGATGACGCTCGACATGAACAGCACCGACAAGCTCGCCGAGTTCAAGCGCGAATCCGAACGCCTTGAAATCGCGATAACGCCGCCTTGCGTCAATCGGTCGGAGGCCTATTTCGACGTCAAGGACAACGCGATCGTCTACAGCTTGTGTGCGGTCAAGGGCGTTGGTCGGCAGGTGGCGGAACACATCGTGGAGATGCGGGGGAAGGAGCCGTTCCGGGATCTCGCCGATTTCGCCACCCGCGTCGATCCCAGGATCGTCAACCGCAGAACCATCGAGACACTCGTCAATGCCGGAGCCTTCGATGCGCTTGTTGAAAGGCGCGAGCAGGCATTTGCCGCGATCGACGCGGTGCTCTCGACCGCGCAGCGTACGTCATCCAACAGGGCTGACGGCATTTCCGACATGTTTGCCGCCGAGGCACCCGAGCCGATTCCCCTGCCGCATGACGCGCCGGTATGGACCCTGGCCGAACGTCTCGACAGGGAGTTTTCCGCTATCGGCTTCCACCTGTCGGCGCACCCGCTCGATGATTATGTCGAACTGTTCGAACGGCTGAGAGTACAGCGCTGGGTGGATTTCGAGCGGGCGGTGCACGCGGGCATGGCCGCAGGCCGCGTTGCTGGCACCGTGGCGTCGCGCCAGGATCGCAGGACCCGCAAGGGTACGCCAATGGCCATCCTGACGCTCTCCGATCCCTCCGGCTCCTTCGAGTGCCTCGCGTTTTCCGAGCAACTGGCTGAATTCGGTGATCTTCTGGAGACCGGAAGTTCCGCCATTCTCGAAGTCGAAGCCGACGAGCGGCCGGAGGGCGTGCGTCTCCGCCTTTTGCGCGCCGAACGGATCGGCGACGCCGCTGAACGTATGGGACGCCGTATGACGGTGTTCGCCGGCGATCCGAAATGCCTCAAGCCGATAAAATCCCAGTTGCGGCCCGGTGGGGAAGGGGTCGTCAGTTTCGTGGTGATCCGGGACGGGGGGCTGAGGGAGTTCGAGATCGAGCTGCCCGGTCACTTCAGACTGTCCCCGGAGCTTGTGGGTGGCATCAAGTCGCTCGGCGGCGTTGTGGACGTCAAGCTCAACTGAAGCTGTTGCGCTTGCTCGTTTCTTGGGGTATAGCGCCGCCGGTCTACAATCTCTCACGCAGGGACGGATTTCGCTCGGAAGCGACGTCCAACCGGTGACAGGGCAACCTGTTGCACTCCTTGCGGCGGCTTAACCGGTAAAGGAACCAAGCCAAATGGCACTGCCCGATTTTTCCATGCGCCAACTCCTCGAAGCTGGCGTCCATTTCGGTCACCAGAAGCATCGTTGGAACCCGAAGATGGAGCAGTACATCTTCGGCGTCCGCAACGACATTCACATCCTCGATCTCAGCCAGACGGTGCCGATGTTGCATCGCGCGCTGCAGCTTATTTCGGACACCGTGGCCGACGGCGGGCGCGTGCTGTTCGTGGGCACCAAGCGCCAGGCGGCTCCGGTCGTCGCCGAGGCTGCACGCCAGAGCGCCCAGTATTTCGTGAATTCGCGCTGGCTCGGCGGCACCCTGACCAACTGGCAGACGATTTCACATTCCATTGGCCGGCTTCGCGAACTCGAAGCCATGGAAGCCGAAGGCATGCGCGGCCTGACCAAGAAGGAAAGGCTCCAGCTCTCCCGCGAGAAGGAGCGCCTTGAACGCGACCTCGGCGGCATCAAGGACATGGGCAACCTGCCCAACCTGCTGTTCATCATCGACACCAACAAGGAAGCCAACGCGATCAAGGAAGCGCGCCGGCTTGGCATCCCGGTGGTGGCAGTTGTCGACAGCAATTGCGATCCCGACCAGATCGATTTCCCCATCCCGGGCAATGACGACGCCGCCCGTGCGCTCGAACTCTACTGCACGCTTGTGTCGCGCGCCGCGATCGATGGCATCTCCCGCTCGGCGACGGCCCAGGGCGTTGACCTTGGCGCGGCCACCGAGGTCGAAGTCGAGGCTGCAATCGCCGAGGCGCCGGCCGAGGAACCGACAGCCGAAGATGAAGCCGTGGCTCCCCTTTTCGAGACCCCTGCGGGTGAGGCGGACGATCTCAAGAAGATCGGCGGCGTCGGTCCAGTGCTCGAGAAGAAGCTGAACGCGCTCGGCGTGACCACATTCGCGCAGATCGCCGGCCTTTCGGGCGAGGATATCGCCAGGGTTGACGAAGCGCTCAGCCTGAAGGGCCGCATTGAGCGCGACGACTGGATCGGTCAGGCGACCGAACTCGTCAAGGGCTGATCCACGGATTCGCATCCGGCCGGCCATGTCCGGCAAGATGACCGCCATGGGCGGTCTACAAAGAGGTATGACAAGATGGCTATTAGCGCTGCACAGGTAAAAGAGCTGCGTGAGCAGACCGGCGTTGGCATGATGGACTGCAAGAAGGCGCTCGAGGAAACCAATGGCGACATGGAAGCCGCGGTCGACTGGTTGCGTTCGCGTGGTCTTGCCAAGGCCGCCAAGAAGGCAGGGCGCGTTGCCGCCGAGGGCCTGATCGGCGTTTCGTCCACCGGGACCACGGCGGCCCTGGTGGAAGTGAACTCCGAGACCGACTTCGTTGCGCGCAACGAACAATTCCAGGATCTGGTCGCCAAGATCGCCAATCTCGCGGTCGCTGCGGACGGCGACGTGGAGAAGCTGGGCAAGATGGACTATCCCGGGACCGGCCATACCGTGTCCGACGAAGTCACCGAGGCCATTGCCAAGATCGGCGAGAACATGACGCTGCGGCGCACGGCCGCCGTTTCGGTTTCCCAGGGCGTTGTGGGCAACTACATCCACAATGCGGTCGTCCCCGGCCTGGGCAAGATCGGTATCCTGGTGGGCCTGGAATCGTCGGGCGACAAGGCCGCACTCGAGGCGCTCGGCCGCCAGCTTGCCATGCACGTTGCCGCGGTTAGCCCCAGTCCCCTGGCCGTGACGCCCGAGGAGCTCGATCCCGCGGTCGTTGCTCACGAGCGTGCCATCTTCAAGGAACAGGCGATCCAGTCCGGCAAGCCTGCTGAAATCGCCGAGAAGATGGTCGAGGGACGCCTGCGCAAGTTCTATGAGGAAGTGTGCCTGTTGGCGCAAACCTTCGTGATCGATGGCGAGACCAGGATTTCCGATGTGCTGAAGAAGGCTGAGGCCGACGTCGGTGCGCCGGTCAAGCTCACCCAGTTCGTGCGTTATGCCCTGGGCGAAGGCATCGAAAAGCAGGAAAACGACTTCGCCGCCGAGGTTGCGGCGGCTGCCGGCACCGCGTAATTTGCCGGCGGCTACGGCGGATTCGCCGGCACGGCCGGTGCTGCGATCGATGCGGTCGCGGCGGCAAATTGCAGGGGTACGGCCGTGGCCACACACAAATACAGGCGCATATTGCTCAAGGTCTCCGGTGAAGCGCTCACCGGAGACCAGTCTTTTGGCATAGAGCCGGCGTTCCTCGACGCCGTTGCCCGCCAGATTGCCGACATTTCAAGGGCCGGCGTCGAGATCGGTGTCGTGATCGGCGCCGGCAATATCTTTCGCGGCATGTCGGTTGCCGCGAATGGCGCCGACCGGGTCACGGCCGATCAGATGGGCATGCTGGGCACGGTGATAAATTCACTTGCCCTGGGCGATGCCGTGGAACGGGCGGGGGCCAAGGCCAAGGTGTTCACGAGCGCATCCATGCCAACCATCGCCGATACGTTCACCGCGCGCGATGCACGTGCCGCGCTTGCCGACGGCAAGGTCGTGATCTGCGCTGGCGGCACCGGCAATCCCTTCTTCACCACCGATACGGCAGCCGCGCTCAAGGCCATCGAGCTGGAATGCGAGGTGCTGCTCAAGGGAACCAAGGTCGACGGTGTCTATTCGTCGGATCCGGTCCACAATCCGGACGCGACCCGGTTCGATACGATCGGCTACGATGAGGTCATCGCCCGCAATCTGCGCGTGATGGATACAGCGGCCTTCGCGCTTGCCCGCGACAACCGCTTGCCGATAATTGTCTATGCGCTCGGCGCCTCTGAGGGCCTGCTGGGCGTTCTGGAAGGCCGCGCGCCGAGTACGCGGGTCGGTTGACGCGCCAACTGATAACGGGAGCAAGAAACATGGCAGACGAGTTTTCGATCGATGCGTTGAAGACGCGGATGAAGAAATCGATCGCAACCTTGAAGGACGAATTCGCCGGGCTGCGAACCGGTCGTGCCAGCGCCAGCCTGCTCGACCCGATCAGCGTCGAGGCCTATGGCAGTTCGATGCCGCTCAATCAGGTCGCAACCGTGACCGTGCCCGAGCCGCGCATGCTGAGTGTCCAGGTATGGGACCGCTCGATGGCAGGCGCCGTGGAGAAGGCGATCAGGGAGTCGGGATTGGGCCTCAACCCGATCGGCGAGGGCGCATTGATTCGGGTGCCGCTTCCCGAACTGAATGAGGAACGCCGCCGCGAGATCACCAAGGTCGCCCACAACTATGCCGAGCAGGCCCGTGTGGCGGTGCGCCATATCCGCCGCGACGGCATGGATCATCTCAAGAAGGCGGAGAAGGACGGCCTTATGGGGCAGGACGAAAGCCGGCACAACTCCGACCTCGTGCAGAAGGCGACCGATGAGGCCGTGGCGGAGATCGACGCCATGCTTTCGACCAAAGAACAGGAAATCATGCAGGTCTAGTTCGGGACCTTTCCCCCGCCCGCCGGAGGGCGTCATATGCCGTTGGATCCAGCAATCGAAGGCCTGGCGCAGGACGATGAAGTCTTGCGGATTCCGCGACATATCGGCGTGATCATGGATGGCAACGGGCGCTGGGCACAGGCTCGGGGCAAGCCGCGCACCGAGGGGCACCGGGAGGGCGTGAAGGCCCTCAGGCGCATGGTGCAGCTTTGCATGGACTATGGCGTCGAATGCCTGACGGTCTTCAGCTTCTCCTCGGAGAACTGGTCTCGGCCCAAGGATGAAATCTCGTTCATTTTCGGATTGTTGCGCCGATTTGTTGCGTCGGATCTGGAAGCCCTGATCCGCAATAACGTTCATGTGCGGATCATTGGGGAACGCATTGGCCTGGACCCCTCACTAAGGAAGCTCATCGACAAGGTCGAAAGCGACACTGAAGGCAATACGGGCCTCAATCTCACTGTCGCGTTCAATTATGGCGGCAAGGCCGAAATCGCCCGGGCGGTGCGGCGGATCGGGGCACGTATCGCCGCCGGAACGCTGAAGCCTGACGAGATCGACGAGACAACGATCGAACGGGAGCTGTTCACCTACGGCCTGCCCGACCCGGACCTGATCATCAGGACCAGCGGCGAATCCCGTCTCTCGAACTTCCTGCTCTGGCAATCTGCCTATTCCGAGCTGGTCTTTGTCGATGAGAACTGGCCGGACTTCGACGAAACCGTGTTCAGGCGAGCCCTGAGCGAGTATTCGACCCGTGAACGCCGGTTCGGCGGCCTGAGGGAACGCTCATCGTGAACGAACGGGGCCAGCCGCAGGCAGGCGCGCATGACGCCAGAAGGCGCCCGTGGGCGGATCTCGGACCGCGCCTGATATCCGCTCTTGTGCTCATTCCGGCCACGGCGACCGCGGTCTATTTCGGCGGCTATGCCCTCGCCATCGTTACCGGCGCCGCCTTTGCCGGCGCATATTATGAATGGGAAGCCATGATATCGGGCCGCAAGGGCGCCTGGCCCGGGCCGCTGTTCATGGCGCTGCTCGTGCTTGCCGGCGCCGCCTATCCTTGGGGCGGCGGCATGGCCACGGCCACAGTGCTCTTGCTGGGTATTGGCGCGGCGGCGCTCGTTGGCGGCGAGCGCTGGCGCTGGCGGATCGCGGGCATTGCCTATTTCGGCGCTGCGACGTTTGCGGTCCTCTCAATCCGGGGCGAAACCACGACGGGCATGCTGGCAGCCGTCTATCTCGGGCTCGTCATCTGGATGACGGATTCGGCGGCATTCTTTGCCGGCAGGCAGATGGGTGGCGCCAAGCTTTCGCCGGACATCTCGCCGGGCAAGACCTGGTCGGGCGCATTCGGGGGGCTTGCGCTGGGCGCGGGGTCGGGTGTTGCCTACTGGCTGATCGCCACCGATTCGCCGTGGTGGATCGGGCTGGTGCTTTCGGTCGCCGGCAGCGTCGCGGGCCAGCTTGGCGATCTTGCCGAAAGCGCCGTCAAGCGTCACTTCCGGATCAAGGACAGCGGCGACATCATTCCCGGTCATGGTGGCTTCATGGACAGGCTGGACAGCCTGGTGGCCGGAGCGCTCCTGATGTTGCTGGTCGGCGTGCTGCATTCCGGTTTCGGGCGTGTCGGCGAGGGCATTCTCGTCTGGTGACACGCTCCCCCTTGCGGGCGCGCCATTTGCCCCCCATTCTCACCACATTCGCCGCGCAAACGGGCTGCAAACTGGAAACACGCCCATGATCAGCACTATTCTCGCCAATGCCTTCATCGCCGTCGAGGTGATTGCGGTATTCACCCTCATCGTTTTCGTGCACGAAATGGGCCATTACCTCGTCGCGCGCTGGAACGGCGTGGCGATTTCGGCCTTTTCCATCGGGTTTGGCCGGGAACTGTTCGGATTCAACGATCGGCTGGGCACAAGATGGCGGCTTTCAGCCATACCCCTGGGCGGCTATGTGCGCTTCGTCGGGGACATGAACGCGGCGAGCGTGCCCGATCCTGATGCAGCGGAGACAGTCGACCCCGCCCTGCGGCCGCACCTGTTCGTCAACAAGAATGTCTGGCAGCGCATTGCCATCGTCTTTGCCGGGCCGGCGGCCAATGTCCTGTTCACGTTCCTCATCCTCTATGCGCTGCTTGTGGGGTTCGGGCGCTACACGCTGCCCCCGGTAATCGATTCGGTTACGCCCGGTTCGGTTGCCGCGGAAGCCGGCCTTCAACCCGGCGACGTGGTCAAGTCGGTGGACGGGTTTGCCGTGCGCGGCTTCGAGGACTTCCAGCGCCTCGTTGCAACGGCACCGGATCGGCAAATCGATGTGATGGTCGACCGGAACGGGCAGAACGTCGAACTGCTCATGACCCCACAGGCCGTCGAAACGACCGACCGCTTTGGCAATCCCCAACGGATCGGGCGGATTGGCGCGAGTCGCTCGGTCGATAGCGGCGATGTCACCCTTTATCGCCCGGGGCCGGTGGAAGCTGTCGGGATGACCTTCCAGGAGATCCGGTTCATCGTCGAGCGTACCGGGGCGTTTCTTGGCGACTTTTTCGTCGGCCGTGGCGACGTGCAGCAGATCGGCGGGCCGGTGAAAGTCGCCGAACTGACCGCGCAGGTCGCAGCGCTCGGTATCGTACCGCTTGTAAGCCTGGCCGCGTTTCTTTCCCTCAATATCGGCCTGTTCAACCTGCTGCCCATACCACTGCTCGATGGCGGGCATCTGCTCTACTATTTCTTCGAGGTGGTTCGGGGTAAACCGTTGAGCTCGCGGGTCCAGGAAATCGGTTTCCGGTTCGGTTTGGCGCTGGTTTTGACAATTGCGGCCTTTACCCTCGTCAACGACCTGCCTAGTCTGTGGCAGTGAGTGGGCGCTGGGGGTGTTGCAGGATTACAGCCCCGCCAATCTTTTGGTAACCGAACGTGGGTTTGAGCCTTGCCCTTGGCTTAAAAAACAGTAAAACGTTTCAATGGAGTTAGCCTAAGGGGGGCGTGCTGTGCTTGGCATGTTCTCGGGCAAGTGTCTCAAAGGCAACGAGAAGTCATGACCAAACACGCCAAGCTGCTGTCCGGCCTGATTCTGGCCCTGTCCCTGGTATTCTTGTCGCCCCTGGCGGGCGCAGGCGGGTCACTATTCGGGGTCGAGGCCGCTCAGGCCCAGACGATTTCGCGAATTTCCGTCAGCGGGAACCAGCGCGTCGACAACTCCACCGTGATTTCGTACCTCACCGTGCGGGTGGGTGACGCCGCGACGACAGCCGCGATCAACGCCTCGATCGATTCGCTTTACAAGAGCGGACTGTTCTCCACAGTCAGCGTCACATTCTCCAGCTCGACCCTGTTTGTGAAGGTCGCAGAGAACCCGATCGTTGCCTCGGTCCTGTTCGAGGGCAATCAGCGTTTCTCGGACAAGGAACTGCTCTCGATGGTCGATCTCGCTTCGCGCGGGGTATTCACCAACGAACGGCTGCAGACCGACATCAAGAGCATCGAGCTCGCCTACAAGAATACCGGCTTCACCAATATTTCGGTGACCGCCAAGACCGACGTTCTCGAGAATTCGCGCGTCCGTATCACCTTCGTCATCAATGAAGGCAATCGCGCCGCCATTGCCGCGATCAACTTCACCGGCAACAACTCGTTCAGCGCCGACCAGTTGCGCAACATCATCCGCACCAAGCAGACGGGCTGGCTGAGCTGGCTGTTCCGCGACGACACCTATACCGACGACAATCTGAACGTCGACAAGGAACTGATCCGTCTCTACTACGCCAATCATGGCTTCCCGGACGCCCAGGTATCGGCGGTCGGCGAGTTTGACGCGAGCCGCAATGCCTATTTCGTGAACTTCACGATCTCCGAGGGCGACCGCTACCAGTTCGGCACCATCGGCATCGAGACCAGCATTGATGGGCTGAATACCGACGCCCTCAAGAACGACATCAAGACCTACCAGGGCAGCGAGTACTCGGC
The DNA here is from genome assembly GCA_036563245.1 of Devosiaceae bacterium. Classification (GTDB taxonomy): domain Bacteria; phylum Pseudomonadota; class Alphaproteobacteria; order Rhizobiales; family Devosiaceae; genus DATCMU01. The sequence continues at coordinate 87,559 of DATCMU010000040.1, read as the reverse complement.
TTCCAAGCTGCAGGACAGCGCGACCAACATGGCAACGTCGGCCGCGGACCAGGGCTTTGCATTCGCCGACGTCCGGCCGCGTGTCGATCGTGACGTGGCGAACCACGTCTTCAATATCACCTACCTGGTGGATAACGGTCCGCGCGTCTATATCCAGCGCATCAACATCCTGGGCAACGTCAAGACGCGTGATTTCGTGATCCGTCGCGAGATGGATTTCGCCGAAGGCGACCCATTCAACCGCAGCATCGTCCTCAAGGCGAAGACCGCGATCGAGAGCCTGGGCTTCTTCTCTTCGGTGAACATCACGACCGAACCCGGCGACTCGGCGGACAAGGTGGTCATCAACGTTGCTGTCGTCGAGAAGTCGACCGGTGACTATGGCGCCAGCGTGGGCTATTCGACCCAGGATGGCGTGATGGGCAACCTGTCGCTCACCGAGAGGAACTTCCTCGGTCGGGGCCAGTACCTGAAGATCGCCTTTGGCGCGACGACTACGGGCCGGACCTATGACTTCTCGTTCACGGAGCCGAGATTCATGGGCCTGAAGATCTCGTCTGGCATCGATATCTACAAGCGTGTCAACGACGAAACATCTTCGAGCTATTTCGGTACGGATACGACGGGTGGTCAGTTGCGCATCGGCCTGCCGATCACCGACATGGTCAATCTGACGACCTTTGCTGGCTTCGAGCAGAAGACGATCAAGGATGCATCCACGCCGAATACAACTTGGATGGGCGCGCCGGAGTTGACCCTGAACAAGGCGTTCATCGGCTATACGCTGGCCTATTCCAGTCTCGATAGCGAGACCAAGCCGACCAGCGGCCTCTATGCCAGCCTGTCGCAGTCCTACGCTGGAGTGGATCACAACTACCTGAAGACCGAGGCCAAGGCCCGCTACTTCATGCCGATCATGGACGGGAGCGGTTTCATAGCCAGCGTCAAGGGCCAGGCCGGCGTGATCAACGACTTCAGTGGCAACGGCGTCTATCCGACCGAAGGCTTCTTCAAGGGCGCCGATCTTGTGCGTGGTTTCGCCGCCGGCGGCATGGGCCCCCGGAGCGCATCTGGGGAGCCGTTCGGTGCAACCATGTATGCCGGCCTGTCGGCGGAGCTCGAATTCCCGATGCCGATCTTGCCTGAAACCTATGGCCTCAAGGGTGCGGTCTGGGCGGATGCCGGCTATCTCGACGGGGTAACGTGGCACGGACTTGCAGACGCCACGACCGAACCGCTTCGCGCTTCGGTCGGTGTGTCGGTGATCTGGGACTCGCCTTTCGGGCCGCTGCGTGGCGATTTCGCCCACATCCTGCGCAAGGACAGCCTGGACAGCACGCAGACCTTCCAGTTGACCTTGCAGAGCTTGTTCTGATCGCAACTGCGTGACACTATCAATGGAGCCGCGGCGCAGGCGCGCCGCGGTTCTTTTTTGTACGAAATCCCATGGTCGATACCCGCTTTCATCACCCTGTCGCTCCCCTGGCTCTCGCCGAGCTGCTCACCCTTGGCGGGCATGGCGATCTGACGCCCGGGAGCGGGGCAGGCGATGCGCTCATCCATGGCGCAAACGAACTGCACACCGCGAGCGAACACGAGATCGTGTTCGCTGCGAGCGCTGGCTACCGCAAGGCCCTGCAATCCACCAGGGCGGCCGCGGTAATCGTCATTCCGGCCCTTGCGGGCGACGTTCCGCCCGGCTGCCTCGCGGTTCAAAGCGAGAAGGCGCATGAAGTTTTTGTCGATCTGCTGCACGTGCTGTTCCCTTCTGACACGAAGCAGGTGGTCGGCGGCTATGTAGAAGCCGGCGACGGCGAGGCCCTGATAGAGGATGGGGTTGTACGCGGCCCGGGCGTCGTGATCGGGCCGAATGCAGAGATCGGCAGCGGAACCGTGATCGGAGCCAATTCGGTTATCGGGGCGGGGGTCACCATTGGACGAAACTGCGTCATTGGCCCGCATTGCTCGATCGAGTGCGCTCATCTCGGCGATGGCGTGGTGCTGCAGGCCGGCGTGCGGATTGGAACGGAAGGCTTTGGCTTCCTCGATCCTGCGCGCCGCAATCGCAAGATTCCACAGCTTGGCCGGGTCATCATTCAGGATCGCGTTGAAATCGGCGCCAACAGCGCCATCGACCGGGGCGCGCTCGGCGATACGTCCATAGGTGAGGGGACCAAGATCGATAACCTTGTGCAGATCGCCCACAACTGCGTGATCGGCCGAAATTGCGTGATATCCGGCAATGCTGGCCTCGCTGGTTCTACCGTACTTGAAGACAGCGTGGTTATTGCCGGAGGCGTCGGAATATCCGGGCATCTTACCGTGGGGCGCGGCACGGTTGTCTATGGCGCATCGGTTGTGAGCAAGTCTTGCCCGCCGGGTTCGAGACTTGCCGGCTATCCAGCGCAGGATATAAAGGTCTGGCGGCGTGAAGTCGTCAGGAATCGACTGATGGCAAAGGGGGCCAAGGATGACGTCTGAGCCAGATACCGGCGGTGAGAAGAAGAAAGAGCTGTCCCGGCTCGATATCGGCGATCTTCTGCACCACCTTCCTCATCGCTATCCGTTCCTCATGATCGACCGCATCATCGAGATCGATGGTGAGGACAGTGCCATCGGCATCAAGAACGTCACGTTCAATGAGCCGATTTTCCAGGGCCACTTTCCTGGGCATCCGGTATTCCCCGGGGTGTTGATTATCGAGGGCATGGCGCAGACTGCCGGCGCCATGGCGATTGCAGAGAATCTCAGGACGGGCGGAGCCAAACACAAGGTCTATTTGCTGACCATCGACAAGGCGAAGTTCCGCAAACCCGCGGGTCCGGGCGACCGGATCGAGTACCATATCCGCAAGATCCACCGTCGGCGCACTGTTGGCCGCTATGAAGCCAAGGCCATGGTCGATGGGATCGTTGTCGCCGAAGCCGAAGTCGGCGCAATGATCGTCGAGGAGGAAGCGTGACCACCGCCGCCATCCATGCAACCGCTCTTGTCGGGCCGCAGGTGAAACTGGGCGCAGGGGTGAAGATCGGTCCCTATTGCGTCGTCGAAGGCGAGGTCGAGCTTGGCGAGGGCGTCGAACTCATCTCGCATATTTCGATCGCCGGGCGCACGACGATAGGTGCACGGACCCGAATCTATCCGTTTGCCTCCATCGGCCATCCACCGCAGGATCTGAAATACAACGGCGAACCAAGCCGCCTCGAGGTCGGCTCGGATTGCGTCATTCGCGAACATGTGACGCTCAATCCCGGAACGAGAGGCGGGGGGATGGTGACCAGGGTCGGCAATAGCTGCCTGCTCATGATCGGCGCACACATTGCCCATGACTGCCAGATCGGCAACAACGTCATCCTGTCCAACAACGCCGGGCTCGCCGGCCATTGCTCGGTCGGCGATTATGCCATTCTTGGCGGCCATTCCGGCTTGCATCAGTTCGTGCGCATTGGTCCGCACGCGTTCATCGGCGGAATGACCAAGGTCGAGGCGGACGTGATTCCCTATGGGATGGCGGTGGGAAATCCCGCGCATCTCGGCGGATTGAATCTGGTTGGCCTCAAGCGTCGTGGCTTCGAGCGCGATGCACTTCACAACCTGCGCGCCGCCTACCGCCTGATATTTTCGAATGAAGGAACGTTGCGCGAGCGAGTGGAAGACGCCTCGGTGCTGTTCAAGGACCAGCCTCTGGTCAACGACATCATCGCTTTCATCCAAAACGATTCCGAACGCCGCATTTGCACGCCGCTGAACGGCGCCGCCGACGAATGAGCACCTTGCGTCGCCTGGCTGTCGTGGCCGGCAGCGGCTCACTTGTCGTTGAAGCCGTAGCGTTCGCGCGCCGAGCGGGGTGGCCGTTGCTGGTGATGGCGCTGGCGCCACGCAGCGATCTTGGCGACGTACCCGTCATGCCGCTCGACCTTTCCGATCCGATGGGTGCATTTGCCGCGATGCGCGAATTCGGCGCCACCGATGTCTGCCTGGTGGGCGGTGTGCATATACCCGATGCCGCGCGGGAGCGCCTGGCCACACTCATGCCGGGAGGAGCCGCCGGACCACTGCCCGTTGGCGATGCGGGGTTGTCGGCCCTTGGCGCAACTGTTGAAAAGCTGACGGGCGCCCGGCTGGTCGGCATCCATGAACTGCTGCCCGAATTGCTTGCGCCAGTCGGCGTCATTGGCGGGCCTGAGCCGGATGGGGTGACGCTTGATGCCGCCCGGTTTGCGCTTCAAACCGCGCGCGCCATTGGGGCGCTCGATATCGGCCAGGCCGCGGTCTGCGCTGGGCGCCGCGTCATTGCGGTCGAGGATATCGCGGGAACCGATGCGTTGATCGCACGTGTCGGGGAATACAGACAAAGTGGGATCGCAGGGGACGGCAAGGCAAGGCTCTTGCTTGCAAAGGCCATGAAGCCGCATCAACCCATGTTCGTCGACTTGCCCGCTATTGGCCCGGCGACCGTTTCACGGGCCGCGATGGCCGGAATTGCCACAATCGCCGTGGAGGCCGGGCGCAGCTTGGTGCTCGATCGGGCCTTGCTTGTGGACGCGGCGATGCGCGAAGGGGTCACGGTGCTGGGGCTGACCCTTGAGGATGACTAGACCGATCAGGTTGTTCATTCTGGCCGGGGAACCTTCGGGCGACCGGCTTGCTGCCGATCTCGTGTCGCACCTGCGCGATCGTCTCGATCTCGAGATTGGCGGCGTTGGCGGCGAGAGATTGCACCAGCAAGGGTTGCGTTCCCTTTTTCCCATGAGCGATCTCTCGGTCATGGGTTTCTCTGATGTCCTGCGACGCCTTCCACTCCTGTTGTGGCGGCTGCGGGAGGCAAGGCGGGCATTGATCGCCTTCCGCCCGGATATCGTCGTACTGGTCGATGCCCAGGAATTTTCGGCCCGGCTGGCCTTGGGGGCGCGCCGGCTCGGTTTCGCCGGCCCGATGCTCCTCTATGTGGCGCCCTCGGTCTGGGCATGGCGGCCAGAACGGGCCGCTGCACTCAAGGGTGTGTTCGACGAGGTCATGTCGCTCTTTCCATTCGAGCCTGCGACAATGCGGAATTTGGGTGGCCCGTACACGTCCTATGTCGGCCACCCTGCGCTTTGGGATACGCGACTGCGGCAAGATATTCGCAACCGGGGCCGCGTGCTTCTCTTGCCCGGAAGCCGGGAAGGCGAATTGCGTCGGCACCTGCCATTGATGCGGTCTGTCGCGGAACGGCTGGCCGGTCATCCGTCCGTCTCGGGTTTCACGATGCCGACCTTGGCACGGCTCGCTGACCGATTGCACCGCGAGGTCAAGGGCTGGCGCGTCGAGGTGGAACTGGCGACCACACAGCAGGACCGGGAAAGCGCACAGGATGATGCACTGCTCGCGGTTGCCTGCGCTGGTACAGTTACGCTGGAACTCGCCCTTTCCGGGATCCCCATGGTGACGACCTATCTCGGCGACCGTGGGCAGGCCCGGCGCTACACGAAGGCACGGCCGGCCGCCATCAGCCTGCCCAATATCATCATGGGTGAGCAGATCGTGCCCGAGGTGATCCTGTCGGAACCGGATGCGGACCGCCTTGTCGAGGTCGTCACCGGCCTGGTGGACGATACGGAGGCCAGGCGACGGCAGCTTTCGGCTTTTGTTGACTTGCGCCAGCGAATGGAAAGCGGGCTGGGAGAACAAAAACGCGAGGACCCCGCAGACAGGGTCCTCGCGCATATCGAGCGCTCAAGCAGGCTCTAGCGGTTGTTGATCGGCTCGTATTCGCGGCTGCCCGACCCATTGTAGAGCTGGCGCGGACGGCCGATCTTCTTCTGCGGGTCGCCGATCATTTCCTTCCACTGTGCAATCCAGCCCACCGTCCGGGACAGCGCAAAGATCGCGGTGAACATGGAGGTGGGGAAACCGATCGCTTCCAGGATGATGCCGGAGTAGAAATCGACGTTCGGATAAAGCTTGCGCTCGACGAAATAGGGATCGTGCAGCGCGATCTTCTCCAGTTCGCGGGCCACCTGCAGGGTGGGGTTGTTGTGCACGCCGAGCAGGTCGAGCACTTCGCGCGCGGTGTCCTGCATTACCTTGGCGCGGGGATCGTAGTTCTTGTAGACCCGATGCCCGAAACCCATCAGGCGGAAGGGATCGTTCTTGTCCTTGGCACGGGCGATGAATTCGGGAATGCGATCCGGCGTTCCGATGGCCTTGAGCATGTTCAGCGCCGCTTCGTTGGCGCCGCCATGTGCGGGGCCCCACAAACACGCCACCCCCGCCGCGATGCAGGCAAAGGGGTTCGCATCCGACGAACCGGCCAGCCGGACTGTCGACGTCGACGCATTCTGCTCGTGGTCGGCGTGGAGTGTGAAGATGAGGTCCATCGCCCGCGAGACCACGGGATTGACGACATAGTTCTCGGCAGGAACCGAGAAGCACATGTGCAGGAAGTTCGACGCGTAATCGAGGTCGTTACGCGGATAGACGAACGGCTGACCCACCGAATACTTGTACGCCATGGCCACAAGGGTCGGTATCTTGGCGATCATGCGGATGGATGCGATTTCGCGCTGCTCCGCATCGTTGATGTCGATTGAGTCGTGGTAAAAGGCCGCCATCGCACCGACGACGCCACAGACGACCGCCATGGGGTGGGCATCCCTGCGGAAACCGCGGAAGAAATAGTGAAGCTGCTCGTGCACCATGGTGTGGCGCGTCACGCGATTCTCGAAGTCCTGCAATGCCTGCGCGGTGGGCAGGTCCCCATAGAGCAGTAGGTAGCACACCTCGAGATAGTGCGACTTCTCCGCCAACTGGTCGATCGGATAACCGCGGTACAGCAACTCGCCCTTGTCGCCATCGATATAGGTTATGGCGCTGTCGCAGGCCGCAGTGGAGGTGAAACCCGGGTCATATGTAAACAGGCCAGTCTTGGCATAAAGAGACCGGATGTCGATCACGGAGGGGCCCACGGTGCCGTCCATTATCGGAAACTCGAAACTCTGGCTTCCGATTGTCAGCTTGGCATTCTTGTCGGTCATGAATCAGCCTCCACGCGAGCGTCGCCAGCGCTGGCCACTAGCGACACAACCCCCGCAAACCGGGCACGGCCAGGCTGACAAATCATTGAAATGAGGTGTCGGGACTGGGTAGCCGATTTGCCCGGTGCATGCAACATAATCGCATGTGCCCAAGGCCTGCGACACATGCGACTTTGTGCGTATCAGGCCTGGTCGGCCAACCGGCCGAGCGTTTCTTCGCGCCCGATCAGTTCCATCACTTCGAAGATCCCGGGTGATACCGTGCGGCCGGTCAAGGCCGCGCGCAATGGCTGGGCCACCTTGCCCAGCTTGAGCCCTTCCGCCTCCGCGAACTCCCGCACCATCGCGCCAAGCGCCTCATGGTGCCATTCGGTCGCCCCGCGCAGGATGTCGGCGACCTTTTGATTGTTGGCGCGCCCTTCCGGCGTGAGAAGTGCCCTGGCGTTGTCATCCATTGCGAGCGGTCGCTGCGCATAGATGAAACCGGCCAGATCGATAAGCTCGAGCACCGTCTTGGCACGAGGCTGCAATTCGGGAAGTGCCGCAAGAACGGTGCTCTTGCGCTCTTTCAGGCCCTTGAAATCGACATCGCGTCCGGTTTCCTCGGCAAGTGCGACCATGACATCATAAAGATCGGCCGGCGTGCTCTGCCGGATATAGTGCGCGTTCAGGCTTTCGAGCTTGGCGAAGTCGAAGCGGGCGGCACCCTTGTTCAGCGCCTCGAGGCTGAACCACTCCACCATCTGGCTGGTGGAGAAAACTTCGTCGTCGCCATGCGCCCAACCGAGCCGTGCAAGATAGTTGCGCAGCGCCGCCGGCAGGTACCCCATCCGGCGATAGGCGTCCACGCCCAGTGCGCCGTGACGCTTGGAGAACTTGGCCCCATCCGGCCCGTGAATCAGGGGGACATGGGCCATCTCCGGCACACGCCAGCCCATTGCCTGGTAGATCAGGATCTGCCTCGCGGCGTTGGTCAGGTGGTCGTCGCCGCGAATGACATGGGTCACGCCCATGTCGTGATCATCCACCACAACAGCCAGCATGTATGTGGGCGTGCGATCAGACCGCAAAATGATGAAATCATCGAGATTTTCGGCCTGAAACACGACCTGCCCCTGAACGTGATCCTCGACGATGATTGCGCCGCTTTCAGGCGCCTTGATACGGATGACCGGGGCCACGCCGGCCGGCGCCTCGGACGGGTCCCGGTCGCGCCAGCGGCCGTCATAGCGGGGCGGAAGACCCTTTGCGCGCGCAGTTTCGCGCATCTCGGCCAGCTCCTCCGGCGAGCAATAGCACTTGTAGGCATGGCCGCGTGCCAGAAGCTCTTCGGCAACTTCCGCGTGGCGGGCAGCACCGGCGAACTGGGATATCGGTTCGCCCTCCCAGGTGATGCCCAGCCAGCTCAAGCCATCCAGCAAGGCGTCGACCGCCGCCTCGGTCGAGCGCTCGCGGTCGGTATCCTCGATGCGAAGCAGCATCTTGCCGCCGGTCTTTTGCGCGTAGACCCAATTGAACAGCGCGGTACGCGCGCCGCCAATGTGCAGGTATCCGGTGGGAGAGGGCGCAAAACGGGTGACGACTGATCGAGACATGGTGCCCAGCATTTGGTTTTGGTCGGCAGGTGTGTAGCATAGCCCCCGACGAGTGCAAGGGCAGGGCGGAGAATGGGGGTGTCGGCCGGTACACTGCAGGACGACAGGGCCGGCGAGGTTCTGCCGCGGCGGCCGCTATTGCCTGCCGCGAGCCTGCCCGGCACGCACCCGCAAGGCCGGTTCCGAAGGATTCGAGCTTCGTTCGAGGGTGCCTTCGCCGACGCACTGACCGAACGGCGACTATTCGTGCTGATGCCGGCGCTGATGATCGCCGGAGCGATGGCATATCGGGCCGCCGGCTTCGAGCCACAACCCTGGGCACCCCCGATAATCTGGTTGACGCTGTTTGTTGCCTTGGTCGCCTCGCGGCGAAAAATGGCGATCTTTCGGTGGCTGCTGGTGGGAATGGCATTCTGGACGGGGTTCACCCTGATCGCCGCCCATGGCCAGTTGTTCGGCACAACAATGCTGCAGACCCCACGATATGGCATTTACACCGCGCATGTGGACGAGGTTTCGCCAGGTGGCGGCGACACGCAGCGTCTCGTGATTTCAGGACTATCGGGGCTACAAGGCGGCCGGGCTGTCGACGTTCGACGCGCACGCATATCCGTGTCGGCTTCAACAGAGATTGCCGCCGGGGACACGATTGAGGGGGCCATCCGTTTCTATCCTGTACCCGGCCCGGTTCGCCCCGGTGGCTACGACCCTCAATTCTCCAGCTACTTCGCCGGGATCGGCGCATATGGCGCGGCCACGGGCACGCTCAAGGTTATGCCCCGCACAGCGGATGCTTTCCCGATGGGCCTGATCGCGAACCTTCGCGCGACGATTGGACAACGTATCGACGCAGCCCTGTCGGTGTCGGAGGGCGCCATCGCGCGGGCGGTCACCATCGGCGACCAGTCCAGGATCGACGAGGCGACCCGCAATGTCATGGCCGCTGCCGGTCTGGCCCATGTGCTCGCGATTTCCGGCCTGCATTTGTCGCTGGTGGCCGGCGGGGCCTTTGCCGTGCTGCGAGCGCTGCTCGCACTCTCGCACGGCCTGACGCTGCGCGCCGATATCAGGCGCATAGCCGCGCTTGGCGGTGCGATGGTCGCCCTGACTTACCTTATGCTTTCGGGCGGCGGCGTGTCGGCCGTTCGCGCGACCCTGATGTTGCTGCTCATGTTCGGGGCAATGCTCGCCGGACGGCGCGCCCTGACCATGCGGAACGTGGCGATGGCGGCCATGGCCGTCATTCTCCTGTCGCCGGAGAGCGTTTTCCAGCCCGGCTTTCAGTTGTCGTTCGCTGCCGTTGTCGGTTTGATTGGCGTGTACGAATTTGCGGGAAGGTCTTCGCCCAGGTGGGGCAGGATAGATCGCATGGTGCGCTGGTTGCGCGACATGGCCGTGACCAGTCTGGTGGCCGGCGGCGCCACGGCGCTGTTCGCGGTCTATCACTTCCAGCAGGCCGCGCCTCTGGGCGTTCTGGCCAATATCGTGGTCGTGCCGTTGGTGGGGTCGATCATCCTGCCTTCGGCAATTCTAGGGGTTCTGCTCATCCCACTGGGGTATTCCGGCCCCGCCTTCAAGCTTATGGGCTGGGGCATCGATCGCATGCTCGACACGGCACATGTCGTCGCGGGCTGGAGTGGCGTCTTGCCCGGGCCGCCGCTGTTGGCGCCGGTGTCGCTGGCAATCGGCCTGGCCGCACTTGCGTGGTTCGCCTTCCTGCGGAACCGCTGGCGCTTCGTTGGACCATTGCTGGCCATCCCGATGGTCATGGGGTTCGGCATTGACGTGAGGCCAGATCTCCTGGTCGCCGACAATTCGAAGGCTGTGGCGGTCAGGGGCGAGCAGGGAATGGCTCTTGCGACAGGCCGGCGCGCCAGCTTCGCGCCGGACGCCTGGAGCGACGCCTATCGTGAGCCGATCCTGGACCATCTGGCCGCCGAAGCATGCGATGCCTCAGGATGTTTCGCGCACGGTGCGGGTGGTTTCACCGTTGCGATCGTGGAAGATCTCTCTGCCTTCGCGGAAGACTGCCGGAGTGCCGATCTGGTGATCGCGCGCTTGCCCGCACCGGCCGCTTGTCGCGGCCGGACCACGGTCATCGACACAACCGACCTCGCCCGCGACGGCGCCGAATGGCTGCGCTGGGACCCGGTCCATCACAGTTTCAGCCGGCGTTCGGCAATAACCGATGTCAACCGCCCATGGAGAGGCGCGCTACGGTGACACCGGCTGGAGGCAGCTCGGGCCCACCCAGCACGTAGCCGCTTTCATCGGCGGCGAGCGCGATCGTGGCCGGCCGGGCCGAATAATTCACATAGATGCGACAACCATCGCGTGAGCGCGCCCGAACACCTTCGGGCAGATCAAGGGCTGCGATACCGGCGCGCTCCAGCAGCCCATCGAGCACGCGCTGCATGAATGCCGCATCGCCGGTCGAGCCGAGATAATGCAGGTTACCCTGCACGATCAGCACGGCTTCGCCCTCATCATCCGTCATCAGCACGTCGCAAGACGCTTCCAGCCGCTCGCGCCAATGCCCGACCGTTCCGCCGCCTTCGACCGGCACGCGCAGGCCAGCATCCGAGGAATCCACCCGGAGTACCCTTGCATCCAGAAGCTCGGGTGGCAGCCCCGGAGCCAGGGAATCCGGTATCGTGAAGTCGCCGGTTTTCGAGCCCGAGCGCGGCCCGACGAGGACTTGTCCCTTGAACGATCGCAACGCTGCAAGCAGGTTGTCGTTCCAGGCAAACAGCGCCGGTATGACCACAAGGTCGTAGCCCTCGAAGCTCTTGGCATGCTTGGGCAGGATGTCGATGTCGACGCCGCGCTTGCGCAACGCGACATAGGCGGCGCGCACCTGGGCGGAGTGACTGAAGCCCTTGGCGTGAGGCTGGATCTGCCACGCCCATTCGCTCTCATAGTCGAAAACGATAGCGGCCCGCGCCCGCGCGCACGTCTCGGAAATCCCGACTTTCCGCAGTTCGCTGGCGACCTGTGTCGCTTCATCTAGCGCCGGGGCAGGGGCGCCATCCGGGCGAAGCAGGCCCGCATGCATCTGCTCCTGCGCCGAGTGAAACTGACGCCAGCGGAAATAGGACACGACCTCGGCGCCATGGGCGAAAGCCTCCCAACTCCAGAGGCGCACCATGCCCGCTAGCGGGTCCGGATTGTGCGGTGCCCAGTTCACAGGCCCCGGCTGCTGTTCCATAACCCACCAGCGCCCCCCGCAAACGGAACGATAGATATCGTGGTGCATGGCCTGGAAGTCGGGGTCTCCCTGGCGCAGATAGGCAAGCTTGTGCCCCGACGGATTGTCGCTCTGGTCGAGGAAACCCAGGGGGTAGGAGTCCCAACCGGCGACATCGAGGTCCGCGCCGACATCGAAATGATCGAATTCGGTGAATCGGCCCATGAAATTGTGGATGACCGGAAGGTCCGGCCGCGCCGATTTGAGAATTTCGACCTGTGCCCGATTGAAGCGCACAACCTGGTCCGACGAGAACCGCCGGAAATCCAGCGAATGGGCGGGATTGGCCTCGGTAACTGTGAGGTTCGGCAATCCGATCTGATCGAAGTGGGAATACTCCATCGACCAGAAGACGTTGCCCCAGGCCTGGTTCAGCCGCTCGATAGAGCCGTACCGCCGCCTGAGCCAATTGCGAAACTCCGCCAGCGCCGCACGCGAATAGGAAACGACGGTGAGATGGCAGCCGAATTCGTTGTCGGTCTGCCAGCCTCCAAGCGCCGGATGCCCGGCAAACCGCTCGGCCAGAATGCGGGTGATACGTCTGCTTTCCTCGAGATATCCCTGGTGCGAGAAGCAATAGTGCCGTCGCGAGCCAAAGCCGCGCGGCCGACCTTCGACATCGAGCGCCAGCATGTCCGGATATTTGTCGAGCATCCAGCGCGGCGGTGTCGCGGTCGGCGTACCCAGAATGACCTTGAGCCCGTGTTCCCCCAATACATCCATTGCGCGTTCGAGCCAGTCGAAATGCATTTGGCCGGGATTGGGTTCAAGGCGAGACCAGGCGAACTCGCCGACGCGGACATAGGATATTCCGGCCTGGCTCATCATCGCGGCATCCAGCTGCCAGCGATCCTCCGGCCAGTGTTCGGGGTAGTAACAGACGCCAAGAGTGGGACGCATCGCGTGTGCCTTCAGGGAATAAAGTTGGGTTCGGCTTGCCCAGCCACGCCGGGTTCCATGACGTAAATGCCGCCGGCGTGAGGGTCGCTATTCAGCTGCTCGGTGTTGAGGCCGCTGCGCGCGGTTGTCAGGAACAGCGTCCGGAGGTCGGCGCCGCCGAAGGATGGGCAGGTCACGTTGCGGCTCGGCACCTCGATCACCCGGTCGATACTGCCTTGCGGCGTATAGCGGATGACGCTGAATCCACCCCAACGGGCGCTCCACAGACAACCTTCGCTGTCGACGACCGATCCGTCCGGCTTGCCGGGCTCGTTCCTGGTGTCGGCAAACAGCTCCCAAGAAGACACCGGCAGCCCGGTATCCGGGTCGATTGCGCATTTCACGATCAGCCCGGTGGGCGTGTCGGCAAAATATGCCGTCCTCCCGTCAGGTGAGAAACAGATCGAATTGGAAATGGATATGTCCCGGACCACACGTTCCATCCGGCCCGCCCGCATGGCATAAACCGAGCCCATGCCCGGTGTATCGGTGAGGGACATGGTACCGATCCAGAAGGCGCCCGAAGGGTGTACCCGTCCATCATTGGACCGGTTGCCGGGCATGTCGGCTTCAAGAGGCGCCAGATCCGTGCGCGCGTCGCTGGCAAGGTCGAGCCTGATCACCTTGCCGGCCTGGGCAATGGCGAGTTCCGTGTCGCTGACAATTGCTGCGGCGCTCGCATGCCTGTCGAAAGCCCATTCGCCCTGCATGTGTCCGTCGGCAGTCGCGGAATAGAGCCGCTTGCCGAGAATATCGAACCAGAAAAGCTCCTGCCGGCCAGTATGCCACAGCGGCCCCTCTCCAAGCTGGCACTTGCAGTCGATCAGCAGTTCAGCGCGCATGTTCACTTGTCTTTCTGTCGGTCATAGGCTTCGACCGCCACCCGGGCCCGTTCGGCAACGTCTTCAACGCTGTAGCCAGGTTTGTAGATGTAGGTCCCCAGGCCAAATCCGCTACATCCGGCGGCGAAATATACATCGAAATTCTCTGGATTGGCGCCACCGACAGCATAGAGCGGTACATGGGACGGCAACACCGCCTTCATGGCGCGAATGCCGGCTGGTCCAAGCACCTCGGCAGGGAAGAATTTCAAGCCCGTGGCGCCGTTCCGGATGGCGCGGAATGCATCGCTGGGCGTGAAGACGCCGGGATACGACAGGAGCCTCCGCCTCAACGTCCTGCGGATGACGGCCTTGTTGCAGTCCGGCGAGACGATGAATTGTCCGCCGGCGGCGGCAACCGCATCGACTCCTTCCTCGTCGAGGACCGTACCCGCACCGATCAGGCCGCGATCCACGAACTCGTGCGAGAGCTTCTCGATAGACGTCAACGCATCCGGCGAATTGAGCGGCACCTCGATCATGGTAATGCCGGCGTCAACGAGCGCCTCGCAAACCAAGCTCGCTTCCGGGGGCGTGATGCCGCGCAGGATTGCAATGATGTGGCGGTGCTCCATGGCTCCTATCCCCTGATCTGCTGAAGTGCCGACTGGAGGCCCCTCAACGTTGCTGCCTCGGCGTCGATGATCTCGGCCTTCACGCCCACATGGCTGAAAGCATCGGCATAGAGCCTGCTCAAATTACGTCCGCCGACGATGGGAATGCGCCCATTGACGATCCAATCCAGATGGCTTCCGATCTCCGTGCCGATCAGCAATCCGGAAAGATAGCCCGAGCACCAGGCCGCGGAACGACCGTCGAGCAGCGCCGCGGCGCGAACCTTGAACAGGCGAGCCGTCAGCCGCGCCGGGTCGGCGGCACCCTGCTCGACACCTTGATGAAAACCTTCGGCCTGCTGCTCCGTGTCGGTCGCGCCCAGCACCGAATGCCGCAACACACTGTGATGGCTGAGAACATCGAAAATCTCCCCGGTCATCACTGTGGAGAAGCGGTTGAGGGTACTGCCGTCGATTTGCGCCCACTTGCTGTGGGTTCCGGGCATGCACACAGCTCCAGCAAACCCGGGCTTCAACAGCGAAAGTCCGAGCAATTGCGTTTCCTCGCCGCGCATGACGTCCTGGTTCCCGGTTCCGCTCTGGCAAACGCCGGGAAGAATGCGTGCCGACAATCCCAGGGTGGGAACCTCTACCGCGACGGCACGCGCACCCATCAGCGACAGGTCTGCCGGCACGTCCAGATAGGCCGCCTCGCGCCAGCCCTGCCGCGCACCGGCCATCCCGCAGATCACGACCGGGCAAGGGTTCTCCGTGTCGAAGACCCCTTCGACCAGACCCGCCAGAACTTCGGGATAAAGGTCCGGAGTCAGTCGCCCCATACCCTTCTCCGAATCATGGCGAACCAGGATTTCACCGGTCGCCGACACGCCCCACACACGCACGTTCGTGGTGCCCCAGTCGATACCGATCCAGGCGGGCAGTGTGTGATTCATGTGGTGGGAAGCCCCCAGCTAGGCGAATGGACGGCCGCGAATATCCTTGGTCGCCCAATACCTGTCAATCGCGGCAAAGCTAATGAAATACAGCAATTTGCCTTTGTTCCGTCTGTCGGGAACGCAGTATTTCAAGTTCCGCAGTCCGGACCTGTTTTCAGGGCTATTGGGAAAAAGGGGACCAACCCGGGCCGCATGGCCACCTGCATTGGGCACAAGACACAAGGACGGGACGAAACCTGTTCGCAAATGAGCATTCGTGGCTGCAACGCCGCCATTCCGGCTGCCCGAACTCAAACGGCAGTCGAGCACAAGCAATCTATTGTGCTACCCAGAACGACGCTCCGGGCGAGCCGAAATTGGCCCGAAAGCGCTCAGTATCGCCTGAGCAGACCCACGAGCCGCCCCTGTACCTGCACACGGTCCGGGCCGAAAATTCGGGTTTCGTAAGCCGGGTTCGCCGCTTCGAGCGCAATGGAATTGCCCCGCCTGCGAAGCCGCTTCAAGGTTGCTTCCTGATCATCCACCAGGGCAACGACGATTTCGCCGTTACCCGCGGTGTTCTGGCGATGGATGACGACGGTGTCCCCGTCGAATATTCCGGCCTCGATCATTGAGTCGCCGCGCACCTCAAGGGCGAAATGTTCTCCCGGCCCCAGCATCTCCGGCGGCACGGCGACGGTATGGCTGTGGGTCTGGATCGCCTCAATTGGCGTGCCAGCGGCGATTCGACCCATGACCGGTATGGCCACCGGCCGCCCCATGTCATCCTGCTGGCCGACTGACGGGGCAGCCGGAGCAGGGGCCCGTCCAAGATCTCCTTCGATCACGCTCGGCTCGAAGCGCGCCCGTTTACCACCGAGCGAAGGGTTCATCGAGTCGGGCAGCTTGACCACCTCAAGCGCCCTTGCCCTGTTTGGCAAACGCCTGATGAACCCTCGTTCTTCGAGTGCGGTGATCAATCTATGGATGCCAGACTTCGATTTCAGGTCGAGGGCATCCTTCATCTCATCAAATGACGGGGGGATCCCGGCTTCCTTCATCCGGTTGTGGATGAACATGAGCAGTTCGTGTTGCTTGCGCGTCAGCATGGCAGCCCCCCGCGGCTCCGCCTCTGGGAATCAGAACAAATATGGAACTTTTATAGATGTTCCATGTATGTTCTGCAACCCGGCCGGATAATTTCAGGTTTCGCGGAGGCCTTATGGCCAGACGGTGTTCAGCGGGATCACTTCCACCAGGGCGCCTTCTTCCAGGGCGGGGCTGTCCTCGCGCTGTACGATCAACAGATCCGCGCCGGCAAGCGACGAGAGGTGGGCGCTGTCGGTCTCCGTCAAAGGCATTGCCGCGGGGGTACCCTCGTCATCGAGCACCATGTTTCCCCGCAGGAAATGACGCCGGGGTCCATTGGCGGGAATGGCTGCGGCGAGCGGCAGACGCATCGGTCGCCAGCGCGGTTCGGCCAGACCCGCCATCTGCCGCAGCGCGGGGAGAACTGCCACGGTCGCGGTGACAAGCGCGGAAACGGGGTTGCCGGGCAGGCCGAAGACCAGCCGATGGCCTTTCGTGCCAAACATGAGCGGCTTGCCCGGACGCATGGCCATTTTCCAGAAGTCGATTTCGACGCCGAGCGACTGGAGGACCGGCTGCACCAGGTCGTGATCGCCAACACTCGCGCCGCCAGTGGTAACAATCACTTCTGCGCCGGTGTCGAACGCTCTTTGCAGGCTCTCGGCCAACGCGGTCTCGTTGTCCGGGGCGATCCCGAGGTCATGCACGTCGCCAGCGATAGAGGAGAACAGGGCCGAAAGGCCCCAGCTGTTTGAGGCGACGATCTGCCCTTCCGCGAGTTCTGTGCCAGGCGCCACGAGTTCATCGCCGGTTGCAAGCAGCGCGACCCCGGGTCGCTTGTGAACGGAGACCTGCGCCTGGTTGGCGGCTGCAATCAGCGAGATCGCCGCCGGCCCAAGTCGTGTACCGGTTGCGATCAGTTCCTCGCCGGTGGCGAAGTCATTCCCGCGTTTGCGCACACTCTGGCCGATACGAGCCGACTCGGCAAAAGCGATCGCCTTGCCCTTTGCGGTCGCAAGTTCCTGCATGACGACCGAATCCGCGCCTTCGGGCATCGGCGCGCCCGTGAATATGCGAACGCACTGCCCAGACGCGACCTTGCCCTGAAGTCCGGCTCCAGCCTGCGATTCTCCCACGAGTTCCAGCACGGCTCCGGCGCGCACATCCTCGGCACGCACCGCATAACCGTCCATGGCGCTGGCCGCGAAGGGGGGCTGGTCGCTGGCGGCCACCACCGGCACGGCCAGTATTCGCCCGTTGGCCTCGGCAAGCGGCACCACGCGGGTCCCAACGGGAGTTGCGTGCACAAGGATGCGCTCAATCGCCTCGTCAACCGAAAGCATGATCAATCCTCCGCCTTGAACGTTCCCGATTTTCCGCCGCTTTTTTCCACCAGACGCAGGCCCGTAACCCTCATGCCGCGATCGATGGCCTTGGCCATGTCGTAGAGGGTCAGCCCGGCCACGGACGCCGCGGTCATTGCCTCCATTTCAACCCCCGTGCGGTCGAGGGTTTCTGCTATCGCCGTGACCTTCAGGGCCGCAACCCCGGCAACCTGTTCGATGCGGACTTCGACATTGGTGAGGGCGATGGGGTGGCAAAGGGGAATAAGCTCGCTTGTTTTCTTGGCGGCCATGATCCCGGCGATGCGCGCCACCGCAAGGGCGTCGCCTTTCTTCAGGTCGCCGCCCACGATGGCGGCAATTGTCGCAGGTTTGGCTTCGACCAGGGCCTCGGCCACGGCGCGTCGGCGGGTTGGCACCTTTTCGCCAATATCGACGATATGCGCCTCGCCCTGGTCGTTGAGGTGCGTCAGTCGATCCGGTGAAGACATGTCAGGCGATCTCTGCGCCGGTCAGAAGTCGGCGGGTCGCGGCTTCCACGTCGGTCTGTCGCATCAGGCTTT
Source organism: Devosiaceae bacterium (assembly GCA_036563245.1). Taxonomy (GTDB): domain Bacteria; phylum Pseudomonadota; class Alphaproteobacteria; order Rhizobiales; family Devosiaceae; genus DATCMU01. The sequence continues at coordinate 69,397 of DATCMU010000040.1, read as the reverse complement.
CTCCCACCAGAAAAGTGCCAATTCCCGCTTCAGTTTCCAGCCTTTGCAGGTCGGAATGGGTAAACAGGCCGCTTTCGGCCACAAGGTGACGATCCTGAGGGACTTTGCCCGCCAAGTCCACCGAGGTTTGAAGATCGGTCTCGAAGGTGCGCAGGTTGCGGTTGTTGATGCCGATCAGCTCGGCGCCCAACGCAAGCGCCCGATCCATCTCGGATTCGTCGTGCACCTCCACAAGCGCATCCATTTCCCACTCGCGGGCGGCATCGAGCAGGAAGCGGGCCGTATCGTCACCCACCGCGGCCAGAATGATCAGGATGCAGTCCGCACCCCAGGCCCTTGCCTCAACGACCTGATAGGTTTCGAAGAGGAAATCCTTGCGCAGGACCGGAAGCGAGCAGGCATCGCGCGATGCGCCAAGAAACGACGGCGATCCCTGGAACGAGGGCGCATCGGTGAGGACCGACAGGCATGAAGCTCCGCCTGCCTGATAGGCCCGCGCAAGGGCAGGGGGATCGAAATCGGCGCGAATGAGGCCCTTGGAGGGGCTGGCCTTCTTGATTTCGGCAATCAGCGCATAGCGGCCGGCGGCCCGCGCGGCCTTCAAAGCTTGCAGAAAACCACGTGTCGGCGCTTCGTCCCGCGCCCGGGCCACCACTTCCGCCCAGGGACGCGCGGCCTTGGCCGCAGCGATCTCGTCGCGCTTGTAGGCTTCGATTCTGGAGAGAATGTCGCTCATGACCTAGCCATTGGAGGCTGCAACCAGCTTTTCGAGCGTGGCGCGCGCCGCACCGCTGTCGATCTGCCTGGCAGCCAGTTCCACCCCTTCCTTCAGGGTCTTTGCACGTCCAGCGACGATGAACGCTCCCGCAGCATTAATAAGTACGATATCCCTGTAGGCGCCAGGTTTGCGCGCAAGAACATCGCGCAAAGCCTGCGCGTTGTATTCAGGATCGCCACCAAGAAGATCCTCGGGCCGCGCGCGGGGAATGCCGGCATCCTCCGGGGTGATCTCGAAGCTGGTGAGGTTGCCGTCCTCGATCGAGGCGACAAATGTGGGGCCCGTCGTGGTGATTTCGTCCAGGCCGTCGCTTCCATGAACAACCCAGGCGCGCGTGGCGCGATTGGCCAGCAGGGCAGCCGCCACCGGCTCGACCCACTCGCGGGCGAAAACCCCGAGCATGTAATGCTTGACCCCCGCAGGATTGGATTGCGGCCCGAGCAGGTTGAACATGGTGCGTGTGCCCAGCTCCATACGGGCCGGCCCCACGTGTTTCATGGCCGGGTGGTGGCTCGGCGCGAACATGAAGCCTATCCCCGCCTCGACGATGCAGCGCTTGATCTGTTCGGGCGTCAGGTCAAGCTTGATGCCAAGCGCCTGCAGCGCCTCCGCCGACCCCGATTTCGACGACAGGGCCCTGTTGCCGTGCTTGGCGACAGGTACCCCAGCCGATGCGACGACGATGGCAGCCGCCGTGGAGATGTTGAAAGTGCCGGCGCCGTCTCCCCCCGTTCCCACGATGTCGATAGCGCCCGCCGGGGCTTCGACCGGCACCATGCGCTCGCGGAGGATCGACACGGCGGCAGCGATCTCCCCCACCGTTTCGCCCTTGACGCGCATGCCCATGAGGAACGCACCAATCTGGGATGGGGTCGCGTCACCGGACATGATGATGTTCATCACGTCGCGCATCTCGGTGCCGGTCAGATCCTGGCCCGCGCCGATCTTGTTCAGCGCCGTCTTGATGTCCATCAGCGTCCCCCTCAGCCGTTCAGGCCGCACGGCCCAGATTATGGTCGCGCGCGATGTCGAGAAAATTCTGCAGGATGGCGTGGCCGTTTTCCGAGGCGATGCTCTCGGGATGGAACTGGACCCCGTGCACCGGGTATTCGCGGTGCATCAGCCCCATGATCATGCCATCGCCGGTCCATGCGGTGATTTCGAGCGACGCGGGCAAGGTCTCGCGCTTCACGATCAGGGAGTGGTAGCGGGTGGCCTCGAATCCGGAATTGATGCCCCTGAAAATTCCACGCCCCGAATGCTGGATCCTGCTCGTCTTGCCATGCATCAGTTCCGGGGCGCGCACCACTTCGCCCCCATAGGCCTGTCCGATTGTCTGGTGGCCGAGGCAAACCCCAAGAATTGGAATATCGGGCCCGAATTCGGACACCACGTCGAGGCATATTCCCGCCTCGGTGGGCGTACAGGGCCCTGGCGAGAGCACAATCGCCTCCGGCGCCATCGTGCGGATCTGATCGATACCGATCTTGTCGTTGCGATAGACGGACGCCTGCGCGCCCAGCTCGCCCAGGTAATGCACCAGGTTGTAGGTGAAGCTATCGTAGTTATCGATGACGAGCACGCGCATCACTGGCCGACCTTTGCTTCGCCGGCATAGCGTAATGCTTCTTCAGCGGCGCTGAAAAGGGCACGGGCCTTGTTTTCGCATTCGAGTTGCTCGAGCTCAGGCTGCGAATCCGCGACGATACCCGCCCCCGCCTGCACATAGAGCTTGTCGTCCTTGAGGATGGCGGTGCGCAGGACAATACAGGTGTCCATCCGCCCATCTGCGCCGAAATATCCCACGCAACCGGCGTAGATGCCGCGCCGGCTCTTTTCAAGCTCGTCGATGATCTCCATCGCACGCACCTTCGGCGCTCCGGAGACAGTGCCGGCTGGGAACCCGGCGCTCAGCGCATCGATGAAGTCGTATCTGGGGTCGATTTCACCCACGACATTCGAAACGATGTGCATGACGTGGGAATAGTACTCGAGAAAGAACTTGTCGGTGACCTTCACGGTGCCGATCCTGGCGACGCGCCCCACGTCATTGCGCCCCAGGTCGAGGAGCATGAGGTGCTCCGCGCGCTCTTTGGGATCGGAAAGAAGTTCCTCCGCCAACTCGCGATCACGGTCCGGCGTCGCGCCGCGCTTCCGCGTCCCCGCGATTGGTCGGATGGTGACTTCGCCCTTATCGAGACGCACCAGAATTTCAGGACTGGACCCGGCGACGGCGAACCCTCCGAAATCCAGAAAATACATGTAGGGAGAAGGATTTGTGCGCCGCAGCGCGCGATAGAGCGTTGTGGGCGGAAGGGTGAAGTCAGCTTCGAAGCGCTGGCTCAGCACCACCTGGAAGATGTCGCCCGCACGGATGTATTCCTTGGCGCGTTCGACCATGCCGTAATATTCGTCGCGGGAGGTATTGCTTCGGACTTCGATCTGGTCGAGTTCAGGCAGGCCGGCGCCAAAGGGCAGGGCGCGACCCAGCCGCGCGATCGCATCCTCGATCAGTCCCGTTGCCGTCTCGAAGGCCTGTCGGGCGGAGATGCCGTCGCGGTGATAGACCGGCGAGGTCAGATACAATTCGTCCTTGAGGGTATCGAAGATGGCGAGAAGGGAAGGGCGCATCAGCACGGCGTCGGGAAGCCCGAGATCGTCGGGATTGCCATCCGGCAACTCTTCCATCAACCGCACCATGTCATAGCCGAGATAGCCGTAGATGCCCGCAGATTGCGGCGGCAGGCCCTCGGGGACATCTATCTTGGATTCCGCCACCAGTTCGCGCAGCACGTCGAGGGGAGCGGCATCGGACGGCGCGAACCTGTCGCGGTCCACCGAGGCTTGGCGATTGATCTCGGCCCGGCCGTTCTTGACCCTGAGCAACAGATCTGGCTCGAACCCCAGCATGGAGTAACGGCCGCGCCGGCTGCCATCCTCCACCGATTCCAGCATGAAAGTGTGGTCTCTGCCCTGGGCGAGCTTGAGATAGGCCCCGATCGGTGTCTCCAGATCGGCGACAATCCGCCGCCAGACGATCTGTCCGTGACCTGCCTCGTAGCGCGCCGCGAACGCGGAGAAGTCCTGATCAGTCATGCTTCGTCAGTTTCCGCCGCCCAATGCGAGCACTCTTTGCAGGACCTGCTGGTTGATGTGCATTCCCGCATCCTGCTCGAGCCCGACAAGGAACTGGGCGTAGAGATTGTCGCGGAATCCGTTGTCTATGAAGTCCTTGGACTGGGCCGAGATGGGATCGGTTGCCGGCGTGACGTCGGTCACCGTGAAGACGACGTAGTCGCCATCCTGATTCTTGGCGTAACCGGTGTGCCCCTTGCCGCCGTTGAACGCCGCGCTGGCGACTTCCCGGCCGATCGAGCCTGCGCCACCCTGGCGTCCGATCGGCTGGCTGGTGCGCGACGTCTGGTTGATGGACGTGGCCGCATCGTCAATCGACTGCCCGCCTTCGATAGCCTTGACCAGCGCCTCCGCCTTGTCCGCCATTTCCTTGTCGGTCTTCTCGTTGACGATGGCGGTGACCAGCTTGTCCTTGACCTCTTCAACAGTCTGGTCGCGCGCGGGGTCCACCTTCTTCAGGTCGAAGAACACGGTGAGGCGGGAACTGATGGACACGGCCGGGCTGAGCTTGCCGACTTCCGCCTTGAACACGTTGTCCGCCACCTGCTTGTCCGCGGAAGCCGGGATGCCCTGTACCGTGCTCAGTTCCGCCCCGTCAGCTGTCAGGGCAACGCTGCTTACGGGCAGGTCGAAGCGCGTGGCGATCTCGTCGAGCGGCTTGAACGCGGCGCGCAGCGTCTCGATCTGGTCGAGCATGTCCGCCATCTTGTCCTGCGCCTTGCGCACCTTCAGGCTTTCGGTGACCTTGTCGCGGACCGCGTCGAGGTTCTCCTGCCCGCCGGCAATCACCTTGGGAACATAAACCACGCGTTTGCCGGTCACCCCGGGAATGATCTTGAAGGCGCCCTGATCCAGCGAGAACGCTGCATCGGCGAGGGCCGTATCGATGATCGCCGGCTTCGTCAGCGTGCCGAGATCAGTCACCTTGTCCTTCAACCCCAGGCCTTCGGCAATCGCATCGAAGCCGGTACCATTGGCCTGCCCGTCCTCGAACGCCTTGACGGCCGCATCGTCGGGCAGCACCAGTTGTTCGACCTGCCTCTGCTCAAGCGCGACATATTGCGCCTTCGTGCGCTCGTATTCTGCGGACACTTCGTCAGGCGTCACGGTGATATTCTTTGCGAGCGCTTCGGGCGTAAGGGCCAGGATTTCCGCCGTGCGGGTCTCCTTGGTGCGATATTCAGGCTGGTGCGCCTTGAGATAATCCGCCAATTCCTGGTCGGTTGGGTCGGCCGGAGTGGGCACCGAAAGAGGATCGATGGTGAAATAGGCGAGGGTGCGCTTGTCGTTCTGATAGCGATTGGTGATGTCTTCGAGCACCTTGGGCGCAGGGAATCCATCGAACAGGCCAAGCACGATCTGCTGGCGCTCGGCGGACCGGGTCTGCAGGCTCAGGTACTCGCTTTCGGAAAATCCGTTCTGCTGCAATACCCGCCTGAACTGCTGACGGTCGAACGTGCCCAGTGCGCCACCGAAATTGGGGTCCTTGGCCACGATCTCCGCCAGCTTGTCCTGCGAAACGCCGATCCCCCAGCGATCCGCGAGCCCATCCAGCGACGCATCGGCCGCCAGTTGCTGGATAACCCGCACGGGCAGGCCCATGGCCACAGCCTGCTCGTTGGTCGGTACCTGCCCCGATTGCTGCGCGACCTGGTTGAGCTGGTTCTGGTAGGCGCGCTGGAACTCTCGAATCGTGATGTCCTGGTTGCCGACCTTGGCGACGGTGTTCGAGCCAAGGTTCTGGATCACGTTGTTGATGCCGAACCCGGCCATGCCCACCAGCAATAGGGCGCCAAGGAGCTTTCCGACAAAGGTGGTGGCGAAGTGGCGCAGACTGTCAAGCATCGGTTCCGGTTCCAGAAGTCATGCCAAGAGGCATTGATTTTCAAAGGCGGCGGATATTAGACAGGGTCCCTGTCGCGCCGCAAGGCGTACCACCCGGCCCGGTTAAGCCAAAGCAGGCGAGGGCGCAAGGGGCGAGGAGATCACCTGACATGCCCAAGAACATTACCCCGCTGATTGCGGGCAACTGGAAGATGAACGGCACTGCAGCGGCGCTGGCCGAAATCGAGGCCCTGCGCGAGGGGGTCGAGGATACCCCGGAACTGCGCTGCGAAATCCTGATTTGCCCGCCGGCCACGCTGATCTCGCGCATGGCCGAGAAGGCGCGCGGCAGCGCCGTACAGGTCGGTGGACAGGATTGCCATAGCCAGAAATCGGGCGCGCACACTGGCGATATCAGCGCCGAGATGCTTGCGGACGCCGGGGCAACCCACGTGATTCTCGGCCACAGCGAACGGCGAACCGATCACGGCGAAACCGACGCAATTGTCAGGGCAAAGGCTCTCGCCGCGCTCGGTTCGGGCCTCGTCCCCATCATTTGCGTCGGCGAGACCGAGGCCGAACGGCTGGCCGGCGAGGCACTCGCCGTTGTGGAAAGACAACTGGCGGCTTCGATTCCGGACGAGGCCGGGTCGCGGACATTCGTGGTCGCCTATGAGCCCGTGTGGGCAATCGGCACAGGCCGCACACCAACCACGGACGACATCTCCCAGATGCATGGCGCAATGCGCAAGCTGCTCGAAAGGCGCTTTGGCGAAGCCGGTAGCCGCGTGCCACTTCTCTATGGCGGGTCGATGAAGCCGGGCAATGCCGCCGAAATCCTTGCCATTGGCGATGTCAATGGTGGCCTGGTCGGCGGCGCCAGCCTGAAAGCGGCAGATTTTCTGGGAATCATTGCCGCAGCGTGACAGCTGCCCAAAAATCGGCACGGACGTCTGGCATTTATCAAGTCAAGCGTGTAGAACGCGCAACTTCTGGTAAGCCAAGCGCTGTCAAGGCCCATGCCTTGTGCGGCGCGACGTGGGAACTATCTGTAGGTGACCCGCAGGCGCTGCAGGCGGCGATTGCGTGGAACCAACCTCTGGGATCGAAGACATGAACGATGCGTTGAGTAACGTGCTGATCGTTGCCTACCTGCTGATCGTCGTCGCCATGATCGGCGTCATTCTGTTGCAGCGTTCCGAGGGCGGCGCGCTCGGCATCGGGGGCGGGGGCGGACTCATGTCGGTCCGCGGGTCGGCAAATCTTCTCACCCGCACAACGGCAATACTTGCGGCCCTGTTCTTTGCCACCGCCATCGGCCTGACCGTGCTGAGCCAGATGAACCGCAGTTCCCAGGATATCATCAACAGGGCGCAGCAGTCGGTCACCACGACCGACAGCAGCGGCACGGGCACCAGCAACAACGGTGGCGTTATCGACGCCTTCAAGGGCCTCGCGCCGGATCAGGGCGCGAGCACGGCCACCGACCTTCCGGTTCCGGGAGCCGCCACCCCGACCGACAATTCCACGGCACCGGCCACCGACACGAGCGGCGCAGCTGCGCCTGCAACCACCGCACCTGCAACCACCGCACCTGCAACCACCGCGCCCAGCGATGCAGGCAGCCTGCCGGTACCCGGCGCGTCCGACACGACCGGAACGTCCACGACGACCGGCACCGCCCCTGCGTCAGGGCAAAGCAGCGGCAACTAGAGGCCGCGCAAGCGAGGAATTCGAAGGGGATGGAAACGTCCCCTTCTTTTTTGGGTTGGCGTAACAAAGGACGCCTGCGAATCAAAATGCTGATGTAAGGTCAAGGCCCATGGCTCGGTACGTATTCATAACCGGAGGCGTGGTCTCCTCCCTTGGCAAGGGTCTGGCGTCGGCGGCGCTCGGGGCTGTGTTGCAGGCTCGCGGCTACAAGGTGCGCCTGCGCAAGCTCGATCCCTATCTCAACGTCGATCCGGGCACGATGTCGCCCTATCAGCACGGCGAGGTCTTCGTGACCGACGACGGGGCGGAGACCGATCTGGACCTGGGCCACTACGAGCGTTTCACCGGGCGTTCGGCGGGCAAGAACGACAACATCACGACCGGCCGAATCTATTCCGACATCATCACCAAGGAGCGCCGGGGGGACTATCTCGGCGCAACCGTGCAGGTCATTCCCCACGTCACCGACGAGATCAAGCATTTCGTGCTTGAGGGGAACGAGGACGTCGATTTCGTTCTGTGCGAGATCGGCGGCACGGTCGGCGACATCGAGGGACTGCCGTTCTTCGAGGCCATTCGCCAGCTTGGCAATGAACTGCCGCGCGGGCAGGCCGTCTTCATTCATCTTACCCTGATGCCCTACATCCCGAGCGCCGGCGAACTCAAGACCAAGCCGACCCAGCACTCGGTGAAGGAACTGCGTTCGATCGGCATCCAGCCAGATATCCTGCTGGTCCGTTGTGACCGGGAAATCCCGGTGGGCGAGCGCCGCAAGCTTTCCCTGTTCTGCAACGTTCGGGAATCGGCGGTCATCCAGGCCCTCGACGTTGCCTCGATCTACGATGTTCCGATCGCCTATCACAGGGAAGGTCTGGACGCCGAGGTGCTGTCCGCCTTCGGAATCAAGGATGCGCCCGATCCCGACCTGTCCTCCTGGGAGGAAATATCGAACCGGCTTCACAACCCCGAAGGCGAGGTCAATATCGCCATCGTTGGCAAGTACACCGGTCTCAAGGACGCCTACAAGTCGTTGAACGAGGCCCTGATGCACGGCGGCATCGCCAATCGCGTCAAGGTCAACCTTCAATGGATCGACAGCGAGATCTTCGAGCGCGACGATCCCGCGCCCTATCTCGAGAACGTCCACGGTATTCTGGTTCCCGGCGGTTTTGGCGAACGCGGTTCGGGCGGCAAGATCCAGGCTGCGCGCTTCGCGCGACTTCGCGGCGTGCCCTATTTCGGAATCTGTTTCGGCATGCAGATGGCCTGCATCGAGGCCGCCCGCAACACCGCCGGTATCAAGGCGGCCAGTTCAACCGAGTTCGGCGCGACAAGGGAACCAATCGTTGGCCTGATGACCGAATGGGTCAAGGGCAACGAAAAACAGGAGCGCTCCTCGGACACCGATCTCGGTGGAACCATGCGTCTGGGGGCCTATCCCGCGCGCCTGACCCGGGGCAGCCGGGTGGCCGACATCTACGGCACGACCCATATCAGCGAGCGCCACAGGCACCGCTACGAAGTCAATCTCGAATACCGCAAGGTGCTCGAGGCCAATGGCCTGTTGTTCTCGGGCATGTCGCCGGATGGCCGCCTGCCGGAAATCGTCGAGCGCACCGACCATCCATGGTTCATCGGGGTTCAGTTCCACCCCGAACTCAAGTCCCGTCCGTTCGAGCCGCACCCCCTGTTCGCTTCGTTCATCAACGCGGCGGTGGAGCAGAGCCGGCTGGTCTAGTCGAATTTCGCGCGAGGTACCGTGCAACATGGGCGACGTGGTCAACCTCAAGCTGCAACGCAAGCGCAAGGCGCGCGCCGAAGCGGCGGCGAAGGCAGAGCAGAACCGGATCAGCCATGGCCTGACCAAGACCGAGCGCAAAAGGCTGGGGGCCGTGGCCGAACTCGAGGCCCGCCGGCTCGAAGCGCATCGCAAGGAAGGCGCGGAGGACTGATTTGCGGCGCCCCGCACCACGGACGAATGGTTCCCCTTTGCGTCCTGGCAGTCCAACGCGTCGGCGGGCATCCTGGTGTTGCCGCCACTTCCCATCCCTGTGACGCGGGTATATCAAGCGCGCCAGAACCCCATTTCCTCCTGAATTTGAAAGGACTCCGAACCCATGTCAGCGATCCTCGACATCATCGGCCGCCAGATATTCGACAGCCGTGGCAACCCCACTGTTGAAGTCGATGTGGTTCTCGACGATGGAAGCTTCGGCCGCGCCGCCGTGCCCTCCGGTGCCTCCACCGGCGCCCACGAGGCCGTGGAGCTGCGCGACGGCGGCACCGCCTACATGGGGAAGGGGGTCACCCAGGCAGTCGACAATATCAACACCGTGATCCTGGACGAGGTGCGTGGCCTTGACGCCCTCGACCAGATCGAGGTCGACCGTGCCATGATCGAGCTCGATGGCACGCCCAACAAGAGCAAACTTGGCGCCAACGCGATTCTGGGCGTGTCCCTGGCGGTTGCAAAGGCGGCAGCCGAGTCGTCCGAGCTGCCCTTGTTCCGCTACATCGGCGGCCCGAACGCTCACATCCTGCCCGTCCCGATGATGAATATCATCAATGGTGGCCAGCATGCGGACAACCCTATCGACATTCAGGAATTCATGATCATGCCGGTGGGCGCCGACAGCATCGCGGACGCGGTGCGCATCGGCTCGGAAGTGTTTCACACGCTCAAGAAGAGCCTGGCCGCCGAGGGACTGAGCACCAGCGTTGGCGACGAGGGCGGCTTCGCGCCCGCCCTTTCCTCGACCGATGCAGCGCTTGGTTTCATCATGACCTCGATCGAGAAGGCTGGCTACAAGCCGGGCGAGGACGTCTACATCGCGCTCGACTGCGCTTCGACCGAGTTCTACGAGAGTGGCAAGTACAACCTTTCGGGCGAGAGCAGGGTGCTCGGATCCGACGAGATGGTCCGTTATCTCGAAGATCTCGTAGCGCGTTATCCGATCATCTCCATCGAGGACGGCATGGCCGAAGACGATTGGGACGGCTGGAAGGGCCTGACCCAGGCGCTCGGCGGCAAGATCCAGTTGGTCGGCGACGACCTTTTTGTCACCAATACCGAACGCCTCGGCTCCGGCATCAAGATGGGTGTGGCCAATTCGATCCTGGTGAAGGTCAACCAGATCGGATCGCTGTCCGAAACCCTGGACGCGGTGGAAATGGCCCACCGGGCAGCCTACACGGCCGTGATGTCACATCGCTCCGGCGAGACAGAGGATTCCACGATTGCCGATCTCGCGGTCGCCCTGAATTGCGGGCAGATCAAGACCGGTTCTCTGGCCCGGTCCGACCGGCTCGCCAAATACAACCAGCTGATCCGCATCGAAGAGCAGCTTGGTCCGTCCGCGAGCTATGCCGGCCGCTCCATCCTACGGGCCTGAGGCACATGCTGGGCTGACTGGCGGTCAGGATCACCAAACCCGATCGCCAGCAACCCGGCATTAAATGTTTCGCGAGATACTTCCGGGGTCGAACAGGAACGGCCCGGGAAGACGATGCCCACTAGAGTCAGGCGCCCCTCAGTCGCGCGCAAGCTGCTGATAACCTTCACGCTGCTCGCGTTCCAGGGCTACCTGGGCTACCACGCCGTCAGTGGGCAGTTCGGCATTACAAGCCAGCAAAGCATGATTGGCGAGATCGCCGACCTTGAGGCGAAGTCCGCCGCGCTGCAAACCGAAATCGAATCCTACAAGCATCGCAATGCCCTGTTTGCACCGGAACGGCTCGATCCCGACATTCTCACCGAGCGCGCCCGCGCCCTGCTTGGCCTTGCCCATCCGGATGATACCCTTATCCTGGTGGGAAAAAGCGACGGTTAACCCAGTTACAGTTCATCACTACGTTAGACCGGATTTCAGTTAATCGGAAATATCCGTGATTTTTGTTGACGTTAAGCGGAATTCGGCTGCCGACGCGCGGCTGCCATTTGTATTTGCGTGTCGTCATTCGTAGTCTACAGTACCGCGAGATGCTTCAGATTGCGGACCGTTTTCCGCTCCCTTTCACAGGCCGGCCGACAAGGCTGCGCCGCACCGTACGTTCTGGAGAACTAGCCCATGGCCCGTAAAGCCGCCACCAAACCGGCAGCCGCCAAGCCAAATGTTCCCGAATTCAGCAAGGACGAAGAGTTTCACGCCTACCGCGAGATGCTGCTGATCCGGCGCTTCGAGGAGAAGGCCGGGCAAATGTATGGCATGGGCCTGATCGGCGGCTTCTGTCACCTCTATATCGGGCAGGAGGCTGTCGCCACCGGTGTGACCATGGCGGCGCGCAAGGGCGATGCCGCGATCACGGGCTACCGCGACCACGGGCACATGCTTGCACTTGGACTCGATCCCAAGGGCGTGATGGCGGAACTGACCGGACGCAGCGGGGGCTTGTCGAAGGGCAAGGGCGGTTCGATGCACATGTTCTCCTCCGAGCACCGTTTCTATGGCGGAAACGGCATCGTCGGCGCCCAGGTCAGCCTTGGTACTGGACTGGCGTTTGCCGCGAAATATCGCGGGGACGACAGTGTGAGCCTGACCTATTTCGGTGACGGGGCGGCGAACCAGGGGCAGGTCTACGAGAGCTTCAACATGGCCAAGCTGTGGCACCTGCCCGTGGTCTATGTGATCGAAAACAACCAGTATGCGATGGGAACATCGGTCAATCGGTCGGCGGCTACCACCGATCTTTCGCAACGAGGCCGGAGTTTCGACATTCCCGGTGAGCAGGTCGACGGAATGGACGTGCGCTATGTGCGCGATGCCGCCACGAGGGCCATCGAACATGCGCGGTCCGGCAAGGGTCCCTATATCCTTGAAATGCTGACCTACCGCTATCGGGGCCATTCCATGTCGGACCCGGCGAAGTACCGCTCCAGGGAAGAAGTGCAGAGCATGCGGGCCGAACACGACCCGATCGAACAGGTCAAGCGTCGCATCATCGATCGCGGGTTTGGGTCCGAGGACGATCTCAAGTCCATCGAACAGGACGTACGTGCGATTGTGACGGAAGCGGCGGACTTTGCGACGGAAAGCCCGGAACCGACAGCCGCAGAACTCTGGACAGACATCGTCATTTCCGCCTGAGGAGGAAGCCATGCCGCGTCCGATTCACTTCGAAATTCATTGCGCCGACCCCGAACGGGCCATGCATTTCTACGGCCAGTTGTTCGGCTGGGAGTTTCAGACATATGGCGGCGGCGGCTTCGACTACTGGACGATCAAGACCGGAGAGGCGCCGGAACAAGGTATCGACGGGGGTCTCATGAGGCGCATGGGCGACCTCGCGCCGGAAAACATCGCAGCCGATTCGCCGGTTACCGCCTTCGTGGTCACGATAGGTGTCGACGATATCGATGCCTATCTGCAAAAGGCACTGGCACTGGGCGGCGAAGTTGCCCTGCCAAAAGGCCCCGTGCCCGGGATGGGCTGGGTCGCCTACCTCAAGGACACTGAAGCCAACACTTTCGGCCTGTTCCAGGTGGACAGCAGCGCCGCCTGACGCAAGCAAGGACAAATCCTCTCATGCCGACAGATATTCTCATGCCCGCGCTTTCTCCCACCATGGAGGAAGGAAAACTGGCGAAATGGCTCGTCAAGGAGGGCGACAACATCGCGCCCGGCGACGTGATTGCGGAGATCGAGACCGACAAGGCAACCATGGAAGTCGAGGCCGTCGACGAGGGCAAGATCGGCAAGATCTTCATTCCCGAGGGCACCGAAGGCGTGAAGGTGAACACGCCCATCGCGGCTCTGTTGAGCGACGGCGAGGATGCGGACGCCATCGCTGCGCCCGCGGCAAAGGCTCCTGCAGAAGCCTCCTCCGCGCAAGCCGCTGAACCCGAGCCGAAGCCCGCAGCCGCGGCAAAAGAAGAAGCAGCGCCTCAAGCGCCCGCTTTCGAGCCCGCCCGCGACCCTGAAGTGCCCGAGGGCACCGAAATGGTGACGCTGACCGTTCGCCAGGCGCTGCAGGAAGCCATGGCCGAAGAAATGCGGGCAGATCCCGACGTCTTCGTCATGGGCGAGGAAGTGGCGCAATACCAGGGCGCCTACAAGGTGACGCAGGGCCTGTTGCAGGAATTCGGCGAAAAGCGTGTCATCGACACGCCGATCACCGAGCATGGCTTTGCCGGACTTGGCGTCGGCGCCGCGATGGCGGGCCTCAAGCCGATTGTCGAGTTCATGACCTTCAACTTCGCCATGCAGGCCATCGACCAGATTATCAACTCCGCCGCCAAGACCCACTACATGTCCGGCGGCCAGGTCAGGGTTCCCATCGTCTTCCGCGGCCCCAATGGCGCGGCCGCTCGCGTGGGCGCCCAGCACAGCCAGGACTATTCATCCTGGTATAGTCACGTTCCCGGTCTCACCGTCATCGCGCCCTATAGCGCCGCGGATGCCAAGGGACTTCTGAAGGCAGCGATCCGCTCGCCGGATCCGGTCGTGTTTCTCGAAAACGAGATTCTTTACGGCCATAGCTTCGAAGTCCCAAAGGTGGACGATTGGGTCCTGCCGATCGGCAAGGCACGCGTGGTGCGCCAGGGCAGGGACGTGACCATCGTCGCCTATTCCATGGGCATGCACTATGCCACCCAGGCGACCGAAAAGCTGGTTGCCGCCGGCGTCGATGTAGAACTGATCGACCTGCGCACCCTGCGCCCACTCGACAGCGCCACGGTCATCGAATCGGTGAAGAAGACCGGACGCTGCGTCACGGTCGAGGAAGGCTGGCCGCAGAACTCGATCGGGTCCGATATTTCCGCCCGCCTGATGGAAGAGGCCTTCGATTATCTCGATGCACCTGTTACCCGGGTGACCGGCAAGGACGTGCCGATGCCCTATGCCGCCAACCTCGAAAAGTTGGCGCTGCCAACGGTCGACGAAGTGGTTGCCGCGGTGAATGCCGTGACCTACCGGAGCTGACCGCATGGCAACGCAGGCCGAACTCGACAGAAAGTTCCTCGACGCCGCGTACGAGGAGGCCCAGAGGGGTCTTTCCGAAGGGGGAATCCCCATCGGATCAGTCCTTGTGCGCAACGGCGAGATCATCGGACGCGGGCATAACCGGCGGGTGCAGAAGGGGGATCCGATCCTGCATGGCGAAATGGATGCAATCCAGAACGCGGGCCGGCAAAAGACCTACAGGGACGTGACGTGCTACACCACGCTGTCGCCGTGCATGATGTGCACCGGGACCATCATCCAGTTCGGCATATCCCGCGTGGTTGTCGCGGAATCGAAAAATTTCAAGGGCTTTCAGGACGTGCTGTCGCTGGCCGGCGTGGACGTGACCGACTACCACGAACCACGCTGCGAGCACATGATGGCCGATTTCATCGAAATGCATCCCGAACTCTGGAACGAAGACATAGGCGAGTGAACCGATGAGCATCAACATCACCATGCCCGCCCTCAGCCCGACCATGGAAGAGGGGACACTTGCCAAATGGCACGTCAAGGAAGGCGACAGCGTTTCCTCGGGTGACGTGATCGCCGAGATTGAGACCGACAAGGCCACGATGGAAGTCGAAGCGGTCGACGAGGGCACCATCGGCAAGATCATGGTTCCCGAGGGTACCGAGAACGTGAAGGTGAACGCGGTGATCGCCGTGTTGCTGGAAGAGGGCGAGAGCAAGTCCGACATCGCCGAAGCTCCCAGGGCGGAAGCCGCGAAAAAACCGGAACCGGCTGCATCGGGCAACGGCAAGGCCGAACCTGCTCCGGTGCCTGCGAACGCGCCTGTGCCCGCCCCCCCATCTGCAGCACCCGCTGCCACGCCCGCACCCAAGGCCAGCGGCGAACGCGTGTTCTCTTCACCTCTGGCGCGCCGCCTGGCGAAAGAGGCAGGCATCGATCTCTCCCGGCTTGTGGGCTCGGGCCCGCATGGCCGGGTGGTCAAGGCCGACGTTGAGGCGGCAAAAGCCGGCACCACCGAGATGAAGGCGCCCACCACAGGCGCTGCGGCGGCCGGAGCCACCCCGATGGCAACGGGAATGTCTGGCGCGGCAGTGCGCGCCCTCTACGAGGAGGGTAGCTACGAGGCCGTGCCCAACGACGGGATGCGCAAGGTGGTTGCAGCTCGCCTGACCGAGGCGAAGCAGACCATTCCGCATTTCTATCTCACCATCGACTGCCGGATCGACGATCTGCTCGCAGCTCGTGAGAGGATCAACGCAGCGGCCCCGAAGAACAGGGACGGCAAGCCCGAATACAAGCTGTCGGTGAACGACTTCGTGATGAAGGCCTGGGCCATTGCGCTACAGCGCGTTCCGACCGCCAATGCGACCTGGGCCGGTGACGCGATCCTTTATCACAAGCACTCCGACGTCGCGGTTGCGGTTGCGGTTCCCGGCGGCCTGTTCACACCGGTCGTCAAATCCTGCGAGACCAAGACGCTTCGCCAGATTTCCGAAGAGGTGAAGGACTTTGCCGTCCGCGCCAAGTCCAAGAAACTGGCGCCGCACGAATATCAGGGCGGGTCGACCTCGGTTTCGAACCTCGGCATGTACGGGGTCAAGGAATTTGCCGCCGTTATCAACCCCCCGCATGGCACGATCCTCGCGGTTGGCGTCGGCGAGGAACGGGTCTACGCCGAAAATGGCGAGATCAAGGTCGGCAATTTCATGACTGTCACTTTGTCCTGCGATCACCGTTCGGTCGATGGCGCGCTTGGCGCCGAGCTCTTGGCCGCGTTCAGGAAGCTGATCGAAACGCCAGTGATGATGCTGGCATGAGGGTGCGCGCGTGATGAAGACGATCCTCGCATTTGGCGACAGCCTCACCTATGGCGCCGACGCAGCCAGCGGTGGCCGCCACCCATATGAAGACCGTTGGCCGACTGTGCTGGAGCGGGCGCTTGAGGGCAAGGCCAGGGTTATTGCCGAGGGCCATGGCGGACGCACAACCGTGTTCGACGAGCACAGTTCCGCCGCAGATCGGAACGGCGCCAATATCCTTCCGGTGATGCTCGCCAGCCATTCTCCGCTGGATGCGGTTATCATCATGCTCGGCACCAACGACCTCAAGCCCTATGTCTGCGGCACGGCAGTCGGCGCAGCCTTCGGGATGAAGCGCCTGGTGCAGATCATCCGCTCGTTCCCATATGGGATAGACAGTTCGGTGCCCGATGTGATCATGGTGGCGCCGCCGCATGTCGTGGCGACCGACAATGCCGACCTGGGCCCCATGTTCCGGGGTGCGATTGCCGAGTCCCACCATTTTGCGGAACACTATGCACGCCTGGCCAATGAACTCGATTGTGCATTTTTCGACGCCTCGACCGTAGCTGTTGCAACCCCGCTCGATGGCGTTCATCTCGATGCCGCCAATACCCGGGCCATCGGCGCGGCGCTTGCGCCGGTCGTCAGCAGGCTTCTGCGCATCTGATCCGACAACCGCCGAGTTTGCCCGGCAAGACCAAAGGACAAAACCATGAGCCACACGCCCCACGAACTGGCAGCGGAATTTCCCGAGCATTCCGACCGCATCCACGCCCTCAAGGGCGCAGATGCGCATTTTGCCAAGCGTCTCGATGAGTATCACGAGGTAAACCGCGCCATTCACCGCGCGGAAACGGACATCGAGCCCACTGATGACGACCACCTTGAAGCGATGAAGCGGCAGCGCCTGGCGCTCAAGGATGAACTCCTGGCTTTGATCAAGGCCGACTGAAAAACCGGAAAGGGCAGGCGCGAAATGGCAACCTACGACGTCATCATCATTGGCGGGGGCCCGGGCGGGTATACCGCTGCCATCCGCGCGGCCCAGCTTGGCCTGAAGACCGCGCTTGTCGAACGCGAGCATCTTGGCGGGATCTGCCTGAACTGGGGATGCATTCCTACCAAGGCGTTGTTGCGTAGCGCCGAGGTCTTCACCCACATGCGCCATGCCCGGGATTATGGCCTCAAGGCCGAGACCTTCTCATTCGACATTGCCGATGTCGTCAAGCGCTCGCGCGGTGTTGCCGGACAACTGGTTTCGGGCGTCGGCTTTCTGATGAAGAAGAACAAGATCGACGTCATCTGGGGCGAAGCGACTATCACAAAGCCAGGCGAAGTCGTTGTCGCCACGCCGAAGAAGCCGGCGGTCGAACCGCAACAGCCGCGCCCCAAGGCTGTATTGCCGGAGGGGACCTACACGGCGAAGAACATCGTGGTTGCGACCGGCGCGCGGCCGCGCGTGCTGCCAGGCATCGAGCCGGATGGCGACCGTATCTGGACCTATTTCGACGCAATGAAGCCCAAGGCGATGCCCAAGTCTCTGTTGGTGATGGGGTCGGGAGCCATCGGCATCGAATTCGCCTCCTTCTACCACGCCATGGGCGCGGATGTGACCGTGGTGGAGCTGCTGCCGCAAATCATGCCGGTCGAAGACCAGGAGATTTCCGCGCTGGCCCGTAAGCGCTTCGAGAAGCGTGGCATTCGGATCCTGACCGACACCAAGGTGACCAAGGTCGAAAAGAACAAGGACGGCGTCGTCGCCCATGTGGAACTGAAAAACGGGCAGGCCGAAAAGATATCGGCCGAAAAGCTGATCTCCGCCGTGGGCGTGCAGGGAAATGTCGAGAATCTCGGCCTGGAAACCGTCGGCGTGAAAGTGGACCGCGGCATCATAGCCGTGGATGCCCACGGGCGTACCAACGTGCCCGGCATCTTCGCCATCGGTGACGTGGCCGGCCCACCCATGCTCGCGCACAAGGCCGAGCACGAGGGTGTCATCTGCGTCGAGACCATTGCGGGGCAGAAGGTTCATGGCCTCGACAAGGGCAAGATTCCCGGCTGCACCTATTGCGATCCGCAGGTAGCGAGCGTGGGGCTGACGGAAGCCAAGGCAAAGGAAGCCGGTCGCGAAATCAGGGTTGGCCGTTTTCCCTTCATCGGAAACGGCAAGGCCATTGCCCTGGGAGAGCCCGATGGGCTGGTCAAGACGATCTTCGATGCAAAGACCGGGGAACTGCTCGGCGCGCACATGATCGGCGCGGAAGTGACCGAGTTGATCGAGGGTTTCGTGGTCGCCATGAACCTTGAAACGACCGAAGAAGAACTCATGCACACGGTGTTCCCGCACCCCACATTGTCCGAAATGATGAAGGAGAGCGTGCTTGACGCCTATGGGCGCGCGCTCAATATCTGACAGACGACAAAAGCTCTATTGGAGGCAGTCATGCAGGGCCTGGGCTGGATCGGCACCATAATCGTCGGCGGGTTGGCCGGCTGGATCGCATCGGGCCTGATGAAGGTTCGCACCGGCCTGATTCTCAACATTGTTCTGGGAATTCTCGGCGCAGTGGTGCTCAATACGCTCCTGTTCACCGTATTCCATACGACTTGGGCAGGGTTCTTCGGCCAACTTCTGGCAGCTCTCGTGGGCGCGTGTATCCTCATCGCGCTGGTCCGCGCGATCAGGACATGATTGGAGAAAGAACCATGGAAACCAGATCGATTGTCGTATTTCTCGTAATCGGCGTGATCGCCGGCTTCCTTGCGAGCCTCGTCCTTGGCGGCGGCGGTGGCCTTGTTCGCTACCTGATCGTGGGCGTGATCGGCTCGTTTGTCGGCGGTTACCTTTTCGCGGCCCTCAAGATCAACCTCGGCATCGCAAATGCCCTGGTCAGCCAGATCGTGACCTCGACCATTGGCGCGATCATTGTCGTGCTGCTGGCCAGGCTGATTGCCTGATCCAACAAGGAAAGCGTCTCACCTGTGGTCACCCTCATCGACAAGACGGCTCAAGGCCCCAAGCCCCGCCATCCGGAAAAGGCGCATCGACCGGACAATCCGATCCTGCGCAAGCCTGACTGGATCCGCGTGCGAGCACCCGTCTCACCTGTTTATCGCGAGACGCAGGAAATCGTGAAGGAAAACGGGCTCGTCACGGTCTGCGAGGAAGCTGGGTGCCCCAATATCGGCGAGTGCTGGAGCCAGAAGCACGCGACGATGATGATCATGGGCGAGATCTGCACGCGCGCCTGTGCGTTCTGCAACGTGCGAACCGGCCTGCCGACGCCACTGGATCCCAATGAACCCGAGAACGTCGCCATTGCGACAGAGAAGCTGGGACTCAGGCACGTCGTGATTACCTCGGTGGACCGCGATGACTTGCCGGACGGTGGGGCCAACCATTTCGCGGAAGTGATCCGGGCAATTCGCCGCCGTTGCCCGCAGACGACCATCGAGGTGCTGACACCGGATTTCCTGCGCAAGGAAGGGGCGCTGGAGATCGTCGTCGACGCCCGACCAGATGTCTTCAACCATAACCTTGAGACAGTGCCGTCCAACTACCTCACGGTGCGGCCCGGCGCGCGCTACTTCCACTCGATCCGCCTGCTTCAGCGCGTCAAGGAACTCGACCCCACCATGTTCACCAAGTCGGGTATCATGGTCGGCTTGGGCGAGGAGCGCAACGAGGTTCTCCAGCTGATGGACGACCTGCGCAGCGCGGATGTCGACTTTCTCACCATCGGCCAATATCTGCAGCCCACGCGCAAGCATCACGCCGTGGAGAAGTTCGTCACGCCCGAGGAGTTCAAGTCCTACGAGAAGATTGCCTACGCAAAAGGCTTCCTGCTGGTGTCCTCAAGCCCGTTGACGCGCTCGTCGCACCATGCCGGTGAGGACTTTGCCAGGTTGCAGGCCGCGCGAAAAGCCCGACACGCCAGCGCCTGATGCCGCGCCTGCGTTTCGTTCGACACGCCAGCCATTCACCCGACCGGATGCTGGCGCTCGTGGCCGACGTGGAGCAATACCCCAAATTCGTCCCCAACTGCACCGCCATGCAGGTGTGGCGCGACCGCGCGTCGCCCGAGACCGTGTACCGCGCGCGCATGCATATCCGTTTCGGCCCCATCGCCCAGGCCTACACCAGCCAGGTCAGGATCGACCCGGTCGCGCGCACCATTACTGCCCGGGCGGTCGACGGTCCGTTCAGCCACCTCGACAGCATCTGGCGCTTCGAGCCAGAAGAGACCGGTACCAAGGTCGTGTTCGAGATCGATTTCGCCTTTTCCAACCGCCTTCTGGCGGCGGCGGCGGAACCCGCTTTCGCGGCAAAGCAGGAAGAGATCCTTGGGGCTTTCCTTCAGCGGGCCGATCAGTTGTCCGCTGGAAAGGCCTGAGCCGTGGCGACTTCGTCCAGCATTTCCAGCGCCCGCAAAACGGTTGCTTCCCTGATGGCATCGCGGCCAATATCGCCGAACCGTTCCACAAGGTGAATGACGCCGCGCGGTCCCGCAACGGCGAGGTGAACGAGGCCGACCGGCTTATCGGCACTTCCGCCGCCCGGTCCGGCGACACCGGTCACGGCAACCGCAAACGTCGTGCCGGCGGCATTGCGTGCACCGACCGCCATCGCTCGCGCAACCTGTTCGGAAACCGCGCCGTGACGTGCGATCAAGTCGGGGTCGACACCGATCATTCGCGATTTGGCCTCGTTCGCATAGGTGACGAAACCGCCATAGACAGCGTCCGATGAGCCCGGAACGGAGGTGAGGGCGCCCGCGATCAATCCGCCAGTGCAACTCTCGGCCGTGGCGATTGTCGCCTTGCGCGTCACAAGATGCGTGATAACCCGCCCCGCGCGTTCCTGGACGTGTTCGGGCACGATCACGATGCGAACCTCGGCATTTCCACGGATGCCGCGGCCAACGCTGCTATGCCCTCTCGCCGGCCGACAAAGCCCATCCGCTCGTTCGTCGTGGCCTTGACCGCGACCCTGCCGGGTTCGATGCCGCACAGTTCCGCGATACGGGCCCGCATGGCGGTTACATGCGGCCCGATTTTCGGGGCTTCGCAAACCAGGGTCAGATCGAGATTGACGATCCGCCCGCCTCGCTGGCGAACCAGTCCCGCGGCATGACCAAGGAAAACGCCACTGTCCACGCCGCGCCACTGCGGATCGCCAGAAGGGAAGTGGGTTCCTATGTCGCCCTCGCCAATCGCACCATAGATAGCGTCAGTAAGCGCATGCAGGCCTGCATCGGCATCCGAATGTCCAACCAGCCCTGCCTCATGCGGTATGGCGACCCCACCAAGATGGACGGTGTTGCCAGGCCCGAAAGGGTGCACGTCATACCCGCTTCCGATGCGCGTTTCCATCCCCACGTCTCCTGCGATCAGGCGCTCGGCGCGTGCGAAATCGACCGGCAGGGTGATCTTGATGTTGGCCGCACCGCCTTCCGCCAGTCCCACGCTCATCCCCGCCCATTCCGCGATCGCGGCATCGTCGGTGAACTCGTGCACCTCATTCGCCGCACGCCTGTGCGCTTCCAGTATCGTTTGATACCGGAATGCCTGCGGCGTCTGTGCCGCAAAAAGCGTCCGCCGATCCTCGGTATTGGTCACCCGTATGCCGTCCGCCGAGCGCTTGATTGTGTCCGTCACCGCCATGACCGGAAGGGCGGCATCGTGCCGTTCAAGGGCCTCCATGACGCCGCCGACCAGAAGCGCATCGACGAACGGACGGGCAGCATCGTGGATCAGAACGATTTCCGGAGGCTCTGCCGCCAGCGCTTCGAGCCCGGCAAGACAGGACGCCTGTCGTGTTGCGCCGCCTATGGTCGGGGGGAGGAGCTTGGGATGCGTGAGGCCAATGGATTGATAAAGCGCCACGTGATCGCGGTTGATGACGGGAAGGACTTGATCTATGGCTTCCACCGCAGCAAGGGCCTGGATGGTGCGCGCCAGAAGCGGGATACCGCCCACCGGCCGGTATTGCTTGGGCACGTCGCTTCCGGGATGGGCGGCGCGTTCGCCACGGCCCGCGGCGACAACGATTGCGACGATTCCTGGTTTCTTGCTCAAGTCCATCCCTGCGGGTGCAGCCGATGGTGGTGATCTATCTGCCACAGCACCAGGCGGCAAGTACGAATTCGCGTCAATGACCGTCGATTTCCCTGGCTCCGGCATTGCAAGGGTGCAGCTTGTGACTAATATTGAGGCATCAATTGGGATGTTGATCAATCTTGATGCAACTTGAGAGCACAGAACAACGGACCCTGGTCGTCGGCGGCCAGGCGTTGCCCTGCCGGGCGCTGCTTGCACCGATGGCAGGGATTACCGACAAGAGTTTCCGCAATCTGGCCGAACGTTTCGGCGCAGGCATGGTCGTATCCGAGATGATTGCCAGCGCCGCCCTCGGCGTCGGCAATGCGGAAATGGTCCGTAAGGTTGCCCGGTCCGGCCGGTTGCCGCATGTCGTGCAACTTGCGGGATGCGAGGCGGAATGGATGGTACGCGGCGCCGAGATTGCTGCCGATGCGGGCGCGGACATCATAGATATCAATTTCGGGTGCCCTTCGAAGCGCGTGACCAATGGCTTTGCCGGTTCCGCATTGATGCGCGTGCCGGACCAGGCCCTCCGCCTTGTCGATGCCGTGGTAGCCGCCACGCCGCTGCCGGTTACGGTCAAGATGCGCCTTGGCTGGGATGACGAGAGCCTCAATGCCCCCCACATTGCCCGCCGCGCGGTGGATGCAGGCGCCAGAATGATTACCGTGCATGGCAGAACCCGGCAGCAGTTCTACAAGGGAAAGGCACGCTGGCATCCGGTTCGGGAAGTCGTCGACGCCGTCGATGTACCGGTGGTGGTGAACGGCGACATCATCGACGATGCATCTGCCAGGAAGGCGCTGGAGCAGTCCGGCGCAGACGCAGTGATGATCGGTCGCGGGGCACAGGGACGCCCCTGGATCGTGGGACAGATCGGGTCGGCGCTCGAGGGGACGCCCGGCGTACCGACGCCGCAGGGCAGGGATCTTGCTGACCTGGTCGCCGAACATTTCCAGGCGATGCTCGCCGATTACGGCAAGGAACTGGGCGTTCGGGTCATGCGCAAGCACCTCGGCTGGTATCTCGAAGCCATGGGCGAAGTCGACCCACAGATCCGCCGCGGCCTTCTGACGGAAGATGACGCGGGCAGGATCGAGCGGGCCATTCCGGAAATATTTGCCGCCCAGTGGAGGCAGGCCGCATGACCAAACCGGATATCCAGACGCAGAACGCCGTACTTCAGGCGCTTCCCCAGCCGGTCATGGTGATAGGGCCGGGACGGGAGATCGTTTTGGTCAACTACGCCGCTGAAGCATTCTTCAGCGCGTCTTCGAGCATTCTGACGCGCCAGCGGCTCGATGATCTGATCGCTTTCGGTTCTCCGATCCTGAGCCTGGTCGACACCGTGTCGTCGCGCCGCGCGCCGATGACCGAATATCGGGTTTCGGTCGGGTCCTCGCGCATCGGTGACGAACGCATTGCCGACGTCTATGCCAGCCCGGTGTCGGAGACGGACGGTCAGGTGGTCCTGATCGTGCAGGAACGCACCATGGCCGACAAGATCGACCGCCAACTGGTTTCGCGCGGCGCAGCCCGATCAGTGACCGGTTTGGCTGCCATGCTGGCCCATGAAATCAAGAATCCGCTCTCGGGCATCAGGGGGGCGGCGCAACTGCTCGAACAGTCGGTCAGCGACGACGACCGCGTGCTGACCCGGTTGATACGGGACGAGACCGATCGCATCGTGAGCCTCGTGGACCGAATGGAGTTCTTCGGCGACGACCGTCCGATGGAAAACGAGCCGATCAATATCCACGTGATCCTCGATCGGGTGAAGCTTCTGGCCGTCAGCGGGGTTGCGCCCGGCATCTCCTTCATCGAGGAGTACGATCCGTCACTGCCGCCCGTCCATGGCCATCGAGACCAGTTGATCCAGGTCTTCCTTAACCTGATCAAGAACGCGGCGGAAAGCCTTGAAACAACAACAAAACCAGAGATCCGGATTACCACGGCATTTCGCCCGGGAATTCGTCTCAGCGTTCCCGGCGTCCAGGAACGTGTCTCCTTGCCGCTCGAGATCGTCATCGAGGACAACGGGCCTGGAGTGCCGCCCGACATCCTGCCTTTCCTGTTCGATCCTTTCGTGACCACAAAGTCGAACGGGTCCGGCCTCGGGCTTGCTCTGGTCGCCAAGGTTGTGGGGGATCACGGCGGCGTGGTGGATTGCGAGAGCCGGCCGGGCCGCACGCGGTTTCGCGTTCTGCTGCCGGTTGCAACGGGACCGAGCGGGCGAACCCCCGAAGAAGAGGAAGCAGTCGCATGAGCACGCAAACGGTGCTGCTTGCCGATGACGACGCCGCCATCCGCATGGTGCTCAACCAGGCATTGACGCGCGCCGGTTATGAAGTGCGCCCGACTGGTAACATGTCCACGATGTGGAACTGGGTGACGCGGGGCGAGGGCGACCTGCTGATTACCGATGTCGGCCTGCCCGATGGCAATGCGTTCGACATCATGCCCAAGGTGCGCAAGCTGCGCCCTGATCTGCCCATCATCGTGATGAGCGCCCAGAACACGTTCATGACCGCGATCAAGGCATCCGAGGCCGGCGCGTACGAATACCTGCCCAAACCATTCGACATCACCGAGGTCGTATCGGTGGTCGGTCGCGCCTTTGCCGACGCCCGCAAACCGTCGCGAAACGATGTGAAGCGCGACGAGGCGCCGGACAACATGCCCCTAGTCGGGCGGTCCGCCGCCATGCAGGACATCTACCGGGCGCTGGCACGCCTGATGCAGACCGATCTGACCGTCATGGTCACCGGCGAGAGCGGGACCGGCAAGGAACTGGTGGCCCGCGCCCTGCATAATTTCGGCAAGCGCCGAAATGGCCCATTTATCGCGATCAACATGGCCGCGATTCCGCGGGACCTCATCGAGGCCGAGTTGTTCGGACACGAGAAAGGCGCGTTCACCGGCGCGACTGCGCGAAGTTCCGGGCGATTCGAGCAGGCGGAAGGCGGGACACTGTTCCTCGACGAAATCGGCGACATGCCCATGGAAGCGCAAACGCGTCTGCTGCGCGTGCTTCAGGAGGGTGAATACACGATGGTCGGCGGCCGGACGTCTATCAAGACCGACGTTCGCATCGTGGCCGCGACGCATCGCGATCTCAGCCAGATGATCCGGCAGGGCCTGTTTCGAGAAGACCTCTACTATCGGCTCAATGTCGTACCCATTCGTCTGCCGCCTTTGCGCGAGCGACTGGATGATATCGGAGACCTGGTCGCCCATTTCCTCAAGCTGGCGGAGCGGGATGGCGAAACGCCAAAGGCCGTTGCCGCCGACGCGATAAAGCTGATGCAGCAGTACAGCTGGCCCGGCAATATCCGCGAGCTCGAGAACCTGATCCGCCGGCTTTCCGCGCTATATGCCGACGAGACGATATCCGCGGAAATCGTGAAGTCCGAACTCAACATGGTTGCCGGCCCCGCCGCTTCCGCCATGGCGATGCCGGCGGACATCGGTGCGGCCATGGAGGCGCACCTGTCGCAAATCCTGCGCTCGCATGAACCGGACTTGCCACCGCCAGGGCTCTACCAGCGCGTGCTCGACAAGGTGGAGGTGCCCCTTATTTCGATGTGCCTTAATGCCTGCGGCGGCAATCAGATCAAGGCCGCCGAATTGCTCGGCCTTAACCGCAACACGCTGCGCAAGAAGATCCGCGCCCACGGTATCGAAATCGTCAAGCAGTCCCGCCGGCCCTGAGTTCGATTTCACAGCGGCATCAGGTGATGCAATTTTGGCACGCCGGTTCCCTGCGCGACGAACATTATGGTGTCTGGTGTTGCCATGTGTCACATTTGCGCAACAATTGTCTTGAACCACTCCCGCACTTGCTTCAGATTCCCCCGAAACCGTCACGCGCGGCATATCGGGTCGCCATGGAACCGTTGCCGCAAGGCGCTTGGACATGCGTTGGGGCGGACAGGCAAACACCAGAACCTTCGTCAATCGGGAACCGGGCCGTCAGGCGTACAGCATGAACGACACAGCCGCCGATATCCCGGAAGATCCCCCGGAGCGTAGTACCGGAACGCAGGTTTCGGCACACGCCTGGCTGCGTGGCGGCCGGATTGTCCGCTACCTCGGCATGGCCATCGTGTTCGCCGCGGTTGTCGTTGCCTCGGTTTCTTTCCTTATCGTCACCGGCGCGACGGGGATCGAGCCGAACCAGCAGACCTGGGCGGTTATCTGGATCATCAATGCCGTCCTCATCCTGCTCGTCATCGCGCTCGTGCTCACCGAGATCATGGTGCTGGTGCAAAGCCGAAGACGCCAGCATGCCGGTTCGCGGCTACAGGTGCGCATGGTCACCATGTTTGCCCTAGTCGCGGCCGCTCCGGCCTTTATCGTCGCGGTGGTCGCCACGATCGCCCTCAACCAGGGTCTCGACCAGTGGTTCTCGGAGCGCACCCGCGCCATGGTGGAGAGTTCACGCCTCGTTGCACGCTCCTACATGTTCGAGCACGCCCAGGTCTTGCGCGACGACATCATCTGGGTGGCTTCCGAACTGGAGTCCGCCAAGGGGACCTTCGAAACCGACCGCGACAAGTATGTGCGCATCCTGACCGCGCTCGCCCAGACCCGCTCTCTTCCTTTCGCCTCGCTGGTTTCGCATACCGGCGACACGCTGATGCGCGCGCTGATCAACACACCGGGCAAGCCGCCCAATGTTCCGCCGCACATCATGCCCGATGTCGGGGAGGGGGCGCCCACGCTGATCGCCCCTGGTTCGACGAACCTGGTCGGCGCGGTCGTCAAGCTCAAGGGCTACGATGACGTGTACCTGTTTGTCGCGCGGCCGGTCGATCCGGAAGTCCTCGAATATATGCGGCTGACCGACCAGAACATCTCGGAATACCGTCAGTATGCGTCGAACCGCATGGTGTTCCAGATCACGTTCACCATCATGTATGTGGGCCTGGCATTTGTTCTCCTGCTGGCCGCGCTGTGGATCGGCATCGCCCTTGCCAACCGTTTCGTGAACCCGATCCGCAACCTCATGCTTGCGTCCAGCCGCGTGTCCCAGGGCGATCTCAACGTCCAGGTACCCGTGCACGAAGCGCGCGGCGATCTGGAGGAACTCTCGGCGCGCTTCAACCGCATGACGCAGCAATTGCGAAGTCAGCGCAGGGCACTGCTCGACGCAAGCGAGACCAATGAGAAGCGTCGCCAGTTCACCGAGGCCGTGGTTGAGGGTGTGTCCGCCGGCATTGTCGGACTCGACCCCTATGGCGCCGTCACTCTGGTCAATGCACGGGCGTGCGAGATGTTCGGCAAGACCGAAGTCCAGTTGATGGGCGAGGGCATTGCGGCCGTGGTCCCCGAACTTGGCCCCATCGTCGAGCGGGCCAAGTCGGCACGGCGGGGCCAGATCCGCGACCAGATCCAGCTTGCGACCACCACGGAACCGCGAACGTACCAGGTCAAGCTCACCCGCGAAGGCACGATGACGGAATCCAAGGGCTTCGTGGTGACGCTTGACGATATCACGGACCTGGTCACCGCGCAGCGCACCAGCGCCTGGGCCGATGTGGCACGGCGCATCGCCCACGAAATCAAGAATCCGCTGACCCCCATCCAGCTCTCCGCGGAGCGTCTGCAACGCCGTTTTTCAAAGAAGCTCGGCGACGATGCCGAAGTCTTCGATAAACTCACAAATACCATCGTGCGCCAGGTGGGCGACATCGGAAGAATGGTGGACGAATTCTCGTCCTTTGCCCGCATGCCTTCGGCCGCGATAGAAGAAGGCGACCTCAGCGATACCATTCGCCAGGCCGTGTTCCTGGAGAGCGTGCGCCAACCGGCCATCAATATCCATGCAGACTTGCCCGAAGACCCGATCATCGCGTGGTTCGATAGTCGATTGATGGCGCAAGCTCTCACCAATCTCATCAAGAATGCCGTCGAAGCCATTGAATCAACTGGTATTGACGAAATCAACGCTCCGGAAATAAGGGTATCGGCCGCAGTCGAGGGCGACGACGTTCGGATCAAGGTATCCGACAACGGCAAGGGCTGGCCGCAGGAAGGGCGCCAGAGACTGCTTGAGCCGTACATGACGACGCGGGAGAAGGGCACCGGCCTTGGTCTCGCAATTGTCGCAAAGATCATCGAACAACACGGCGGCTCCGTCGAACTCATCGATGCCGAGCCGGATGCACATGGTAGGGTTGGCGCCTGTTTCAGTTTCACGCTGCCGTTTCAGGGTCGTGAAAAACTGCGAAAAGCGCCAGGGATCGAGGATGAAACGGGGCGCGGCGACGACGAGCCGGCCCTGCAGGGAGAGCCGCACCTGACGACGGCTGAGGGCAAATAGATGGCACTCGACATTCTGATAATCGACGACGAGGAAGACATTCGCGATCTCATCGCCGGTATCCTCGAGGACGAGGGGTACGAGACGCGTCAGGCCCGGGACACCGATACAGCGCTTGAGGAAGTCGCCCGCCGTCGGCCCAGCCTGATTTTCCTCGACATCTGGCTGCAGGGCTCACGGCTCGACGGCCTTCAGGTTCTCGACATCGTGCACGCCCAGCACCCCGATCTGCCGGTCGTCATGATTTCCGGGCACGGAAACGTCGAAACCGCGGTGTCGGCGATCCAGCGCGGCGCCTACGACTACATCGAGAAGCCATTCAAGATCGATCGCCTGCTGCTCATCACCCAAAGGGCAGTCGAGGCGAGCCGCCTCAAGTCCCAGGTCGCCGAACTCGAGGAGAAATCCTTCCGGCCGTCCGCCGAGATTGCCGGGGTTTCCGCCGCAATGGGCCACATCCGGTCGCTGATCGAGAAGTCTGCGCCGACCAATTCCCGACTTTTTCTTTCTGGTGCGTCGGGAACCGGGAAGGGGCTGGTGGCCCGTCTTCTGCATGCGAAAAGCCAGAGGGCCGGCGGCCCGTTCGTCGAGGTCAACCCTTCACTTTATTCCCCAGAGGAAGTCCCCGCCGTCCTGTTCGGGCGTGAGCAACGCGACAAGAATGGTCTGGTTCGCACTGAAGTGGGTGCGATGGAGAAGGCGCATGGCGGCACTCTCTATCTGTCCGAGGTGGCAACGCTACCGCAGCCGGCGCAAGCGACGCTTCTCAGGACGCTGGTCGAAAACCGCTTCAACCGGGTCGGTGGATCGGTCAGCGTGCCGATTGACGTGCGGATTATTTCATCAAGTTCGCAGAATGTCTCGGCACTGATCGAGGAAGGACATTTTCGCTCCGATCTCTTCCATCGCCTGTCGGTCGTGCCGGTCCAACTCACGCCCCTGCGTGAGCGGCGCGAGGATATTCCTCCGCTTGTATCCTTGTTCATCGAGCAGGTTTGCCGGATGCACAACCTGCCGCGCGTGGTTATCGGCGACGATGCCATGGCCGTGCTGCAGGCACAGGACTGGCCCGGCAATGCCCGTCAGTTGCGCAATTCCATCGAACGCCTGCTCATCATGGTCCGGGACCAGTCGGCCGAGCAGGCGACGATTACCGCCGCAATGCTGCCGCCGGACATCGGCGAGGTGCTTCCAACCATTGGCGATCCGGATTCGGCCGCACACCTGATGAGCCTGCCGCTGCGCGAGGCCCGGGAGGTGTTCGAGAAGCAGTACCTGATCGCGCAGATAGAACGATTTGGCGGCAACATCTCCAAGACAGCCGAATTCGTCGGCATGGAGCGCAGCGCACTGCATCGCAAGATCAAGTCGCTTGGGCTTTGAATGGCGCTGGCTTTACGCTGACGGGCCTGCCATTGCCGGCCGTCTGCACAAATAGGGCACCACGGTTTGCGCGCGCCATTCCATCGCGGCGCTGCATCGTCTAGAAGACTTGTCGCGGTCGACAATCAAAGTGGCGGAACATGCGAGTCATCATCAGCGGCGCAGGACAGGTGGGCTACGGCATCGCGGAGCGGTTGGCGGCGGAAGCCATCGAAGTTACCGTGATCGACAGCAATCCCGATCTGGTGCAGCGCATTCGCGACAATCTCGATGCCCGCGGTGTGCACGGCTACGGATCGCACCCCGACGTCTTGGCCCAGGCCGGCGCACGCGACGCCGACATGCTGATCGCGGTTACGCAGTTCGATGAAGTCAACATGACCGCCTGCCAGGTGGCGCACTCCATTTTCGATATTCCCACACGCATTGCCCGCATCCGTTCGCAAGCCTATCTGCGCCCGGAGTGGAGCAACCTGTTCTCCCGAGAACACCTGCCGATCGATGTGATCATTTCTCCCGAAATCGAGGTTGGCGACCTGATCCTCAAGCGGATTGCCTACCCCGGCGCCTCCGATATCATTACCTTCGAGGATGATGCGGTCGTCGTTGTCGCGGTCGATTGTCGGGAGGATTGCGCCGTCATCGACACCCCCCTGCGGCATCTGACCGATCTGTTCCCCAACCTGAATGCAACGGTCATGGGTGTTCGGCGCAATGGCGAAGTGCTGGCGCTGCACTCCCGGGAGAGCCTCGTTGCAGGCGACCAGGCAATCGTTGCG
The DNA here is from genome assembly GCA_036563245.1 of Devosiaceae bacterium. Classification (GTDB taxonomy): domain Bacteria; phylum Pseudomonadota; class Alphaproteobacteria; order Rhizobiales; family Devosiaceae; genus DATCMU01. The sequence goes on along the minus strand of DATCMU010000040.1, from coordinate 38,642 downwards.
GTGGCCCGCGATCAGATACAGAGGGTGCTCGGCCTTTTCGGCCGCGACGAGCAGCCGCCATCGCGGATCATCATTGGCGGCGCCGGCAACATCGGACGCTACGTGGCGCGCAAGCTTGAGGACCAGGGCGAGGGGGTGGTCGTGCGCCTCATCGAGCGTAACCGTCAGACGGCCCAGGCGGCCGCCGAAGACATGAAGCGCTCCATCGTGGTCTATGGCGATGCCTTGCAAGAGGAGATCCTGCGCGAGGTCGATGCGCGCGACGCCCACATGTTCCTCGGGCTGACCAATGACGACGAGACCAATATCCTGTCTTCGGTGCTTGCGAGCGAGCTCGGCTGCCGGGCCAATTTCGCGCTCGTGAACCAGCCCCAGTACCCGCGCTTCGCCCGGCGGCTCGGTGTCGATGCGTTCATCAATCCGCGCAGCGTTACGGTCTCGAAGATCTTGCGCCACGTCCGCAGGGGGCGCATCAGGGGCGTCTACACTCTGTTCGACGGCGCGGCCGAACTGCTTGAGGCCGAGGCCCTCGAGACCTCAACGCTTGTTGGAAAGCCGCTGCACGACTTCGATTTCGGGCCCGGCGTACGAATCGGGGCCATCGTGCGGGGCGGCTCGGTTATCATGCCCACGGGCAACACCCAGGTGGAGGCAGGCGATTTCGTGATCGTTTTTGCGCTTGCCGCCCAGGTGAGGCAGGTTGAACAGATGTTCAGGGTCAGTCTTGACTTCTTCTAGAAGGGCTGGCGAATTCGGAGCGAAAACACTCTGTAGGCATTGCGCACGGCTTATGCGATGTTCTAGGGGTTGATCGAAAAGAAATTACAGGGGGCGGGAGCAGGGTAATACGGCTACAAACCGGTCGGAAACTGCAACAAGACCCCGTGTCCAAGAAAAAGAGGCCACAATGCCCAGCGAAAAGGCGCAAAATCTCCAGGATTCCTTTCTCAATCACATCCGCAAGCAGAAAGTGCCTGTGACCATCTTTCTGGTCAACGGCGTCAAGCTGCAGGGCGTGATCACCTGGTTCGACAATTTCTGCCTGTTGCTGCGCCGCGATGCGCAGTCGCAGCTCGTCTACAAGCACGCCATCTCCACCATCATGCCCGGCGCGCCGGTGCAGTTGTTCGACCCCGAGCAGGGTGGAGGCGATCACGGCTGAGGACAGGGCGCAAGACGGGGCGCCTTCAGGTCAGGACAAACCCGCCAGCGAACGCAAGGGGTCAGTGGATCAGCGTCCCAGGCCGGTTCGCGTGGGGATTATTTGTCCAGACGAACACCGAAAGCAGGTCAGGCGGACGGCCGAGGCACGCCTCTCCGAGTTCGTCGGCCTTGCGGAAGCGATCGGGCTCGCGATCGCATTCGCCGACATCGTGCGCGTGCGCGAAGTGCGGCCCTCCACCTATATCGGCGGCGGGCAGGTCGAAGAGATCGCACGACGCGTTAAGGACGGCGAGATCGAACTTTTGCTGTTCGATGCTGCCCTGACGCCGATCCAGCAACGCAATCTCGAACGGGCGACCGGGGCGAAGGTTCTCGACAGGACTGCGCTGATTCTCGAAATCTTCGGCGAACGGGCCCGCACCCGCGAAGGTGTGTTGCAGGTCGAACTGGCACATCTTAACTATCAGAAGAGCCGGCTGGTTCGCTCCTGGACGCATCTTGAGCGGCAACGGGGTGGATTCGGCTTTCTTGGGGGGCCGGGCGAGACCCAGATCGAGTCCGACCGCAGATTGCTTCAGGAGCGGATCGCGCTGATCGAGAAGCGGATCGACAAGGTCCGCAAGACCCGAGCAGTCCAGCGCGGCCCGCGCGGCGCGGTCCCGTTTCCCATCGTTGCGCTTGTCGGTTACACCAATGCCGGAAAATCGAGCCTGTTCAACACGTTGACCGGAGCAACGGTTGAGGCGAAGAACCTGCTCTTTGCCACGCTCGATCCCACCGTGCGCAAACTGTCGCTTCCGCACGGCCGTGAGGTGATGCTGTCGGACACCGTCGGCTTTATTGCGGATCTGCCGACCGACCTTGTTGCCGCATTTCGCGCAACCCTTGAGGAGGTCGTCGAGGCAGATATCATTCTGCACGTGCGCGACATATCCAATCCCGACCAGCAAGCGCAGGCCGCCGATGTACTTGACGTCCTCGCCCAGTTGGGGGTGACGCCGGAAAGCAAGCCGTTCATCGAGGTCTGGAACAAGATAGACCTGCTATCTCCACAGAACGCGCAGGACGCCAATGTTTCGCTTGTCCCGGCCGGCAAGGTCGCTGCGAGTTGCCGGGTCTCGGCGTTGACCGGGCAGGGTATTCCCGAGCTGCTACTTGCCATTGAAACCGAGTTTGCGTCGCGCGCACGGGTATATCGTGTCGAGGTTCCTCACGAGCGCGGCGAAGATGTCGGCTGGCTTTATGCGCATTCGGAGGTCATTTCCGCCGATGAACCAGACGAGACGTCGACGCGGTTCCATGTGCGGGTCGAACCGCGAAACCGCGACGCGCTCTTGCTCAGGTTCAAGGGACGGGTAACGCCCTCAGATGCGCCCTGACTTGTCTGTGGCCCTGATCTCGTTCCAATAACCATCCAGCCTTTCCAGGCCGGCATCGGAAAGCGCCACGTCATCTTCTCTGGAGCGGGCCTCGACATGGCGGAAGCGTCGCTGGAATTTCGCGTTCGCATCGCGCAGGGCGGCTTCTGGATCCAGTCCGGCATGTCGCGCCAGATTGGCAACGGCAAACAGCAAGTCGCCGATTTCCTCGTGAAGCTTTTCCGAGCTTCCTTCGGCCATCGCGTCCCTTGTCTCCGCCAGCTCCTCGTCCACCTTGGCGAGTACCGATGTGGTATCCGGCCAGTCGAAACCTACACGCGCCGCGCGCCTGGCAAGCTTCTCGGCCCGCGACAGGGCGGGCAGGTTATGCGCTACGTCGTCGAGAATCGAGGCGGGCTCGGTATTGCCTCGCGCCGCCGACCGATTGCGACGCTCTTCGGCCTTGATATCCTCCCAACTCGCTTTCACGCCCAAGGCGTCGGCACCGTCTGCATCGCCAAATACATGAGGATGTCGTCGTATCAGCTTGTCCGTAATTGAATAAATCACGTCACCAATATCGAAAAGTCGTTGCTCGGATGCCATTTGGGCGTGAAACACGGGCTGCAGGAGCAAGTCGCCCAATTCGCCTCGCAGGTCCTCATAGTCCTTGCGCTCGATGGCATCGGCGACCTCGTAGGCTTCCTCGATGGTGTAGTGGCGGATGGATTCGAAATCCTGTTCCAGGTCCCAGGGGCAGCCTGCGTCACGGTCACGTAGCGCGGACATGATTTCAACCAGTCGGGCGAATTCGCGGGATGGTTCCATCGCTGTCTTGCTCTTCCTTCAATAGCTGTCGTCGTGATCCGACGCGAAACCGGTGGCGACCGAAGCAGGTCTTCCAAGCCTTCGGAATCGCGACATACAGACAACATGACCACGCTCCAATCTTGATCGCAATCTCAGCGGACGGAACAAAATGAGCGAGGGGTTCCGCACGCCGATGGCCTGGTGACAATAATGCGCATAATATATATTATGGAACTAACCGATATCCGGGATACGTGCCGATTGTCCCGAATCCTGCGCCCTTTTAAGGTTCGGCGGACGCGGCGCCTGTCTGCCAGATGCCGCGTTCCCGCCGTTTGCGATCAGGCCTGTGGGATGGCCTCGGACGACACTGAGCCTCCTGCCGCGCGCGCCAGGGCGATCGCTGCGACGATCAGCCAGATCTCACGCAAAGCAATGAAGATCTTCTCCGCCAACCCCGCAACAGGTTGCCGTGATGCCATCACGCCGATCACGCCGACAAATGCCACGATCAGAAGCCAGCCCAGAACCCGCAGCGGCCCTGCGGCGCGGTTGAGAACCGATGCGCCCTCAGCGGAATATGCACGCGCCACCAGCAAGGCAGCGGTGAATATCGCAATCCACCCGACCAGCGCAGCAATGGCATGGATGGCCCCCGCAGCGCCGTGCGGGAATTCTCCTGGCTTGAGCAACTCGGTCGGAAAGATCGCCGTCAAGGCATAGGTCACTCCGAAGACCGCAATCAGCAACGCCCCGATCCTGCCCGCAACACTGGGCCGCAACTGGCGGAACAGCGCAACAGAGAGTGCCAGAGTGCCCAGGAACGTAGCCCAATAGGCACTCGTATAGACGAAGCCGTAACTGCCCACAGCATAATCGGAAATGTAGTTTCGAACCGGGCTGAACGCCGGATTCAGCAGGTGCACCGCCACTCCGGCGCACACATAGTAGACACTTGTCACTGCGGAAAAGACCGCTAACCGCGCGGTCGTCGCATCTTGTTTCAGTTCCATTGGTAGCCCTCCTGCTCGGATCCGGATTCAATATGTCCGGCGGTGTTTATGGTCAATCAGCGCTGATCGGCACACTGATGGGACCACAGCCAACCCTCTTGTCCGGCAGCCGGGAACCGCATACCAATCTGCCGATAGGACGGGATTGGGGGAAACGGCCATGGGTGGGCGGTTGCAGGCATTGGTGATCGCATGCGCCCTGACAGGCCTGTGGGTTGTGGTGACGGTTGGAGCCTTCACTGCGCTGCAGGCGGCCTACCCGGTCTGGTCTGCACCACAGGCTTCGCTTGGCGCACTCTGCGTGGCGACGGCTGGCCTGATCCTGGCAGTATCCTTGAAAGGCTGGTGGCGGGACGTCGGCGTCAATTCCCGCTCCGAATGGCGGGACATCAAGTGGCTGGCCGTGCCCGCCGTGCTGACCCTGCTGCCACTGGCGGCTGGCGTTCAGCCGGTAGATGCGTCCGCAACGCTGTTCCTTGCGGTCGCCTATTTGCTGACCGGCTTTGCCGAGGAAACCATGTTTCGCGGCGTCCTGCTGAAAATTCTCGGGTCACGAGGATTGATCGCGAGTGTAGTGATCGCTTCGGTGCTGTTCGGCCTTGCCCACCTGGGAAATATCGTCATCCGGGGCAACGCGCCAGTGATCTTCGCCCAGGCCGTTGGCGCCGCCTGTTTTGGCTTCGGCTATGCGGCCACCAGGTTACGCACAAACACCATTGTGCCATTGATGCTAACGCACATGTTCACCGATCTTTTTCTGCAATTGGGGACACTGCCGCTCATACCTGTAGCAGTGGCACAGGACGTTGTATTGCTCGGCTATGGAATCTACCTGTTGAGAGGCTTTGCCCCGACAAGTGCCGAGGGTACCCGGGGCGCACGGGCCAGCGCGTAGCGCCCGCCTGAATTCGCTCGCAGCTGACAGTCTGTTCAAGCCGGTCCTATTCGGCAGTACGATGCCGGCCCAGAATTCGCCCTGACGTGATGTCGATCTTCAGCCCGTCATAGGCCGGCACCACATTTGCGGGCGTCTGCGCCATAACGGTGTCATAGTCGAGATCGGTGTGAAGATTGGTCAGGACGGCCGAACGCGGCGCCTGCCGCTCGATCCATTTCAACGATTCGGGCAGGCTGAGATGGCTGGGATGAGGCGTATGCCGGAGCGCGTCCAGCACCCACACATCCAGCCCGGAAAGCGCCGCCAAAGCCTCGGGTGCGAAGCCGGAAACGTCCACGGAATAGGCAAACCCGCCCACCCGGAAACCCAGCGAAGTGATATCGCCATGTTCCTGCTCGAAGGTGCGCACCCGGATCCTGCCACCCGGCCCCTCGACCACGATGTCCTGACCAGCATCGATTTCGTGCGCATCGAGGATCGGCGGATACCCGCTGCCTGGCGGTGACTTGAAGCAATAGCCGAATGCTTCGCGCAGGCGCTCGCCCGTTTGATAGGTGAAATAGACATCGACCCGTTTACCCTCGTTGAGCGCGAGGACGCGCAGGTCGTCTATCCCGTGTGTGTGGTCGGCGTGTTCGTGCGAATAGAGCACGGCATCGACGCGATCCACGTTCGCATCAAGCAATTGCTCACGCAAATCGCAGCCCGTATCGATCAGGATGCGGGTCATGTTTCGAGGATCGTCCTGCCATCCCTCGATCAGCAGCGAACAGCGCCGGCGCCGATTGCGCGGGTTGGCGGGATCGCAATTACCCCAATGATTGCCGACACGCGGCACCCCGCCCGAAGACGCACAACCCAGAATGGTCGCTGTGATGTGCCGTGCGGGTTCCGCCATGGGTCAGGCCAGTTTTGCCTTGGAAAAGAGCCGGAAGAAATTGCCAGTGGTCAATTCGGCGAGGCGCTCGAACTCGATGCCGCGCAATTCGGCGAGTTTCTCGGCGGTGTGGCGCACGAATTGGGGTTCATTGGAACGCCCTCGGTGCGGAACCGGCGCCAGGTAAGGCGCGTCCGTTTCCACAAGCAGCCGCTCGGGAGGAACGAAGCGCGCGACCTCCTGTATTTCCAAGGCATTCTTGAACGTGACGATACCGGAGAACGAAACATAGCCACCAAGTGCGAGCCCCCGGCGCGCCAGTTCGGCACCGGAAGAAAAACAATGCAGGATGAAGGGGAACGGACCCTTTTCATGCTCGTCCTCGAGAACGGCAATCACGTCGTCGTCCGCCGAACGGGCATGAATGACAAGCGGCAAACCGGTGGTTCGCGCCGCCGCAATATGCCGCCGAAACCCGGTCTCCTGAGCCTCGCGCGGCGAATAGTCGTAATGGTAGTCGAGCCCCACCTCCCCGATGGCCACGCAACGCGGATGCTCCGCCAGAGCGATCAGGTCGTCCGTGCCGATCTCGAGTTCTTCATGGGCATTGTGCGGATGGGTGCCAACCGAACACCACACGTTGTCATGCTGTTCCGCGATCTGCGTCAACCGGTTGAATTGGCGAACGCGTGTCGAGATCGTCACGCAACCGGCAACACCCGCTTCCTCCATGCGCGCCAGCACGCCGTCGATGTCCTGGGAAAGCACATCGAAATCGAGATGACAGTGGCTATCGATCAGCATCGGGCTAGTCCGCAATATCGCGCTCGAACCGCTTGAACACCGGCGCCGGCGCGGGCAGCTCGACGCCGGGTTTCAGCGCGCCGTCACGATTTGCGAATGCGTTGAATCGCTGTTCTTCGGGCACGGAGAGAAAATCGAGAATGCGCGAGGCCGATTCAGGAATGAACGCCGCCGCCGGAATCGCCAGGCGTCGGATGGTTTCGGCGGTCACGTAGAGAACCGTGTTCATCCGGGCGGGATCCGATTTCTTGAGCGCCCACGGTTCCTGCGCGGCAAAGTACCGGTTGGCCTGACCCACAACGTCCCACAAGGCGGCCAGGGCCTCGTGAACCATCTGGCCATCCATCGCTTCGCGAGCAGCCGCGATTGCCTTGTCCGCCTCGAACAGCAGCGCTTCGTCGGCCACTGCCAAAGCGCCGGGCTCGGGCACCCTGCCCTCGCAATTCTTGGCGATCATGGACAGGGAACGCTGCGCAAGGTTGCCGAAGTCGTTCGCCAGGTCCGCATTGGAACGCGTGACGATCTTGTCGCGGCTGTAGTCGCCGTCATGGCCGAAGCTGACTTCGCGCAGGAAGAAGAACCGCACCGGATCGACGCCAAACTCTCCGATCAGCACAAACGGATCGATGACATTGCCCACCGACTTGGACATCTTCTTGCCGCCGGCGGTCAGGAAGCCATGGGCAAACACCCGCTTGGGCACTTCCAGGCCGGCGCTCATCAGGAATGCCGGCCAGTAGACGGTGTGAAACCGCACGATGTCCTTGCCGATCACATGCAGATCCGCGGGCCAATAGCGCTTGAAGCTGTCGCTGCCATCGTCGGGAAAGCCCACCCCGGTCACATAGTTGGTCAGGGCGTCGACCCAGACATACATCACATGGCCTTCGACATCAGGCACGGGGATGCCCCAGTCGAAAGTGGTCCGGGAAATCGAGAGATCCTGCAGGCCAGACCGAACGAAAGACGCAACTTCGTTGCGACGCTCCCTGGGGCCGATGAACTCCGGATGCGCATCGTAGAGGTCGAGCAGCTTCGTCTGGTAGGCGGAAAGGCGGAAAAAGTAACTGGGTTCCTCGACCCATTCCACCGGCGTGCCTTGCGGCGAGAGCTTCTGCCCACCTTCGCCGTCACTCAGTTCACTCTCGTCGTAATAGGCCTCGTCACGCACCGAGTACCAGCCGGAATAGCTCCCTTCATAGATGTCGCCATTCTTGAGCATCCGGCGCCAGATTTCCTGCGTCGAAGCCCGATGGCGCGGCTCGGTCGTGCGGATGAAATCGTCATTGGAAAGGTTCAGGGCCGCCGCAAGTTCCTTGAAGCGCGCCGAATTGCGCTCCGCAAGATCGCGCACGTCAATCCCTTGCGCCTGAGCGGTCTGCACCATCTTGATACCGTGTTCATCGGTGCCGGTGAGGAAAAAGACGTCGAACCCGTCGATCCGCTTGAAGCGCGCGATCGCATCGGTCGCGATCATTTCGTAAGCGTGGCCGATATGCGGCTCGCCGTTGGGGTACGAGATCGCGGTGGTGATGTAGAACTTTGGCTTGCTCATTGTGTCTCGGTTGCGGCAACACGGGCCCGCTCGTCGTGCTCGCGGATGGCGTCCAGCACCGCTATCAGCGTTTGGCGGGCATCGATATTCAGGCTGTCTGCGTCTGCGAAAAGCGCGTGCGCCTTCTCCCATAGCTGATTGACGGAGGCAAGCGCGAAACGCCCCGCAATGCCAGCCGCGGCAAATCGACGGGCCTCGTCAGCGAGCCAGTTGTCGATCATTTCGCGCGCAAAACCGGCCTCGGCCGCTGCATTTCTCCCCGACAATGCTTCGGCAATGGCAAGATGGGCCCCAACCGGCTGTGTCGAAGGCGACGAAAGCCAGCCGTGCAAGGCTTCGAGCGCCTGTTGCTGGCTAAGCAGCATCGCCTCCAGGGCACGACGCGGCCGGCCGTCGGCAAGGGCAACCGCACGCTCCAGCGTTTCGCCTTCGGCATCAGGGGCCAGGGTGGCAAGAACGGCCCGAACCTCCGTGTCCGCTATCCCGCGCAACGCATAGGCACGGCATCGCGAACGGATGGTGGGCAGAAGGCTGCCTGGCCGGTGGGAGATCAGCATGAACACCGTCTCGCTTGGCGGCTCCTCCAGGATCTTGAGCAGGGCGTTGGTCGAACTGACATTGCAGTCGTCTATCGAATCCACAACGCAGACCCGATAGCCCGACCTCCCACGGGTCTGGTGCAGGCTGTCGATCAGCGCACGCACCCTTTCCACCCGTATTGCCGACTCGAAACCAGCCCCCTTTTCCTTGGGCGCGATACGCAAGACCCTTACGTTCGGATGGGCGCCGGAAGCGATCTGTGCGGCCACGCGTTCCGCGGATTCGTCACCGCTCGCCGTCAGCAGACGTTGCGCAACGGCGAACGCCACGCTCGCCTTGCCGATCCCGCGCGGGCCGTGCAGCAGGATTGCCGAAGGCATCTGTGCGGCGGCGACAAGCCCGTCGAGAGCCTCCAGCACGGAACCATGCCCCAGGACCTGACGGCATTCCTCGGGCGCCGGAACGCCGTCGATCTGATCGGGTTCACGCGGCGGCGCGGCCTCGTTCATGCCCTCTGCCTGGCTTGCTCGATTTCGGGAAAGCGCTCGGAAACAACCTTCCACACCGCGGCCTCGATAGCGTCCTCGGACTGATCCGCGGAAATGACGACGCAACGGTCCGGATTGGCCCCCGCGATCCTGAGAAAGCCCTCGCGCAGCCGCTTGTGCCAGTCCAGGTCTTCCTTCTCGAAACGATCTCCGACCGCCGGAATGCCCTCCTCCCGCGCCCGTTGTGCGACCCGCTCGAAGGCGACATCGGGGGCCATGTCGAGCATGATCGTGAGGTCTGGCACATGCCCGACGAGCGCCAGTTCCTCGAGCCGACCGATCAGGGTTTCGTCAACTCCGCCCGTCAGGCCCTGATAGGCCCGTGTGGAATCATGGAACCGGTCGGAAACCACCCATTTGCCGCTACCAAGGGTCGGCGCGATCAGCTCGTTCACGTGGTCATGGCGGGCGGCTGCGAACAGGACCGCCTCGGCTCCCGCCCCCCAGGACTCCGACCTACCCTGAAGAATGAACGACCGGATGGCCTCCGCCTTCGGCGTGCCGCCCGGCTCACGGGTCCGGATTGCCGAAACACCCTGGCGGTTCAGATGCGCAATCAGCCGTTTGACCTGGGTCGACTTGCCCACGCCCTCGCCACCCTCGAAGGTCAGGAACCGTGCCCTGGGCTCAGCTTGCTCTTCGGCCATGCACGTCTTCGCCTTGCTTTTCTAGAGCCAGCCAAGCGCCAGCTGCTTGAGTGCGTCGGTCGCCTTGCGCACGAGGCCACCGTCCTCGACGGTTTCGGCCGCAAACAGCGGGGCGCTCTGGATAAGCTGCCCATCGCACATGACGTTGAGTTGGGCAAGCTTGGCACCCGCCTCAACCGGCGGCCGCAACGGCCCCTTGTAGGTGATGGTTGCACTCAGGCAGCGGCGCGAGCCTTTCGGAAGGTAAAGTTCGATCGGCCCGTCGCCAACCAGTGCAACGCTCCCCTGCTCGCCGCCATAGACATTCGCATAGCCGACGATCTCGTCCTTCTTGTACGCCGTGATCAGTTCGAAACTCCGCGTCCCCCATGTCACCAGCTTGCGCGCTTCCTCCGCGCGCTCGCTCATCGAGGACAGACCGTGCAGCACTGCGATCAGCCGTCGCCCGCCCTCCATGGTCGACGCCACGATGCCGTAGCCCGCTTCCTCGGTATGCCCTGTCTTTAGGCCGTCAACCCCGATCCCGTCCTTGAGCAGCACGTTGCGGTTGTTCTGCCGGATCTTGTTCCAGGTGAAGCTTTCCTCGGAGAAGATCGGATAGTACTCCGGGAACGTCTTGATGATGTAACGTGCGAGGATAGCGAGATCGCGCGCCGTCATATGCATGCCCGGATCGGGCAGGCCGGTGGCATTGGTGAAGTGCGAGTGCTTGAGCCCGATCCGCTCGGCCTCGTCGTTCATCATCGCCGCAAACGACGCCTCCGTGCCTCCGATCCCCTCGGCCAGGGCAATGCTTGCGTCATTCCCGGACTGGATGATCACCGAGCGTATCAGGTCGGACACCTTGATCTTGGAATTGACCTCCGCGAACATGGTCGACCCGCCGGAAACTGCCCCGCCCGTTCGCCATGCATGCTCGGACACGAAGAACTCGTCGTCCATGGACAGGCGACCCTGACGGAGCTGATCGAAGACCACGGCCAGCGTCATCAGCTTGGCCATCGATGCTGGCTCGAATTCGGAATCGGCGTCCTTCTGGAAAAGAATCGTGCCGGATTCATAGTCCATCAGGATGGCATAGGGCGCCTTGGTCGCAAATTCGAGCTGCGCCTGGGCCAGTGAAGGCCACATGGCAGCCACGACCGCAAACAGGATTGAGAAACACGCGACAAGACTGTTCCGAAACGCCATTCCACCAGCCTCCGGATCGCTCCGGCGGTCCTTACGCATCAAAAAAGGACGCAGCGATGAAGCTCTGACTGAACGTCAGCCGATTCAGGAGCCCCGGCAGCGCCATCGGCACACTACAGCAAACTAATACAGAATGGCGTCTCTGAGGCCAAGTTCCCGAACAAGATCGGCAACATCGTCGCGGGTCACCCCGGGTCGAAGATAAGTCAGCAGCAAACGGGTTGCGGGAGCGCCATTGAGGCTGACCGGATCCTTGCTGACCGCGCCGAGCACGGCAAATCGCTCGCCGATCTGCTCGGCGGCGGCCGGATCGGCAAACACACCCAGCTCGAGCTTGATTTCACGGCCACTGACGTCCATCGAGTTGCGCCAGGACGACAGGGCTTGAGCGCGGGTGGCCATCGCCTCAGTCGCACTGATCGCGCTATCGATCATTCGGCCGCTCGCGGGGGTCTCCGCATAGGACAGAAGGTTGACCGTCGTTGTATTGCTGGCCAGCGGCGGCATGGGCTGCAGTGTCTGCAATTGCGGCGCCGCCCGCACCGGCGCGGGCGCCGGCGATACGACATCGGGCGCCACGGAGGCCACTCGCATGTCCGATTGCCGCTCGACGGGCGAACGCGAATTGAGGCTTGCAAGCAGCATTCGGGTATCGTCGCCCTCGAGCGGCGCCTGCCCCACATACTGCACGCGCACCCGCGCCGTGCCGTCGCGCTTGAAATCGAGAAGTTCCGCCGTGCGTTCCGAGAGATCGACGATCCGGCCCGGAGCATAGGGCCCGCGGTCGTTGATTCTCACCAGCATCGAACGGCCGTTTTCAAGATTGGTGACCCGAACATAGGACGGCAACGGCAGGACCGGCGACGCGCCCGAGATGCCGGAGGCGTCGAACACCTCGCCATTGGCTGTCAGCCGCCCGTGGAAATTCTCGCCATACCATGAGGCAACGCCGGTCGCCTCGTAATTGGGGTCGTTGACCGGCGTATACCAGCGCCCGGCGACCTTGTAGGGCTGCCCGACCATGTAGCGCCCTCCCCCTTTGGGAATCGCGCCAAAAAACGCGACACGCGGAGATGCGGCCACGCCATACTCGCTGGAGGAAAACTTGGTCTTTGTATTGAAAGAACCAAAGCCGCACGCGGAAAGCAGCGGCGCAGCCAAAAAGGCCAGCACCGTCAGCCGAAACACGGAACGATGGACGAGTTTGCCGCTCTTCAAGTCCACTCACCTCAACCTGACCCGAAACGGATACTAACGGATGCCCCCCTGACCATGCGCCCCAGTAGTTTCCGCATGGTTGAGATCTCGTTAAGTTGAATGAAATTCATTTGAAATGTGACCATGATGTGTCACGCCCGGCACGCGGCCAGCTTGCCCGTGACATAAAGCTTTCTTTATGTCCCCCAGTATCGTATTGAGCCGCAAATCCACCAGTGCCCGAGGAACCGCGCCATGTCGAAACTCAGTGATCTGCTGTCCACGGGCAAGGTATTGCTGGCGGATGGCGCCACGGGAACCAACCTGATCACGATGGGGCTCGATTCCGGCTACCCGCCCGAACTGTGGAACGTCGAGCATCCCGAGCGCATTCGCGCGTTGCACCGGGGCTTTCTGGACGCAGGCTCTGACATTCTCGTCACCAACAGTTTCGGCGGCACGCGGCGGCGCCTGCACCTGCACAATCTCCAGGATCGGGTGAAGGAACTCAACGCACGGGCGGCAGAGATCGCGGCCGAGGAATCCGCCAATGAAGGCCGCCCCATCGTGATAGCGGGATCGGTAGGCCCGACTGGAGACCTTTTTGTTCCGCTCGGCCCCCTCACCTTCGAGCAGGCGGTGGATGCCTTTGCCGAACAGATCGAAGGTTTGAAAGCCGGCGGCGCCGATGTCGCATGGATTGAGACCATGTCAGCACCCGAAGAGATCGCCGCGGCGGCCGAGGCGGCACGCCAGGTGGGGCTGCCCTACACCGTGACTGTCAGTTTCGATACGGCGGGACGGTCGATGATGGGCCTCAGCCCCGCCGAATTCGCAAGGACCATGCGTGAGCAGGTCTGGGCGCCTGAGGCCATCGGTTCCAATTGTGGCGTCGGGGCGTCGGACCTGGTCTTTGCCATGCTCGACCTGATCGACAATGCAGGTGACCTTCCGGCAATAGCCAAGGCGAATGCAGGGATCCCCCATGTGCATGGCGACGGCGTCGTTTACTCCGGCACCCCCGACCTGATGGAAGACTATACCCGCCTTGCGATCGACGCCGGCGCACGGATCGTGGGCGGTTGTTGCGGCAATACCGCGGAACACGTCGCCCGAATGCGTAAGGCGATCGATACCCATGAGCGCGGCGAGCGCCCCACGCTGGAAGAAATTGTGAACCGGCTCGGCCCGCTCGTATCGCCCCCCTCCACCAAGACCAGTAATCGCGGCGAAACACGCCGCCGCCGGCGAGACTGATCCGTCAGAAACCCGTCCTGCTTGCCGTGCTGTTGCAACGTCGGTCTACGGCGTGAACGCGCATGCGCGCGAGGCATCGGGTCATGCGCAAAATCATGGCCGCGACATACTGCTAATGATATAAAGATTTCTTTATATCCCCCTTGTATGAGAGCGCCGGTACTGCGATAAGGCGGGCGAAGCGGAGGCGAGCAATGGCTGACAATGACGATATCGTTTTGGCGGAACTCGATGATGACGAGCTTTCCGAGCAGATGCAGGACGACCTCTATGACGGCCTGAAGGAAGAAATCGAGGAAGGCGTCCGCATCTTTCTCGACCGCGGCTGGGCGCCCTACGACATCCTGACCAAGGTGCTGGTTGCCGGCATGAAGGTCGTGGGTGACGATTTCCGCGACGGCATCCTGTTCGTGCCCGAGGTGTTGCTGGCGGCCAACGCCATGAAGGCGGGGATGACGATACTTCGGCCGCTTCTGGCCGAGACCGGTGCGCCCAAGGTGGGCAAGATGGTGGTCGGCACCGTCAAGGGCGACATTCACGACATCGGCAAGAACCTTGTCGGCATGATGATGGAGGGTGCAGGATTCGAGGTTATCGATCTTGGCATCAATACCGACGTCGACAAGTTTCTCGCCGCGATCGACGAGCACAAGCCGGACATCCTGGGCATGTCGGCGCTGCTGACCACGACCATGACCTACATGAAGGTGGTGATCGAGACGCTCAAGGAAAAAGGCATACGCGACCAGCTGATCGTGCTTGTTGGCGGCGCCCCGCTCAACGAGGAGTTCGGAGAGGCCATCGGCGCGGATGCATACTGCAAGGATGCCGCGATCGCCGTTGAAACAGCCAAGCGGCTCGTCCTGCAAAAGGGATGACCTGAACATGGGCACGAACCAGACACACAAGAACGGCACCGTCGAGCGCGTTGGGCTTGTTGCCTGCGGTGCCTTGGCGCGGGAAGTTCTTTCGGTCGTCGAGGCGAACGGTTTCGACCACGTCGAGACGCGGTTCCTGCCGGCCGGCCTGCACAACACGCCGCAACAAATCCCCCAGGCTGTCGATGAGGTTTTGGCCGAGCTTGCTCAGAGCTGTTCGCGGCTGCTGGTGGGCTATGCAGACTGCGGCACCGGAGGTCGGCTGGAGCCGATCCTGGAAAAGCACGGCGCCACCCGCATCGAGGGGGCGCACTGCTATGCGTTCTATTCGGGGCTGGACGTGTTCGACGCGCGCCAGGATGCCGAGCCAGGCACTTTCTATCTCACCGACTTTCTGGCCCGCCAGTTCGATACCCTGGTATGGAAACCCCTCGCGCTTGATCGCCACCCGGAGCTGCGGGACGCCTATTTCGGCAACTACACCCGGCTGATGTTCCTCTCTCAATCGCCGGACCCCGATCTCGAGCGTCGTGCGCGGGATGCCGCCCAAAGGCTGGGACTGAGGTTCGAACACCACCACACCGGGCTTGGCGGCCTCAGCAAATTCATCGAGGACAATGCGGCATGATGACAGCCACCATAATCTATTGGCGCGACATACCCACCCAGGTCGTGGTGGGTGGCGGACGCCGCGGCGCCAAGCGCATGCTGGCCGATCGCTTCATGGTCGCGGTCGACAAGGCCGCGCGTGCCGCCGGGCTGACCGACGAGGATGAATATCTCGCCGAATGGCACAAGGTTCAACTCGATGTCGCCGAAAAGGATCAGTCCGAGGCACTCGAGGAGATCGCGTCGCATATCGAGGCCGAGTTCCCGGCAAAACGACTGGCCGAGATCGCCCGCAATGGCGGCCGCCTGGAATCGAAGTGAGGTTGTGAAATGAGCGTTCGTACAATCCTGTCGTCCCCGACCCGTGAAGTCATAATCGGCTTCGACACGCCGTTTTGCGTAATCGGCGAGCGCATCAATCCCACCGGACGCAAGAAGCTGGCCGAGGAACTCAAGGCCGGCGACTATTCGACTGTCGTCAGCGACGCGCTGGCCCAGGTTGCCGCCGGGGCCATGATGCTCGACGTCAACGCCGGCGTCCCGCTCGCCGACGAACCGAAGATCCTCGCCGAATGCATCAAGCTGGTGCAGTCGGTCACCGACGTGCCGCTGTCCATCGATTCCTCGATCATCGACGCCCTGGCCGCCGGCCTCGAGGTGTATCAGGGCAAGCCGCTGGTCAACTCCGTGACCGGCGAGGACGAGTCGCTCGAACGCGTACTCCCGCTGGTGAAGAAATACGGGGCGGCGGTCGTCGCCATCTCGAACGACGAAACCGGGATCTCGACCGATCCGGATGTGCGGTTCCAGGTGGCCAAGAAGATCGTGGAGCGCGCGGAGGATCACGGGATCCCCCGGCACGACGTCGTCGTCGACCCGTTGGTGATGCCTGTTGGCGCGATGAACGATGCGGGCACCCAGGTGTTCCGCCTGCTGCGCCGTCTGCGTGAGGAACTCAAGGTCAACACGACGTGCGGTGCCTCCAATGTCGCTTTCGGCATTCCCAGCCGCAACGTCATGGTCGGGCACTTCATCTCCATGGCCTCGGTTGCCGGCATGACGTCCGCCATTATGAACCCGCTTCACACCGAGCAGATGTCGGCGGTCCGCGCCGCGAACGTGCTCAACGGCTTCGACCCGGACTGCGGGGCCTGGCTGCGCGCCTACCGCCCGCAGCAGGAAGGCGACGATGCAGCTTCAGGCGGCCGCAGGCGCGGTGGCCGCGACGCGCGCCGGCGCTCCAGGGAAAGCTGAGGGCATGGACGACGACAGTTCTGTTGCCGACGCCCTGGTCGTTTTCCAGCCATCGGGCAAGCGCGGGCGCTTCGCGGTGGGCACCCCGGTCCTCGATGCCGCGCGGCAGCTGGGTGTTACCATCGAATCCGTCTGCGGCGGTCGCGGAATATGCGGCAAGTGCCAAGTGTCGGTTGCCGAGGGCCAGTTCGCCAAATACCAGATCACCAGCCGCTCCGAATGCCTGACGCCACCCGGCCCGATCGAGGCGGAATACGATGCCAAGCGTGGCCTGCCTGCGGGAAGCCGCCTCTCCTGCGCGGCCCGCGTGCTGGGCGATATCGTGGTCGACGTGCCCGAGCAATTCGTTATCGCCGGCCAGACCATCCGCAAGCATGGTTCCACTGAAGGCCTGAACCGCAATCCCGCGCTGCGGCTCTGCTATGTCGAACTGCCCGAGCCTGATCTTCACACCCCGCTTGGCGACGCCGACCGCCTCGCCGCCGAAATCGAGGCCGAGTTCGACCTGAAGGGCGTCAGTGTACCCTACGACATGCTGACCAGGGTGCAGGACGCGCTGCGGACGGGAAAATGGAAGGTAACCTGTTGCGTCGATGTATCATCGCAAAGCAATGATCTCGTTGCTATTTTCCCAGGATATCACGATCAGCTGTCCGGGCTCGCGGTCGACATAGGCTCGACGACCATTGCCGCCCACCTTACCGATCTGATGACCGGCGAGATCGTCGCCTCCACCGGCCGCGCGAACCCGCAGATCCGCTTCGGTGAGGATCTGATGAGCCGGGTGTCGTATGTCATGATGAACCCGGATGGCCGCACCGCGCTCACTTCGGCGGTCCGCGACGCGATCAACGAGATGACGGAACAACTCCTCACAGAAGCAGGGCGGGAGCGCGAGTTTCTGCTCGATGCGGTCTTCGTCGCAAACCCCGTGATGCACCACCTGTTCCTCGGCCT
Organism: Devosiaceae bacterium; assembly: GCA_036563245.1. Lineage (GTDB taxonomy): Bacteria > Pseudomonadota > Alphaproteobacteria > Rhizobiales > Devosiaceae > DATCMU01. The sequence goes on along the minus strand of DATCMU010000040.1, from coordinate 21,085 downwards.
GGACCCAACGCCGCTTGGGCAGGCCCCGTTCAATCCGGCGACGTCAAGTTCGGTGCATTGCCGCGCGTCCGAGATCGGCATTGCCCTTGGCGAAGGCGCCCGGGTCTATCTGCTGCCCATCATTGCGGGCCACGTCGGCGCGGATGCCGCAGCCGTCGTTCTTGCGCAACAGCCGCGCCGCTCGCCAGATCCCGTATTGATCGTCGACGTGGGCACCAATGCGGAAATCGTTCTCTGGGACGGGCATCGCCTGTTTGCCGCCTCGTCGCCCACCGGGCCGGCGCTGGAGGGCGCGGAAATATCTTCGGGCCAGCGCGCGGCGCCGGGCGCAATCGAACGCATTCGGATCGACCCGCTCACCCTTGAACCGCGTTTTCGTGTCATCGGCAGCGAGTTGTGGTCAGATACTCCGGGCTTCAGGAAATCGGTCAAGCGTACGGGTGTGACCGGCATTTGCGGCTCCGGCATAATCGAGGTCATTGGCGAGATGCTTCGCGCCGGGATTCTTTCGGCGGACGGAATCATTCGCGGGCCGAACAGCGTGACCGAAGAGACGCGATTGGTACCCCATGGTCGTACCTGGAGCTATGTGGTGGCGGACGCCGGACCGCGCCTGCTGATTACCCAGAACGATGTCCGGGCCATTCAGCTTGCCAAGGCCGCGCTCTATGCCGGCGTCAGGCTGCTCATGGACAAGGCCGGGATAGACGAGGTCGGTGAGATCCGCCTCGCGGGCGCCTTTGGCTCCTATATCGACCCCGCCTATGCCTTGCTGCTGGGCCTGGTACCGGACTGCGCGGTAGACCGGGTGTTCGCGGTTGGCAATGCAGCAGGCCAGGGTGCGCTCATCGCTTTGCTCGATCACGATACGCGGACCGAAATCGAGAATACCGTCCACGACATCCAGAAGATCGAAACTGCCCTGGAACCATCCTTCCAGCAGCACTTTGTCGATGCCATGGGCATGCCAAACAGCGTCGCCCCATTCCACCAGACACGGGCACACTTCTCCTTGCCACCTCTGGAGCCTCGTTCGGATGAGAACGGCGGGCGCAGGCGGCGCGGCGCTCGGCGGCGCGGTTAGTGCCGCACAAGACGCGACGACACCCCCGATAATTCAGGCAGCGGTCAGGTCCTTTGGTGGCGTCAATCCATTGATGAGGCATGCCGTGGTCACCGTATTGGCGAGCAACGAGGCAATCGTCATGGGCCCCACTCCGCCCGGAACCGGAGTGATGGCCCCTGCAACCTGAGCCGCGCTCTCGAAATCCACGTCGCCCACAAGGCGTGTCTTGCCATCGCCAAGCTCGGGCGCGTCGATCCGGTTGATGCCGACATCGATCACGGTTGCCCCCGGCTTGATCCAGTCGCCCTTCACCAGACGTGCGCGCCCCACGGCGGCAACGACGATATCGGCAGTGCGCACGATTCCAGCCAGATCCCGCGTCCGCGAATGCGCGACCGTCACCGTGCAGTTCTCCCTCAGGAGCAGTTGCGCAATGGGCTTGCCCACCAGATTCGAGCGCCCGACGATCACTGCGTGCAGGCCCTCGAGTTTGCCCAGTTCGTGCCGCAACAGCATCAGGCAACCCAGCGGTGTGCAGGAAACGGGGCCGGGCTCCCCAATCACCAGCTTGCCAACATTGAACGGCGTGAAGCAGTCCACATCTTTCGCCGGAGATATGGTGTCGATCACATGTCGCGGTTCAATGTGGTCCGGAACCGGCATTTGCACAAGAATTCCATGCACATCTGGACGTTCATTCAATTCACGAATGAGCGAAAGAAGTTCGTCCTCCGGCGTCTCGGCCGGCAACTCGAACTTGAAGGAATTCATCCCCACTTCCGCCGTTTGCCTTGCCTTGTTCCGCACATAGACCTGGCTCGCGGGATCCTCCCCCACAATCACCACGGCAAGACCGGGAACGATGTCGTGTTCGGCCTTGAGCCGCGCAACATGCTCTGCAACGCGCCCCCGCAATCCAGCCGCGAATGCCTTGCCGTCGATGATGTTCGCCGTCATGTCCTGCTCCGGTTATAAATGGTGCAAATGCAGTTTGCCGTTATCATCCAGTCTGGATAGCGCTCGCTATCGTTATGCCTTCCGCCTGGAGCGCGGCGCGAACCCGGCGGGCAAGTTCGACGGCGCCCGGCGTGTCGCCATGCACACAGACCGATCTTGCGGCCGAGCGCAGGACCGTGCCGTCTTCTGCAACGATCTCGCCCAGCTTTGCAAGCCGCACAACCTGCGTAACGGCATCTTCGGGATTCGTCAGGACCGCATTCGGTTGCGAGCGCGGAACCAGCAGGCCGCCCCGGGTGTAACGCCTGTCAGCGTAGGCCTCGCGGATGACCGTCATCCCCAGGGCCTCGGCTGCAGAAACCTGCGCCGAGTTGTCGAGCGCGAGAATGGCCATCGAAGAATCGATGTGCATTGCGCACTCGAACAAGGCCAGACTGAGTGCAGCGTCTTCGGCGGCCATGTTGGCCAAGGCACCGTGAAGTTTCAGATAGGCGATCCTCACACCAACCTGGGCGGCAATCTCGAGGAGATCGTTTAACTGAGTACGGACCTGTTCGCAGATTTCCGCAATCGGGAGGTCCAGTCGCGTACGGCCGAAACTGGCCTTGTCGGCGAACCCGGGATGGGCCCCAACTGTCACGCCGTGATCCCTCGCGGCAAGTAGTGTCGCGCGCATCGTCGATGCATCACCTGCATGTCCTCCGCATGCCACCGAAGCACTGGAGACGATCGTCAGCATCTCGGCGTCCGCGGGCATGCCCTCGCCAAGATCGGCGTTGAGATCGATCCAGATGCTCATTTCCCTCTCCGCCGGAGGAGCGCATGGGCATGATCGACGGTGACGGGCAGGAATGCGACGTCGGAACCCGCCCGCATCTGCGCAAACCTGTCGATATCTGCGGAAATCACGGTTGCAATGCGCGGATACCCTCCGGTGGGCTGATGATCGCGCATCAGAACAATGGGCGTGCCGTCCCCCAGGATCTGGATATCCCCGGGCACAACGGCGTCGGACACCAGCGACAGAATTCGAGCCGACGCGAAGACTCCACCGGGATCTTCGAGCCTTACGCCCATGCGATCCATCTTCTGGGATATCCGGAACGTGCCGGCGAGGAAGCGCCGACGCGTATCGGCCGCGAACAGATCGGCGTGCAGACCCCAGATCACGCGAATTGGTCCGTCTCCAGCGGCAGGCGCAAGCCCGTCGCCCCCAGGCGATGGATCGGGGCTCCCAATGACCTCTATGGCATCACCCACGCGCAATGCCCGGCCTCTGAACCCACCGAGACCGACCACGAGATTGGTCGCCTGACTGCCCAACAAAGCGGGAACGGCCAGTTCTCCTGAAAAACGCACATACCCGTAATTGCCCGATTTCCCAGGCACGACATCGACACGATCCCCGTCGCGCAGCCCAAGCCGCGCCCCCCAGGGAGCCGGATTGCCGTTCACCGACAATCCGAACACGCCACCTCCGAAACCGGCAGTCACCGCCGCCCCTTCGATCTCGAACGCGATCCCGGCATGGGTAAATTCGATAGCCGCCCCTGGCTCGGCGAGGCCTGCGCCCGCTGAAGCGAACCCCGTGGCATCCATGGGGCCGGAAGCACCGATACCGTGACGCAGCGCCCCGAATCGCCCCTCGTCCTGAATGGTGGTCAAGGGTGCCGCCCGGATGATGCGGATCGCACTTCTCATCCTCTGGCACTCCTGAACTTCACCCGTTGACCTGCGCGCAGCATCGTCGGGGGATCGGCCTCCGGATCGAAATTGCGAAAGCCGGTGCGGCCGATCACGTGCCAGCCCGTCGGAATCGGCGTCGCGGCAATCGCGGTCTGTCCGGCGGCGAACAGGACCGAACCGGCCGGCACGCGCGAGCGCACATCGCGCCGGCGCTCCAGCCGCAAACTCTGGTCATGCAACCCGCAATAGACGAACCCCGGCGCGAACCCGGTCGCAAGTACGCGCAGGTCCGAAGCATTGTGCGCCTGGATGAACTCATCGACCGACATGTTCAGCGCTGACGCGACCGAGCCCAGGTCCGGTCCGGCCTCGCCGCCGAATTCAACCTCGATCTCCTGCCGGGTTTCCTCTCCGGCTGGCTGGCCGTCTGAGGCGGCGATCGCCAGACGAACCTCGCCGGCAAGACTGTCGAAGCCCGTTGTCGTGGCATCATAACGCAGCAATACCGAAACCAGATTGGGCATGATTTCGAGCACGCCCGGTATTGGATGGTCTTCCAGATGACGGGAAAAGCCAACCGCCGCCCGGTTACCGAGATCGTCCAGCTTGTCGGCAAAACGCACCAGGATGGCCGAATCGCCAAGCGGCAGAATCCGCGGCCGGTAGGCCAGGGTCATCGCAGAAGTTGCGAAGGCAAATCGCTTCGTCCGGCTTCGTGCAAGGCCTTCATTGCGATCCGGCGCCCTTCGCGATCCGGGTCCGGGTCCGGAATCGCCCGCACCGCGCGCAACTGCTCGATGGCGTGATCGGGCAATCCATTTTGTTCTGCCCCTGCGACGCAAAGCGCCAAGTACCAGTCGTATGGCGGCAGCACGCCATGCTGAAGCGGCTTGTAGGTCGCCGAAACGTAGTGCTCGCCGCCCGGCCCGATCACTTCAAAGGTATCGTGCCGATCGTACACCTCGCCGTGGCTCTCCGCGACGTCCAGGTGTATCCGATGGTCGAGCGATATCTCGTAGAGGACGCCCCAGGCCTTGTCGTTGGCCGCCTCGCGAATGCCCGCTTTTCCCGACCCGTCGACCGCTGACGGCAGCGAAAAGCTCACCTCGTGCCCGGGAACCCAGGCCGTGCCAATGGCCCGGGCGCTTGGGCAGCGCGCGGTCAGCCGGCTGACCAGCATGTTCGAGCCATACGCGAAGTAGATGAACTTGTTCATGTCACAATCGGTTCGCACTTGGCGGGTGGGGAGGGATTTGAACCCCCGAGACGCTTGCGCGCCCGCCGGTTTTCAAGACCGGTGCAATCAACCACTCTGCCACCCACCCGGTGCAGCCCATTTAGCTTTTCGCCACCCCTGTTTCAAGCGCTACGGGATCAGCAATGTCGATCCGGTGGTTTTCCGGTTCTCTAGGGCCGATTGGGCTTCGGCGGCCTCCGACAGGCGGTACCGTTGCCCGATAACGGGCGTGATGGTCCCCTCCCGCATCGCCTTGAACAGCTGGGTGGCGGCATCAAGCAGGTCGGGCCGCTCCGAGAAATAACCGAATATGGTCGGTCGGGTAACGAACAACGATCCCTTGGCGGCGAGTATGCCGAGATTGGGGATTGAGACCGGCCCCGTCGCATTACCGAAGCTCACCATCAGCCCGCGCTTGCGCAGGCAGTCGAGGGAGTCCTCGAATGTATCCTTGCCGATGGAATCGTAGACGACGTCCACCCCCTTGCCGCCAGTGATCTCGCGCACCCGATCGACGAAGTTCTCTTCACGGTAATTGATCGTGTGGTGGCAGCCATTTGCCGCAGCGAGTCTTGCCTTGTCGTCCGATCCCACGGTGCCGATAACCGTTGCGCCGATGGCATTCGCCCACTGGCACGCGATCAGTCCGACCCCGCCGGCCGCAGCGTGAAAAAGGATGGTCTCGCCCTTGCGCAGTGGCCAGGTCAGATGCAGCAGGTAATAGGCCGTCAGCCCCTTGAGCAGCATGGCCGCGCCCGCCTCGTAGGAAATGTCGTCGGGCAAGGGGATCGCCTGGTCCGCGGGCATGACGCGCTCTTCGGCATAGGCCCCGATGGGCCCGTTGTAGACGATGCGATCGCCGACTGCGAATTCGCGGACCCCCGGCCCCACCGCAACGACATCGCCCGCCGCCTCATTCCCCGGAACGAAGGGCAACTCGGTCTTGTACAGGCCGGTACGGTAGTACACATCGATGAAATTCAGCCCAATGGCGCGATGCCGGACCCTGATTTCACCCGCGCCGGGTTCCGGGACCGTCACGTCTTCGATTCCGAGGACTTCGGGGCCACCGTGCTGGTGGACGACTATGGCCTTGCTCATTGTTTTTGCCTTTTTTGCCGGTGTCGCATGAGGATGTTGATCGACTCGACCCCCGTCGAGAACGCCATTGCAAAATAGACGTATCCCTTGGGGATATGAAAGCCGAAGCCGTCGGCGACCAGGGTGGCGCCAATCAGGATCAGAAACGACAGTGCGAGCATCTTGGTCGTGGGATGCTCGACGATGAACGCCGCGATCGGTGCGGATGCGGCGTACATGATTGCCACGGCAATCACGACCGCAATAATCATGACTTCCACGTGCTGGGCCATTCCAATGGCCGTGACAATGGAGTCGATGGAGAAAACCACGTCGATCAGCACGATCTGCGAGATGATGACCCCGAAGGCAGCCTTGGCGACATCCGCCAGATTGCCGTGATCGGGCTCCTCGATGGCGCTGTGCATTTCGTGCGTCGCCTTGTAGATCAGGAACAGCCCGCCTGTAAGCAGGATCAGGTCCCGCCAGGAGAATTCAAGGCCAAGGACCCCGAACGCGGGCTGGGTCAGGCCTATGATCCAGCTGATCACCAGAAGCAGCGCAATACGGAAAACCAGGGCGAGCGTGAGACCGATCTGCCGTGCCCGACGAGCAACATGCGGCGGCAATCTGGATGTCAGGACCGAGATGAAGACAACATTGTCGATCCCAAGCACGACTTCCATCAATGTCAGGGTCAGCAGCCCCGCCCAGGCCGCAGGATCCATCATCCAGTCGAGCATTGAATTCTCCATTCCGTCCGGCACATTCGCCGCGAGCCAAACTAGAGTGCGCCGCACCGGTTTTGAAGCCTCACCGGCGCCTTTCCGCTGAAATGCGGTTTTGACGAAATACGTTTCGCCGCAAATTCGAAAGTTCGAATAAGCATTCACCTGACCGCGTGGCGGGCGCAACGCCGGATCGCCTAGATTGCAGTCCAACGCAATCAAGAGGCTCCTGTCATGGACGCTTTCTCACCAATCCCTGCCCTGCTCGGTGGAACCCTTATCGGGCTGGCCTCAGCCGTCTTGTGGATCGGTAACGGCCGCATTGCAGGCATATCGGGAATATTCGGTCAGTTGCTGCCGCCGGCGAACACCGTGTTGTGGCGGCTGGTATTCCTCGCCGCGCTCGCCCTTTCGGCGCTCGCGGCATCCTACGCCTTCCCTGGCCTGGGCGTCGGCGGCCCGCAAGGGCAGCCGGCGTCTCTTGTCGGTGATCCGCTGTGGATCGCGGCATCGGGCCTCTTGGTCGGCCTTGGCACCAAGATCGGCAATGGCTGCACATCTGGCCATGGCGTGTGCGGGCTTGCACGCCTGTCCTTGCGCTCGCTTGTTGCAGTTGCCGTCTTTTTCGCTGTCGCGATCGCCACGGTCGCAATCACCGGAGTTGCATGATGTCCACGACCTTGAAGCCAGCCTACCTGGCCACCGCGGCGCTTAGCGGCGCCCTGTTTGGCGCCGGTCTCTACGTTTCGCAGATGGTCGATCCGCACAAGGTGCTCCGGTTCCTCGATTTTGGAGCCATTCCCAGCGGCGGTTGGGACCCCAGCCTTGCCTTCGTGATTGCACCGGCCATCCTGGTGATGTTCCTTGCCATCCGGATCTCGGCGCGTCGCGCGTCCCCTCTCCTCGACACCCGTTTTCACCTGCCGGAGCGCACGCATATTGATCGGCAACTGGTGATCGGCGCCGCGCTGTTCGGGGTCGGGTGGGGTATGTCGGGCATTTGCCCGGGCCCGGCCATCGCGCTTGTGGGTTTCGTGCCCCACAACCTTGCGATCTTTCTTGCCGCCATGTTTGCCGGCTCCTACATTGGCAGCCTGGTAACCCGTTTCCAATCGGCAAAGGCTGTACCCGCATGACGCAACGACCGGAGCGATTCGATGCCGCCGTAGTTGGCGGCGGTCTCTCCGGTCTTGCAGCGGCCAGCGTTCTTTCAGGCGCGGGGCTTCATACCTTGCACGTTGCGCCGGCCGGTCCACCCGACCGGCGTACTTCTGCGCTGATGATGCCCAGCGTGGATTTCCTGACCGCATCCGGCCTGATCGATTCACCCCAGTCCATTGGAACGCCGCTGCGGCGCATTCGCATCATCGATGCGACGCCGAGGCTCATTCGAGCGCCCGAAACCCTGTTCGACAGCGCCGAAGCAGGGCTCGACGCCTTTGCCTGGAACTTCCCCAATACAGCCCTGTCCGAATCGTTCCGGGAGGCCGCAGCTAGCAACGATCGGCTGGTGACAGTCGAAGCGTCGCTCAAGTCCCTTGAGTCTTTCGAAGACGGCTACCTTGTACGTCTCGATGATGGAAGCGCGGCCTCTGTCCGACTTGTCGTCGGCGCAGACGGCAAGAGATCAACAGTGCGCGAAGCAGCGGCAATTGGTGTCAGGGAACACAAATTCCAGCAGTCCGCGCTGGTTTGCGATGTGGAACTCGAACGCGGCCTCGAAGGAACTTCCGTCGAGTTTCACTATCGCAAAGGCCCTTTCACCCTTGTTCCGGCAGGAAACAATCGGGCCAACCTGGTGTGGATCGACGACCATGCGCAACTGGAAACCGCCCGTGCATCAGGACCGCAAGGTTTGACCGCGCTACTCAACGCCAGGTCGCAGCACCTGTTCGGCGCTGTGTCGCTGGCGAGCCCCAGCTTTGTCTTTCCGCTCGCAACCCTCGCCGCCCATGAGGCAGGAAGGGATGGAATTGCGCTTGTCGGAGAGTCGTTGCATGCCTTCCCGCCGCTGGGCGCTCAGGGCCTGAATCTCGGATTGCGCGATGTCGCCGACCTGGCTGCATCCGTAGCCGATCTTGACGTGTCGGCTCCCGGTTGGGCAAAGGCCGCGGTCGGTGAATACAGCACACGCCGGCGCAGCGATCTGGTCCGCACCGGAACCCTGGTCGATACGCTCTATCGCTCGCTTCTGTCCGACTTCCTGCCCGCACAGGCTCTTAGGGCCGGCGGCCTTTGGGCGCTCAAGTCCATGCCCAGCCTGCGTCGCCAGGCCTTTGGGGTCGGCATGGGTCGGCGCTAATCCAGCGCGTTCACAACCTGGGCCAAAAAAAAGGAGCGGCAAACCGCTCCCTTTCATCGTTTTATCCGACGTATATGGCGGATCAGTTGCCGGTGGTCGGAGCCGGTGCGGGGGTCGTATCCCCTTCCTTCTGCCGACGGATCTGTTCTGCCTGGTCCTGCAATGCCTGCTCAAGCGCGTTGGCGCCGGTGCTGTCCTTGCGGAACTGGTCGAAGGTCAACGCGGTATCGCTGTCATAGACGGATGTGAAACCTGCCAGGTTGATCTGAACGACGATGTCCTTGTTGCCACGCGCCTTGGCGGTCAGCTTGAGGACATTGCCCTTCTTGAGGCTGTTTACATAGGCCTCATTGATCACGGTCATGCTGGCGCAAGACTGCGGATCACATTGCACATAAGGTACGCGCAGCGGCCGGCCATCGTCGATCTGCCAGATCATGTCGAACGGCAGCATGACGCCGACCGGCACCGCGGCCACGGCAAGCAACCGGCTCTGCTGGCCCGGATCGTCGCGGATCAGAAAGGAACCGAGGAAATTGCCATTGTTCAGCACCACCTGGCGCATGATGCAGGCCTTCTGGCCCTTGTCGGCAGGCGCACAGACCTTGAGCCAGTTCTGCTCGGGGCTTGGGGGCGCCTTGTCAGTGGATGCCGGTTGCGCGGCCGCGGCATTGGTGCCCTGCGCCATGGCGCTGCCGGCACCGAACAGAAGGCCCGCGACAGCAAGACCGGTGATAAGCGCGTTCTTCAGTGTCATGGATTGTTCCGTGTAATTCAGCCCTGAGGCGGTGGGTTTCGTAAGGCCCTTCAATGCGTGAATTCGGGCAATAACATGACCGGCGCGGCTTTCCCAAGCATTATCCGGCGAGTGTTGCCGCGCCACCATTCTCCTCGGCCAGTTTGGCCAGACGGGACAATATGCTCGCAGCGCCCTTGAGCCGCGCATCGACGCTTGGCCAGTCACGCACGAACACCAGCCGCTGATCGGGTTTCAGGCGCACCCCTTGCGCGGGGTCCGAAACGAATCGCACCAGCCCCACGGGATTGGCGAATTCGTTGTTGCGAAGCGTAATCACCGCGCCCTTGGGGCCCGCATCGACCTTTTCGACATTTGCCCGGCGGCAAAGCGACTTGACGAGTACCAGCTTGAGCAGGGATTGGACCTCGTCCGGCAACGGGCCGAACCGGTCGATCAGTTCCGCCCCGAACGCGTCGATCTCCTGCGCATCGCCCAGGTCGCCGAGTCGACGATAGAGTTGCATGCGCACCTGAAGATCGGGCACGAAGGACTCCGGAATCATCACCGGCAAACCCAGCGAGATTTGCGGCGACCATTCGTTGCGATCCACAAAATCCACTTCGCCATGTCGCAGGGCCGCCACCGCTTCCTCGAGCATGTTCTGATAGAGTTCGTATCCGACCTCACGGATATGACCCGATTGCTCCTCGCCCAGGATGTTGCCGGCGCCGCGAATATCGAGATCGTGACTGGCCAGCTGGAAACCGGCGCCAAGGCTCTCGAGTGATTGCAGAACCGCCAGCCGTCTCTGTGCCGTATCGGTCAGCTTGCGATCGCCTGGAACCGTGAACAGGGCATAGGCGCGGGTCTTCGACCGCCCGATCCGCCCGCGGATCTGGTAGAGTTGCGCCAGGCCGAACTGATCCGCCTTGTGCACGATCAGGGTATTGGCATTGGGAATGTCGAGGCCGCTTTCCACAATCGTGGTGGAGACAAGTACGTCGTACTTGCCGTCGTAGAAGGCATTCATGATGTCGTCGAGCGCGCCGGGCGGCATCTGCCCATTGGCCACGACGAACGACACTTCGGGCACCTGCGCCTTCAGGAAGTCGGCGATTTCGGCCTGATCCTTGATGCGCGGCACCACATAGAAGGCCTGACCGCCCCGGTACTTCTCCCGCAAGAGCGCCTCGCGCACCGTCAGCGCGTCGAAAGGCGTGACGAAGGTGCGGACCGCCAGTCTGTCGACGGGCGGTGTCGCCAGAAGCGACAGATCCCGAACACCGGTCAGGGCGAGCTGCAGCGTACGCGGGATTGGAGTGGCCGACAGCGTCAGCACATGTACATTGGCCTTGAGTTCCTTGAGCCGCTCCTTGTGCGCCACGCCGAAATGCTGTTCCTCATCCACGATCAGGATGCCAAGGTTCCGGAAGCTGATCGACTTGGACAGCAATGCGTGGGTTCCCACCACGATGTCCACCGTGCCGTCCGCCAGGCCATCCCTGGTCGCCTTGAGTTCGCTTGCGCTGACAAGGCGTGATGCCTGCGCCACTTTGACCGGCAACCCGGCGAACCGCTCGCTGAACGTCTTGAAATGCTGTCTGGCCAGCAAGGTGGTGGGCACCACGACCGCCACCTGGCGTCCCGCCATCGCCACCGCAAATGCGGCCCGCAAGGCAATTTCGGTCTTGCCGAAGCCCACGTCCCCGCAGACGAGGCGATCCATCACCCTGCCGGATGTAAGATCGTCGAGCACGCTGTCGATGGTCGAGAGCTGATCGTCGGTCTCCTCGTAGGGGAATCGCGAAGCGAATTCGTCGTAGAGGCCGGGCTGCATCGCCATCGGCTCCGCGCTGCTCATCTGGCGGGCAGCGGCAATCTTGATCAACTGCTCGGCCATATCGAGGATGCGTTTCTTGAGCTTGGCTTTCTTTGCCTGCCATGCGCCGCCGCCTAGCCGGTCGAGTTCCGCGGTTTCGCTCGAACCATAGCGGGACAGCAGTTCAATGTTCTCCACCGGCAGGTAGAGTTTGTCGCCGCGCGCGTATTCGATCTCCACGCAATCGTGCGGCGCGCCCGCCGCCTCGATTGCACGCAAGCCGATAAACCGGCCGATGCCATGATCGACGTGAACCACAAGATCGCCGGCCGCCAGGCTGGCCGCCTCGGTCAGCGCATCCGATGCCTTCTTGCGCCGTTGCGGGCGGATCATCCGCTCGCCAAGGATATCCTGCTCCGAAAGGACGATGGTGTCGTCGGTCTGAAATCCCGTCTCCAGCCCGAGCACCAGGAAGACCGGCGCGCCGGGCTTGGCGCTTGCCGCTTCCTTCCAGTTGGCGGCCATCCTGGACGCGCCTAGCCCGTGATCCTGCAGGATTTGCGAGAGCCGGTCCCGGGAGCCTTCCGTCCAGCAGGCAAGTATTGCCCGACGGCCGGCGCGCGTCTCTGCCCTCAGCATGCCAACGACGCTCTCGAACAGATTGGTATCCGCAGCCTGCCGCTCACTGGCAAAGGTTGGGGCGACACGTCCTTTCTCGTCCCGCAACGGCACGCCGGTTTCGGCGGGGGCAAACGGGTTGAACTGCAGGACCTCGCCGCCCGACAAGGCGTAGGGTGCGGCCTCGGTCTCATAAAGAAGTGCGGGATCGATGGGCTTGTATGGTGCGCCGCCCGAAGTCTGGGGCGCCTTGAGCACCTGCACGCGCGCATCGTGGTAATCCACGATCTGATCCCGGCGCTCGGCAAAGGCATGACTTGCCTGATCATCGAAGATGAACGGCGCGGGGCCCGTATAGTCGCTCAGTCGTGACGTTTTCTCGTAGAAGAAAGGCAGCCAGTGTTCTACCCCTGCGAACCGCTGCCCGGCGCTTATCGCCGCATACATCGGATCATCAGACGTATTGCCGCCAAACGCCGTCGTATAGTTACGACGAAAGAGCCTCACCGTTTCTTCGTTGAGCACGATCTCGCTCATCGGCACCAGTGTCACACGCGGCACGGAACCGGTGGTGCGTTGGCTGTCGGGGTCGAAGGTACGAATCGATTCCAGGGCCGAACCGAAGAAATCGAACCTCAGCGGGGCTTCGGCGCCCGCCGGATAGAGATCAACCAGTCCCCCGCGCACCGCGAATTCACCGGCTTCCCTCACGGTCGGCACGCGAAGATAGCCATTGTTCGCCGCCCAACCGATCAGGTTGTCGCTCGGCACGACTTGCCCCGCGGCGGCCGAGAACGACACCTTCTCGATGATCTCTCGCGGTTGCAGGCGCTGGATGAGGGCATTGACGGTTGTCAGGACGATCGCCCCGCGTGTGCCGGGATTGACCAGGGCGGCGAGTGCCGTCATGCGCGCCGCGGTCGTAATCGCGTTTGGCGACACGCGATCATAGGGCAGACAATCCCACGCGGGAAAGCCAAGCACCTCGTGCCCGGGCATCAACTGCGCAAGGATCTCCTGCATGCGCTGCATGCGCCGGCCGTCGCGCGCCACAAATACCAGGCTCACCGTATCGCCTGGAGCGGCTTTCAGGCGCTCCTCGACCAGTCGTGCCAAGACCACCGGCTGCATGCCATCGGGCACGTTGCAGACGATCCGGTCGGGCTTCTCCATGCCGGCAAAGGGTGTGGTTGCGTTCATAGCTTCTTGAAACGGCCGGCCTGAAACGCCGATATCTCCGAGATCAGTTCACGATCGGCGTCAGCCGGGGCAGCGGCCTGGCCGGTAATCCAGGCAAGCAGATCTGTGTCGCTTTCGTCCAGAAGCCGCTCGATTCGCTCCATTTGCACTTCCGACAATCGGTCGGCCAGGGCGTCGACATACCCGCCCAGAACGATGTCCATTTCCTGGATGCCTCGGTGGGACGCACGATAACGCAGTCGCCTTCGCCTTGTGGCAAGCGGATCGCCGCCTTCTTCTTGCGTACCCATGTGACCCGCCCCCTGGAGATGGGTCGCCTTAATACGCGTTCAAGGTCGCTTTGTCAGCCTTTTGCACATCGACCGGGCGCTCTATTGTGACACATACGGTTCCAATGTCTGGGAATATGCCTTGTCCCGCCCTGCCCTGCTCAACCCGCTCTTCAGTTCCGTGCGCACCATCAAGGGCGTGGGGCCGCAAATGAACGCCGTCATGGCGCGCTTTTTCAACGCGCCTGACGGACAGGACGCAATCGTGCTCGACGTGCTCATGCATATGCCTGCCGGCGTGGTCGATCGACGTCAGCGGGCCGGCGTGGCGGGCGCGATCTTCGGCACCGTCGCCACCCTGAAGCTGCATGTCGACCGCCATCAGCCCCCGCCAAAGGGCAACAGGCGAATCCCTCATCGCGTGTTCGCCCATGACGAAACGGGCGAGATCCAGCTCGTATTCTTCGGCGGGCAAGGAGGTTGGGTCGAACGCGCGCTGCCGGTTGGCGAAACCCGCTACGTTTCTGGCGAGATCGGCTTTTTCAACGGCGAAAAGCAGATCACCCACCCCGACTACATCGTTGAGCCAGACAAACTCTCGACCCTTCCGATGGTCGAACCGGTCTATCCCCTGACCCACGGCCTGTCGTCGAAGGTGCTGCAGCGTGTCGTGCATACGGCACTGGAAAGACTTCCGCCACTGCCGGAATGGATTTCACCCGAGACGCTGTCGCAACGCCAATGGCCGGCGTTCAGCGATGCCATGCGCATGTTGCATGCGCCTGCAGCGCCGGACGAGACGGCGCTGATGGGCCCCGCACGACTGCGCCTCGCCTATGACGAATACCTGGCCGGCCAACTGGCACTGCTGCTGGTGCGTTCGCGCCTCGTCTCGCATCGGGGCATCGCCCGCCAGTTCACCGGCGAGATCACGTCCCGGGTTGAAGCGGCGCTACCTTTCTCCCTGACGGCCGGCCAAAAGGAGGCAATCGGGGAGATCCGCCATGACCTGGCTGGCGAAAACAGGATGTCGCGGCTGCTGCAGGGCGATGTCGGCTCCGGCAAGACCGTCGTGGCGCTGATGGCCATGGCCGCCGTAGCCGAGTCGGGCGCACAATCGGCCCTGATGGCGCCAACTGAACTGCTTGCCACCCAGCACTTCCGGACCCTGCAACCGCTGTGCGAAAAAGCAGGCCTCGGTCTCGAACTCCTGACTGGCAAGACGACCGCCGCCGAGCGCCGGCGGATCACCGAAAGCGTCGCCGAAGGGGAAACCCTGATCCTTGTCGGAACCCACGCCCTGTTCCAGCAGGACGTTCGGTTCCACGACCTTGGCCTGACTGTCGTCGATGAACAGCACCGCTTCGGCGTGCATCAGCGGCTCGCCCTGTCGGAAAAAGGGCGGCACGCCGATCTTCTGGTGATGACGGCTACGCCGATTCCGCGCACTCTCGTGCTCACCCATTTTGGCGACATGGCCGTTTCGACACTCCGCGAGAAGCCCGCCGGCCGGCAACCGATCGAAACCGCGGCGCTTCCGGCGGACGACTATGACCGCGTCCTGCAGCGCCTGAAGGCTCGGATCGATGCTGGCGCACAGGCCTATTGGGTCTGCCCACTGGTCGAGGAATCCGAGGCGCTCGACGTCGCCTCGGCCCAGGATCGCTTCGAAGCCCTGAAACCGGTGTTCGGCGAACAGGTCGTGCTGGTGCACGGGCGGATGAACGCGTCGGAAAAGAACCTTGCCATGACCCGCTTCGCGTCGGGCGAGGCACGGCTTCTCGTTGCGACGACGGTTATCGAGGTCGGTGTCGACGTGCCGAATGCAACGATCATGATCATAGAGCATGCCGAGCGCTTCGGGCTGGCCCAACTGCATCAGTTGCGCGGGCGCGTCGGCCGGGGCGACGCGCGCTCGGCCTGCCTGCTGCTCTACAAGGAACCGCTGTCCGAAATGGCAAGGGCCCGCCTCGACACGATCCGCAAGACCGAGGACGGGTTCGAGATCGCCGAACGCGACCTTGAACTGCGCGGCGAAGGCGACCTGCTGGGGACACGGCAATCGGGGATGCCAGGCTACAATGTCGCCCTGCCCGATGCGCATCGCTACCTGCTCGAACAAGCGCACGAAGAAGCACGTCAGGCGCTGGAGGCGAATCCGGGACTGGCCGGCCCGCGAGGCGACGCGCTGCGGATGCTTCTCTATCTCTTCCGCAAGGATCTGGCGATACCGCTGATCCGGGCCGGGTGATCGCGCTCAGGCGTTTTCGGTTTCCGCCCGCCTGGCCTCTTCGGCCAGGGCCGCGGTCTGGCGCTGGTACTCGGGGGAAACCAGGCCCGCGGAAATGATCAGCTTGGCGGCGTCCTCTGTGGACATGTCGAGAATGATCACATCGTGGCGCGGTACGAACAGCAAAAATCCCGAAGTCGGGTTGGGCGTCGTCGGCAGGAAGCAGCTCAGGACTTCCTCGCCTTCCACCTTTTCCGCGATCTCGCCCTTTGCGGGGGTCGAGATCAATACAAGCGCCCAAAGGCCCGGGCGTGGGTACTGGATCAGTCCCACTTGCCGGAAACTCTGTGTGCTCTGGGTCACGACCGTCTCGAAGATCTGCTTGAGCCCGCGATACAGCGTCGAGATCATCGGCAGCCGGTTCAGCAGGGATTCGCCGGTCTGCACCAGCGTCCTGCCCACCAGGTTGGCCGCCAGGAAACCGAGAATCATGATGGCAACGACCGCGACGACGAGCCCGTAGCCGGGGACGTGGAACGGCAGGTAGGAATCCGGGTTATAGGCGTGCGGCAGCAACGGTTTGACGAAGTCGTCCACCACGCCAATGATCCACCAGGCGATGTAAAGCGTGATCCCGACCGGGCCCGCGATCACAAGGCCCGTTAGGAAATAGTTGGTCAATCGGCGACCGAAAGTAACCCGACCGCCATGGGCGCCGTGTTCCTGATGTTCTGACGGTTGGGGATTCACCGGCTGCGACTCCGTTTCGGCAAGTGCGGGACGACTATAGTCAGAGCCCGGACTGGCGCAAACCACATCTTGGAGAGCAACCGGCTTTTTGGGTTCATAACAGGGGCGCCAATCGGCTCACTCCACCGTCACGGACTTGGCGAGGTTGCGCGGCTGGTCAACGTCCGTCCCCATGTGCACTGCCGTATGGTAGGCGAGCAACTGCACGGGTACGGCGGCGAGAATTGGCGCAACGAATGGGTGAACCTTGGGAACGGCAATCGTTTCGTCCACGCCAGGGCCGGTCTGCGCAATACCTTCGGAATCGGTAATCAGGATAATCTGGCCGCCACGCGCCTTCACTTCCTGCATGTTCGATAGCGTCTTTTCCATCAAGTCGTCCGAGGGCGCCACCACGATAACCGGCATCTCCTCGTCGACCAGCGCAATGGGGCCGTGCTTGAGCTCGCCAGCCGCGTAGCCCTCGGCATGGATGTAGGAGATTTCCTTCAGCTTCAATGCGCCTTCCAGCGCAATCGGGAACATCGCGCCACGGCCGAAATAGAGCACGTCCCTCGCCCGCGACAGATGCTTGGCGATCTGCTCGATCTGCACCTCCCCCGCTAGCGCACCTGAAATCGCGCTGGGCAGTTCGATCAGGGCTTCGACCATTTCCCGTTCGGCAGCGGGGTTCAGCACGCCGCGCGCCTTGCCGGCTGCGATCGCCAGGGCTGCAAGTGTCGTCAGTTGCGCGGTGAACGCCTTGGTCGAGGCGACACCGATTTCCGGGCCACACAGCGTTGGAAACACCACTTGCGCTTCGCGGGCAATCGTCGATTCCGGCACGTTGACCACCGCCGCAATGCTTTGCCCCTGATCGGCGCAGTATCTGAGCGCGGCAAGGGTGTCTGCGGTTTCCCCCGATTGCGAGATGAACAGCGACAGCCCGTTGGCCTCGAGCGGCGGCTCCCGATAGCGAAACTCGGAGGCAACATCGATATCGACAGGCAGGCGCGCGTAACGCTCGAACCAGTAGCGTGCCACAAGTCCCGCATAGGACGCGGTGCCGCAGGCCGAAATTGTCAGGCGCGAAAGGCGCGCGAAGTCGAACGCAAGGTCTTCGCGGATCCTGACCGTACAAGCATTCATATCCACATAGTGCGCCAGGGTATGAGACACCGTTTCGGGCTGCTCGTAGATCTCCTTGGCCATGAAGTGCCGGTGGTTGCCCTTCTCCGCCAGAAGGGCCGATGCATTGGACTGCTGCCGCGCGCGTTTGACCGTACCGCCCAGTGTGTCGCGGATCGTCACGCCCTGGGGGGTTATCACCGCCCAGTCGCCGTCCTCGAGATAGGTCAGGCTCGAAGTGAACGGCGCCAGCGCCATCGCATCCGAGCCAAGATACATTTCGCGCTCGCCGTAGCCGATCGCCAGCGGCGCGCCCTTGCGGGCCGCGATCAGCAGTTTATCTTCGCCCGCGAACAAGAAGGCGAGCGCAAATGCCCCGCGCAGCCGCCTCAGGGTCGTGGCCACCGCGTCGACCGGAGAAGCCCCGCGATCCATCTCGCGGGTCACCAGGAGCGGTACGACTTCCGCGTCGGTCTCCGACTGCTGGCGATAGCCATCCGCAGCCAGTTCCTCGCGCAACTGGCGGAAATTCTCGATGATCCCGTTGTGAACCACCGCCACCCGTGCGGTGGCGTGAGGATGGGCATTGGTCTCGGTCGGCGCGCCATGGGTCGCCCAGCGCGTGTGCCCAATGCCGATCAGCCCGCCCAGCGGCGCTTCGGACAACTTGAGCGCCAAATTGGTCAGTTTGCCTTCGGCCCGCCGCCGCGTGATTTCACCGCTTTCAAGGGTCGCGATCCCGGCGCTGTCATATCCGCGATATTCCAGGCGACGCAGCGCTTCGACCAGACGCTCGGCGACGGGCGCGACGCCGATGATCCCAACTATGCCGCACATCTGGCGCTAGCTCCCCTGTTTCCTGTTTTTCAGGTCCCGGGCCCGCTTGCGGATCGTCTCCGCGTGTCCGGGCTTGTTGACCTGGCGTCCACGCGCCACCGCCATGGCCTCTGGGGGCACGTTCTCCGTGATTACGCTGCCCGAGGCGACATATGCGCCGTCACCGATTTCGACGGGCGCGACCAATGCCGAGTTGGAACCGATAAACGCCCCCTCGCCGATCATGGTGCGGTGCTTGTTGATGCCATCGTAGTTGCAGGTGATGGTGCCGGCCCCGATATTTGCCGCCGCCCCGATCTCGGCGTCGCCGATATAACTGAGATGATTCACTTTGGCCCCGGCGCCGACATTGGCCTTCTTGATTTCAACAAAGTTGCCCACCTTCGCGCCCGCCGCCAGAACCGCGTCGGGCCTGAGGCGCGCGAAGGGTCCAACGCTGGCGCCCTCGCCCACAAGCGCCCCTTCTATGTGGCTGAATGCGTGGATTGTCGCGTTGGATGCGATAACCACGCCAGGCCCGAAGACAACGTTCGGTTCGATCACGACATCGCGCCCGATTTCCGTATCATACGAGAAATGGACACTACCCGGATCGATCAGCGTGACCCCGTTGTCGAGCATTCTTGCCCGCATCCGCGCCTGGAAGAGAGCTTCGGCCTGGGCAAGCTGGGCCCGGGAGTTGACACCCATCACATCCTCTTCGGGCGCGACGGCATATCCGACCCGATAGCCGGCCTTGTTCGCCAACTTGACCAGATCCGTGAGATAGTATTCGCCCTGCGCATTGTCGCGCCCCACCTTGTCGATGAGCGCCTTGAAGACAGGGGCCCTGAAGGCGAGAATGCAGGCGTTGCACAGCCCGATCCTGCGTTCCTCCTCGCTGGCGTCCTTGTGTTCCCTGATATCGAGCAGGCGATCGCCATCCGTGATGAACCTGCCATACCCGGTGGGGTCCTGAGGCCGGAACCCCAGGATCGCGGCATCCATTGCCCCTTCCAGCCGCTCCAGCACTGCCGCGAAGTTTTCCGGACGAAGCAGCGGGTGATCGCCATAGACCACGACGATCGTGCCCTGGGCCTGCTCGAACGCCTCGCGCGCCATGGACGCCGCATGCGCGGTTCCGCGCCGCTCGGTCTGCTCGAAGAACTCAACATCGGGCGCATTCGCCCGAACGGCAGCGCGGATGCCCTCGTGCCCCGGGCCGGTCACCACGGCGATCTCCGAGGCCCCGGCATTGCGCACGGCGCCGACGACGTGGCCGATAATCGGCAAGCCGCCAACCTTGTGCAACAATTTCGGCAAATCGGACTTCATTCTCGTGCCTTCTCCTGCAGCGAGAACAATAGCCAGCAAGTCAGTCATCTTCAGGTCCCCCGCGACCCTCTTCAATTGGCGAACTCGCCCAATTTTGTGGCAGCAACGTGTTGGCAAACCGATAACGCGCCAGTGGATGCTAAACTAGCCCGCGAGAAAATGATTCGGCGGGGCATCGCGTGGCTGCGGGGTCGGAAAGACAATCGGTCGAAGACTTCGACCAGTCCGACGTGACGAGGTGGGGTATCGTCGCGCTTGTCGCCTGCGCCACTGCCGTGCTCAGCGCCAACCTGATCGCCGCCGTGCCCCAGGGTCTGCTGACTGGCCTGCACGCCTCACGCGTCGAGGGAGGCTCCCTGAACCTGCTGCGATCCGAAGTCGCCGCCTTGCGAAGCGAGGCGAACCGCATTCGTGCCCAGAACAGTGAACTGTCCGACCGTCTGATGATGTCCGAAAACGCCGGGGACGAAGTGGTTCGCCGCGTCGGCGCGCTTGAAAGCAGCATTCCCTCGCTGCTCGAGGTCATTCCTGCAGGCACGAGGATCGATCCAACCGCAACAGGAGCGATTACTCCGGCTGACGGCCAGACATACGATGTCCCGGGCGGATCGGTTTCAGTCACCCACCGGGCGCTGTTTCCTGGCGCGGTCGACGGTGAAACCGGCGCAACGCCAACTCAGGTGGACAGCCAGCCCATGCCGTCCAAACCCGAGCCATCCGCTCCCGTCGATCTGGGGGATGCCCCTTTCGCCGTTGCGTTGGGCACGCCGGTCGGCAACGACAATGAGGCGCTCCGATGGAATGAGCTATCGCGCAAGCTGGGCCCGCTTCTTCTGGGATTGCGTCCCCTGCTCTCGGACGTGACCGGCAATGGTGACAACCGCATCGTCGCGGGCCCCATTTCCGACTATGCTGAAGCCGAGCAACTATGCGCACGCATGAACAAGGTCGGGGTCGATTGCCTGCCGGTGAAATACCACGGTCAGCCGTTGTCCACTCAATAAGCGGCGGCGCGAATTGGAGTTGACACCGAAGGGTCAGCCACTATGTTCCGCCGAAATCCACCCCGGGCGCCCGTAGCTCAGTGGTAGAGCATCCGACTTTTAATCGGATGGTCGAAGGTTCGAATCCTTCCGGGCGTACCAC
>DATCMU010000045.1:0-47380 GCA_036563245.1 Devosiaceae bacterium | reverse complement strand
CTTTCCGCCGCGCGAAGACGGGTCCGACCCGCGCCGTTGCCCCACCTGCGGCACGGGCACGCTCTCGCTCAAGCTGGGCAAGTACGGTGCCTTCATCGGCTGCTCGAACTACCCTGATTGCCGGCATACCCTGCAACTCTCGGAAGCCGCGACCGGGCAGACCGCGCCCTCGGCCGAGGGAGACGGTGTGTTGGGCGTCGATCCGGATACCGGACTGGACGTTGCACTGAAATCCGGGCGCTTCGGCCCCTATGTGCAATTGGGTGACGGCAAGGAGGCCAAGCGCTCCAGCCTGCCCAAGGGGTGGACGCCTCAGAGCGTCGATCTCGAAAAAGCCCTGCGCCTTCTCTCCCTGCCTCGAACCGTGGGCGACCACCCCGAGACAGGCAAGCCGATCACCGCCGGACTCGGCCGCTATGGGCCGTTCGTCCAGCACGATGGCAAATATGCCAATCTCCCGGACTTCGAGGAGGTCTTCACAGTCGGCATCAACCGCGCGGTCGACCTGCTTGCCGCCAAGGCGAGCGGCGGCGGCCGCGCGCGCGGCGCGGCCGTGGTCAAGGAGCTCGGCGATCATCCCGACGGTGGCGCGGTGACCTTGCGCGATGGACGTTACGGCCCATATGTCAATCACGCCAAGATCAACGCCACTCTGCCGCGCGATCTCAAGCCCGATGATGTGACGCTCGAAAAGGCACTCGAACTCATCGCGGCAAAGGGCGCACAGTCCCCGAAGAAGAAAACGCGCAAGAGCGCCTGAAAGTAACAAAGAATGCCCCGCACCCCGGGCAAGCAGCCCAAGGCCAAGCCCCACAGGCGGCTGCACATAACCCGACCCAGGAACACACCTCGTGGTGAGCTGCCCTCACGCGAGGATGTGCTCGAAGCCATGGCCGCCCAACCGGGCCTCAAGGGCAAACGCGACCTGGCCCGCGTCTTCGGCATCAGCGGCGACCTGCGCACGCCTTTCAAGCTCATGCTGCGCGAGATGGAACGCGACGGGCTGATCGCAAGGTCCAGAAAGACCTTGCGCCGCGCGGCCGAGTTGCCGTCGGTCGCCGTATTGCAGATCCCCGCGGATGCCGACCCTGAAGCTATGACTGGCTGGCCGGTGTCATGGAACGAGGAAGACGGCGAGCGGCCCAATGTAACCATCCTTTCAGGCAGCAACGCGCGCGTGGTGCCGGCGCCGGGCAACCGGGTGCTGGCGCGCATCGAGCGCAGCGAAGGGCCAGCGGTCGCGTATATCGGGCGCCCGATGAAGATCATCGACAGCCCGCGCCGCGCCCAGATCGGCATCGTGCGCATTGACGGCGAGGCCGCCCGCCTTGTTCCTGTCGACCGCAAGTCAAAGGAAATGCGCATTGCCGCCGGCGATCTCGGCGATGCCAGGGATGGCGATCTTGTCGAACTGGAGGTGCGCACCTCAGGCCGTCTCATGATCCCGCAGGCACGGGTCACTGCGGTGATCGGGAACCCGCGCACCGAAGGCGCGGTCAGCCTCATCGCCCTGCACAATCTCGAGATCCCCTACCGGTTCCCCGAGGCCGTGCTCCGTGAAGCCGAAAGCGCACGCAAGGCCACGATCAAGGGCCGCGAGGACTGGCGGCACCTGCCCTTCGTCACGATCGATCCCCCCGACGCAAAGGATCACGACGACGCGGTTCTCGCCGAACCCGACACCGACCCCAACAACCCCGGCGGCCACATCGTACGCGTCGCGATCGCCGACGTCGCCGCCTATGTCCTAAGCGGCACCGACCTTGACCGTGAAGCCTACCTTCGTGGCAATTCGGTCTATTTCCCCGACCGCGTGGTACCGATGCTGCCCGAGCGCATCTCGAACGATCTGTGTTCGCTCAAGCAAGGCGAAAACCGTCCTGCGCTCGCGGTGACATTTGTCATCGACGGCAAGGGCAGGGTCAAAAGGCACAGCTTTCATCGGGTCATGATCCGCTCGGCCGGAAAGCTGAGTTATGCACAGGCGCAGGCGGCCGTCGACGGACACCCGGACGACCAGACCGGACCGTTGCTCGAACCCGTCCTGCGACCCTTGTGGGCGGCCTACCGGTCGCTTGCGGTTGCGCGCGATCACCGGGCACCCCTGGCACTGGACCTGCCCGAACGCCGCATCGAACTGGACGGCAAGGGACTTGTGCAGCGCGTTTTCGTGCCCGAACGCCTCGAAGCGCACAGGCTGATCGAAGAAATGATGATCATTGCCAACGTATGCGCCGCCGAGACCCTGGAAAAGCACCGCACCCCCCTGCTCTATCGGGTCCACGATTCGCCCGGCCCGGAAAAGCTGGCCGCCCTGCGTGATTTCCTGACTTCGCTCGAACTGGCCTTCGCCCGGATCGATGCCGTACGGCCCAGCCACTTCAACGCCGTTCTTGCACATGCCGACGCCAGGGGACAGGTCGAGCAGGTCTCGGAAATGGTCCTGCGTTCCCAGGCACAGGCCGAATATGGCGCCGAAAACTATGGGCATTTCGGTCTCAATCTCGACCGGTACGCCCATTTCACCTCGCCCATCCGCCGTTACGCCGATCTGATCGTGCACCGTGCGCTCATTCGGGCGCTGGGTCTTGGCAGTGACGGCATGAAGCCTGAAGACGAAACCAGGCTGCAAGGTATTGCCCAGCACATATCCATGACCGAACGGCGCGCGATGGCGGCCGAGCGCGAAACGACCGGCCGCCTGATCGCCGAATACCTCTCCGCCAATCTCGGCGCGCAGTTTCCCGGGCGCATTTCCGGCGTCACCAAGTCCGGGCTGTTCGTGCGGCTCGATGAAACCGGGGCCGATGGCTTTGTGCCCGCTTCGACCCTGGGGGCCGACTACTATCGCTACGTCGAAGCGCAACAGGCCATGATCGGCGAGCGCACCGGGGAGAGGTTCCGCATCGGAGACCGGGTAACCGTGAGGCTTCTGGAGGCGGCACCGGTGGCCGGCGCACTGCGCTTCGAAATTCTCTCCGAAGGCGAGCGCGTCAATCCGTCAGGTGGCAGGCCGCGCGGCAAACGTGCAACAAGACGCCAGGCGCCCAAACCTCGTCGAAAGGGAAGATGATGCCGGTCACAGTGAAATCCTTGCTTCCTGCCCGTCCCGTCTGGCCGGCCATGCGCCGCGGACTGGCCTGCAAATGCCCCAAGTGCGGCGAAGGCAACCTGTTTCGCGCCTTCCTCAAGGTGAACGACACCTGCCCGGCCTGCGGCGAGGCCCTGCACCACCACCGGGCCGACGACGCTCCACCCTATATCGCGATCGTCATCGTCGGGCACCTGCTCATCGGGATCATGGTGGAGCTCGAAACCGCGTTCCAGCTTGAGCCATGGATATACTTGGCGACCATGCTGCCCGTGGCCATCGTGCTTCCCATAGCCATGCTCCCCTCGATCAAGGGCGCCGTGGTTGCGCTCCAATGGGCCAACTACATGCATGGCTTCGACCCCCGATATACGGGCGAGGCCGAGTTCGACACACACGGTTGAGCGCAAAAGGTCCGGCTTGACATTTGCCGGCAAATGCATAGTTTGCGCGCAATTCTCCTAGGGCCGTCGCCAAGCGCGCGGCCAGCGCATCCAGGGTGACAAGATGGCCAAGGCAAACACCGTCAAGATCAAGCTCGTGTCGACCGCCGACACCGGCTTCTTCTACGTGACGAAGAAGAATTCACGCACGATGACTGACAAGCTCACCATGCGCAAATACGATCCGGTTGCGCGCAAGCATGTCGAGTTCAAGGAAGCCAAGATCAAGTAGATCTGGCTAGCCTCCGAGCATTGAAAAACCCCGCGTCGTCTGCGACGCGGGGTTTTTTCTTTGAGACTTGACCCTGCAAGGAAGTGGCTGGTCCGGTTCGGCACTTTGAAGAGGCCACTCTGACCGAGACCGGACCAGCCGCCCTACGGACCCAGGAGTTGCGGCGGACCTGAGAACAGCCGTAGGGTAGAGAAAAGGCAAACATTGCATCTGCCCTTTCTTCATCCAATAACTACTCCGAGTTCCGAACAGTGCCAAGTATTGGCTGCCCAAAGACGCCATGATCTGCTGTTAATGATAAAACATTAACCTTAACTGGCTGGCCGGTTGCTTGGCGGATGACCGCAGCGGCCCGGCATCAGGCCGCATCGAAGACGACCCGGTTGCGCCCCTCGCGCTTGGCGCGATAAAGCGCAATGTCTGCCCGTCGCAGCAAGCTGTCTGGCGTATCGAGGTCGGTTTCGTTCAATGCGACGCCAACGCTCACGGTGATCCGCAGCGGCCCGCCCTTGTTGGCGATCTCGAATGGCCTCTCCGCGACCGATGCGCGAATACGTTCGGCGGCCATTTGGGCCTGGGCGAGATCGGCGTCGGGCATCAGCACCACGAATTCCTCGCCACCATAGCGGCAGGCCATGTCCACGCCACGGATATTGCGCAGCAGGCGTCCGGCGAATTCGCGCAGAACGAGATCGCCGCTGCTGTGGCCGTGCGTGTCGTTGATGTGTTTGAAATAGTCGATGTCCAGCATCATGAGTGCCAGATCCCGGCCCTGTTCGTGCGACCTGTCCAGCAGCATGCGCAGGTGCCGGTCGAAATAGCGCCTGTTGTAGAGCCCGGTCAGTTCGTCAGTGACCGCAAGCGCCATCGTATCGGTCACGGTGCGGCGCAGCTCCGCTGCGTACCGGTGTCGCTTGATCTGGGTCTTCACCCGCGCCGCCAGTTCGTTGCGATCGATCGGCCTGACAATGAAGTCGTTGATGCCGATATCGAGCCCGCGCACGACACGGGCGCGATCGGCATCTTCGGCCATCAGAATGATCGGCAGGTTGCGGGCATTCTCTACCGTCCGCATCTGCGAACAGACCCGCAAGGCGTCGAAACCGGCCAGTCCCATGCTGACCAGAGCCAGCTCGAATCCGCCATCGGCCACCTGGAAGATTGCATCGGCGGGATCGGCGAGCACCGTCACCCGATGAAGGGGTTCGAGATAGCCGCGAATACGCTCCGCCTGCGCGCGGTCGGTGTCGATCAGGAGGATCTTGGCATTGTCGGCGCCGATCTCGCCTGGCGGGACAAGCGTGTCGTCGAGGGTCAATTCCTGCCCGGTTTGCGAGCGGGCGCGCAACTCGTCGATCAGGAGCTTCAGGCGCACCAGGCTCCGCACCCGGGCGACCAGCTGCATGTCGTCCACCGGCTTGGTCAGGAAGTCGTCGGCGCCCGCCTCGAGCCCGCGCACCCGGTCCGACGGCTGGTCCAGAGCGGTGATCATGACGACAGGGATATTCGAGGTTTGCGGATCGGACTTGAGCACGCGGCAGCACTCGAAACCGTCCATTTCGGGCATCATCACGTCGAGAAGCACGATGTCGATGTGATCGCGGCGGCACACCTCGATCGCCTCGGCGGCCGAGTTCGCGGTGACGATATCGAAATACTCGGCGGTCAGTCGCGCTTCGAGCAGGCGAACATTGGCCGGAACATCGTCAACGATCAGCACCCGTGCCGTCACTGAGTACCTCCAAACACCGGCAATGACCAGAAATACGACTAAAGCGAGCTACTTGGCGGGGCCAATGTAGCTTTCAATCGTTTCCAAAAAGTGAGGCACCGAGATCGGCTTGGAAATATACCCCTCGCACCCGCCCTGACGGATGCGCTCCTCGTCTCCCTTCATGGCGAAGGCCGTCACCGCGATAACCGGTATATGGGCGAGATCGTCGTCTTCCTTCAGCCACTTGGTCACAACCAGGCCGGAGACTTCAGGAAGCTGGATATCCATGAGGATGAGGTCGGGCATGTGCTGGCGCGCCAGATCGAGCGCCTCGATGCCGTTTCGCGTCTGCACGGTGTCGTAGCCACGCGATTCAAGCAGGTCGTGGAAAAGCTTCATATTGAGCTCGTTGTCTTCCACAATCATGACAGTCTTGGTCATAGAACCTCGCTGGCTGCCGATGATTCCATGCGTTTCGGCACTTCGTTTTGCCCCATCTAGCCGCTAACATCAATTTCTTACGAATCCAGAAATGGAGTCTGTGACTTGCAGCAGCAAACGGCCGAACCCGCCGAACTGGAAGCCGTGGCGGATGCTTGCCTGGGATACCTTGCAGGCAGTCCGGAAGAGCTCGCCCGTTTCATGCAGATTTCGGGGTACTCGCCCGAAGGGCTGCGCTCGGCGGTCGGCTCGCGTGCATTCGCCCTCGGCCTGATCGACTATTTTGCCGCCAACGAGCCGGCACTCGTGGCCATGTGCGCCAATTCGGGCATTTCGGTCGAGCGCTTCATGAGGCTCTGGGTGCGACTGAACCCGACGGGATGAAGTGTTGCCATGCCGGCGCTGTCGTTCATCTGCCGGGATTGCGACCTGATGGGCGAAGCCGACGGCCTCCCCAACCGTTGCCCGTCCTGCGGCTCGCCACGCCTGCTCGGCCATGAAGAGCTCTTCGACTTGTCGCTCGCACACGTGGACTGCGATGCGTTCTATGCCAGTGTCGAGAAACGCGATCGGCCCGAACTGCGCGACGTACCCCTGATCGTGGGTGGCGGCGTACGTGGCGTGGTGTCCACCTGCTGCTATATCGCGCGCCAGAGTGGAGTGCGCTCGGCGATGCCCATGTTCAAGGCGCGCCAGCTTTGCCCCGATGCCGTGATCGTCAAGCCCGACATGGCGAAATATGTCGCGGTCAGCCGCCAGATCCGGGACCTGATGTCGGCGCTCACCCCACTGGTTGAGCCGCTTTCCATCGACGAGGCCTTTCTCGACCTTGGCGGCACCCAGGCCCTGCACAAGGCGCCACCGGCAAAGGTGTTGACGCGCTTTGCCCGGCAGGTCGAGGAACTGGCCGGCGTCACGGTTTCGGTCGGACTTTCACACAACAAGTTTCTCGCCAAGGTCGCATCCGACCTCGACAAGCCGCGCGGGTTCGCCGTGATCGGCCGGGCCGAAACCCTCGCCTTCCTCGCACCCCGCCCGATCGGCCTGATCTACGGCGTCGGCAAGGCCATGACCCAGAAACTCGATAAGGACGGCCTGCGCACCATCGGCCAGTTGCAGGACATACCCCCGGAGAAACTGGTCGCCAGGTATGGAGAAATGGGCGCACGGCTCGCGCGGTTGTCGCGCGGGGAGGATTCCAGGCGCATCGTCACCGGCTCGGACGCGCGTTCGGTGTCCACGGAAACGACCTTCAACGCGGACATCGCCGACTTCGACGCGCTTTCCATTGAACTGCTGCGGCTTTCAGAACGCCTCTCCGAACGACTGAAAGCCAAGGGACTGGCCGGAGATACCGTCACGCTGAAGCTGAAGTCGGCAGGCTTTCGCACAAGGACGCGCGCCCAGCACCTGGCCCTGCCGACACAGTTGGCCCATACCCTTTACGAGACCGGATTGCGATTGCTGGCGCGCGAAGCCGATGGTACCCACTTCAGGCTCATTGGCGTTGGCGTGACCGGCCTGGAAGCGGCCTCGACCGAAGACCCGGTCGATCTGGTCGAACCCAACGTGGCAAGAAAAGCCGCCGCAGAGCGCGCCATTGACCGTGTGAGAAACAGATTCGGGCGCGATGCGGTGGTCAGGGGCAAGCTTTATGCCGCCCGCAACGCCAGGATCAAGAATGGACAGGACGAAGATGACATCCCCGACTGAACGCCTCGCCAGCCTCGGCTACGCACTTCCCGCACCCAAGGCCCCGGTCGCCAGCTATGTCCCGGTAACACGCTCGGGCAAGCTCCTCTATCTCTCCGGCCAGATTTCGGCAGACGCAAATGGCGTGATCGCCGGCCGACTCGGCGAGACCATGGACGTCGCGGCCGGCCGCAACGCCGCCGCCTCGGCCGCGCTGGCCATCCTCGCGCAAGTCGTGCATACCGCCGGCGTTCCGCTCGAGAAGATTTCCCGCGTACTCAAGCTGACCGTGCTGGTCAATTCGTCGCCGGACTTCACGGATCAGCACCTGGTGGCGAACGGCTGCTCCGATCTGCTGATCGAAATTCTCGGCGACACCGGCAAACACGCCCGTGCTGCCTTCGGCGTCGCCGCCCTGCCGCTAGGCGCGGCAGTGGAGATCGACGCCGTCATCGAGATCGCCGAGTGAACTCGCCTGCCCCCTTCCTGGCGCAACCGATTGCGCACCGGGGTTTCCACGATCGCGCCAGCGGCATCCTCGAAAACAGCGCCAGCGCCTTCGACCGGGCGATTGCACACGGGTTTGCAATCGAATGCGATCTGCAACTGACTGGAGACGATGTCCCCGTTGTCTTTCATGATCCAACGCTGGATCGTCTGACCGGGCAGAGCGGCAATGTGCGTTCCATCAGCGCGGGTCAGCTCACCCGTATTCCGCTCAAGGGTAGCGCCAGCGGCGACTGCCCCCAGCGGTTTTCCACCTTCCTGGAGCAAGTCGCGGGCCGGGTGCCGCTGGTTGTCGAACTCAAGCACCAGAAAGGCGATGCCACCGCCGCCCTCGCCGCACGGGTGGTGGATGCCATTCGCGGCTATGACGGCCCGATTGCATTCAAGAGTTTCGATCCCAGACTTCTCACCGCCCTGCGAACGGCCGGTTACGAGGGACCACTCGGCATCATCACCTATCGTTATGACGATGAGGAGGCGCGACAGGGCACCAATCCTCTCCAGCGCATCTGGCTGCGCGGTCTGGCGCATTTTCCGATGACACGCTTCAATTTCATCTCCTGTGACCATCTGGCGCTGACCATGCCATCAATCCGCCTGTTTCACCGATTGGGGTTCCCGGTGATGACCTGGACCATCAAATCCCGCGAAGCTGCCGGCGACGCATTGCAGCATGCCGACCAGATCGTGTTCGAAGGGTTCGACCCCACCAGTGACTGACGACACCTTCACGGCAAGCATCGCGGCGTCCACTGCCTCCATCCCGGCAGAGACATGGAACTCTCTTGCACGCGGAACATCAGGATCACCGCATAATCCCTTTCTCGACCACGCTTTTTTCCTGGCACTGGAGGAGTCGGGCTGCGCCACCGCTGAAACCGGCTGGCAAGCCCAGCATATCCTTCTGGAACAGCACGGCCATCCGGTCGGCCTCATGCCGCTCTTTCTCAAAAGCCACTCCATGGGCGAATACGTCTTCGACCACGCCTGGGCCGATGCCTTCCAGCGGGCTGGCGGGCGATACTACCCCAAACTGCAGGCGGCGATTCCCTTCACGCCGGCCACCGCCCCCAAATTGCTGGTCCCCAGCGAAGATTCTGCGACAGCGATCGCACTGCTGGATGCCGCCCGACTGCTCGCGGAGCGTCTCGGCGCCTCATCTGTGCACGCCACGTTCATTCCGCAAGCCGAGGAAGAGCTTGCCGCCGGCGCCGGCTGGCTGACCCGGCACGACAACCAGTACCACTGGCATAACCGCGACTTCTCGACTTTCGACGATTTTCTCGCATCGCTCTCCTCGCGCAAGCGCAAGACGATCCGCCGAGAGCGACGCGACGCGCTGGCCGATGGGCTGCGCATAGAGTGGATTACCGGCAGCGACATCCAGGAGCATCACTGGGACGCGTTTTTCGCCTTCTACATGGATACGGGCAGCCGAAAATGGGGACGCCCCTATCTCAATCGGGCGTTCTTCTCGCTGCTTTCAGCGGCAATGGCCGACCGCATTGTTCTCATGTTCGCTTATGACGGCGACGAGCCGATTGCCGGAACCCTCAATCTGCTGGGAACCGACACACTCTACGGCCGATATTGGGGCGCGACCCGCGAGGTGCCCTTCCTGCACTTCGAACTCTGCTACTACCAGGCCATCGACTATGCGATCGCCCACAATCTGCGCGTGGTCGAGGCCGGCGCCCAGGGGGAGCACAAGCTCGCGCGCGGATATGAGCCGGTCACAACACGGTCCTGTCACTGGATAGCGCACCCCGGCCTGCGTCAGGCTATCGAGGACTACCTTGTCCGGGAACGGGCCGCCGTGGCCCACGACCAGCAAGTCCTGTCCCGCTACACGCCGTTCAGGCGCGACGATCACGACTGATTTCAGACCCCGGCGTGAGAGCTTTGCGCAACGCGCTGCTTGCAGCTAAAGTCATGCCTGAACTGCATTCCTCGCCCGGGCCGGCCCAGGCCCGCTTCAAAGGACGACCGACGAGCATGAGCGAATACGATCCCAGCAACCTCTTTGCCAAGATCCTCAACGACGAGATCCCGTGCCACAAGATCTTCGACGACGACAACGTGCTCGTGTTCATGGACATCATGCCCCAGACGCGGGGGCACTGCCTCGTTCTTCCCCGCGCGCCGTCCCGCAACCTGCTCGACGCGGACCCGGCCGCGCTCGCAACGGTCATTCCCTATGTTCAGCGGGTGGCAGTGGCGGCGAAGAAAGCCCTGAACGCCGATGGCGTACGCATCATGCAGTTCAACGAAAGCGCTGCGGGCCAGACAGTGTTTCATCTGCATTTCCACGTCATGCCGATTTTCGAGGGCGTGCCGGTGAAACCGCATTCAGGCGCCCAGGCCGATCCCGCCGAACTGGCGGTACTCGCCAAGATGATCGCGGCTGCGATGCACTGAGCGCACTCAGGGGCCGAAAGAACAAAAAAGAGGCCGGGGCACACGCCCCGGCCTTTTCGTATCGGCTTGCACCAGACAGCTAGTTCTTTTCAGCAGCCTTTGACTTCCGCGAGCTCTTCGGGCCGGGAATGGCCTTGGGTCGGGCCGGACGCGGCGGCAGGGCAACCAGCTCGAGTTTTGCCTCGCTGCCCTCGCCTACGACAGCGACCTTGACCGAGCCGCCTTTCTGCAACTGCCCAAACAATACCTCATCGGCCAGAGGCTTCTTGACGTGCTCCTGAATGACCCGCGCCAGCGGACGTGCACCCATCCGCTCGTCATAACCGCGCTCGGCCAGCCAGTCGGCGGCTTCCGGTGTCAATTCGATGGTCACCCCGCGCTCGCTCAGCTGCAATTCGAGCTGCAGCACGAACTTCTCGACCACCCTGCGCACCACCGGCGTCGGCAACGGTGCGAACGAGATGATCGCATCCAGCCGGTTACGGAATTCGGGCGAGAACATGCGGTTGATGGCATCCTCGTCGTCCCCGGCCTGGCGCTCCCGTCCGAAACCGATCGGCGCCTTGGATAGTTCCATGGCGCCCACATTCGACGTCATGATCAGGATGACATTGCGAAAATCGACCGTCTTTCCGTTGTGGTCGGTCAGCTTGCCGTGATCCATGACCTGCAGCAGGATATTGAACAGGTCCGGATGCGCCTTCTCGATTTCATCCAGCAAGACCACGCAATGTGGATGCTGGTCGACCCCGTCGGTGAGCAGCCCGCCCTGGTCGAAGCCCACATATCCCGGCGGCGCGCCAATCAGGCGCGACACTGTGTGGCGCTCCATGTATTCGGACATGTCGAAGCGGAGCAATTCTACACCCATCGTGTCGGCCAGTTGCTTGGCGACCTCGGTCTTGCCCACGCCCGTCGGGCCGGTGAACAGGTAGGAGCCAATCGGCTTCTCCGGCTCCCTCAACCCCGCCCGCGCCAGCTTGATCGCGGAGGCGAGTGCCTCGATGGCCTGATCCTGCCCGAACACCACCGTCTTGAGGTTGGCCTCAAGCCCGGCCAGCAACTCTGTATCGGACTTGGAAACCGATTTCGGCGGAATCCGCGCCATGGTGGCAATCGTCGCCTCGATGTCCTCGACGCCGATCACCTTCTTGCGTTCGGCCTCCTCGACCAGCATCTGGCTCGCGCCGGTCTCGTCGATAACGTCTATGGCCTTGTCGGGCAGCTTGCGGTCATTGATATAACGCGCCGACAATTCCACCGCCGCGCGCAGGGCATCGTCGGTGTATTCGAGTTTGTGATAGTCCTCGAAATAGGGCTTCAGCCCACGCATGATTTCGATGGCATCAGGGATCGTGGGCTCGGCGACATCGATTTTCTGGAAGCGGCGCACCAGGGCGCGGTCCTTCTCGAAGAACTGCCGGTATTCCTTGTACGTCGTTGATCCAATGCAACGAATTGCGCCAGATGCGAGTGCCGGCTTCAACAGGTTGGACGCATCCAGAGCGCCGCCAGATGTGGCACCGGCGCCGATCACCGTGTGGATTTCGTCGATGAAGAGGATCGCATTGTCCGCCTTCTCGAGTTCCTTCATCACCGCCTTCAGCCGCTCCTCGAAATCACCGCGATAGCGAGTACCTGCGAGCAGCGCGCCCATATCGAGGGCATAGACCACGGATTCCTTGAGAACCTCGGGCACCTTCCCCTCGACGATATTGCGCGCCAACCCCTCGGCAATTGCGGTCTTGCCCACGCCGGCATCGCCGACATAGATCGGGTTGTTCTTCGAACGACGGCAAAGAACCTGGATCGTGCGGCGCAATTCGGCGTCGCGCCCGATCAGCGGATCGATCTTTCCGGCCTTGGCCTTCTCGTTCAGATTGACGCAGAAATCGGCCAGCGCCGAACTGCCCTGCGCGGCACGCTCCCCTTCCTCGGTGAACCCGCTGCCCCCGCTTTCCGCGCCGCGTACGTGCCGATCCTCGCTCGCCCCGGACTTCGTGATCCCGTGAGAGATGAAATTGACCGCATCGAGCCGTGTCATGTCCTGCTGCTCGAGGAAATAGGCGGCATGGCTCTCGCGCTCGGCAAAGATCGCCACAAGCACGTTGGCACCAGTGACTTCCTCGCGCCCTGAAGACTGCACATGGATCACCGCGCGCTGGATGACGCGCTGGAACGCCGCGGTCGGCCGCGCGTCCTGCCCGTTGGGCACCACCAGGCTGTCGAGTTCCTCGTCGATGAATTCCTCGAGATCGGCCCGCAAGGCCTGCACATCCACATTGCACCCCTGCAGGACCGCAATGGTGTCGCGATCATCGGTCAGGGCGAGCAGCAGGTGTTCGAGCGTGGCGAATTCATGCGCGCGTTCACGGGCCAGATTCATGGCCTGATGCAGGGCTTTCTCTAGTCCGCGGGAAAATGAGGGCATGGGATCTATCCTATTGCTTTTCCATCACGCATTGCAGCGGATGCTGGTTCTTTCGTGCTATATCCATCACGCGCGTGACCTTGGTTTCGGCCACCTCGTAAGGAAATACGCCGCACTCCCCCACACCTTGATTGTGCACATGCAGCATTATCTGCATGGCGTCTTCACGAGACTTGTTGAAGACGTCCTGCAGGACAAGAACGACAAACTCCATTGGAGTGTAGTCGTCATTCAGCAGCAACACACGGTACATGCTCGGCCGCTTCGTCTTCGGACGAGCCTTGGTTGCGACACCTGAATCGATATTGCTCTTGCCCGATTTCTTGTCGCCGTTGTCGCCGCCGTCGCCATCTTCCATCCGAGCGGCCATAAACCAGGCGTCGGGCGCTCCGGCAGGCAGGTCGATTTCGAGGGGCAAGGCGGTCGAAGTCATGGGTCTATCCGGGTTAACGAAGCAGGCACCGTGTTGGACCTCATTATGTAGGTAAAATCGAGGCGCTGTTAAGAGCCATCCCGCAGCGATTTCAACCGATCGGCTCCGCAGGCCGATGAACGCGGCTTTACGGAATTGTAACGGCGGCGAAGTTAGAATTTTCGTCGAATTGGCGAAGGTCCGGTTTGTGGGGGAACCGGCGAGCGCCAGACGAGGTCAGTCAAACGGGCGCGTATCAAGCCCGGGAGTAACGAGTTGGCGTACAGGGTGGCTACCCTTCGGGCGGGGCAGGTTTCGCGCGCACGGTTCTGGCGGGTCCTTTCCGCAATTTTTGTCGCACTCGCCGTTCTCGCGGCGCAGGTGCCCCAGGTTTCGGCGGCCAACAGCCGCTATGCGGCCATCGTGGTCGATGCGAAGACTGGCAAGACCCTCTATTCAAGCGCGGCCGATGCCCTTCGCTATCCGGCATCGATCACCAAGGTGATGACCCTCTATATCCTTTTCCAGGAACTCGACGCGGGTCGCCTCAAGCTCTCCAGCAAGCTCACCGTTTCCAAATACGCTTCAGGCGCCCCGCCGACCAAGCTCTATCTCAAGCCGGGTTCCACGATCTCCGTGGAGGATGCGATCAAGGCGGTCGTTACCCGCTCGGCCAACGACGTCGCGCGCGTGATCGCTGAAAACATCTCCGGCTCGGAATCGGCATTTGCCAAGCGCATGACCGCCACCGCCCACGCCCTGGGCATGAGCCGCACGCATTACAACAATGCCTCGGGACTGCCCGACAAGGGGCAACTGACCACCGTGCGCGACCAGGCGCGCCTCGGAATCGCGATTTTCGAGCACTACCCCGACTACTACAAGTACTTCTCCACCCGCTCCTTCCGCTGGGGCAAGGGCGTGATCGGGAACCACAACCGCCTGCTTGGCCGCGTCAAGGGTGTCGACGGCATCAAGACGGGCTACACCAACGCATCCGGATTCAACCTTCTGACTTCTGCGCAGACCGGCGGCCACCACGTCGTGGTTGCCGCATTCGGCTTCGATAGCGGAGCAAGCCGCGATGCCAAGGTTGCCTCCCTGGTCAACAAGTATATCGGCAAGACCCGGACGGGCACCTATCTCGCGTCGGCAAAGATCCCGCTGCCTTCAGGCGTGTCGCGCGCCGGCGTCGCCGTGGCATCGGTCGCACCGCTCCCACGCCTGGCAGGCCGCCTGCCCGCCCCCATCCCGGCGCCCTTGCCCGACGAAATGGCGCCCGATCCCGTGACCGAAGTCGCCAGCATCGACAATTCGACCGACCTCGGCGATGACGACACTGTCGTCCCCATAGACCTGGCCGACTTCGAACAGCCACAGGCAGGCGAGAACGACACCCCAGTCGCCACCGCAGCCACGGTTGTCGCCAGCGTCGACCGCAAGAGCGCGCCGATGCCTGCAGCCCAGCCAGCCGACCTTCTTGGAAACTGGATGAGCCAGACTTTCGATCTCGTGACCTCCGGAGCTCCCAGCGCCTCCGCCTACCAACCAGATACGCGGGGCGCACCCGTCCCCCCCGCCGCTATCGGCAATGCGCCCAAGGCACTGGACCTGATGACCAGCGGGGCCATCAAGGGCACGTCAGTCACCGACCCCGGTTGGGTCGTGCAGATCGGCGCGGCGCCGAACTCCGAGGGCGCCCAGCGCCTGCTTGCCGACGCAACTTCAAAGCTCAGCGGGCTTGAGGACTACCGGGCATATGTCGAGCGCTACGAGACCGGAGGCCAGGTGTTTTACCGCGCCCGCCTGGCAGGATTTGCCGGACGCGATCAGGCGCGCAGCATGTGCGGCAAATTGACTGCGGCAAGGCTCTCCTGTCTGGCAATGCCGGGCTGAATGCACAAGCCCGCGACCACGACTTCGCCCCGAAATGGCGCGGTTGGTAACGGAATTTCGACAATGTCGTGCGAATAATTGTCTAAAGCGCACAATTGCCCAGTCGGCAGAAGCGGGCGCAACGACAAGAAAAGACAGGGAAGCGCGTTGGGTGTTTTGTAATTGGAGTAGCCCAAATGAGCGAAGTATCGCCCCTATCTGAACTGGCCGGCTTTGTCGCCCGCTCCCCGCTCGCCGCGGAACAGGGTGAAGTGCGCCGCGCCGCCATGGCGGCAATTGCCCGCGGTCTCGGCCCACAGCCAACACGCCGCAAGGTCTCCGACCTGCTCGGTGTGGTCATGGCGCTGTCGGCCCGCACGCGGCGCATGGTCCAGCCACCGGTCGAAATCGATCTCGACGTCTTCGCGCCCGGCGGTCGTCGTGCCGTGCGCATGGTGATGTCCCGACGCCACTGACTCGTCGTGACTGACGTCCCAGGGGATGTGGCTACTGGACGGCGGCCCCATCCATGGCCGTCACCTGGTTCCGCGATGCGATACGCATCTGCGCCGCTTCGCTGACCGGAAGGTTCAGGACGTCTACCAGTTGCCTGTATTCCTCGCGCGCACTCAGGTGCGATGCCGAGGTCAGGCCGCCCAGCATGTCGTCGTCTATCGGATCGAAGACTGTCATTCCGATCGGAAACAGGGACCGGAAGATGACGCGCTCGGCAATGCCGTCAGCCACGCGGCAGCCGAGACGCATGGCAATCTGCTCCATGCCCGATTGTACCAGCCGCATGTTGCGCGACGAGAGCATCGAAATCCTGTTGCGCACCAGGACCCAGTCTATCGTCTTGCCATCGATGGCCAGTCTTTCCTTGCGCGCGCGTTGCACCAGCCGCGCATAATGCCCCAGTTCGCGCGGTTCGCCGCTGACCGGATCCACGTGCGCCATCACGTCGAGATCGATGAGGCTGTCGTTGAGCGGAGAAACCAGCGTATCCGCCATTGAGTGCGACAGGCGGGTCAGATGGGTGTCGAATCCCGGCGTGTCGACGACCAGGAAATCCACCGAACTCTCCACCTCCGAGACCGCCTGACGGAACAGGTCGAACTCGAGCCGCTGGTTTTCGCGGATCGAATCGCCGCGCGTCAGCGGCAGGTGATAATGGGTGGTGTGCGGGATATCCAGGTCGTGCGCTTCGGCCCATTTCAGGCGGTTCCGCACGTAGTTCGTGAACGTCTGCTGGCGCGCATCCACGTCAATGGATGCGACACGAAAACCGTTGTATATCAAATAGATCGCAAGATGGATCGCAGTCGTCGACTTGCCGGATCCTCCTTTCTCGTTCCCGATTACGATGACGTGTGCGCTCGGTCGTGTCATTGCAGCCTCCAGCTCCGCCCCGCGCAGAGTGTGATCGGTTCGACTGACACACTCAAGGGTCTTGAGCCTCTGCGGTTAAGTCCGTTCGCAACCTTTTGCTCAAATGAGCCCAAGCCTGGCGAGCTCCGCCGCCAGCGCGCCATCATCGTTGCCCGCATTTGCGGTGGAAAGGTCCGCCGGCGCGTCCTGTGGCCTCAGGTATCGCCATCCCTGGAAGGGGCGCTTGGGCTGCGGAATGGTCCTGATGATCCTGTCGTCCATGACGATATCGCAGCAGGAGCGCCCCTCGTGATCCGTGGCCGCTTCAAGGGAAACGATGGCTTGCCGGCACCTGATATGCCCGCCGATCACCCAGTAGAGCGACCCCTTCCCCACGATTTCGCCCCTGCGTGTCGGCATCATGCGCGTACGGTGGACGTGCAACCCCAGCCCGTAGGGCGTGCCGTCGGCGAAATGGGCCTCGCGCCAGGCCTCGAGTTCCTCGACCGTAGCGATCCCCACGCACAATTTGACAAGGTTCATGTGGCTCATGTGGCGCCGTTCGAAATATCGATCTCGTCTTCCTCCACGATCCATGGCTCCTTGACCGCTTCGGCAAGCCATGTCTGGAACGCCGGCAAGGCATGGATCGCCTCGACATATCCCGAAGCCATATCCGACACCGGCAACTGGTAGGTCCGGATCCGCGATGTCACGGGCGCATACATCGCATCGGCGGCCGAAAATGCGCCAAACAGGAACGGGCCACCCGATCTCTCCAGGCAGTCGCCCCAAAGCGTCTCCAGCCGGTGCAGATCACCAGCCAAGGCGTCAAGCGGCAGCCTGCCCGGCAGCGACGCCCGCATGTTCATCGGCGCTATGCGCCGCAGGTCGGAAAAACCGGCATGCATTTCCGCGCTGACCGAGCGCGCCAGCGCTCGTTCGGCCATATCGGTCGGCCATATCGCCTTGTCGGGGAACTTGTCTGCAAGATACTCGATGATCGCGATCGACTCGCTCACGGCAAGATCCCCATCGATGAGGACCGGCACCCGCCCGGTTGGCGACCGCTCGATCAGGCGTTCCTTCCAGCCCTCGCCATTCAGAAGCAGCACTTCCTCGTCGAACGGCAGGTCGAAATGGGCCATGACCAGCCACGGCCGCAGCGACCAGCTCGAATAGTTCTTGTTCCCGATCAGAAGTCGCATCCAGTCCACCTTTCAGAGCCGCACACACCATATTGAGGCGTGGCGCGTTCCGGTTTTGGGCAATCGGACGAGGATTTGCAAGGCGGCAATTGCCGCAGCGCGCCGCGCAAAAAAGAAGGGACGCCGAACCGACGGCGCCCCTTCAAAATCTTGTCCTTCGCGGGAGACAAATGCCCCCTGTCAGATCACACTAACCGGCGAGGACGACGACAACGAACCCCAAGGACATCAGACACACAAAGGTCCAACTTGCGGCTCGCCAGCACACGGCCGTCGACTGGCGTCGCATGCGCGCTCCTTTTTCTAACCGTTCAGTTACCGGCGATTCGGCCCCCAAGGCGAATATCGACCGGCAATGAACGGTTAACCAAAGTCGCACCGGATTTCAAGCCGTCATTGTCCCGTCACAGTTTTTACACAGCCCCGAGGGTTAACGCTCATGGCTCAGTGAAGGTTGAACCAGAGCGCCGCAAGCCCGAGGAATGAGAAGAATCCGACCACATCGGTGATCGTGGTGACGAACGCACCCGAGGCCACCGCGGGGTCGGCGCCCAGCCGGTTCAGCCCCAGGGGGATCAGGATGCCGCCCAGCGCAGCGGCAAGCATGTTGATCACCATTGCCATGCCGATAACCGCGCCAAGCCCGGGATTCTCGAACCACACGGCCGTTGTCAGCCCCATGATGACGGCAAAGACGCATCCGTTCACCAGGCCCACGAGCGTTTCGCGGGTGATGAGGCGCATGACGTTGAACCGGTCGAGATCGCGCGTGGCCAGCGCCCGCACCGTCACCGTCATGGTCTGGGTACCGGCATTGCCGCCCTGCGATGCAACGATCGGCATGAGAACAGCGAGCGCCACCATCTGCTGGATCGTCGCGCCGAAGGCGCCAATGACCAGCGAGGCGAGAATGGCGGTCACGAGGTTGACGGACAGCCAGGTCGCGCGGCTGCGCACCGTGTCCCACACATTGTCCGAAATCTCTTCGTCACCGACGCCGGCCAGGGCGCGGATGTCCTCGTCAGCCTCTTCGTGGATGACATCGACGATGTCATCGATGGTCAGGACACCCACGAGCCGCTCGTTTTCATCCACCACGCCCACTTCGACAAGGTCATAGCGCTCGAATATTCGGGCGGCCTCTTCCTGGTCCTCCACCGCCTCGATCTGGATGATGTTGGTGTTCATCATCTCTTCGATGCGGGTCTCTCGCTTGGTACGCAGCAGCCTGTCGAGCGGCAGCGTGCCCTGCAGCTTGTAGCCGGGATCGACCACGTAGATCTGGTAGAATTCGTCCGGGAGTTCGTTGTCCGCACGCAGATAGTCGATCGTCTGCCCCACCGTCCAGAAAGGCGGTATGGCGATGAACTCGGTCTGCATGCGCCGGCCAGCCGACTCCTCTGGGAAGTCGAGGCTACGCTTGAGCGAAAGGCGCTCGAATGCCGGCAGCTTGGAGAGAATCTCCTCGCGATCCGGTGCATCGAGATCCTCCAGGATGTAGACGGCGTCGTCGCTGTCCAGTTCCGCCACGCCGCGGGCCACGTCGGCATTGGGCAGCAGTTCGAGCAGTTCGAGACGAACGGATTCATCGACCTCGGTGAGCGCCGAATAGTCGAATTCGTCACCGAGCAGATTGACCAGCCTGAGGCGTTCGTCGCTGGGCAGAGCCTCCAGAACATCGCCGGTATCGGAATAATAGAGCGGCGCCATCATCCGGATGACGTCGTCCCGGTCGCCGGACGCAATCAACAGGCGGAGTTCATCGAGCCAGGCGGAATTCAAGCGATCCGCTTCATCGCGCAAGGGTGGCGGTTCATGGCGTGGGGCGTTGGTCTGCGCAACCTGCGTTTCGTCAATCATGACAAAGCCCTGCCGCTCGAGACTGTAGGACGGCATCGGCCCGACAGGTTGGCCGCTCGGACATCGGACGGGCCTTGGCGGCGCCGATCTTCGAAACACATGCGGGCGTCGCCGACCGCTACGCCAACCTGGCTACGATGCGCCAGTCAGATGTAACGAATTCGCAGCCGCTAAGCCAGTGTCCGCGGAAGATTTTCTATCAGGGAAAAGAGGTTGACGCCTGCCGTTGCGGCAGTTCCCCTGCCCCGTCGGGATCCCCTCGGCATGGGACCCGCCGTCAATGAAATCGCTCTGGCAGGAGAGAATGGTGCGGTCGAGAAGACTCGAACTTCCACGGGTTGCCCCACAGCGACCTCAACGCTGCGCGTCTACCAATTCCGCCACGACCGCACGCCGTGTGTTCCGCCGGTCCGGCGAAGCGCCCTGCGTGTAGCAAATGATTTGGGGATGCTCAAGCAGATAAGTTGTTTTCGAGACGAAGTCCGTCTCACCCCCGCCGAACGACCCTTTCAGTGACTTTCACGGTCACCCGGCCGTCCTCGACGCCCACCTCCCCTTGCGCGACCAGGGTCTTGTTGGCGTAAATGCGCATATGATCGGTTTCTGTGGTATCCAGTTCGATGACAGCGCCGCGTCCCATCCGCAGGAGATGGTGAATGGGCATGATTGCGGCACCGAGTTCCACGGTGATATCGACTTCAATTGAATCGAGCGTGCTCATGTCTACCTATCAGGGGTGGAATCGAGCATGTCGCCCGATCGCAAGACGTCAGTGAGCATTCGCAGCGCATGGTTACGGAATCATTAACAGGGGGTAACGGCAGTGCCTGCGCCGGGGGTGCATTGCATCGCGCCGACCAGCGTCCGGTGGGCTGGATGATCGCCGAAGATCCGGTGCCCTACCCCTTCGCGCTCGAATTCATGAAGGCACGGGCAGCGCAGATCGCCAGCGCCGAAGCCGAAGAGGCGGTCTGGCTCGTCGAGCACCCGCCCCTTTATACCGCGGGCACGTCGGCACGACCCGATGACCTGTTGAGCAAGGAACGCTTTCCAGTGTTCGCGGCAGGCCGGGGCGGGCAATACACCTATCACGGTCCCGGCCAGCGGGTGGCTTACCTGATGCTCGACCTGCGCGAGCGTGGGCGCGACGTGCGTTGCTTCGTGCAGGGGCTTGAGCAATGGATCATCGACACGCTGGCCGAGTTCAACATCGTTGCCGAACGCCGCGCGGGCCGCGTTGGCGTCTGGGTGGCGCGCCCGGACAAGGGCGTCGGCCGAGAAGACAAGATCGCCGCGATCGGCGTCCGGGTGTCGCGCTGGGTGAGCTATCATGGCATCTCGCTCAATATCGCTCCCGACCTGACGCACTATGCCGGCATCGTGCCCTGCGGCATCACCGATCAGGGCGTGACCAGCTTCGAGGACCTGGGCCAGATCGTCAGCCTGCCCGAAGTCGATGTCGTGCTGCGGCGCATGTTCGAGCGCCATTTTGGCGCGACCATCGCCGCCCCCTCACCCCGGATGGCCGAGGAATTGCACTCCGCAAGCGCTTCGCCCTAGACTTGTCACCGGTTCGTCCCAACCCCGCCTTTCACGGGAGGCCACTATGGATTTCGAAGATTTCAGAAAGCTCGCCAACGGCGCGACGCTGTTCAGCCTCGAACGGGCTTTTGCGCAACGCCTCATAAAGGTCACCTACTTTCTGGGGCTTGGCGCCATCGCGCTCTGGGCATTCACCCACTTCTACATGACGTTCTCCTATTCGTTCGGCTCCGGTCTCTGGGGCCTGATCGAAATCGCGGTCTATGGGCTCTTCGCCTTTGGCGTCTTGCGCATCGCCTGCGAGGGGGCAACGCTGTTCTTCAACATTCATGCCGCAGCCGCCCCGCGGCCATCCCGTCCGGCCGACGAGCCGGTTTCTCTCGTGGACGAATTGCGCGACGCCATCGAGGAACTGGCCGAGGATGAGGAGCCGGCATCGCAAAAGGCCGCTGAACCATCCGCCGCAGCCGCCCGTCCGGCATCGCCGGCACGAAAGGCCGCGCCGAAGCGGCGGACTGCAAAACGCACGCCCAGATCGGCAAGCTCGCCAAAGAAGGCCGAGTGAACGCGACGGGCGCGCAAATCCGTTCGCCACGGCGACACAGGCCGACTTCGGGCGGGCGGATTGACCTTTGCGCGCATTGCGCTATGACACCGCCTTTCCTGTCCCCAACTCGATGGCCAAATTCATGAGCCAGGTGCTCAAATCCGGTCCCGCGCCGAAGATCGGCCTTGTCAGCCTTGGCTGCCCGAAGGCGCTGGTCGACTCCGAACGCATTCTCACCACGCTGCGTGCCGAAGGTTACACATTCTCTCCCGACTATGCGGGGGCGGACGTGGTGATCGTCAACACTTGCGGATTTCTCGACAGCGCCAAGGCGGAGAGTCTCGAAGCGATCGGCGAAGCCATCAGCGAAAACGGGCGTGTCGTGGTGACCGGTTGCCTTGGCGTCGAGGAACAGCTTATCAGGGAAACGCACCCAAGCGTTCTGGCGGTCACGGGGCCGCAGCAATATGAAGCCGTGGTCGAGGCGGTCCATGACGTCCTGCCGCCGTTGCACGATCCCTATACCGACCTGGTGCCGCCGCAGGGCCTGCACCTGACGCCCCGCCACTACGCCTATCTCAAGATTTCCGAAGGCTGCAACAACCGCTGTTCGTTCTGCATCATTCCCTCGATTCGAGGCGACCTCGTCTCGCGTCCTGTCGCAAGCGTGCTCTACGAGGCCGAGCGGCTGGTCAAGGCCGGCGTCAAGGAGATCATGGTCATCTCGCAGGATACCAGCGCCTACGGTGTCGACATCAAGTATGCGCCGACCAAGTTCCACGGACGCGATGTGCCGGCGCGCTTCCTCGATCTCAGCCGCGAACTGGGCGAACTGGGTGCCTGGATAAGGCTGCATTACGTCTATCCCTATCCCCATGTCGACGCGGTCATTCCGCTGATGGCCGAGGGCAAGGTGCTGCCCTACCTCGATATTCCCTTCCAGCATGCCTCGCCGCGCGTGCTCAAGGCCATGCGCCGTCCCGCAAACCAGGAAAAGACACTCGACCGGATCAGAAGCTGGCGCCAGACCTGCCCCGATCTTGCCGTGCGTTCGACATTCATCGTGGGTTTTCCCGGCGAGACCGAGGACGATTTCGAAATGCTGCTCGACTGGGTGCAGGAAGCCGAGATCGATCGCGCGGGTTGTTTCGAATACGAGCCGGTCACCGGGGCCAAGGCCAACGAGATTGACGGGGCCGTGCCGGACGAAATCAAGGCGGAACGCTATGCGCGCCTGATGGAAGTCGCCCAGCAGGTCAGCGCAAAACGCCTGGCGACGAAAGTCGGCCGCACCATAAAGGTTCTGGTCGACGACGTGCGTCCCGACGAGAATATTGCCATCGCCCGGTCGCAATGGGATGCCCCCGAGATCGACGGACAGGTGATCGTGACGTTGGCCAACGGGATCAAGCCGAGTGACATGGTTGATGTGAAGGTCACCGATTCGAACGAATACGACCTGATTGCCGAACCGGTCTGAGGGCTGCGCGGTGCGGACCCACGACGAATACCTGATCCGGCTGAGAACCGGGGCTATTCGCCTCGGGCGAGAGCCTGTGGTCATGGGGATCGTGAACGTGACGCCAGACAGCTTCTCGGACGGCGGCGACAGTCTTGATCCGCAGCTTGCCGTGCGGCATGC
This sequence comes from Devosiaceae bacterium, assembly GCA_036563245.1. GTDB lineage: Bacteria > Pseudomonadota > Alphaproteobacteria > Rhizobiales > Devosiaceae > DATCMU01. The sequence goes on along the minus strand of DATCMU010000045.1, from coordinate 23,957 downwards.
CCTCGACATGGCCAATGAAGGCGCGGCCATAGTCGATATCGGCGGGGAAAGCACGCGCCCTGGCGCCGACGAAGTTCCGGTTCAGTCCGAACTCGACCGGATCATGCCGGTCCTCGCTGCCCTGCGCGACGCGAACCTCTCCGCGCCCATTTCGATCGACACCTACAAGGCGCTGGTGGCGGACCAGGCAATCCAGGCAGGCGCGCAAATCGTCAATGACGTGCACGGTGCCCAGCGTGATCCCGAGATCGCCGATGTCGCGGCGCTCTATGATCTGCCGCTCATTGCAATGCACTGGGACACCGAGCGCGATCCTTCCTGCGACATCATCGACGAAATGAAGCGCTACTTCGCGCGTACCATTGCCATCGCGGATCGGGCGGGCCTAAAAAGGAGCCAGCTCATACTGGATCCGGGGTTCGGATTTGCCAAGACGTTCGAAGAGAACTACGAAATCCTGCGTAGGCTCGACGAGCTGCAAGCCCTTGGGTTTCCCCTCGTTGTGGGCACATCGCGGAAGTCGATGCTCGGCAAGCTTCTCGACATTCCACCCAAGGAGCGGATCTTCGCCACGGTGGCCACGTCGGTCATCGGATATTTGGCGGGCGCCCACATTTTCAGGGTGCACGATGTCCGGGCCAACCGCGATGCCCTCCGCGTCGCGGCGGCGACCGTCTACGGCCCGGCCGTGGAACCTTCGAACCAGTAACGGATAGAACCATGGCCGAACGCGTCCAAGACCGTATCATCCTCTCGGACCTTGCGTTCTACGGCTATCATGGCGTGATGCTCGAGGAGAACAAGCTCGGGCAGCGTTTTCGGATAGACCTTGAGTGCGGCATTGATCTGCGGCCCGCGGCGGCAAGTGACGAGGTCGAGCGCACCGTTTCCTACGACCTCATCTACTTCATCGTGAAGGAGGCGACGGAGGACACAAGGTACAAGCTGATCGAGTCGCTGGGCCAGCATATTGTCGATCGGCTCTTTGCCGCCTTCCCGCCATTCGAGTGGATCAGGATCCGCATCCGCAAGCCCGAGGCGCCGATACCGGCGGTGGCCGGCGAGTTCGCCATCGAACTCTATCGCGAAAGGCCTCTGTGATGCCCCAGGCCTGGCTCTCGCTCGGCGCCAATCTCGGTCGTCCCGCCGACCAGCTCAAGGACGCGGTACGCAGGCTCAAGGCGAGACGCGATATCCGCGTCACCGCTTCATCGACCATCATCATCACCCCGCCCTGGGGAAAGACCGACCAGGACGAATTTCACAACATGGCCGTGGCCGTGGAGACCGACCTTTCCCCTCAAGACCTGCTGGACGCCTGCCTTTCCATCGAGGAGGCAATGGGTCGGAAGCGAAACGAAAAATGGGGGCCACGCCTGATCGATATCGACCTCATCGCCTATGAAAAGCTGGTGATCGACACCAAGGGGCTCACTCTCCCCCATCCTTACGCCCATGAACGCGACTTCGTGCTGCGTCCGCTGCGCGAAATTGCGCCCAGGGTCGCCGATTGGATAGAAGCCCGCGACAGGTCCGGCTGACCTCTCAGCCGCCCTTGGCAAGAACGGTCAACGCCGCGTCGAACTCCGCTCGTCTGACTTTTCGACGCTCCAGCGCCTCGGAGTCCTCCCCCCAGACGCGTGCCTGGTAGTCTTCATCAAGATGCGCGGCATCCCAGGCAAATTGGGGTTCGAACAAACCAAGCAGCAGTCCGACGGCCAACAGTCCCGAACCGGTCAGGCCGGTAATGGAAACCAGGGCCGCAAGCCTCAGGCCGTCCAGCCCTTCAAGCACCATCCGAATCCGCCGCAAGCTGGCTTCCGGCTGCGGCTGGTGGAGAATGCCGACGGTTGGCTGAAAACTGACCGAAAGGTGATGGGCAAGGCCGACAAGAGCGGCGTCCCAGACCCGTTCCTGTTCCGCGGCGAGTTCGCGCGGGCTTTCGGCGCGATAGAGCAGAAGGTCGTTGCCGGCATATTTCACGATCTCGTCGACCAGCGACTGGCTTCCGGTCTCGATGCCCTCAAGCGCGGAATTGACCAACCGCACCACCGGCATGGTGGCGACATCGATAAATTCGTCCTGCGCCGCCCATTCCGCCGCCATCTCCTCGGCCAGCGCCTGGCTGCCAACAATCGCAGGCTTACGTCCCGGAGTGCGCGCCGGCCTCCCGTCCAGCATCACCGCAAACCCGCCGTCGACGGGTCCGGCAACCGCTTCACCGTAAAATCGCCGGGGCATGTTGCGACGGGCGTGCTGGCGCGCCTTGTCGTCTCCGTCCTCGGCATGCGCCATCGCTTCTTCGAGAATTTCACGCATCGCTCTTGCTCACCAGTCCATCGATGGCCGCATCCATGCCATCGAAATCCTCAATAACGACGTCAGCACCCGCATCGCGCAGATCAGCCGGAGAATGATATCCCCAAGCGACCCCGATCGTCGCCACGCCAGCCGCCCGCCCAAGCTGCACGTCATAGGTCGTGTCGCCGATCATCACCGTGCGCTGCGGCCCCACACCGGTTTCACGCATCGCGGAGATAAGCATTCCCGGGTGCGGTTTCGAGGGGTTGTGGTCTGGCGTCTGCAACGTGGCGAAATGACCGGACAGTGCATGCAGATCCAGAATGCGCCGCACGCCGTGCAGCGCCTTGCCGGTAGCCACGCCCAGGAGCGTCTCGTCCTGATTGCGCAACCTGTCCAGCGCGTCACGAGCCCCTGGGTACAAGGGCTCTCGGTCCACACCGCCCGCAATGGCATCCCGATAGGTCTCGCGATAAGTCGAGACGAGTTTTTCGATCAGGACTTCGTCGTCGTTGCCCGTCAACCGGTGCATGGCCACAGGCAGCGATAGTCCGATCACCGAGCGCGCCGCCCTGTCGCCCGGGGGCGCCAGCCCCACATTCGAGAAGGTCTGCGCCATGGTCTCCGCGATCAGCCCGGCCGTATCGATCAGCGTGCCATCCATGTCGAAAACGACAAGGCGCATGGCCTATTCCTCGTCCTCGGGATCGGCGGACTGCGCGTCATAGCGCGACGCATCGAACCCAAGCGCATCGAAGGTGCGCACCATGTGCGGCGGGAGCGGTGCGGAGATGTCGAGCCGCTTTCCGGCCGGCAGGGGGATGCTGAGACGCCTGGCATGAAGGTGCAGTCCGGAACCCAAGCCTTCCGGCGTCTCCCAGTCCGGCAGGTTGAAATAACGAGGATCGCCGATGATGGGGGTTCCCAGTTCCGCCATATGCACGCGCAACTGGTGGGTGCGGCCGGTCACGGGCTTGAGTGTCACCCAGGCGAAGCGCGGCCCGGCCGTGTCGGTGACCGAATAATAGGAAACCGAGTGCACGGCGCCATCCTCGCCATTGCCGACGACCCGCATCTGCTCGCCGTCAGTGGTCGCCTGCTTGGCCAGAAAGCACGAAATGCGCCCCTGCTTGGGCGAAGGCACGCCTGCAACCACCGCCCAGTAGATTTTTCGTGCCGAGCGCGACCGGAACACCGATCCGAAATGGCTCGCTGCCGAGCGTGTCTTGGCAACCAGAAGACAGCCCGAGGTATCCCGGTCCAGGCGATGAACCAGCCGAGGCGCCTCGCCCTTGCGATTGGGCAGGCTCTTGAGCATGCCGTCGATATGCCGTTTCGTGCCACTGCCACCCTGCACGGCGAGGCCGGCAGGCTTGTTGAAGACGTAGATGTCGTCGTCCTCGTAGATGATCAATCCACGCAAGAAATCCGCATCCGCCGAATTGATCCTCGGCGCCCGTTGCGATGGCTCGGCGTCGTCGACGGGCGGCACGCGCACCGTCTGGCCCGCCGCGAGGCGCATGTTGGTCTTGGCGCGCGCCTTGTCCACCCGCACCTGCCCGGTCCGGATCAGCTTTTGCACCCGACCGAACGGCAATTGCGGAAAATGGACGGCAAACCAGCGATCGAGCCGCATTCCGTCTTCGTCGTCTTCGACGGTCAATTGGGCAACGCCGCTCATGCGGCACCTCCACGCATCACGAACAGGCCGATGAACAAGGCAATCACCCCGGCGACGACCGACGAGAGCACATAGACGAAGGACAGTCCGAGATTGCCCCTTTCGATGAGCAATGCCGCTTCCAGGGAGAACGAGGAGAATGTGGTGAAGCCGCCAAGTATACCCACGGCGATGAACAGGCGCAGCCAGCCCTGGCCTGCCGGAGTGAACCGCGCCAGATAGCCAACTACCAGCCCCATGATCAGTGAGCCCAGGATATTGACCATGAATGTGGCATAGGGAAACGGGCCGCGATAGGCGTGCCCGACGAGCGTGCCAACCCAATAGCGCGCCATTGCGCCAAGCGCACCGCCAGCGCCAACCAGCAGCAAGGCCTGCATCTTTGCCTCCGATTGTTCCGCCTTGACCAGAAACGCGTCAGGCCGGCATCCAAATTCTGCAGCACGGCCAAATCGGCCGAACCCGGCCCCTTATTGCCCGCTGCAACGCCGAACCGCAAGGCCCGCGCTTGCGTTCGCAAAGGGTCGCCTCATGTGCCGCTTTACGACTTTTCCGGATCCTCGCCGCCCTGGCGGCGCGCCCTCAGTCGGGAGAAATAGTCGAGCCGCTTGTGCAACTCCCGCTCGAAGCCACGTTCGACCGGCTTGTAGAATTGCTGGCGTCCCAGCCCAGGCGGAAAATACTCCTGCCCCGAGAAGCCATCCGGCGTGTCGTGGTCGTAGATGTATCCCTCGCCATAGCCCTGCCCCTTCATCAGCTTGGTGGGAGCATTCAGGATGGTCATGGGTGGCGTTGGCGAACCGGTCTTTCGGGCCAGCGCCAATGCACTGTTGTAGGCCGTATAGACGGCGTTCGACTTGGGCGCGAGTGCCAGGTAGACGACCAGTTCGGCCAGCGCCAACTCGCCTTCCGGCGTCCCCAGCATGTGATAGGCGTCCCGAGCGGCAATCGCCAGCGGCAGGGCCTGTGGGTCGGCAAGGCCGATATCCTCGCTCGCCATGCGGATCAGCCGCCGCGCCAGGAACATTGGATCCTCGCCCGCATCCACCATGCGCGCGAAATAATAAAGCGCTGCGTCCGGATCGGAACCGCGAACGCATTTGTGCAGGGCCGAAATAAGGTTGTAGTGGCCATCCTGCGCCTTGTCGTAGACCGGCGCGCGGCGCTGTACCAGGCGCGCAAGGGTATCCCGGTCCAGCACCTCGTCCGCCTGCACCGCAGCGACAACCTCTTCGGCAAGGCCCAGCGCCGCCCGCCCATCGCCATCGGCCAGTGCGATCAGCGCTTCGCGGGCATCCGGATCAAGTGGCAAGGGCCGTCGCAGCGTCACCTCGGCGCGCTGCAGCAACGCTTCGATGTCGTCGCGGTTGAGTGCCTCGAACTTGAGGACCTGCGCCCGCGAAAGCAGTGCGGCATTCAGCTCGAACGACGGGTTCTCGGTCGTCGCGCCCACAAGTATGACCGTGCCATCCTCCATCACCGGCAGGAAACTGTCCTGTTGCGCGCGATTGAAGCGATGGATCTCGTCGACGAAAAGCAGGATGCGCTTTCCCGATGCCCGTTCGAAACGCGCCCGCTCGAACACTTTCTTGAGATCGGCAACTCCGGTGAATATGGCCGAAACCTGCTCGAAGCGGTAACCCACCTCTGCGGCGAGCAACCGCGCCACGGTCGTCTTGCCGGTGCCGGGTGGCCCCCAGAAGACCAGTGAACCAAGACGCCCCGAGCGCAGCATCCGCCTCAGGGCGCCATCGGGTCCCAACAGGTGACCCTGCCCGACCACCTCATCGAGCGAAGTCGGCCGCAACCGGTCAGCCAGCGGACGACTGACGTCGTCCACCGGCGGCACATCTTCTTCCGGCTTGGCGAAAAGATCGCTCATCCAGCCCTTTCTTCAGCCGCTCACGAACGAACGGATCACCTGATTGTTCCGTTGCAAGGTTATCTGCCAACCACGCGGTCTTGTCGATGCGATAGACTTGAATGTATCCACGTCACGGATCGCCTGCCCGTTCAGGTTCAGGATGATGTCTCCCTTGCGCAACCCCAGTTGGTCGGCCGCCGAACCCGGTGCCACATCGATGATCGCGACCCCCTTGGCGTTGAAATCAAGGCCAAGATCCTGCGCCAGCGCCGGGGTGAGTTCGGCAGCCTTCGCGCCCTCGAACCTGGTATTGCCGCTGATGGTCACGCTGCGCGACTGCCCGCCGGGCGCCGGCTCGACCGAGACCTCGGCGGTTGCCCGCCGCCCCTGGCGCACGAAGGCAACAGTGGCCCTGCCCCCCACGTCCTGTGTGGCGAAACGGAAATTGAAGGCGCTGGAATCAGGCACATCGACGCCATCGATCGCCACGATCACATCGCCCGAACGCAGGCCCGCCCGATCGGCCGGACTGCCAGGCGCCACTTCCGCAATCAGCGCCCCTTGCGCGCTGTTCAGCCCAAGCCCCCGCGCCAGATCCTGCGTGACGTCCTGCAACTGCGCGCCGAACCAGGGGCGAACGATCTTGCCGCCATTCTGCGCGGCCTTGGCGACGACCCGCGCCATATTGGCCGGAATGGCGAAGCCGATGCCGATGGAGCCGCCGCCGTTCTGCGTGAAGATCGCGGTATTGATGCCCACCAACCGGCCCTGCATGTCGACAAGCGCGCCACCGGAATTGCCTGGATTGATGGCTGCATCGGTCTGAATGAAGAACTCGTAATTGCTGGCCTCGACGCCCGTGCGTGCCAGCGCGGAAACGATGCCCGAAGTCACGGTCTGCCCAACACCGAAGGGATTGCCGATGGCGAGCACGAGATCGCCCACCTCCAGTTGGTCCGAGTTTCCGAATTGCAGGGTGGGAAACCTGCGTCCACCCGGCTTCTCGATCTTGAGCACCGCAAGGTCCGTCGAGGCGTCGTCGACCACGACATTGACCTGGTACTCGCGCCCGTCCGAGAGCGAGACCCGCACATCGGTCGCCCCGTTCACCACGTGGTGGTTGGTGATGATGATCCCGGATGGATCTACAATCACGCCGGACCCCAGCGACTGGGACTTCTGCGGGCGCCCCTGGAACATTGGTCCCTGGTTGCCGAAGAACTGCTGGAAGAAGGGATCGGCAAACAGCGGAGACATCCGCTGCTGGGTCACCCGTGTCGCATAGACATTGACCACCGCGGGTGCCGCCTGCTTGACCACTGAAGCAAAGCTGATCTGCATGTCGGCCGCATTCTGGGGCAGCCGTCGTTGCGCCTGCGCCTCGGCGGATATGGGCAGGGCGGCAAACACAAGCAGCAATGCAATGACAACACCGCGAATCCGCATGTTCTTTCTCCTGAAATCGTTCATTGGGCCGGGAAAGCCGGGAAATGGCAGGTTCGTCAAAAAACGCACCGAATCTGTCGGTAATAAGGTGATGAAATCAGTTCGCCCGCCTGTGATATTTGTCATTGTACCCGGGCGCGATGCGCCCTATATGTCCGCGCGTTTTTCACCCAGACCCAGGAAGGCCCAATGGCATGACGCAGAACCAGCCGGTTCGCTATCCCGATACGCAAGCACTCATCCAGTCCGAGACACCGGACATGCCGGCATTCCTGTTCTGCGAGAAGGAACTGGTCAAGTCCGCGGAGACGTTCAAGGCCGGGTTCAATGGCCTGGTCACCTACGCGGTCAAGGCCAATCCTTCTCCCCACATTATCGAGATCCTGCGCCGCGAAGGCCTGGAGGCCTTTGACGTCGCCTCACCCAACGAGATGGCCCTGGTGCGAACTCATGCCCCTGGCGCGGCGCTTCACTACAACAATCCGATCAAGTCCCGGCGCGAGATCACCGCGGCATGGGAACAGTACGGCGTGAAGTCGTTCGCCATCGACAACCTGGCCCAGCTCGACCAGATCGCTGCTATCGTCCCCCCCTCCGAGGACGTCGAGATCACCATCCGCTTCAAGGCGGTCAAGGCGCGCAAGGCCTATGATTTCGGCACGAAATTCGGCATCCCCGAGCAAGGGGCCATCGAAATCGCCACGATTGCCAAGGCCATGGGCTATTCGGTGAGCCTTTGCTTCCACGTCGGCTCGCAATGCGAGGAAGTCTATACCTACGAGCGTCACATCGCGGCGGCCGGGCGCATCGCCGAGCGTGCCCATATCGAGTTGAAGCGGCTCAATGTCGGCGGTGGATTCCCCGCCGCCTATCCCTCGAGCGGCGCCCCGCCCATTTCGCGCTATTTCGAGACGATCGAGAAGGCGGCCAAGAAGACTTTCGGCTCCAGCCGTCCGCAGATGATCGTGGAACCGGGCCGCGCGATGGTTACCCCCTCCACCTCGCTGCTCCTGCGCGTCAAACACCAGCGCAACAACGTCTCGGTCTATCTCAATGACGGCGCATACGGGGCCTTGATGGAAGTCAAGTTCATGCCCATCCTGCCCCCGACACGCGTGTGGCGCGACGGGCAAATCCTTTCCGGCCCGACCATTCCCTTCAAGATATTCGGGCCGACCTGCGATTCATACGACGTGCTCCCGCAGGCCTTCGATTTCCCCGAGGTGATCGCGGAGGACGACTGGATAGAGTTCGGGCAGATGGGTGCCTATTCCCAGGCATCGACCACGGCGTTCAACGGCTTCTCCGACCGTGCCCAATACTACGTGGACGAGATACTCGTCTGAAGCGAGACAGCAGCCGGCCGTGCAACCATGCGGCCGGCTGCACCGGGCCTGCCAAGCCCAACCTGTCCGTGCGTTCACTGAGCGGCCAATTCACCTTCGAGGAATGACTCAAGCGCGTCCAGCAGGGCGTTCCAGCCATGTTCGCGCCCTGCCGCGCCGTCACTGGGCTCGATGACGCACATCTGCTCGGTATAGGTCAGCCGCGTACCGCCCCCCTCGTCCGCAAAGCGCACCGTGACCAGCGACACCGAGTGCACGCGCCTGTTCATGGACATTGAGTAAGAGAACACGATCAGGTCATCGGGCAATATCTCGAAATAGCATGTTTCGTTCTCGTGCAATCCCATCTCGTTCTCGAAGGCGCCAAATTCTCGGCCGCCCACTCGAAAATCCATCACATGGGAATTGCCCTTGCCGGATGGGTCGCCAAACCATTTGCGTTTCTTGTCCGGATCGGCCCACGCCGAGAACACATGCGACCTGCATTTGGAAAGCACGCGCTCCAGCTCGAAGCGCTCGTTGTGCACGTTGACGGGCATGATCACTCCTCCTCCACGAATGCGGCCAGCCGATCGAGCTGCGCGGCTACCTCGACGCGCCGCTGCCGGATCCAGCTCTCGGCCGATCCCAGCGCCTCCGGCCTGAGCCTGCAGGTGCGCACCCGCCCCCGCTTGCTGGTGACAATCAGTCCAGCCTGCTCCAGGACTTTCAGGTGACGCAGGAACGTCGGGGTCGCCATGGAGAACGGCTGTTGCAGTTCGCTGACCGAAGCCGGACCGCGACACAGCCGTTCTATCACCGCAAAGCGGGTCCCATCGGACAGGGCGCTGAAGATGACCGGAACTGGTTGGTTAGCCATACCACTAACTATCATGATAGCCCAGGCATGACAAGATACTTAGCATCTATGCTAACCGTTGTCTGAATCGTGCACAAAAAGGAAAGGCCGCGGCGGAAGCCACGGCCTTTCCATTCTTGCGAAAAGCGCGCTGGACGATCAGGCGGCTTCGCTTTCCTCTTCGCGCTCGATGACCGGGCCGCTGTCCTGGCCCTTGGCCGATGGATCGCGGTCGACGAATTCGATCACGGCGCGCGCGGCGTCGTCGCCATAACGGAAGCCGGCCTTGAGGATCCGGGTATAGCCGCCCATGCGATCCTTGTAGCGCGGACCAAGCACATCAAAGAGCTTGGCCACCATCTTCTCGTCGCCGATCTGCGCAATCGCCATGCGGCGGGCATGCAGGTCGCCGCGCTTGCCCAGCGTAATCAGCTTCTCCACGATGGGACGAAGCTCCTTGGCCTTGGGCAAGGTGGTCACGATCTGCTCATGCTTGATGAGCGCGGCGGACATGTTGGCGAACATCGCCTTGCGATGGCTCGGCGTCCGGTTCAGCTTCCGTCCGGCTTTGCGGTGGCGCATCCTGTCTCTCCTGTCAAACTCGATCCCGTGGGCCGATCAGATCAATAATGATCTTCGTAGCGCTTGGCGAGATCGTCGATGTTTTCGGGCGGCCAGTTGGGAACATCCATGCCAAGATGCAACCCCATCTGCGCCAACACTTCCTTGATTTCGTTCAGCGACTTGCGACCAAAATTCGGAGTGCGGAGCATTTCCGCCTCGGTCTTCTGGATCAGGTCGCCGATATAAACGATGTTGTCGTTCTTCAGGCAGTTTGCCGAACGCACGCTGAGTTCGAGCTCGTCCACCTTCTTGAGCAATGCCGGATTGAACGCCAGCTCGGGAACCGACTCCGTGGTCTTTTCCTTGCTCGGCTCCTCGAAGGTCACGAACACGCTCAGCTGGTCCTGCAGGATGCGCGCTGCATAGGCAACTGCATCCTCCGGCGCCACGGCGCCGTTCGTTTCCACCTGAAGCGTAAGCTTGTCCTTGTCGAGGCTCTCGCCCGCCCGGGTCGCTTCGACCTTGTAGCTCACCCGCTTGACCGGCGAAAACAGGGCGTCGACCGGGATATATCCGATCGGCGCGTCATCCGGGCGATTGCGATCCGCCGGAACGTAGCCCTTGCCCGTGCTCACGGTGAACTCGATATTGATCTCCGCACCCTCGTCCAGGTGACAGAGCACCAGGTCGGGATTGAGGATCTCGATATCGCCGGACACCTTGATGTCGCCTGCCTTGACCGCGCCCGGCCCTTCCTTGTGAAGGGTCAGCCGCTTGGGCTCTTCCGAACCCATCTTGACGGCGATTTCCTTGACGTTCAGGACCAGGTCGGTGATGTCCTCGCGAACCCCGGGCACCGAGGAAAACTCATGCAGCACGCCGTCGATCTGCATCGCCGTGACAGCCGCGCCCTGGAGGGACGACAGCAGCACGCGCCGCAGCGCATTGCCCAACGTGAGGCCATAGCCGCGCTCCAGCGGCTCGGCAACGATCGACGCCACACGCGACGGATCGCCACCCGCCACGATATCCAGCTTGGTCGGCTTGATGAGTTCCTGCCAGTTTTTCTGGATCATTACGTCAACATCCTTTCAAAATAGCGGCCGCCACTTGCCGCATACGCCGCAACGGAATGCCAACCGGACCCGCCCCTGCGGATCCGGGATCGCCAAACTCAGACGCGGCGCCGCTTGCGCGGCCGGCACCCGTTATGCGGAATGGACGTGACATCGCGGATGCTGGTGACATTGAAACCTGCTGCCTGCAGCGCACGCAGGGCAGACTCGCGGCCCGAACCCGGACCGCGGACTTCGACCTCAAGGGTCTTCATGCCGTGTTCCTGCGCCTTCTTCGCCGCGTCCTCGGCAGCCACCTGGGCGGCATAGGGGGTAGACTTGCGCGACCCCTTGAAACCCATCGTACCGGCAGACGACCACGAAATGGTATTGCCTTGCACGTCGGTAATGGTGATCATGGTGTTGTTGAACGACGCGTTCACATGCGCGACGCCCGAAGTGATGTTCTTGCGCTCGCGACGGCGGACGCGCGTGGTATCAGCTTTTGCCATACTATCCTCTGGTCGATCTCATCGCCGCCGTAACGATTGCCCGGCGGCTCCACCGGAGAGCCTCTTGCAGGGCTCCCTACTTCTTCTTGCCTGCGATCGGCTTGGCCGGTCCCTTGCGGGTCCGGGCATTGGTGTGGGTACGCTGACCGCGAACGGGCAGCCCACGACGGTGACGCAGGCCGCGATAGTTGCCCAGGTCCATCAAACGCTTGATGTTCATGGCAACGTTCCGGCGCAGGTCGCCTTCGACCACGTAATCGCGGTCGATGGTCTCGCGGATCTGAATCACTTCCGCGTCAGTCAGTTCATTCACGCGGCGCTCGGCCGGGATGCTGACCTTCTGACAGATTTCTTCGGCCTTCTTCGGGCCAATCCCATGGATATACTGAAGCGCAATCACTACGCGCTTGTTCGTCGGGATGTTGACGCCAGCAATACGAGCCACGTCCGATCTCCTTCACTCAACAAGGGAATCGCTCCCCAAGTCGTTCAACAACAAGGGACCGGATTCCGACCCCCCACCCTATGTGCAGGAACCGAACCCAGTCTGGATTTCCTTGAGACTGGCCGCGGTTCCTAGCGGCTTGCTTGGGCAAAGTCAACAGCCCAGAATTCTACCTGTCCCGCTCATCCCCCGAGCGCCTTGCGTATCGTGGCGGTAACCGTCTCGATCGGCGCCATGCCGTCAATCGATTTCAGAAGCCCCTGGGCCCGGTAGTACGCGACCAGCGGTTCGGTCTGCTGACGATAGACGTCGAGGCGATTGCGAAGAACCTCTTCATTGTCGTCAGCGCGCGCCCCACCGGTTTCACGCGCCCGGTTCACCACCCTGGAGATCAGGGTTTCGGTGTCGGCGCGAATCTCGACGACCGCATCGAGAGCGATGCCCTTCTCCTCGAGCATCCTGTCCAGCGCTTCTGCCTGCGCGATCGTGCGAGGGAAGCCATCCAGAATGAAACCATTGGCGCAATCGGCGCCTTCGATGCGCTCGGATACGATGCCGCACACAACTTCGTCGGACACCAGGTCACCCTTGTCCATCACGGCCTTTGCCGCGAGGCCAAGCGAGGTACCCGCAGCAATCGCGCCGCGCAGGATATCCCCTGTCGACAATTGCGGAATGCCGTAGGCCTCGACCAGGATCTTGGCCTGCGTCCCCTTGCCGGCACCGGGCGGGCCCAGAAGAATGAGTCTCATCGTCTCCTGCTCCCCAGCCGCGAGCGCTTCACCAGCCCCTCATATTGCTGGGCGATCATGTGACTCTGGATCTGGGCAACGGTGTCGAGTGTCACCGTCACCAGAATGAGCAGCGATGTACCGCCGATGAACTGGGAGATGTTCATGTCGGCCCTCAGGAATTCCGGCACCAGCGCCACCACGGTCAGATAGAGCGCGCCGATCACCGTGATCCGGGTCAACACGTAGTCGATGTGCTGCGCGGTGCGCTCGCCAGGCCGAATGCCCGGAATGAACCCGCCAGAGCGCTTGAGGTTGTCCGCGGTGTCCGTCGGGTTGAACACGATCGCGGTATAGAAGAACGAGAAGAAGATGATCAGCGCCGCGAACAGCATCATGTAGAGCGGCTGGCCGCGACCGAGCACCGCAGCGATGACCGACAGCCAGCCCGGAGCGGCGTTGCCTTGCGCCGCAAAGGACGCAACCGTCGCCGGCATCAGAAGAAGAGACGACGCAAAGATGACCGGGATGACGCCCGACGTATTCAGCTTGAGCGGCAGGTGCGAGGTGTCGCCCTGATACATCTTGTTGCCGACCTGTCGCTTCGGATACTGGATCAGCAGCCGGCGCTGCGCCCGCTCGAAAAACACGATTACCGTGATGATCACGATAACCAGCACACCAAGCCCGAAAACGGCCAGCGGTGTCATGGCGCCGGTCCGGCTCAGATCAAGGGTCTGGGCGATAGCAGTGGGCAGGTTTGCCGCAATGCCCGCAAAGATGATCAGGGAAATGCCGTTACCAACACCCCGAGACGTCACTTGCTCGCCCAGCCACATCAGGAACATGGTGCCCCCGACCAGTGTGACGATGGTTGACAGCTCGAAGAACCAGCCGGGGTTGGTGACCACCCCCTCGCTCGCCTCCAGTCCCTTGGAAATTCCATAGGCCTGGATGGCGCAGAAGACCACCGTCAGGTAGCGCGTGTACTGGTTCAGCTTGCGCCGGCCCTGCTCACCCTCTTTCTTCAGCGCTTCGAGCCGCGGCGACGCCGTGGCAATCACCTGGATGATGATCGAGGCCGTAATGTAGGGAATGAGGTTGAGCGCGAACACGGCCATGCGCTGGACCGCGCCACCCGCGAACATGTTGAACATGCCCAGCACGGTGTTCTCGGTGCGCGCAAATGTCTCCGCATAGACGTCCGGATCGATGCCGGGAATGGGGATATAGGTGCCCAGCCGGTAGACGAGCAACGCACCCAGCGTGAAGAGAATTCGCTGCTGCAGGACCTTCGCCTTGGAAAAGGTCCCGAAATTGAGATTGCGGGCCAGTTGTTCGGCTGCAGACGCCATAATTCATCTCTTAGTTGGAGCACGAGACCGACGGAACAGATTTGCCCCGGCGGCTTTTCGCCCGTACCAAGTCACAAATCCGCCAACGGATCAATCACCCGCCGGCGGTTTGCGATACACGGCGCGGTCAGGCCTCTGCAGGCGCAGCGGCCTCCAGAACTTCGACCTTGCCGCCCTGGGCCTCGACGGCCGCAATGGCGCCGCTGGAAGCATGGGCGACCTGGAAGGTCACCTTCTTGGCTGAGAACGTCCCGCCGTTGATCAGGCGAATCCCGTCCTTGGCGCGACGGACGACACCGGCGGCCACCAGAGCCGCAGCGTCGATCACGCCCTTGTTGTCGAGCTTGCCCGAATCGATGGCCGCCTGGATCCGGTCGAGCCGCACGGCATTGTACTTGGCGGCAAACGGATTGTTGAATCCGCGCTTCGGCATACGCATGTGGAGCGGCATCTGGCCGCCCTCGAAGCCGCCGATCGCCACGCCCGAGCGCGCCGTCTGCCCCTTGCCGCCACGACCGCCGGTCTTGCCCTTGCCGGAGCCGATTCCGCGACCGATACGGATGCGGGTTTTCGAGGAGCCGGGATTGTCGGCCAGGTTGTTCAAACGCATCTGGACTGTCCTTCTCGCTCTACTTCTCGTCGACTACACGCACGAGATGCGAAATTTTTCTGACCATCCCGCGAACTTCGGGAGTGTCCTTGAGCACACGCTGCCGGTGCATCTTGTTCAGGCCCAGCCCGATCAGGGTCGCGCGCTGAACCTTGTCGCGGCGGATCGGGCTGCCGATCTGCTCTACGGTAATTGTCTTCTCAGCCATTGTTCACTCCGTCAGCTGGGCCGTTCCGCCGATCAGGCGTCGGCCGCTGCCTCACCGCGCCGCGCCTGCAGCTCGGAAACCTTAAGGCCGCGCCGCGCCGCCACGGAGCGCGGGCTATCGACCTGCTTGAGGGCATCGAAAGTCGCCCGCACCATGTTGTACGGATTCGACGTGCCCTGCGACTTGGCCACGATGTCGTTGATCCCAAGGGACTCGAACACCGCGCGCATCGGACCGCCGGCAATGATGCCAGTACCGGCAGGCGCCGAACGAAGATACACGCGCCCCGCGCCATGGCGGCCGGCCACGTCGTGATGCAGCGTGCGCGCTTCGCGAAGCGGCACCCGGATCATCTGGCGCTTGGCCTGCTCGGTCGCCTTGCGGATCGCCTCGGGGACTTCACGCGCCTTGCCATGGCCGAAGCCGACGCGCCCCTTCTGATCGCCAACCACGACCAGAGCGGCAAAGCCGAACCGGCGCCCGCCCTTCACCACCTTGGCGACGCGGTTGATGTGCACCAGGCGATCTACGAATTCGCTTTCGCGCTCTTGAACTTCTCTCATCGCTTCAACCAGTTCCTAAACGTTCTTGTCCGTCGCGCTAGAAGCGCAGTCCGCCTTCGCGCGCCGCCTCGGCCAAAGCCTTGACACGCCCGTGATACAGATAGGCGCCGCGATCGAAGACCACTTCGCCGACGCCAGCCTTGGTCGCCCTCTCGGCGATCAGCTTGCCGATCTCGGCGGCAGCGGCCTGCGTGCTGCCACTCTTGATCTTGCCCTGAACATCCTTCTCGATGGTCGAAGCCGCGGCCAGCGTACGCCCGCTCGCATCGTCGATCACCTGGGCATAAATGTTCTTGTCCGACCGGAACACGGACAGACGGGGGCGACCGTTGGCCCGCGACTTGATCGCGCGGCGAATTCGGTTGAGCCGGCGCTGCGCGCCATCACTGCGATTTGCCATCTCGGGCGCTCCTTACTTCTTCTTGCCTTCCTTGCGGAAGATGTATTCGTCGGCATAGCGCACGCCCTTGCCCTTGTAGGGCTCCGGCGGCCGGAATTCGCGGATGTTCGCCGCTACCTGGCCGACCTTCTGCTTGTCTATGCCGGAAACGACGATCTCGGTTGGCTGGGGAGCCGCAACCGTCACACCTTCGGGCGGCGAGAAGATGACTTCGTGGCTGAATCCGAGCGACAGCTTGAGATCGCGCCCCTGGGCAGCGGCACGGTAGCCAACGCCCTGGATGGCGAGCTTCTTCTCGAAACCGGTGGAAACACCCGTCACGATATTCTGTATCAGCGCACGCGAGGTACCCCACTGCGCCCGAGCCTCACGCGACTCATCGATCGGCGCAACGACGATGCCCTCATCCGTCTGGCTGACAGTCACCAGATCGGTCAGCACAACGCTCAGCTCGCCCTTCGGCCCCCTGGCCTTGACCGTCTTCCCGTCGATGGTGACCGTCACGCCGCTGACCGGAGCGACCGGCTTTTTGCCCGTACGCGACATTTTTCTAACCTTCCCGACTTCTCGTCTCTCAACTGGCCTGTGCAGCGCGCCCTAGAAGACGCGGCACAGCACCTCCCCGCCCACGTTCTGCGCACGCGCCTCGTGGTCGGCCATCACGCCCTTGGGCGTAGACAGGATCGACACGCCGAGACCGTTTGCCACGGACGGGATGTTCTTCACGGACGCATAGACACGGCGACCCGGGCGCGAAACGCGCTCGATCTCGCGGATCACCGGCTCATTGTCCGAATACTTCAATTCGATATCATACTCGGCAGCGCCGTTATCCAACGAGGCCTCCGAATACCCGCGAATGAAGCCTTCCGACTTCAGAACGTCGAGCACATGCCCCCGCAACTTGGACGCAGGCGTCTTCACGCTGGTCTTGCGGCGCATCTGCGCATTGCGAATGCGGGTCAGCATATCGCCGATCGGATCGTTCACACTCATCGCAACGCTCCCCTTACCAGCTCGACTTCACAAGGCCCGGGATCTCTCCCAGATTGCCCAGTTCACGCAGGGCGATACGGCTCAGCTTGAGCTTGCGGTAGTAGCCGCGCGGCCGACCGCTGACCTCGCACCGATTGCGAATGCGCACCTTCGATGCATTGCGCGGCAGTTCCGCCAGCTTCAGGGTCGCTGCAAACCGGTCTTCCAGCGGCAGGTCCTGGTTCTTGACGATCGCCTTCAGCGCGGCACGCTTCGCAGCATAGCGCCTGGTCAGGTTGGCCCGCTGCTTGTTCTTCTCAATAGAGCTTGTCTTAGCCATCTATCGATCCTTGTTCTCTTCGCCGCCGACTACTGCCGGAACGGGAAGTTGAAAGCCTTGAGAAGCGCCCGCGCTTCGTCGTCCGTGTTCGCCGTCGTGGTGACGATGATGTCCATACCCCAGATCTGGTCGACCTGGTCGTAATTGATTTCCGGGAACACGATGTGCTCCTTGATGCCCATGGCGAAGTTGCCGCGTCCATCGAAGCTCTTCGGGTTCAACCCGCGGAAGTCGCGGACACGCGGCAGGGCGATATTCACCAGCCGGTCCACGAATTCGTACATGCGCGCCTTGCGCAAGGTCACCTTGCACCCGATCGCCATGCCCTCGCGGACCTTGAAGCCCGCAATCGACTTGCGCGCATAGGTCACGACCGGCTTCTGGCCCGCGATCTTCTCCAGATCCTCGAGCGCGGTCTTCACCTTCTTGCTGTCGCCGACTGCTTCGCCGACGCCAATGTTGATCACGACCTTCTCGAGCTTGGGCACTTCCATCGGGTTCTTGTACCCGAATGAGCTGATCAGCCCGGCGCGCACCACATCATCATAATGAGTGCGCAGGCGCGGAACGTAGGTCTCAGCCATCGATCACATCTCCGCTACGCTTGGCGACGCGCTGCTTGGCGCCGTCCTTGATTATGAAGCCGACGCGGGTCGGCTTGCCGTCCTTGGGATCCGCCAACGCGATATTGGACAGGTGGATCGACGCCTCCTTGGAGTAGATCCCAGCCTCACGCTCGGCGGTCGCCCGCGTATGCCGACGTACCAGGTTGATCCCCTGCACGAGGGCGCGTCCTTCAGTGGGCAGGACCTGCAGAACCTCACCGGTCTTGCCCTTGTCCTTGCCGGTCAGAACGACGACGCGATCGCCCTTTTTGATTTTGGCGGCCATCAGAGCACCTCCGGAGCCAGCGAAATGATCTTCATGTGGTTCTTCGCACGCAACTCACGCGGAACCGGCCCGAAGATACGGGTGCCGATCGGCTCCTTGTTGTTGTTGATCAGAACCGCCGCATTGCGGTCGAAACGGATAACGGTGCCATCGGGGCGACGGATGTCCTTGGCCGTGCGAACCACGACCGCCTTCATCACCTGGCCCTTCTTGACGCGGCCACGCGGAATGGCATCCTTGACCGACACCACGATGATGTCGCCGACAGACGCATATTTCCGGTGCGAGCCGCCCAGCACCTTGATGCACATGACACGACGGGCGCCGGAATTGTCGGCGACGTCGAGATTTGACTGCATCTGAATCATGACTGGATGCCTTCTTCCTTGACCGGCTCGCTGCGGTTGCCGCGCGACCCGAGTATTCTCTCTTCAACCTGCCTCACGCAGACGGAACGACCGTCCAGCGCTTGTTCTTCGAAATGGGCGCGCATTCCTCGATCTGCACGATATCGCCGACCTTGGCTGCATTCGCCTCGTCATGCGCATGGTACTTCTTGGACCGGCGCACAGTCTTCTTCATCACGGGGTGGGTAAAGCGCCGCTCGACGCGCACCACGACCGTCTTCTCATTCGCATCGGAGACCACCGTCCCCTGCAAAACCCGCTTCGGCATCGTTGGTGCTCCTTACCGCGCCCCGGCGCTCTTCTCACGCAGGATGGTCTGGACCCGCGCGATATCGCGGCGGACCTCGCGAACCCGCGCCGTATTGTCCAGCTGCTGCGTGGCGCGCTGGAACCTGAGGTTGAACTGTTCTTTCTTCAGACCGACGAGCACGTCACGCAGCTCGTCGACCGTCTTGGTCCTGATGTCAGTCGCGTCCATTGTCCACGCCCCTTAGTCGGCGATGCGGGTAACGACCCGCGTCTTGATCGGCAGCTTCTGCGCACCCAGACGCAGCGCTTCCCGCGCAACATCCTCCGGCACACCGTCGATCTCGAACATGATCCGGCCAGGATGAACCCGGGCCGCCCAGTATTCGGGCGAGCCCTTGCCCTTACCCATGCGGACTTCAGTCGGCTTCTTGGAGACCGGCACATCCGGGAATACCCGGATCCACACACGCCCGGCACGCTTCATGAAGCGCGTCATGGCACGGCGAGCCGCCTCGATCTGCCGGGCCGTAACCCGCTCAGGCTCCTGCGCCTTCAGCCCATACTGGCCGAAGTTCAGTTCGAAACCGCCCTTGGCGGCCCCGTGAATGCGGCCCTTGTGGGCCTTTCGGAATTTCGTACGCTTCGGTTGCAGCATCGCTCAATCTACCTTCTTAGCTGGCTGCCTGCTGGCGGCGCTGGCCGCCCTCGCCACCCTCGGTGGCACGACGCTCATGTGCGCCGGGATCGTGCTCGAGCACTTCGCCCTTGAAGATCCAGACCTTCACGCCGATCACGCCATATGTCGTCGCCGCCTCGGCAAAACCGTAGTCGATGTCGGCGCGCAGCGTATGCAGCGGAACGCGACCCTCGCGGTACCATTCGGTCCGGGCGATATCGGCACCGCCGAGACGGCCCGCAACATTCACCCGGATGCCGCCGGCACCCATGCGCATCGCGGTCTGCACCGCACGCTTCATGGCACGGCGGAACGCCACGCGGCGCTCGAGCTGCTGGGCAATGCCCTGCGCGACCAGGTTCGCATCCGTCTCGGGCTTGCGCACCTCGACGATATTGATGTGCACCTCGCTGTCGGTCAGCTTCTTGACCTTGGCGCGGATCTTCTCGATATCGGCGCCCTTCTTGCCGATCACGATGCCCGGACGGGCCGTGTGGATCGACACGCGGCACTTGCGGTGCGGGCGCTCGATGACGATCTTGGAGACCGCCGCCTGCTTGAGATCCTGCTCCAGCATGCGACGGATCTTGAGGTCTTCCTGCAGCAGCGAACCATACTCGCCCTTGCCGGCAAACCACCTTGAATCCCAGGTGCGATTGATGCCGAGACGAAGCCCGACCGGATTGATCTTCTGGCCCATTACACGGCCTCCTCAACTTCGCGGACGACGATGGTCAGATGCGAGAACGGCTTCATCACCCGCGCCGAACGTCCACGACCGCGTGCATGCACCCGCTTCATCACCAGCGCATTGCCCACGAATGCCTCGGCGACCACCAGGGAATCAGTGTCGAGCCCGTGGTTGTTCTCGGCGTTGGCGATCGCGCTCTCAAGCGTCTTCTTGACGGGACCCGCGATACGCTTGTGGGAGAACTGCAGCTCCGCAAGAGCCTTGTCGACCTTCTTGCCACGAATGGTCGCGGCGACGAGGTTGAGTTTCTGAGGGCTGGTGCGAAGCATGCGCAATACGGCGCGCGCCTCGTTGTCCTTGAGCTGTCGCTCTGCCTTCTGCTTGCCCATCGTTACTTCCTCTTGGCCTTCTTGTCGGCCGCGTGCCCGTAATAGGTCCGGCTCGGCGAAAACTCGCCGAACTTGTGGCCGATCATTTCCTCGGACACCGACACCGGCACGTGCTTCTTGCCGTTGTATACGCCGAAGGTCAGACCCACGAACTGCGGCAGGATCGTGGAACGGCGGCTCCAGATCTTGATCACTTCATTACGACCGGACTCACGGGACTTGTCGGCCTTCTTCAACAGGTAGCCGTCTACAAACGGCCCCTTCCAGACTGAACGTGTCATGGCCTACCTGCCCTTCTTGACGTGACGCGAGCGGACGATGAACTTGTCCGTCGCCTTGTTGCTGCGGGTGCGCTTGCCCTTGGTCGGCTTGCCCCATGGGGTCACCGGGTGACGCCCGCCCGAGGTCCGGCCTTCACCACCACCATGCGGGTGATCGATCGGGTTCATCGCAACGCCGCGCGTGACCGGCCGACGGCCAAGCCAGCGCGAACGCCCCGCCTTGCCGATGGAGGTGTTGGCGTGGTCCTGGTTGGACACCGCGCCGACCGTGGCGAGGCAGGTGCCGTGCACCTTGCGCTGCTCGCCCGAGTTCAGGCGCAGAACCGCCCAACCCTGGTCGCGGCCGACATACTGGGCATAGGCGCCGGCGGAACGGGCCACCTGACCGCCCTTGCGCGGCTTCAACTCGATATTGTGCACGATCGTGCCGACCGGCATGCGCTCGAGCGGCATGGCATTGCCCGGCTTCACGTCCACGGCGTCCATCGAGGAAACGACCTTGTCCCCCGCCGCAAGACGCTGCGGCGCCAGGATATAAGCCTGCTCGCCATCTTCATAATTGATCAGCGCGATGAACGCAGTCCGGTTCGGGTCGTATTCCAGACGCTCGACAGTACCGACCACATCGAACTTCGTGCGCTTGAAATCGACTATCCGATACGAGCGCTTGTGACCGCCACCGCGATGAAACGCCGTGATGCGCCCGTTGTTGTTGCGCCCGCCCGATTTGGTCAGGCCAACCGTGAGCTTCTTCACCGGCGACCCGTTCCACAACTCGGAACGGTCCACCGTGATCAGCTGGCGCCGGCCCGGCGACGTCGGATTATATTGCTTCAAAGCCATCGTTCTAACTCCTCTGCCTTAAAGGCCCGTGGCGATATCGATCGCCTGGCCTTCGGCAAGAGTAACCACTGCCTTCTTGACGTCGTTGCGCCGGCCGCTCATGCCGCGGAAACGCTTCACCTTGCCCTTGCGCACCAAGGTGTTCACCGCCTTGACCTTGACCGAGAACAGCGCTTCGACCGCTGCCTTGATCTCCGGCTTGCTGGCGTCGATCGCCACATCGAACACGACCTGGTTCGCTTCCGACGCAATGGTCGACTTTTCGGTCACCACCGGGTTGCGGATGATGTCGTAATG
This sequence comes from Devosiaceae bacterium, assembly GCA_036563245.1. Lineage (GTDB taxonomy): Bacteria > Pseudomonadota > Alphaproteobacteria > Rhizobiales > Devosiaceae > DATCMU01. The sequence goes on along the minus strand of DATCMU010000045.1, from coordinate 1,999 downwards.
CCTGAGCGAAGTCATGAGAAGCGAACCTCCAGAGCCTCGAGCGCAGCCTTGGTCAGGACCAGTTGCTTGCGCCGCAGGATGTCGTACACATTGATGCCCTGGGCCGGCAGCACGTCGATTTCCGGGATGTTGCGGGCAGCAAGCGCGAAGTTGCTGTCCAGTTCCGGTCCATCGATGATCAGCGCATTGCCAAGTCCGATCTTGCCGAAGGCTGTCCTGAGCGCCGCCGTCTTGGCCTCGTCGGCCACGGCCTTGTCCAGAACCACGATCTCGCCGGCTTTCGCCTTGGCGCTGAGCGCGTGCCTGAGTGCCAATGCCCGCACCTTCTTGGGCAAGTCGATCGCATGGCTGCGGACCACGGGGCCAAAAGCCCGGCCGCCGCCGCGGAACTGCGATACCGTACGGCTGCCATGACGGGCGCCGCCGGAACCCTTCTGCTTGATCGACTTCTTGCGGGTTGCGGTCACGTCGGAACGGTTCTGCACGGCATGCGTGCCCGCCTGACGCTTCAGCAACTGGTAACGCACCATGCGCTGCAAGATGTCGGTGCGCGGCTCAAGACCGAACACTGCCTCGTTGAGGCTGACCTTGCCGGCCGACTTGCCATCAAGGGTTGTGACCTGGATATCCATTATTCACTCTCCCCCTGGGCCGCAGCCGCGGCAGGCGCCGCTTCAAACGAACCGGGCATCGGCAAATCCTTCTGCGGGCCCTTCTTCACGGCGTCCCGGATCATGATCCAGCCGCCCTTGGCGCCGGGAACAGAACCTTCAACCATGATCAGACCGCGCTCGACATCCGTGCGCACGACCTTCACGTTCTGCGTGGTCACGCGCTCGGCGCCAAGGTGCCCTGGCATCTTCTTGCCCTTGAACACCTTGCCCGGATCCTGGCGTCCGCCAGTACCACCCAGCGAGCGGTGCGAGACCGAGACACCGTGCGAGGCGCGAAGGCCGCCGAAATTGTGGCGCTTCATGCCACCGGCAAAGCCCTTGCCGATCGAGGTGCCGGTGACGTCCACCAGCTGGCCTTCGGCGAAGTGGTCTGCCCGCATTGTGGCACCGACCTCGATGAGGTTGTCGGCATCAACACGGAACTCCGCCACATGCCGCTTGGGCTCGACCCGCGCAACCGCGAACTGGCCGCGCTGCGCCTTGGGCGTATTCTTGGCCTTGGCGGCACCCGCGCCCATCTGCACGGCGACATAGCCGTCTCTATCAAGCGTGCGCTGGCCCACCACCTGGCAGTTCTGCAACCCGAGCACCGTGACCGGCACGTGCGTGCCGTCCTCGGTGAAGATACGGGTCATCCCCAGCTTCTGTGCGATCACTCCAGAACGCATCGGTTCAAACCTTCTTTCTGGCTCTAGAGCTTGATCTCGACGTCGACACCGGCGGCGAGATCCAGCTTCATGAGTGCGTCAACCGTCTGCGGAGTAGGGTCCACGATGTCCAAAAGACGCTTGTGGGTCCTGATCTCGAACTGCTCGCGCGACTTCTTGTCGATGTGCGGCGAACGGTTGACGGTAAACTTGTCAATTCGCGTCGGCAGCGGAATCGGACCGCGGACCTGTGCACCCGTACGCTTCGCCGTGTTGACGATCTCGCGTGTGGAGGTGTCCAGGACACGATGGTCGAACGCCTTTAGCCGAATGCGAATGTTCTGACCGTTCATTTCATTCTTCCCGAAAAACGGGCCGCGGTGCGCTCGAATGGCGCGCCGCGCCCCTCTACAGTTCGACTACTCGATGATCTTGGAGACGACGCCGGACCCGACGGTGCGTCCGCCTTCACGGATGGCGAAGCGCAGCTTCTCTTCCATGGCGATCGGCACGATCAGCTGGACGTTGATCTTCACGTTGTCGCCCGGCATCACCATTTCCGTGCCCTCGGGCAGCGTCACCACGCCGGTCACGTCCGTCGTGCGGAAGTAGAACTGCGGCCGGTAGTTGGTGAAGAACGGGGTGTGACGACCGCCCTCTTCCTTGGTCAGGATATAG
>DATCMU010000003.1:0-6101 GCA_036563245.1 Devosiaceae bacterium | reverse complement strand
TTGGTGATCTGCGGCATATAGACCATGCGGTAGCCGATATCGGTGACCACATTGCCCATGTCGTAGGTCACGCCCGCCATCAACGCGCCGGCCGGCGCAAAGGTGTTGCCGTCGGGCGTCGCCACCGGACCGCTGACACTGGTCTGGTTGTAGGCCCCGCCAAGGCCGGCGCCCACATAGGCGCCCCAGCCGCCGGCGGCCGAACCGCCCATGCCGTCAAGTCCGAAGTCATAGTAGACATTGAGCAGGCCAAGGGTCGTGCGCATGTCCATGGTGTAGGTGCCATCGCTCAGGCCGTTATTGGTGATCACGTCGAGCGTGGCGTCGGTGCGGAACCCGCCGCCGGTTTCGTATCCGATACCGGCGCCGAATGAGTAACCGTGCGCCATGTCGGTTATGTCGACCGTACATCCGCAGTTATAGTCGGCATTCTTCGACCACATCATGTTCAGATCGACTGTGCCGCGCAGGTAGAAACTGCCGCCCAGGCCATAATCGACCGGCGGAACCTCGGGGGGCGGATACTGGGGAAGATCGGCCGAAATGGCCGGAACCGCGGTCAGGGCCAGCAACCCCATCACGACCATGGCAAACAGTTTACGCATCGGAATATCCTCTCAGCGGAAGAGAAATCAGGTCCATTCCGCCCTAGTATCGGGACATATCCTTAATGCGCACTTAACCTAAACAATTAACCCTAACGTTTTGCAAAAGAACGGCTAATTCGAGTATTTTCAAACGCTTGGATTCACCCGGTACGCGGCTCGAGTCGCATAAGGCAGATCACGTTTGACCCTTGTATGCCCATTCGCCGACCGCGTGATCGCCGGCAATTGCCGACCGGAACGCCAAAGGCTGCTTGAATTCTGCCGCCGAGGGAAATAGGCAGGACCCGTCCGGCCCGGCGCGCAGCCCGAGGGCCTGCGAATTGGCGCAGGCCGTGCCATAGGAAGGCGCTATCCCCACAATGCCAACGACGAATGCCATCTGCATAAAATGGGGCGACAAGTTCCCTTCCGACTACGTGAATCACCTTTATGCCGGCGTGCGCCGCAACATCGACGGCGATCTGCGCTTCTTGTGCATGACCGAAGACCGCGCGGGCATCCGTCCTGAAGTCGAAATCCTGCCCCTTCGCAGCGAGCCTTTCGACGCTGCGCTCGAGACCGCCCTGGCCAGAAGCCGGCGCAAGGGGGCATTTCGCAAGGTCAGCCTGTTTCGGCCCGGCCTCATACCGGACCTTGAAGGCCCACTGCTTGGCTTCGATCTGGACGTGGTGATCACGGGCAATCTGCAACCCCTGCTCGACTTCGCTCCGGGCAAGGTGTGCATGCGCAAGGACTGGGTGCAGGCCCACAGGCTGCGTTCGATCGGCCACGGTTCGGTGTTCCGTTTCGACCCGGCCCGGCACGGGTATCTCTATGAGGATTTCGCCACGGACCCGGCCGCGGAGGTCCGCAAGGCGCACGGCTCCGAGCAGTGGTACACCTCGACAACCGCCATGCGGCACGGCGATTTCGCCTTCTATCCGGAAGAGTGGATCGCCAGTTTCAAGCACGATGCCTTCTACTGGCCGCCGTTCAACCTGTTCCTTGCCCCGCGTCTGCCGCCGCAGGCTCTGGTGGTGTGCTTTCATGGCACACCCAAGATCGATCAGGCGATCGAGGGCTATCGCGGCAACCTGATGAACTTCACGCGTCCCACCCAATGGGTGGCTGACAACTGGCTCACGCCCGCGCCAGGCGACAATCCAAGGGCGCCTTGAGTCTCAGGCGACTTCGCGGATGGCGCTGGCGATGTCGCGGACGACCGCTGCCACCAGGCTTGCGTCGTCCCCCTCGCCCATCACCCTGATGACCGGCTCGGTACCTGATTCACGAATGATCAGTCGGCCGCCCTTGCCCAGCCGCGCCGTGCCCTCGTCGATCACCTCGCGCACCGTCTTGTTCTCCAGCGGCTTTCCGCCCTTGAACCTCACGTTGTCGAGCAATTGCGGGACCTTTTCGAACCTCTGGCAGACTTCGGAGACCGGGCGGTTCTGTTCCTTGACCACCGCCATAACCTGCAGCGCGGCCACCAGACCGTCGCCTGTGGTGGTGAAATCGCTCAGGATCATGTGCCCGGACTGCTCGCCACCCACGTTGAACCCCTTGGCCCGCATGGCCTCAAGCACATAGCGATCGCCCACCTGCGTGCGCTCGAGTACAAGGCCAAGCGAAGTCAGGTAGCGTTCGAGCCCGAGATTGGACATAACGGTGGCGACAATCCCCCCGCCCGCAAGTTCGCCGCGCTGCTGCCAGGACTGGGCAATCACAGCCATGATCTGGTCGCCATCGACCACTTCGCCCTTTTCATTGACGATGATCACGCGGTCCGCGTCACCATCGAGCGCGATGCCGATATCGGCCCGCAATTCGCGTACCTTTTCCGCCACGGCGTCTGGCGCGGTGGAGCCGCACTTGTCGTTGATATTGAAGCCGTCCGGCTCGACCCCGATCGGGAAGACCTCGGCCCCCAGTTCCCACAGGGCCTCGGGCGCGACCTTGTAGGCCGCCCCATTCGCGCAGTCGACAACCACCCGCAATCCCGTGAATTCAAGATGCCGCGGCAAGGTGCGCTTTGCATATTCGATATAACGGGTCCGGGCCTCGTCGATCCGCTTGGCGCGACCGATTTCGCGTCCATGCGCCAGCCGCGCGGTCAGGTCGCTTTCCATGAGGTCTTCGATCTCGCGCTCCACGCTGTCCGAGAGCTTGTAGCCGTCGTGGCGGAAGATCTTGATGCCGTTGTCCTCGTACGGATTGTGCGAGGCAGAAATCATCACGCCGAGATCCGCCCTCAGCGAACGCGTGAGCATGGCGACGGCAGGCGTCGGCATCGGCCCGAGCAGGAACACGTCGTGCCCCACCGCCGTGAAGCCTGCGGTCAGCGCATTCTCGATCATGTAGCCGGAGCGCCGCGTATCCTTGCCGATGACGACGCGATGGCGGTGATCGCCGCGCCGGAACGCAAGCCCTGTCGCCATGCCAACCTTGAGCGCAAGCTCAGGGGTCAGTTTGTCCCCGTTCACCAGGCCACGAATGCCGTCGGTGCCAAAATATCGTCTCGACATGTCTTCAAGCCCTCATACCGCATGCGGCATACTGGTTGCGATTATAACGCGCGCAAGCGTCGGCGCGAAGTCGTTCGGCAATCACCGTTAATCCATTGATGGCGCAGATATGCCGCCGATCTTGTCGAGATCACGGCCCTCGTCGGGCAAGCGCCCGTTCATGTGCGGTATCTCGCGGAAGCCTCGGCCCGGCGCGACTGGGCCTGCTCGGACCACACGCTTTTCATGTCATAGAATGCATCGAAGGCCGGAACGTCGTCGGGGATGCGCACCCAGTCAAGCCGCGAGCGGACATGGACATGCACGTCCGGGCGCAAGCGGCCGGGTTCGTCCAGTGTCCCGGCCCGCACATAGCGCAAGTAGGCCTTGCCGCCATAGTCGCTCCACAGCGCAGTCTGGCATTGCGGGCACCGGTAGATGTCATGGATGCGGCCGCTGTCGGTGGGCACGCCGATCGCGACCGGTGTCAGGCCGGTCACCGCAATACGATCCGTCTCGATCAGGCCGTTGACGGCAAAGGCGCTGCCCGTCTGCCTTTGGCAGTCCCGGCAATGGCAACACTGCACCCACATCGGTTCGCTCGCCAGTTCATAGCGTACCGCCCCGCAGGCGCAACCGCCCGTCAGCCCTGCCGCCATTGCATCCTCCCTCAACATTCACCCCCACCGCCGCAAGGTTATCACGCCAGGGCGGGCCGGCAAAAAGGCCGCTCCGGAGAGCGGCCTTGATGAGTTCATCCATCGCCCGGCGATCAGGCCTCGGGCTGCGGCTCCATGCCATCCGGGGCGGAATCCGGCCCGGGCCGCTTGATGCCGCTCTTTCCGGCCTTGGGTACGCCGGTCGATTTGGGGGCCGCGTCGGCCTCCGTCTCTCGTACAGGCGGCTTGCCGTCCATCAGGTCGCGAATCTCGTCGCCCGAAAGCGTCTCGTATTCGAGCAGCGCATTGGCGATCAGGTGCAACTCGTCGATATTCTCGCGGATGACGCGCTGCGCCGTCTCGTAGCCTTCCTCGACGAAGCGCTTGATTTCCGCGTCGACCAGCTTTTGCGTCTCGTCGGACAGATGGGTATTGCGCTGCATCATGGAGCGGCCCAGGAACACTTCGTCCTGCGCGTCGCCATAGAGCAGCGGGCCCAGCTTGTCCGACATGCCGAATTCGGTCGCCATGGCACGGGCCAGGCCCGTCGCCATCTTGATGTCGGCGGATGCGCCAGAGGTCACCATCTCCTCGCCGAAGATCTCCTCCTCGGCAACGCGCCCGCCCATCGCAACCGCCAGGTCGGCATAGCACTTCTGGCGGGTCAGCGAGACCTGGTCCTTTTCGGGCAGCCGCATCACCATGCCCAGCGCACGGCCGCGCGGAATGATGGTTGCCTTGTGGATCGGATCGGACCCAACCATCTTGATGGCCAGCAGGGCATGGCCGGCTTCGTGGAAGGCGGTCAGCTTCTTTTCCTGCTCGCTCAACGCAAGGGTCCGGCGCTCCGCGCCCATCATCAGCTTGTCCTTGGCGTCCTCGAACTCGGCCATGGTGACGAAGCGCTTGTTGCGTCGTGCCGCCAGAAGGGCGCCTTCGTTGACGAGGTTCATCAGATCGGCGCCGGAAAAGCCGGGAGTGCCGCGCGCCAGGGTCTTGAGGTCCACATCGGGCGCCAAGGGCACCTTGCGCACGTGGACCTTGAGGATCTTCTCGCGGCCCATGACGTCGGGATTGGGCACCACGACCTGACGGTCGAAGCGGCCCGGACGCAACAGCGCGGGATCCAGAACGTCCGGGCGGTTGGTCGCCGCGATCAGGATGATCCCCTCATTGGCCTCGAAGCCGTCCATTTCGACCAGCAACTGGTTAAGGGTTTGTTCGCGCTCGTCATTGCCGCCGCCGAGACCGGCGCCGCGATGCCGTCCGACCGCGTCGATTTCATCGATGAAGATGATGCACGGGGCATTCTTCTTGGCCTGCTCGAACATGTCGCGCACACGGGAGGCGCCGACACCGACGAACATTTCCACGAAGTCGGAACCCGAGATGGTGAAGAACGGCACATTGGCTTCGCCCGCGACCGAACGCGCCAGCAAGGTCTTGCCGGTTCCCGGAGGACCCACGAGCAGCACGCCACGCGGAATGCGGCCGCCGAGCCGCTGGAACTTGCCCGGGTCGCGCAGGAATTCCACGATCTCCTCGAGATCCTGCTTGGCTTCGTCGACGCCGGCGACATCCTCGAATGTCACCTTGCCATGCGTCTCGGTCAGCAGCTTGGCCCGGCTCTTGCCGAAGCCCATTGCGCCGCCGCGACCGCCGCCCTGCATCTGCCGGATAAAGAAGAACCACACCCCGATGATCACCAGGAATGGCAGCCACGAGGACAAAAGGATCGACCAGAACGGGCTGGTATCGGGCTCGCGTGCCGTGATGCTCACGCCGCGCGCCTCCAGCCGGCTCACGATGTCGGTATTCTGGGGAATGATCGTCTGGAACTTGGCGCCATCGCTCAACGTGCCGCTCACCACGTCATTGGTGATCGTCACGCTCTTCACGTTGCCTGCGTCCACGTCGGTAACGAACTGCGAATAACTCTTGTCGGCCACCGATACGGAGCGGCTCGAAGAGTTGAAGACCTGGAACAACCCCATCAGCATGAAGAGGATGACCAGCCAGATGGCGAAGTTCCGGAAATTTCCGTTCATCAATCCTGTCCTGGATTAAGGCGCTTCTTGCGCTGCAATTGAGCCCGAATGTAGGGCCGCGACCACCGCTATACAAGGGCGACACCGCCCCGTGCGGTCATCTCCGCCGCCCGTTATCTCATACTCGATGTTAAGCCGCCCTCACCATTTCGTACGAAGTGCGACTTTCACGTCTTCCGTTCTGGTTACCATATGGCACCCAAGGCCCAGCGTTCCTTGCTGCATATCAAGCAAATGGGGCGCAGTTCTGGCCGCGCTCATCTGCCCCGCATAGTCGATGCCGATCAAGGCCTCGACATCGCG
>DATCMU010000025.1:0-42022 GCA_036563245.1 Devosiaceae bacterium | reverse complement strand
AGACCCCAAGCTACCAGAAGGTACGCAGCGGCCTGACCATTGGCGTGCAGTCCGCCTGGCGCAAGTACCGGTTCCTGTTCGAAACGCCGGAAGCCAAGCCCCTGCACAAATGGGCGGAATTCTTCGGCTACGCCACGAAGTAACCGGACCCCGCACGAGACGCCGGGGCAATTCGCTGTCCTTGCGACTTGTCATTCCGGCGCAAGCAGCCCAAATCTTCCTGATGCGCCTTGCTCGGCATGACGCGGGGTATTGCCCCGCATGCCGGCACCCAGCGTCCGGATGACAGGGGGATCGAATGAAGATCGGAATTCTTGGCACAGGTACGGTTGCGCGAACGATCGGCGCGCGGCTGATCGCGCTTGGCCATGAGGTCAAGATCGGTTCACGCAAGCTCGGCAACGAGAATGCGAGCGCATTCGTTGAAAGAGCCGGGCGCGCGGCCAGCGCGGGAACCTTTGCCGATGCTGCGGCCTTCGGCGAGATCGTGTTTCTGGCGGTGGCGGGAAATGCCGCGCTCGATGTCGTGGGCGGTGAGGTCGGAGCCAACCTTGTCGGCAAGATCCTGATCGACGTCACCAACCCGCTCGATTTCTCGCACGGCATGCCGCCGGTGCTCATTCCTGCGCTCTCGAACACGACTTCGCTGGGCGAGGAACTGCAGAAGGCCCTGCCCCGCACGCGGGTCGTCAAGTCCCTGAACACAATGAATGCCGACGTAATGGTCGATCCCGGCCTGATCGAGGGCCGCCACGACGTCTTTGTGTGCGGCGAGGATGCCGGCGCCAAGGCCGAGGTCGTTCGGCTTCTGCAATCGTTCGGCTGGCACAATGCCATCGACCTCGGCGGCATTTCTGCGGCTCGCGGCACCGAGGCGGTATTGCCGCTTTGGCTTCGCCTTTGGGGGGCTTTGGGCCACCCCAGGTTCAATTTCCACGTCGCAGGTGCGTGAGGGCGAGGGGTCTCGGATTTGACGCGGGGTCCGGGCAGTGCCATCTGTTCGGCGGACTGAACCGCGGGCACCTTGATATCGTACCCACCACGCCCCACGAAGAAAGCAGCGATTTCCAAGATGAGCAATGCCGGCCGTTCCAACCACGCTGACCGTGACGGCCGGCACCGGGTTTCCGCAAATTCCGGCGATGACGCCAACCCCACCTCGGCAAGGGTCGCCACGATACTGGATCCGCTGAGCCCGGGTACGCGCGCTCAGGTCCACGCCGCGCCCGTGCTGGTCAATCGTATCCTCACCGGCCCTGGATCGAGCAAGCAGACCAGGCATGTCGAACTCTCGCTCGAGGGAACCGGCATTTCCTACCAGCCTGGCGACGCACTGGGGGTGATCGTGCGCAACGATGCCTCGGTGGTCTCGGCCCTGCTCAAGGCGCTCGGCCTGAAGGAAGATGAACACGTCGAGGTCGGCGGCGAGAAGCTGACACTCGCCGAGGCGCTGACCGCACGGTTCGAATGCACCACCGCCAACGCCCGCTTTCTCGAACACTGGGCCCGGCTCTCGGGCGCGGTGGCTCTTGCCTCGCTAGAGGGAAGCGCAGCCGCCGGCGAACGTGCCGGCTTCCTCGCCACTCACCACGTGATCGATATCGTCAGGTCCTTTCCCGTCAGCGGGATAACGCCGGCTGACCTGATCGGCGGCCTGAAGCCGCTGCAACCCCGCTATTTCTCCATCGCATCCAGCCAGGCCGCAGCCGGAGGCAATGCGCATCTGCTGGTGGCGACCGTCGAGTATACGATGCATGGCGAAGCGCGCCGGGGCGTGGCATCCGGGCATTTCATCGACCGTGCACCGGTCGGCGGCACCCTGCCCGTCTTCCTGCACGCCAATCCCCATTTCCGACTACCGGCCGGCGATGCGCCGATCATCATGATCGGGGCGGGCACCGGCGTCGCTCCCTATCGCGCCTTCCTGCAACAGCGCGCCCTGTCCGGCGCTGCCAGCGCGGCCTGGCTCTTTTATGGCGACCGCAACGCGCAGACCGATTTCGCCTATCGCGAAGACTGGCAGGGCTTCATCGATCACGGTGCGCTTTCCCGCATGGACGTGGCGTTCTCGCGGGACGGGGTGGCCAAGACCTACATCACCGAAAAACTGGTCGAGCACGCCACCGAATTGCGCCGGTGGATCGATGACGGAGCGCACGTCTATGTATGCGGGGACGCCGCACGCTTCGCGCCGAGCGTGCACTATGCGCTTGTCCGGGTTCTCGCTGGCGCCGATGGCCGCGACATCGACGCCGCCGAACAACGCCTGCAACTGCTCAAGCGACAGAACCGCTACCAGCTCGACGTCTACTAGCCCAACGGGCCGCGAGAAACAGTCTAGGCGCCGATCATTGCGGCCAGTTGCCTGTTGCTCGCTGTCAGGTCGGCAAGGCTCTTGCGGTCGAGCACGTCCAGAAATGCAGCAGTCGCCTGGACCAGGGCCCCTCGCAACTTGCAGGCGTTCTCGATGATGCATTCGCACCCGTCGGCATGCAGGCATTCGACCAGCGCGAAGTCCGGCTCCATCCGGCGCACCACCTCACCCACCATGATCTTCTCGGCCGGGCGAGCGAGCCGCAATCCGCCCGAGCGGCCGCGCACCGTCTCGACCAGCCCATGCTTGCCCAGCAAATAGGCGACCTTCATCAAGTGATTGCGCGAAATATGATAAGTTTCCGAAACGTTCTGGATCGTCACCAGACGGTCCCCTGAGACAGCCAACTGCATCAGGAGCCGCAGGGCGTAGTCGGTTTGTACATTAAGGCGCATTCTTCTGTGTCCTGCAAAAAGATAGCTATACCATAAACCTTTTGGCCGTCCGCGTCAGGTCTTTCCCTTATCGGCACGAACAACGTGCCGTGATTGGGCCTTGTCGCGGAACCCGCTTGGGGGAAGGCCAGCCTGCCGCGAAAAGAACCGGCTGAAATAGGCGGGATCCGGATAGCCCAGTAGAATCGCGATCTCCTTCACGCTCAAGCTCGAAAACATCAGATAGCGCTTGGCTTCCAACACCACGCGCCTTTCGATCACCGAGAGGGCGGAGCGGCCAAAGGTCCGACGGCTGACCCGATTGAGATGCGCTGGAGTGATTGCAAGCGCATCGGCGTAAAAGGCAATGTCGCGCCGGTTTCGGTACTCGCGGTCGACCAGGTTCGAGAACGCCCGTGCGTGACGCTCCACGGGATCGCCGTTGGCGCGCGCAATCGCGGGAGCGGCAAGCGCCCGGTCGATGGCCACCAGAAGCAGGGCCAGCCGCGCACGTATCGCCAGTTCCATTCCACCGCCGTGCCCATCACTCTCCGCGATCAGGGCCCGCAACGCATCAGCGGCCCCGGCGAGATCGGGCCCGGTTTCGGTCGCTTCGATCATTGCAGGTGCGAACAGGGCCTGGGCCATCCTCTCGTGACCGGCGAGCGCTTCGCGAATGTCCCGGGCAAACAGGGTCACCACATAACCCTCGACATCCGGGGAGAATTCATAGGAGTGTACGCTGGCGGGCGGCACGATCACCAGCGCCGGCGGAGCGAGGTCGCGCACCAGATCGTCCACGCTTGCCGCGGCGTGACCGCCGGTCAGCAGCAGGATCTGGAAAAACTCCTCGTGCCGGTGCGGCGCGATGCGAAAGTCGTGCAACCGGCTGCGCGACAGCAAGGTTTCCCAGTGGAGCCATCCCACTTCGGCCTGGCTGTCCAATTCGCCATAGAGCGCATAGGTCGGGATCCCGTCCATGTTCGGATAGTCCAATCTTTTGCGATGTCTGTCCATTGGCACAAGGCGCAGCAGGCGCGACATTGTGTCAAACGGTCGTGGCGCCGCGGAATCGGCCCGGGGAGGATTGTCCATGCGCACCCAGGTAGCAATCATCGGAGCGGGGCCGGCCGGCCTGATGCTGGGCCGCTTGCTCGAACAGGCCGGAATTGACGCCGTCATTCTTGAAAGACGCAGCGCCGAATATGTACTGGGGCGAATACGCGCAGGGGTCCTGGAACAGGGCGCCATGGCGCTGATCGACCGCGCCGGCGTAGGCGGGCGCATGCACGCCGAGGGCCTTGTGCACCAGGGCGTGGAAATCAGCTTCGATGGCGACAGCCATCGCATCGACTTCGACGACCTCGTCGGCGGTCATGTGATGGTCTACGGGCAGACCGAGCTCACCCGGGACCTTATGGACGCGCGGCAAGAAAGCGGCGCAACGACCATCTACGGCGCCGAAGACGTGGCAATCGAGGGATATGGCGGCAATCGCCCGGTCGTCCGATATCGAAAGGGCGGCATTGCGCACCAGATCGAATGCGAATTCATCGCCGGCTGCGACGGATTCCACGGCGTTTCGCGCGCCAGCGTACCCACGGCCGCAATCAGGACCTACGAACGGATCTATCCCTTCGGCTGGCTCGGCGTGATGGTCGACAGGCCGCCGGTTTCGGAGGAGATCATCTATGCCCACCACGAGCGGGGGTTCGCCCTTTGCTCCATGCGCTCGCTTGCGCGCAGCCGCTATTATATCCAGGTCGGAATGGGAGAGAGGGTGGAGAACTGGTCGGACACAAGATTCTTCGACGAACTGTGTGCGCGCCTCGACCCAGGCACCGCTGCGCGCCTGCAACGCGGCGAAAGCATCGAAAAGTCCATCGCGCCCTTGCGCAGCTTCGTCGCCGAGCCCTTGCGCTTTGGCCGGCTGTTCCTGGCAGGGGACGCCGCCCATATCGTGCCCCCGACCGGCGCCAAGGGCCTGAACCTCGCCATGAGCGATGTCGAAGCGCTCGCAGACGCGCTGATCGGGCACTACAAGGAAAACTCTTCGGCCGCGCTCGACAGCTATTCGGGACATGTGCTCAGCCGCATCTGGAAGGCAGAGCGCTTCTCGTGGTGGATGACACAATTGCTGCATGTCTTTCCCGAAACGGGGCAATTCGGCCGCAAGATCCAGCGCTCGGAATTCGACTACCTCGTGTCGTCGCGCTTCGCCGCCCAGAGCCTTGCAGAGAACTATATCGGCCGCTTCACCTGAGACGACGGCCAGGCGCACCAGGCCGATATCGCAGTGCGCCAAGGCTTCCCGTCATGCCTCTTGGCACGAACAGGACCACGCCGATCAGCAAGGCTCCAACCAACGCAATCCAGTGGAACGGGCTCAGCGCTGATAGCCGGTCCTGCGCCAGCACATAGACGAAGGTGCCGACCAGCGCCCCATAAATGTTCCCCGTTCCCCCGATCACCAGCATCACGAGTGCATCGGCGGAAAGGATGAACGACAGGCTGTCCAGGCCCACGACCCGCGTCGAGATGGCGCTCAGCGCCCCGCCGAGCCCCGCAACCAGTCCGGAGACAACGAACAGGCGCAACAGTATGGGCCGGGTCCTTACCCCAAGGGTTTCAGCCCGCTCGCGATTGATCCTGATCGCGGCACAGGCGAGCCCGAATGGTGATCGCACCAGTGCCCTGAGGATGACAAGCACGATCAATAGCAATGACCCGGCCAGCCAGTAGACGGTCCGGCCCCACAGGTCGAACGCGAACAGGCCGAACAACGGAGCAATGGCAATCCCCGTGAGCCCGTCGCTGCCACCCGTGATGCCGGATGCCTTGCTTGCAGCCTCGTGCAGGACCTGGGCAAAGGCAATGGATAGGACAAGCCGCGCCAATCCCTCGCCGCGCAGCACCAGCGCCCCGCCGACAAGGCCGGCTCCGGCGCCCGCCAGCCCGCCGACCGCGAGCATGACGAGGGGATCGCCGATACCCAGGCGCGCCGACGCGATGCCTGCCGCATAGGCCCCGGCCCCATAAAGGGCCGCCTGCCCCAGGGTGGCGACGCCGCCGACCCCGGTCACCAGGTCGAGCGACATCACCAGCAGCATGAGGGCGATCATGCGTGTCAGAAGCGCCAGGCTGTCCGGCATGAGCAGATAGCCAAGCCCCAACGCCAGGCCAATCGCGGCAAAGCCGACGAGTTCCCTCGCACCGCCACCGCCGCGCGAGCCGGGGTTACGCACGGCGCCACCCAAGAAGTCCGCGCGGCATGGCCACCACGACAAGGATCACCGCCAGATAAAGGAAGAGATCGCCGAAATCCGGAAACATGTATTGCGTGAAGGTGGACAGGGTCGCCAGCAACAGGCAGGCGGCGAGCGTCCCGCCGATGGAACCGGCTCCGCCCATCGAGACGACGACCAGAAAGGTCATCAGGTAGCGCAGCGCGTAATAGGGTTCGACCGGCATGAGTTGCGCGCCCACCACGCCCCCCAGCGCCGCAAGGCCGACGCCAAGCACGAACCCCACAGCGTTGATCGATGCAGTGTGCACGCCAAGGTGCCCGGTCATCTGCGCGTCGGCCACCGTGGCGCGCAGGCACAGGCCAAGCCGGGTATGGTTGAACAAGACCCAAAGGCCCAGCGCCACGACCGCCCCGCAACCGATTGCCAGCAGCTTGTGCCCGGCAATGCTTCGGAAACCGATGTCGACCGGACCGGAGAGCAGCTCCGGCAGGACAATGGACTTCAGGGTCGGCCCGAAAACGAAATTGACCGTGCCCACGATCACGAAGGTCATGCCGATCGTCATCAGCACCTGGGTCAGTTGTGGTGCGCCATAGATGCGCCGGTAGAGGAACCGCTCAATGGGTAATGCGGCTGCCACGGTGACGAGAATTGCGACAAGGAGCGCGGGCAGAAAGCCAAATCCCGCATCTGTTGTCAGATGCGAAGCTGCGTAGCCCCCGATCATGGCGAACGCGCCATGGGCGAGATTGGCGATCCTCATCAGGCCCAGGGTCACCGACAAGCCGACGCAGACGATGAACAAGGCCATCGCATAGGCAAGTGCGTCGGTGCCCAATGCAAGGATCGTGAGCATGCCGCCCTTCCCGACTTGCGCCCCGGGATCGGTTATTGCGCCATAAGCCCCGGATCGCCCTGCTGCGCGAAGGTCTCGATTTCCCTGTTGTAGTAGGTGCCGTCCGCCGCCTTGGCTACCTCGCGCAGATAGACGTTCTGGGTAATATGCCGCGTCGCCGGATCGATACTGACCGGGCCGCGCGGGCTGGTCCAGGCCATGCCCCTGACCGCATCGACCGCAACGCTTGCGTTCTTTTGTCCCCCCGTCGCCGCGATCATTGCATAGATCACATGCATGCCGTCGAAGGCACCGACGGCAGGAAAGGTCAGGTCGCCCGGATTGCCGATAGCAGCGCGGCCGGCCGCGACGAAGGCCAGGTTTTCAGGCGAGTCATGGGCAATGGAGTAATGATATGTGGTCAGAAGCCCCAGGGCGCTGTCGCCATAGGCGGCCAGGTCCGGTTCCTGGGTGAGATCGCCCGTTGCCAGAAGGGTCACGCCTGCGGCCTTCAAGCCGTTCTCCTCAGAGGCCCTGACGAAGCCCAGCGTCGGCGGGCCGGACGGCAGGAACGCGAACACCGCGTCTGCGCCACTGTCCTTGATGCGCTGCATGATGGCGGAAAAATCGGTGGTGGAAAGCGGTAGCCGCACGGAATCGACAACCGCCCCACCCTGTTGGGCAAATCCGGTCCTGAAGGCGTTTTCCGCGTCGATGCCCGGTCCATAGTCGCTCACGACAGTGGCCACACGGCGCATGCCCCGCTCGAAAGCGACCTTGGTCATCGGCAGCGTGTTCTGCCACATCGTGAAGCTGGTGCGCACCACGAACGGGCTTTTCTCGACAATGGACGAGGTCGCCGCGTTGAAGATCACCATGGGCACATTGCCCGGTTCGGTCAGTGCCGCCGCAGCCATGGCATTGGGAGTGAAGTAGAAGCCGGCAAGATATTGCACCCCCTGCTTGACCACGAGTTCCTGTGCCAGCGCCGCCGATTTCGCCGGATCGGGTTGCGGCAGGTCGCGATAGACGATCTCGACGTCGTTGCCGTCGACCGAGGCCCCGTTGAGCGCCATATAGGCATCGATACCGGCCTTGAAATTCTTGCCCGCCAGGGCAAACGGGCCCGAGAACGGCCCGATCACGCCCACCTTCACTGTGCCCGCCAGCGCGGACCCGCAAAGAACCGCGACAGCCAGCGCCGCCGCCAGAAACCGTTTCATGAAATTGCCCCCGAGCTCGCCACCTGCCCGGCGCCAAGCGAATCCGCTCCGGACGGGGCAAAACCTACATGGGGCCAACCCCAGCGCCAAGCAGAACCGAACCGGACCGGGTTATATCGGCCGGCATGCGCCTTCAGGTGCCGCGACCGGCGTCGGCGAAGGAAATCCCGGAAACCAGTTCATGGGCCAGCCGCATGCCCGCCCCGGCGGCCATCACGATCTGGGGCAGCACAAGCCATTCCAGCGTCCAGGCGGCGCCAGATCTCTCGCCCTCGTGCAAAAGCGCGTTATTTAGCGTGCCGATCAGCCCCGCGCTGTGCCGCGCGAGCGCCTGCAACACCTCGGCCGCGACGGGATTGGTCTTGTGCGGCATGGCCGATGAACCGCCGCCCGTTGCAAGGCGGATTTCGGCCACCTCGCTTTGCGCCAGCAGGACGACGTCGGCGCCGAGCTTGCCCAGAACTCCGGAA
Source organism: Devosiaceae bacterium (assembly GCA_036563245.1). GTDB lineage: Bacteria > Pseudomonadota > Alphaproteobacteria > Rhizobiales > Devosiaceae > DATCMU01. The sequence goes on along the minus strand of DATCMU010000025.1, from coordinate 33,498 downwards.
ATCAGCGAAAGTTGCGTCGCAAAGCCGACCAGGCGATCGCGCTGGGTATGCCAGCAATCCCCGTCCGCAAGCCCAAGGCGCGCCGCAACGCCCGCCGCGACAGCGTCGCCATGCCCGTCAAAACTCGATCGGTCGCCAACCGGCCCCCCCACCTGGACGACGAGCATGGCTTTTGCGCCCTGCGCGAGTTGCGGACGCAGCCGGGCAAGGGGCGTGCGCCACGCCGCAATCTTGTCCGCCGCCGCAATCGGCAGCGCGGCCTGCATCCGCGTGTGCGCCATCGCCCTCTGCTCGCCGAATTCCTCGATAAGGCGTTCGAAACCGCGATCCAGCACCTCCAGCCGCGCATCGAGAATGGGCCATATCCTGCCCAGTTGCAGCATCAGCGCGCTGTCGATCACGTCCTGGCTGGTGGCCCCGCGATGGACCGAACCACCATAGGGATCTCCCACCGCGCCACGCAGCTGCCGAACCAGGGCCGGCACCACCACGCCGTCCCGCGCCATGCCCTGGGCCAGATTGGCCCAGTCGGGCGTGAACGCCAGGATCGCGTCGGCAATATCCTCCGCCGCCTCGTGCCCGATAAGGCCCGCCTCCGCCTCCGCTTCCGCCAGCGCGCCTTCGAACTCCAGCATTGCACGCAGCATTGCCCTGTCCGAAAGCAAGGCTTCGATCTCTGCGTCGCCCGTCAGGGCCGCCAGCAGCGGCCGGTCCAGTTCGCCCATCTCGCGTCCCCTTTGCTAAACCGCCTCAAGAGCCAATGATATGCCTTGCCCGACCCCGATGCACATGGTTGCAAGCGCCTTTGCCTTGCCCGAAAGCTGCAACTCCAGCGCAGCCGTTCCCGCGATGCGCGCCCCGGACATGCCCAGCGGATGCCCCAGGGCGATCGCCCCGCCATTGGGATTGACGCGTTCGTCGTCGTCCGCGATGCCAAGATCGCGCAACACGGCAAGTCCCTGGCTGGCAAATGCCTCGTTCAGCTCGATCACGTCGAAATCTCTCAGGCCAAGCCCAAGGCGGGCCAGCAGATTTCGTGTCGCCGGCGCCGGACCGAATCCCATGATACGCGGCGGCACGCCTGCCGCGGCGCCCCCAAGCACCCGCGCGATGGGCCTGAGCCCATGCGCCCTGATCGCCGCTTCCGAGGCAACGATCAACGCCGCGGCGCCGTCGTTCACGCCCGACGCATTGCCGGCAGTAACCGTTCCGCCCTGCCGGAACGGGGTCGGCAGCCGCGAAAGCGTCTCAAGGCTCGTATCGGGCCGGGGATGCTCGTCCCGATCGACGACCACCGGATCGCCCTTGCGCCTGGGCAGTGTCACCGGCACGATCTCGCGCGCCAGCCGACCACTGGCTTGAGCTGTAGCGGCCTTTCGTTGCGAACCAAGGGCAAACCGGTCCTGGTCGTCGCGCGAAACCCCGAAGTCCTCTGCCACGTTCTCGGCGGTTTCTGGCATGGAATCGACGCCATATTGCACCTTCATGACCGGATTGACGAAGCGCCAGCCGATTGTGGTGTCGTGGATTTCCGCGGCCCTCGAAAAGGCGCTCTCCGCCTTGGGCATGACGAAAGGCGCGCGGCTCATGCTTTCGACGCCCCCCGCGATCACAAGGTCGGCCTCGCCCGCCCGTATCGCCCGCGCGGCGGTGATGATCGCATCCATCCCCGAACCGCAGAGGCGATTGATGGTGGTACCGGGAACCGAGACAGGCAACCCGGCGAGCAACAGGCTCATGCGCGCCACGTTTCGATTGTCCTCGCCTGCCTGGTTGGCGCATCCCAGGATCACGTCGTCTACCGCCTCCCAGTCCACCGAGGTGTTTCGCGCCACAATGGCCCGAAGCGCGATCGCCGCGAGATCGTCGGCGCGCACCGCCGACAACGCGCCGCCAAAGCGTCCGATGGGTGTGCGAATGTAGTCGCAGATGAAAGCGTCGGTCATGTCCCGCCTGCCGATGAGACGACGCACGACAGCATCTCAGTGCGCCATCAGGGTTGGTATGGTGAGGTTGCGAAGCACCGAATGGGTGACCCCGCCGAACAGGTCCTCGTTGAACTTGGAATGCTCGTAGGCGCCCATCACCAGGATGCCCGCGCCCGAAGTCGCGCAATAGCCCGCGATGGCCTTGGCAACCGAGCGGTCCTTTCTCGGGATATGGACGAACTCGGTCTCAAGGCCGTGCCGGCGCAGATGCTCCACGATATCGAGTCCCTCCTTGGGTTCCGGGGTGTGGTCTTCACCCACGCTGAGCACGGTCACCTTGCTCTTGCTTTCGAGGATCTGCATGGCGTCGCCAAGCGCACGCGCGGCGGCCCGCTTGCCGTCCCAGGCCACGATGGCGTGCTCCCCCAGCGTGTCGGTCCGATAGTCCTTTGGCACGACCAGCACCGGGCGTCCGCTGGCAAGGCAGATGCGATCCGCGTGAAACTCGGTTTCCTCCGATACCGTTCCCTCGGGCGACGCGCCGATCACGGTGATGTCGACATAGCGCGCATATTCCATGATGGCTGTGTCCACTTCCCGCTCGACGGCGATCCAGTGCGTCTTGCCCGCCCTGTCGGAAGCCTCCGCCGCGATGGCCGCATGGAACCGGTCCCGGGCCTCCTGCCGCAACCGCTCATGCCCCGCCCGCACCGCTTCGACCAGTTCGGGCCAGGCGCCAAGGCCCGAACGAAGGGCAATGCGCGGGTCTCCGCAAAACAGGCCAGTGACATGGGCATCGTACTTCTTCGCCATCTTCAGCGCGATTGCCAGCGCCGCGGCCGATGCGCCGGCAGTATTGAAGGGAACCAGGATATTCCTGATGGTCATTTCGGACCTCCGTCCTTGTCCATCCGCCCGCCGATTTCGTGGGCTTGCGACAGGACTCTAGCCTGTCCGGGCCTCCCCCCACTTGCGCTCCGTCAATTCGTCATCAGGCGACCTGCCGGCCCTCGTGAGCCGCCCGGGTACGTGCCTGCAGGTCCCGAAGCGTTGCCAGTTCCATCTCGGTTGGCGCAGGGGTCTCCTCGACGGTCGACGCAAACCGCACCGGCCAGCCACAGGTAGCCTGCACCTGCTCCCGCGTCGCGCCGGGATGGATCGAGACCACGGTGAATTCCTTGCTGTCCGGGTCCGGCTTCCAGATGGCCAGGTCGGTGATCAGAAGCGTCGGTCCCCTGGTCGTCATGCCGCGATCGGCCCGGTCGCGTCCGCCGGTCCCGTGGCCGAAGGAGGTAACGAAGTCGATCCGTTCGACCATTGCGCGCAGCGACTGCTTCATCGTGATGTAGATTTCACCCGATGACGACGCAATTTCCGGTGCGCCGCCTCCACCCGGCAGCCGCGTCCTGGGATGGGCATAGTCGCCAATCACCGTCGTGTTGATATTCCCGAACCGGTCGAGTTGCGCAGCGCCGAGAAACCCCACGGTGATCCGGCCGCCCTGCAGCCAGTAGCGGAACATTTCCGGCACCGAGACGGTGGTGACAGCGGTGTCGCACAATTCGCCATCGCCGATGGATAGCGGCAGGACGTCGGGCGCGGTGCCGATGGTGCCGCTTTCATAGATCAGGGTGATGTCGGGCGCGTGGGTCAATCGCGCCACGTTGCATGCGGCGGATGGCGCGCCAATACCGACAAAACACACATCATCGCTGGACAATGCGCGCGCGGCGGCGATGGTCATCATCTCGTCGGGCGTGAAATCCTCAGCGCTCATGCCACTTTCCTCAATTTGGCGACGCGCGCCGCGAAATCGTCCGGACCGGCGCCAAGAACATTGTCCTTCATCCAGGCAAGAAAGGTCTCCCGGTCCGCCGAGATCCTGTCCCAGGCAAGATAGGCGGCATTGTCGCGTTCGTAGTAGCCGTGCGCATACGAGGGATGGGCGCCTCCCGGCACCACGGCAATGGCCGTCACCGTCCAGTGCGGCAACACGCAGGCATTGGGGTGAACCTGAGAGAAATCCTCCACGATTTCCTCCACCGTCACCACGGCGCGTCGCGCCGAAAGCACGGCTTCCTTCTGCACCCCGATGATCCCCTCGACCAGCACGTCGCCACGCCGGTTGGCCTTCTGGGCGTGCACGAAGCTCACATCCGGCCTCAGCGCGGGCACCGCCGCCAGCTCCTCGCCGGTAAACGGGCAGGTGATCGACCTGATATTGGGATTGACGCGCGCAAGTTCGGCGCCCCGATAGCCGCGGAACACCGCCAGCGGCAGTCCCGCCGCCCCCGCCTCGTAGGCATTGGCCATCGCCGCGTGAGAATGCTCCTCGATCTCCGGCGTGTTCGGCCATCCGTTCTCCACGGCATCGCGAAAGCGCCGCAGCAGGCCAACGCCCGGATTGCCGGCATAGGAAAACACCAGCTTCTTCGCCATCCCCATGCCGATCATCTGGTCATAGACCACATCCGGGGTCATGCGGATCAGGGTCAGGTCGCGAAATCCCTGCCGGATCGCTTCATGCGCTGCGGCATGGGGGATCAGGTGGGTAAACCCCTCGAACGCCGCCACGTCGCCATTGTTGAGGTTCTGCGCGACCGCGTCGTGCAGGTTCAGAAACCGGGCCATTGTCCTGCCTGAGGGTTAGATATCGAAGAACACCGTCTCGTTGGCGCCCTGCAAGTGAATATCGAACGTAAGGACGTCCTTGTCGCGCCTCGCAATAAGGGTGGGCACCCGGACCCTGTGCTCGATGCGCTGCAACACGGGATCCTCCGCGTTCGCCGCTTCTTCCTCGGGGAAGTACATTCTGGTGTGCAGCCCCAGGTTGATGCCGCGCGCCACGATCCAGAACGTGATGTGGGGCGCCATGAGACGTCCGTCCCTGTAGGGAACCCGGCCTGGCTTGACCGTGTCGAAGCGGAATTCGCCGGTCTGCATGTCGCAGGGACAGCGGCCCCATCCGTTGAAATTGGGGTCCGCAGCCCCCCGCGCCTCCGAAGGTGAGTTGTACAGGCCGTCGGCATCGGCCTGCCAGATCTCCACCAGCCCGTCCCGGAGCGGCGTGCCGGATCCATCGATCACCTTGCCGGTAACCGTGATACGCTCCCCGCGCGTCCTGTCATTGACCAGAACCCGCCCCAGGTCCTCCGGATAGACACCTGCAATATCGGCAAAATTCGGCGTCAACCCGATATGGACATAGGGTCCGGCGGTCTGGGAAGCGGTTTCCTTGAGCCCTTTTTCGCCCGCCATCTCAATTGCCCTCCAGCCGGTTTTCGAACAGCGTCGAACGCCGGCCGCGCAACACGATGTCGAAGCGATAGGCCCGCGCGTCCATGGGAATTGTGTTGTTCATGTCGAGCGGCGCGATCAGCCGTTCGATCGCCTCGCTGTCCGGTATCGTCTTGACGATCGGGCACTTCCAGATCAGCGGATCGCCTTCGAAATACATCTGGGTAATCAGGCGCTGGGCGAAGCCCGCCCCGAAAATGGAAAAATGGATGTGGGACGGGCGCCAGTCGTTCACCCCGTTCGGCCAGGGATAGGGGCCCGGCTTGATGGTGCGAAACCGGTAATATCCCTCATCGTCGGTCAGCACGCGTCCGCACCCCCCGAAATTCGGATCGAGCGGCGCAAGATAGCTTTCCATCCTGTGCCGATAGCGTCCCCCGGCATTGGCCTGCCAGAATTCGAGCAGCGCCCCCGGCACACCCTTGCCGCGTTCGTCCAGCACCCGCCCGTGGACGATAATGCGCTCGCCGATGGCGGATTCGCCGGGCCTGGCAAAATTGTGGATCAGGTCGTTGTCCAGTTCGCCGATCATGTTCTGCCCGAACACAGGGCCGGTGATTTCGCTCAGCGTGTTGTCGAGCGAGATCAATGCGTATTTGGGTGAGCGCAGCACCGAGGTCTTGTACGAGGGCGTGAACGCGGGCGGATGCCATTCCCGGTCGCGCGGGAAGAATGCACCGGTTTCGGGTCGCTGGTTATCCATGGGGTCCCCTTCAGGCCGCCTCGCCGGCGTCCATCTCCTTGAACACGTCCTTGATGATCTTGATCGCCGTGTTGGCGGCCGGTACGCCGGCATAGATCGCCACGTGCAGCATGGCCTCGCACAGGTCCTCGCGCGTTGCCCCGGTCCGCGCCGTGGCCCGCACATGCATGGCCACCTCCTCGGAGTGCCCGAGCGCCGCGAGCAATGCGATCGTGACAATCGAACGTTCGCGCTTGCTCCATTGCGGGCGCGACCACACATGGCCCCACGCCGCCTCGGTGATCAGGTCCTGGAACGGCGCGTCGAAGGCCGTGCTGGTCGCAGCCGCCCGGTCGACATGACCATCGCCGAGCACCTCACGCCGGGTCGCAAGGCCTTGCTCGTAGCGCGGGGAACGGCGCGGGGGACTATCCATCGACTGGACCTCTCAGGTTGAACGCGTCAACGAATGCATCGACGATCGCCGCCACGCGGTCGGGCTGTTCGATGCCCGGCAGGTGTCCCGCATCGGGCACCACTTCATAGCGCGCATCCGGGATCAGCCTGGCCATTTCAGCCACCAGTTCAGGCGGCGTGGAGCCATCCTGGTCTCCGACCACGCATAGGGTCGGCACGCCGATTCCCCTTGCGGTGTCAGTCAGGTCGGTATCGCGGATGGCGGCGCAGGCCGCGATATAACCCGCTGCCGGTTGGCGGATCAGCATGTTGCGGTAGCCATCGAATGCCGGGTTCGAAGGCGAACGGAACCCGGGCGTGAACCAGCGCTCCAGAATGCTGTCGGCAATCGAGGCGATGCCGTTGGCGCCGATCGCGGAAATGCGCCCGTTCCAGTGCTCGGCCACCCCGATCCTGGGGGCCGTATCGCTGAGGATGAGCGCGCGCACCAGGTCAGGACGCGCGGCGGAGAGGCCCATGGCGATCATGCCGCCGACGGATAGCCCGCAAATGATCGCCGGGCGGCCACCGAGATGGTCGAGAAGCGCGGCAAGGTCGCGCACATGCGCGTCCATCGAACCCTCGCCGTCGCCGATGCCGGACAACCCGTGGCCGCGCTTGTCATAGGTGACGATGGCATAGCGGCCGACGAGCCGCACGACGACGTCGCGCCAGATACGAAAATCGGTTCCGAGCGAGTTCACGAAGACGAGCAGCGGCTTTTCGGCCGGATCGCCAATGGTCTGGTAGTGAAGCGTTATGCCGTTCAGTCGCTCGAATTGCACTCTGGTCTCCCTTGCCGGTTATCAAATCATGCTCGAATCGCCCGGTAAAATGATAATCCGGCGCGAAAAGATAACCTGATCCTTATGGGAAACCCGATCCTATGCCTCCCGCCGGATCAATCGAGCCCGACCGCGGCCTCGCCACGGTCAAGCACGACGGGCACGAACAGGTCTTCCTCATCGCCAAGGTGACGCGTCAGCCAGGCAATCAGCCTTTCGGCGTCGGCCGCATAGGTCTCGACGGCGCGGCGCGGATCGCCAGTCCCTGACAGTGCTTCGAGGAGGCTCCTGCCGCTTGCCGCCACCTCAAGCAACTGCGCGTGGATGACTTCGTGATCGTTTTCCAGCAGGTCGAAACCCGCTTCCAGCCTGGTATCGAGGCGGCGAAAACGCGGAAAGTAGTGCAGGTCCTCGATCTGATGGTGGCCTTCCAGGCTGGACAGCATGAAACGAAGCCGTGGGCCGAGGAACTGACGAAAGCCCAGTGGATCCAGGCCCACTTCCCTGAATTGCCGCGTGGCTCCGGTCAGCATCTCTCCGAGTTCGCGGAACATGTCGTGCCGAGAGATCCAGAAACGGGTCATGTCGCCGTAGTTGGCATGGCCAGACCAGACCGGGCGCGGATATTTTTCGATCAGGAACCGGACATCCGGGGGCAACGGGCCATCCCGGTTGGGCAATCGCAGGGCTTCGGGAATTTCCGCGGTCATCACGAATCCTCAGTGCTTACGTGCCGTGTGAACCGGCTTGCCATGCGCGAATGCGCGGCCACAAGAACGTGCGCGGCAGCCGATCGGGCCGCCGCGCCGCAATGCGCGCGCGTCGTCACGCCGCCTTGGTGCCCTGCCTGCTCATCACCTCTTCGGCCAGCTTGCCGGTCAGTTCGGCGAAATGGTCGAATTTCTGCACGAAAGTGCCGACCCCGGCGGTTGCCGAGCGCAGTTCCACGATCAGGTCCTGGATGTCGGCCGCCGGCATGAGCGCCCTCACCTCGTCCCAGCCCGACCAGCCGTCCCGCGTGTCCGAACCAAGGATCTGCCCGCGGCGGCTCGACAATATCGCGTTGATCCGCGCATTGGCCTCGCTCGGGCAATAGACCGTCACGTCGAAGATCGGTTCGAGCAGCACCGGCGAGCATTCCGGCATGCCTTCGCGCATGGCGATCTGGGCGGCCGCCTTGAAGGCCTGATCCGACGAGTCGACCGTGTGGTAGGACCCGTCGGTAAGCGTTACCGCGATATCGACCACGGGAAAGCCCAGCGGTCCGCCCGATGCGACGTATTCCCGGACCCCGGTCTCCACCGACGAGATGTATTGCTTTGGCACGGCGCCGCCGGTGATCGTTTCGTCGAACGCGAAGCCTTCGCCGCGGGCAAGCGGCTTGATCTCGATCACCACGTCGCCGAATTGCCCATGCCCACCCGACTGCTTCTTGTGGCGTCCGCGCAGGGTGACCGATTTGCGGATCGTCTCACGATAGGCGACCTTGGGCACGCTGGTTTCCACCGCAACCCCATACTTGCCGGTCAACCGCTCCAGCGCCACGCGAAGATGCATCTCGCCCTGTCCCTCGAGCACGGTCTCGCCGGTTTCGGGAACTTGCACGAGGCGAAGCGAGGGATCTTCCTCGATCAGCTTGCCGAGCGCCGAGGACAGCCGTACGTCGTCCTTGCGCTCCCTGGGGGCCACGGCCACCGCCATCACCGGCTGGATTTCGGCCAGCGGCGCCAGGTTGCGCGCCGCAGCATCGGCCTGTCCGTTGCCGGCATGGAGCGTATCGCCCGTCCGGGCCGCATCGAACTTGCCGATGGCGATCGTCTCGCCCGCCCCGGCCCGGTCGGTCTTCACCCAGTCTCCGCCATTCAGGCGCAGCAGGCCCGATACCTTGCCTTCCGCGCCATCCGGGCCGCGCAACACTGCATTGTCGCGCAACTCCCCGGCCAGCACGCGGGCAATCGAGAGCTTACCGCCATGCCCGGCATGGCTGGTCTTGATGACTTGCAGGCACAGTGCGTCGGGATCGGTTATCCCCAGCCTTTCGCGCGTTTCCGCCACGGTCGGCGCTTCGTGCCTCAGCGCCTTGAGCAGCCGCCCCACCCCGAAGCCGTGCTCGGCCGACCCGATGAACACCGGGCAGATCAATCCCTGCCGGAATTCGCTGACCAGGTCGGCAAAGATCGTCGCCCGTTCAGGTTCGACATCCTCGAGCAGTTGCTCGAGAAGCGTGTCGTCGAAATCGGCGATCTTTTCGAGCATGCCGAACCGCGCCTCGTGCCCGCGATCCTGCTCGCCTTCAGGAATTTCAACCACTTCGCTTGGGGCACCATCGTGATAAACGAAGGCGCGTTCGAGCGCGAGATCGATGAAACCTGTGATCTCGCCACCCTTGCGCATCGGGATCTGGCGCAGCACCAGGGGCAGGCCGGACGCCGCCTGCAACATGGTCAGGACATCGCGCACGCTCTCGCCGAGCTTGTCGACCTTGTTCAGGAACAGCGCGTGCGGCACCCCGCGATCCTCAAGATCGCGCAGGCACAATTGCAGCGCCGCGATCTTTTTGGGGTCGGCCTCCGCCACCACGACCGCAAGGTCTACCCCGGGCAGCGCCGCCATCGCCGCATGCTGGAATTCGATCGAGCCGGGGCAGTCGATGAATGTGTAGCGATCGCCCATGAATTCGGCTTCGGCGACATTGGCCTCGACACTCATCGCATGCGCGCGCGCTTCGGGGGACGCGTCCCCGACGGTATTGCCGTCGCCCACCTTGCCCTGCCGGGTGATGGTGCCGCACCGCATCAGTATTGCCTCCAGAAGCGAGGTCTTGCCTGCCGCGAATGGCCCCAGAACCGCTATCGCCCGGGGCCCGGGTAGTCTGCCACTCTTGTCCTCCATCGCTCAACCTCCTGTTTACGTTTTGTTCCAGAGGCCAGTTCCGTGCCGCCTCGGAACGGCATCCTGTTGCGGCGCCTCCGGCCCTCATGGTTTCAGGCATTCGGCCGGCATGCAAGGGTTGGAACGCGAAGCGCAAAAGGCCGGCGCCGGTCAGTCGAAGCGCGGCGCGCGCTTTTCCAGGAATGCCTTCAACCCTTCCTCGGCATCCGGCCCGGTTTGCGACAACGCAGCGGCGAGGCTTTCGGTAAAAAGCCCGTCCTGGCTCGCCATATTGGCAATACGGGCCACCGACTGGATCACAAGGTAATTGACGCTGCGCGAATTCCGCGCGATCTGTCCGGCGAGTTCGGTGGCGCGTGCCAGCACTTCCCCGGCTCCCGCCAGATGATGTGCAAGCCCGATCCGGACGCCCTGTTCTGCATCATAGGTGCGTCCGGTCAGCATCATTTCGGTCAGGCGATCCGGCCCGATGATCCGCCCGACCCGCACGGTTGCGCCGCCGCCCACGAAGATGCCGCGTTGCCCCTCGGGCAGACGGAACTGCACATCGGGACCCGCGACGCGCACATGGCAGGCGGTGGCGATCTCCAGGCCGCCTCCCATCACCGCGCCGTCCATCGCCGCAACCACCGGCAGGCCACCGAACTGGATGAGGTCCATCACGGCGTGCCAGCCCCGCGAATGTCGCATGACCTCGTGGGGCGCGCGCCGCACCTGCTCGGAGAGATCGAGGCCGGCGGAGAAATGCCCACCCTTGCCCGACAGCACCGCCACCCGCGCACTGTCGGGCGGCGCGGAAAAGAACGCCTTCAGGGCCGCAAGGGTTGCGTCGTTGATGGCATTGCGCTTTTCCGGCCGGTTGAACGCGAGAAAGGCGATCGGCCCGTCGAGCCGGATGGAAAGCGGCTCCTGAGTGTCGGTCATTCTGTTTCCCCGATCCCGCAGGCATGTCGATCCGGATCGCGCCGCCTGCAAGTAATTGATCCGATTGTTTCATCGTCGAATTGTTTGCTAGTATAACAATTATTGCGCGTGACAGGCAAAGCCTGATTGCACAGGATGTGCGCGGGAAGGCGGTGGAGCCATGACAACAGCAGTCGACGACATTCTCTTCACTCTGGCGGCGGTGTGTGCCCCATTCCCCCACGAGCCATGGGCGGCGGGAGGCGCGGCCGATGCCCTGCGCGCCTTTGCCGAATTCACCGAGGATGCCGTGGCGCCAACCAACGCCGTCTCCGACCGCACAGGCTGCAGCCTGGCCGGCGGGCGCGTGTCCATGCCAGCTCCGCTGGTGGATCTTTATGCAAAATACGTCGAACTGGGTTGGCACAAGCTGGCCCTGCCCGAAGAACATGGCGGCATCGGCGCGCCCGAGCCCGTGGTTGCCGCCGCGACGGAACTGCTTTGCGCGGCAAACCACGCGTTCCAGATCGTTGTAGGGCTGGTGCCCGGGTCGGCGCGCGCGATTGTCGCTTCCGCCACAGGCGAGCAGGCGGCACGGCTTCTTGCCGACTATGTGAGCGGAGAAGCCCTCGCCACCATGTGCCTCACCGAGGCCGGGGCTGGCTCCGACCTGTCGGCGATCCGCACCACCGCCCGCGCCGACGGCAACGGGAAATGGCGCATATCGGGCGAGAAGATCTTCATTACCGGCGGCGACCAGAATCTGTCTAACCGCATCCTGCACCTGGTGCTGGCGCGCACCGGCACTCCCCAAGAAGGGACGCGGGGGCTGTCGCTCTTCGCATGTTCCTCGCATCTGCCGGATGGCAGCCGTAACGCGGTCAAGGTTCTGCGCAACGAGGAAAAACTGGGCATTCACGCCGCTCCCACCTGCCAGCTTGCGTTCGAGGGCGCTGAAGCCGAGATCGTCGGCGCCCCCGGAGAGGGCCTGAAGGCCATGTTCGTGATGATGAACCATGCCCGCCTTGAGGTTGCGATGCAGGGCGTTGCCCACGCCGGCGAGGCGCACAGGCGTGCGGCGGCCTATGCCGCCACCAGGACCCAGGGCGGCCGTGCAATTGCCGATCATGGCGACGTCAGGGCAATGCTGCTGGAGATGGACGCGCTGGCGCTGGGCAGCCGGGCGATGGCCCTGCACGCCGCCGAGACGCTGGACACGAACCCGGCCTTCGTCGAATTCGCCACGCCGGTTGTCAAGGCGTTCTGCACGGACGCCGGCTCCCGTGCCGCCGATCTCGGTATCCAGGTGCTCGGTGGTTATGGCTACCTCCCCGAATACGGGCTGGAGCAGATATGGCGCGATTGCCGCATCACCCGTCTCTACGAGGGCACCAACGGCATCATGGCGATGACGCTGGCCAGACGCCTGCTGGGTGGGGCCGACGGCGCCTATGTCGGCGCGTTTATCGAGGAAATGGGCCGGATCGCGCGAGACGCCGCCGGCGAAGGCGCGGTTACTTTCGGCGAAGTCCTCGGCGCCTGGGAAGAAGCGCGCGACGCCGTTCTGGGCGCAGAGGATCCGGGCATTGCGGCCACGCCCTTCCTGCGCCTCACCGGCCTGCTCTATTTCGCCGCAATGTGGTTGCGGCTCGAGGCCGCGGCCAACCGCGCCGCCGATCCGGACCGCATCCGCGCAACGGCGCAATACGTGCGGGCGGCAATGCTGCCGCAATGCCAGACCCTCGCCGAGACCTGTATCCGCCTCCTAAATCCGCGCACCGACGGGCGCCTCGCCTGATGGACGCACCCGCCGCAAAAGCGCTCCGTACGAGGCGTCCTGTCGACAGTTCCGCGCTTGCCGGCACCGTCGGCTATCGGCTCCGGCTGGCGCAACTGACCGTCTTCCAGGATTTCATCGAGACCTTCGAGGAACTCGATATCCGCCCTGCCGACTATGCCGTTCTGCTGTTGATCGGGGATAACCCGGGCTGCAAGCAGGGCGAGATCGCCGCCGCCCTCGGTATCAAGCGGGCGAATTTCGTGGCGCTGATGAACCGGATCGAGGAGCGCGGCCTTGCAGAACGCCGCGCCCGAAGCAGCGATCGGCGGAGCCATGCCCTGCACCTGACCGACAAGGGGGCCCAATTCGTCGAGCGCATGAAAGAACTGCAGACCGGCCATGAGGCGCGCCTTGTGGCGGCTCTCGGCGGCGAGGCTGACCGCGATCGTTTCCTTTCCTATCTCGAACGGATTATCGAAGGCAAATGGACCGGGCGGACGTGAGCTAGCTGCGCGCGATACCGAAAGCCCGGACCACTTCGTCAGGTATGGCGAGGGATCGGATCCGTTCCGGATCGGTTGGATCGCGCCCGGTCCACACCCGCGTCTCGTAGCCCTCCACCGCCAGTTTCCCATTCCGCATCAAGCGGTGCTCGATATCGAAGCTCGAGCGGCGGCAAGCCGTCATCCGGCTTTCAATGGTCACGACGTCGCCATGGCGCGACGGAATGTGGAAGCGCGCGCGTGTGTCGACCATGGGGATGCCGACGATTCCGAAACGCTCCACCCAGCCCGGCTTCTTCTCGCCGAGCGCCTTTTCGAACAGCCGGCCGGTCGAGGCATCGAAATAGGCGAAATATCGCGGGTAGAAGACGATTCCGGCGGCATCGCAATCGCCCCATTCGATCTCGATTTCCCGCGTATTTGTCAGCATCTGCGCCTCTTACTTCGGTTGCATTCTCAACGCGCCATCGAGCCGGATCACCTCGCCGTTCAAATAGGTATTGCCGATGATTGCGGCGACGAGGTCGGCGAATTCCTCGGGCTTGCCGAGGCGGTGCGGGAACGGGATCGCTTCGGCCAGGCCGTCCTGGGTCTCCTGCGGCAATCCATCGACAAGCGGCGTCAGCATGAGCCCCGGCGCAATCGCGTTGACCCTTATGCCGAAGCGGGCGAACTCGCGCGCCGCCGGCAGGGTCAGGGATACAATGCCACCCTTGGACGCCGAATAGGCCGCCTGCCCGATCTGGCCTTCATATGCGGCCACCGACGCAGTCGAGACCACGACGCCGCGTTCCCCGGTTTCAAGTGGGTCGAGCAGCGACATCTCGGCCGCCGCCAGACGCATCATGTTGAAACTGCCAATGAGGTTGACCCGGATCGTGCGTTCGAATTCGCCGAGTGGCATGGGTCCCTCGCGCCCAACGATACGTGCGCCGGTGGCAATGCCCGCACAATTGACGAGCACCCTTGCCGGTCCGTGCGCATCGCGGCATGCGGCGATTGCCGCTTCGGCATTGGCGGCATCCGCAACGTCGCAACGCGCAAATGTCCCCCCGATTTCCCGGGCGACCGCTTCGCCCTTTTCGGCATTGACGTCGAGGATCCCGACTTTTGCTCCGCCTTGCGCGAGAAGCCTGGCCGTCGCCGCCCCAAGGCCCGATCCGCCCCCGGTGACCAGCACCGCAATGTCCTTGATCTTCATGATGCTACCCCGAATTGTTGAATCAGTGCGTGCAAACGCCGCCAAAGCCTATCCGCAACCCTGGGGCGGTTGTACTTGGCCATTCGGCCAAGTCGCGCACCACGCCCGCTCAACCCAAGTTCTCGATCAGCAGGGCAATCCCCTGCCCGCCCCCGATGCATGCCGAGGCAATGCCATATTGCTGGCCCCGGCGCCGCAGTTCGAGCGCAAGCGTAAGGGTCAGGCGCACCCCGGTCGCGCCAAGCGGATGGCCGATGGCGATGGCCCCGCCATTCACATTCAGCCTGCCCTCATCGAGTGCCAGTTCCCGCGCGCATGCAAGAGTTTGCGCACCGAACGCCTCGTTGATCTCCACCAGCGCGATGTCGTCCAGCGCCAGCCCGGTCTCGTTGAGCACGGCCCGGATGGCCGGCACCGGGCCGATGCCCATGATTTCAGGCGGCACCCCCACCGCCGCTCCACACACCAGTCGGGCGAGTGGCTTGAGGCCCTTTTCCGCGCAATACGCTGTGCTGCCCACCAGAACCGCGGCGGCGCCATCGACAATGGCCGAGGAATTGCCGCCAGTCTGCACGCCGCCGAATGCCGGACGCAGCTTCGAAAGAACCTCGAAAGGAGATGGCCGCGGGTGCGTATCGTGTTCGACGCTGTCCACGCCCCGCGGCAGCCTGATGCCGCGCGCCAGCATTCCCTCTACCTCGAAGGATTCGCTGACGACTGCCGCAATCTCTTGCTCGAATATCCCGGCCGCCTGGGCGGCAAGCGCCCGCTCGAAGCTGCGTGCGGCGAACCGGTCGACCTCTTCGCGGGTAATGCCGTACTTTGCCGCAAGGTTCTCCGCCGTGTCGCCCATCGTGCAGTTGACCCCGGGATCGAGCAGCGCCTCCCAGAGGAAGTCCTTGAACTCCACCTGCCCCATCAGGAAGCCGTTGCGATGGGTATAGGCGGCGATCGGATTGCGGCTCATCGATTCCGTACCCACCGCCAGCGCCAGTTCCGCGCGCTTGAGCGAGACCGCGTCGCCCGCCTGGATGATCGCCTCAATGCCCGTGCCGCAAATGCGCTGCACGAGGTGCGCCGGACGATCGACCGGCACACCTGCGTAAAGCCCGATATGGCGGGGCGTCACATAGGCATCGAACGACGCCTGGGCCATGGACCCCGCGACCGTGGTTCCCACATCGCGCGGATCGGCCCCGGTCGCGGAAAATGCGGCGCGCGCGGCCTTGATCCCCAGGTCGATCGGCGAGATTTGCGCCAGCGCGCCGCGATAGTCGACGAACGGCGTCCGCCGCCCGCCGATCAGCAGCGTATCTTCGAAACGGGTGCGCAATCCCGTCTTGTGCTCCGTCATTGGCTGTCCTTCCGTCGTGCGACCAGCACATGGGGCGGGGGCGGGTCGGCATAAAGGTCTTCCACCAGCGCTTCGCGCGCCGCCATCACCGCGCGCTGGTTGATCGAGCCCTTGTCGGTCACCTCGCTGCGGTCGATCGAAGGTGGCGTCTCGAGCAGGATTGCCCGCGCGACCCGCGTCGAACTCCCGGTGGCTCGCGCAGCAAGCGCATCCAGCCGGTCCTGGAATTCCGCGCGCAGCGCCTTGTGTCCGACAAGGTCGGCAATCGAGGCATTTACCGGCAGTTCGGATACCAGCGCGCGGCAGGCATCCGGATCGACAAACACGAGCGCCCCGATATGCGGGCGATTGAGGCCGGTCAGCACCACATCCCGAACATAGGGCGCGAACGCGGCGATCAGGTCGAGCCGCACCCGGCCCATATTGACCCACGTCCCCGTGTCGAGCTTGAAATCCTCCGAGACCCGTCCATCGAACATGAAGCCCCTGGATAGGTCGGCCTCGTCCACCGGCTTGAGCGCATCACCGATCATGTAGTAGCCCTCGGCATCGAATGCGGCCGCCGTCGTCTCGGGCTGCCGCCAGTATCCCGGCGTAATGCTCGGCCCCTTGAGGCGCAGCTCGAGCTTTCCCGCATTGGGCACCAGCTTGACCTCCAGCCCCGCCGCCGGCAGGCCCACTTCGCCCGGCCGATCCACAGGCCAGGTCGTGGTGAAGGCAAACGGGGCCGTTTCCGTCGAACCATACCCGGTCAGCATCATGATCCGCTCCCCGATGGTCTGGCGCGCCAGTTCGTCGAGCCCGTCCCAGACATGGGGGGCAAGGCCGGCGCCCGCATATTGCATGAACTCCAGATCGGCAAAGAACCTCTCCCTGAGCTGCCGGTTTTCGCGCAGATGGGCGACAAGCATTTCGTAGCCCTTGGGAACGTTGAAATAGGCGGTGGGCGAGACCTCCTCGAGATTGCGCACGGTTCGCAGGATACCTGCCTCCGAGGGCACGCCATCATCGATATGGAGCGTGCCGCCATTGCGCAGCACGATACCGAAATTGTGATTGCCGCCGGCGGTGTGGTTCCAGGGCAGCCAGTCCACCAGAACCGGCGGCGTGTCGGCCAGCGCGGCCCAGGCGAGCGCAATCATTTCCTGGTTGCAACACAGCATGCGCTGCGTGTTGACCACCGCCTTGGGCTTGCCGGTGGAACCGGACGTCAGAAGAAACTTGGCAATGGTATCGGGCCCGACAAATCCATTGGCCGCGTCGACCCTGTCCGTTGGCGCGCGTGCCTCCATCTCGCTGAACGCGATGCCGTCGAACTCCGCCGACGGGTTTCGGGCAACCACCAGTTGCATGTCCGGCTTGAGGATCGCCTTGAGTGCCGGCGCGAAACGCTGCCCGTCGGCAACATGGATCATTCCCGGCGTCAGCAGCGCCGCGACATATTCAAGCTTGGCGAAATCCTTCGACATCAGCGAGTACGCCGGCGATACCGGCACGTAGGGAATGCCGACATACATCGCCGCCAGCCCCAGCAAGGCGTGCTCGATGTCGTTGCCGGAAAGGATCATCAGCGGCCGATCCGCCGAAAGATCGTGACCCAGCAAAGCCTCGCCAAGCGAGCGCACCCGGCGCCGCGCCTCGGCATAGCCTACCCGCCGCCAGGCGCCGTCAATGTCCCTGTCGGCAAGAAACACCCGGTCCGGGGCAATTTCGGCCCAATGATCGAGCCAGTCGGTCACGGTACGGGCATGCTCGGGCACGGGAGCAGTCGATCGAACCAGCAGCGTTCCATCGGGCCGGCGCGCCGCGGTGACACCCAGGTCACCCATATGCACTGCCCGCATGCGGTCGCCTCCCTGCCGCATCACTCATGTCTCCGAATTGTTATAGTATATAACCATTATCACAATCCCACGGCTTCGCAACTGTTCCGCCAGGGATCCGGTGAACAAAAAAAGGGGCGCCGCAGGGGCGCCCCCAAGATCCTCGGAGCGAGGAGATCCCTTGCCCCAGGATGAAGCTACATCCCGGATTCTTCAGCGATCAGCGCCTTGGCGGCATCGTAGAGTTCCTGCCCGTTGGGCGTATCCGCGATCCACTTGTCGATGATCGGCTGGGCAGCGTCCTGCCAGCGCTTGGTCTCGGCGGCATCAAGCGTGATGATGTTGTTGCCCAGGTCCTCAGCAACCTTGAGCCCGACCTTGTCGCCGTCATCCATGGCCTTGCCGAACGCCTCGGCGACAGCAATGCCGGAATTGTCGTCGATCACCTTTTTCAGGTCGTCCGGCAGCCCGTCATATACGGCCTTGTTCATCGCCACCACGAAGGTCTGGGTGTAAAGGCCGTGCGCCCCGGTGAAGCCGGTATGGTTATGCACCAGCTCGGATGTCTTGAGCGCGGTCGTCACTTCCCAGGGAATGGTCGTGCCGTCGATCACGCCCTTGGACAGCGCTTCGGGCACCGCCGGAACCGGCATGCCAACCGGCGTCGCGCCCAGGGCGGTCAGCAACTCGTTCACCAGCCGCGATCCGCCGCGGATCTTCATGCCCTTCAGGTCTTCGAGCTTGGTGACCGGGTTCTTGGTGTGGAACAGCCCCGGTCCATGGGTGTGCACGGCGATGATGTGCACATCCTTGAACTCATCCATGTCGTATTTCTCGATATAGCGCTGGTAGGCACGCGACGTGGACTGCGCATCAACCGCAATGAACGGCAGTTCGAAGACTTCGGCCTTGGGGAACCGCCCAGGCGTATAGCCGAGCACGGTCCACACGATGTCGACCACACCATCCTTGGCCTGGTCGAACAGTTGCGGCGGCGCGCCACCCAGCTGCATGGCCGGATAGAGCTCGACCTTGATGCGGCCGTTCGATTCCTCTTCCACCTTCTTGGCCCAGGGCGCGATGGCATTCGCCGGTATCGTCGCCTGCGCGGGCAGGAACTGGTGGAAGCGGAGCGTAACCTCCTGCGCCAGCGCGCTTCCGGCCATCAGAATCGAAACAGCCGTCGCCCCGATGAGTGATGTAATCAGTTTCATGCGTGTCCTCCCGTTTCGGCCCTTTGCGAACGGGCCGTGATTGAACCTAGTGTCGCGGTCCTTTGCCAGCCGGTAAAATGAAAACAAAGATCGTACTCATAACCAAGTTGTAATGCGAATGCGGCGACTAATAGAGCAATCGCACCAGGAGCAGCGTGATGGCAGGGAACGCGGTGAGCAACACAACTCTAATGAAATCCGAGATGATGAAGGGCAGAACCCCCTTGTAGGTTTCCTTGATTGGCGTCTCGCGTGACATTGCATTGATAATGAACAGGTTCAGACCCACTGGTGGCGTTATGAGTCCCACCTCGACCACGATCAGCACCAGTATGCCGAACCACAGCCCGAATTCGGCCGGCGATACGCCGAAATCCAGATGCGAGACGATGGGATAGAAGATGGGGATGGTCAGAAGGATCATCGACAGCGAATCCATCACACACCCGAAGATCAGGTAGAGCACCAGGATCGCCGACATCACCATCCAGGGATTGAACCCCTGTTCGGTTACGAACATCGCCGCGGCTTGCGGCAATTGCGATAGCGCGAGGAAATTGTTGAACACCGAGGCGCCCATCACGATCATGTAGATCATGCCGGTGGCCGACGCGGTTTGCACGAACGCGGTGCCAAGCTTGCGCCAGGTCAGCCCGCCATTGAGAAGGGCAATGATCCCCGTGCCCGCCGCGCCGACCGCTGCAGCTTCGGTGGGCGTGAACCACCCCAGGTAGATGCCGCCGACGACCGCGATGAACACCAGCAAGACCGGCCACACCGCGACAAGGGCCGCAACGCGCTCCGCTGTCGATGCCCGTTCGCGCTGGCCCGCGGAATCCGGTTTGAGCCGGACATAGATCGCAATGGCGACCATGTATCCCAGCGCGGCGAGCAATCCGGGCACGAACGCGGCGACGAACAGCTTGGCGATATTCTGTTCCGCCAGCACCGCGTAGATGACCAGAATGATCGACGGCGGAATGAGGATACCCAGCGTTCCCCCAGCCGCCAGGGTTCCGGTCGCCAGCCCGCCCGAATAGCCGTGGCGGCGCAATTCGGGCAGTGCCACCTGGCTCATCGTCGCCGCGGTGGCCAGTGAGGAGCCACAAATCGCGCCGAAGCCGGCGCAGGCCCCGACCGCGGCCATGGCCACCCCGCCCTTCCTGTGCCCCAGCCAGGTCTCGGCCGATTTGAACAGCGCCGTCGACATGCCGCCCAGCGAGGCGAACTGGCCCATCAGCAGGAACAGCGGCACGATCGACAGGGAATCCGAGGAGAAGGTCGAGTAGGTCAGGTCCTTGAACTGCGACAGGATCGGCGTCCAGTTGCCGTTCCGCACCAGCACGTTGCCGACCACGCCGACCACAAACATCGCTACCCCGATCGGGATGCGCAGGAAAATCAATGCGAGCAGGACGGGAAAGGACCAGATTCCGACCTCAAGGGCGCTCAATGTACCGCCTCCCTGCCAGCACGCGTGTCTTTGCCCGAAACGAACGCGATCATGGCCGACCAGACGCAGTAGGCGCCCACCACGATCCAGGTCACCAGCCCGACAAGGCAGCCCGCATATCCCCACCACAACGGGAACTGCAGGATGAAGGTGGTCTCGTTGTAGGCCTGCTTGTCCAGGAGCCCATAGATCAACCGCCAGGTCAGCACCACCGCGATGGCGAACAGCAATACTTCGGTCACCACGTCGATCGCCGCATTGACCTTTTTCGGAAAGTGATCGGAAAAGATGCCCACGTCCGCATGGCCGCGCTGCAGTTGCGTCCAGGGCAGAAAGGCGCAAACCGCGAAGGCCGAGCCGGCCGCCACGAGTTCGAAGTCGCCCGGTATCGGCCCAAGCCCCAGGCCGATCATCTGCCGGCCAGCGATCGAAATCACCGTCATCACGGTCAGGGCGAGCAACATGACGCCGCCGAGTATGGCCACCGCTTGCGCCAGCAGTTCGACCCACCGGCCAATACGATAGTGCATTCTTGCCCTCCGAACTCCGGCTGCAGCCCTTTTCCGGGCTTTTCATTCGCCGGTCGACGTTTTTCGCATTATTCATTACCCTCAACGATAAGAAAATTAAAAGTTTCGCCAGCTTCCATAACACACGGGTTATTGGAACCAACGATGTCCGCATTGAGTATACGGTTCAGGCACCTGCAGACCTTCCTGGAAGTCGCGCGACAGAAGAGCGTCAGCCAGGCGGCCGAGGCTCTTCACGTCAGCCAGCCCGCCGTCACCAAGACGATGCGCGAGCTCGAGGCGGCGCTGGGTACTGCCCTGCTGGAGAAGGACGGCCGCGGCATCCGCATCACGCATCAGGGCGAGATTTTCCTGCGCCACGCCACCGCCAGCGTTTCCGCCATCCGCAATGGCATCGACAGTGTGAGACGCGAACTGGGCGGGCGCGGCCCGACGGTGCGGGTGGGCGCGCTGCCGACCGTTTCGGCGCGCATCATGCCCCGCGCGGTCGATCTTTATCTCAAGGCGGCAGGCGGTGACGGCATCCGCGTGGCAACCGGCGAGAACCTGGTATTGCTCAACCAGCTGCGATTGGGCGATCTCGATGTGGTGGTCGGACGGCTCGCGGCGCCCGAACTCATGACGGGCCTGGCTTTCGAGCACCTTTATTCCGAGCAGATCGGTTTCGTCGTGCGCGCCGGCCACCCCTTGCTGGCCACAAGGCATCTCGATTTCGAGCGAATCGGCGAGTTCACCATCCTCATGCCGCCGCCCGGCTCGGTCATCCGGCCATTCGTCGAACGATTCCTGATATCGAACGGCGTGGTGGAGCTGCCCGCCCAGGTCGAGACGGTATCCGACAGCTTCGGGCGCGCTTTCGTACGCCAGACCGACGCGATCTGGATCATTTCAACCGGGGTCGTGGCCCAGGAACTCACCGAGGGCGTATTCCGGACCCTGCCCATCGACACCACCGAAACCCGCGGATCGGTTGGCCTGACCACGCGCGCGGACGCGGCGGCCACACCGCAACTCCAGTTGCTCATGCAAACGCTGCGCGAAGCGGCTTCAGGGGAAGCGGCACTCTAGACCATGTCACGTCTTGTCGGGGTCAGAACACTTGGTCCAGGTCATTGAAATGACGCATGTTCGAACCGGAATCCGGCACCCACTTGTCCTCAGCATGCTCTGGCGGGCTCCGCCTGCGCCCCTGACCGCCCCAGGGGCTCATTGGGCAGGCCCGTAACGCGTCGCCTCGAACACATGGTGATGGACGCGGCCGTTGAACATCTTCAACAACTCGCCCGTCACTTCCCGGCTCTCGAACCGGGCCGGCGACTGAAGCGCGGCGTTGCAGGTTTCCATGTCGGGGTAGCGGATGGCAAGGACCATGGCATAGACGGGGGCGCCCTCGTCACGTTCGGTGCCGAACTGAACCTGGATTTCCTCCGCGCCGGGAAACTGCCGCCATAGCGGCACGAGGCGATCTTCGACGAAGCTGCGGAATTCCGCTTCGCGTCCCTCGTGGATTTTCCCTTCGAAAAGGGCATGGCGTACGATCATCTTGCCTGATCCATGAAATGGCGGCCGGCAGCACCAGGGCACCGCCGGCCGAAAGGAGGAAGGTCCTAGTTGACGCCCCAGATCTTCTTGTACTGGTCACGATACCCATTGTCGGGATCGAAGGTGTTGTTGGGGCCGCCGTCATAGGCAATGTTGTCGCTGGTAACCACGTGAAGCGGCGAGACGTAACCCGACCAGTCCTGGCCGGCAAACGCCCGGTTCAACTCGTCCACCAGCTGCCAGCCCTGCAGGTTGAGCGGCTCTGCAACGGTAACCGCCTGGTACTGCTTGGCACGAATGCGCTGGTAGGCGCTTTCCGATCCGTCGCCCGCCGCCACATTTGTCGGACGCCCGTCTCCCGCAATGCCGGCCGCGGCCAGCGAGGGTCCCATGAAGTCGAAATACAGATCGTTGATGGCCAGAGAGTGCGTCCACTGGTCGCCGTATTTCTGCAGCAGCGAGGTCGTCAGCTGGGGCATGCGCGATGATGTCTCGGCAATCGGGGTGTCGACATATTCGAGCACCGTGCCGCCGAGGTCTTCGATTTCCTTCTTCATCCGGTCCGCCTTGGCGATAGCGATCGCATAGGTGGAGTCGGTGAAGATGATCACGCCCGGCTTGCCCTTGGCATCGACATAGGCCCAGTCCGCCGCGGCCTTGGAAACCTCCATCGCATCGGTGGTCACATTGGCGAACACACCCACGTCAGGCACCGGACCGACCGCGGGAGCGGCATGCCAGGAAACCATGGGAATGCCCGCGGCCTTGGCTTCCTCCATCGCCGGCTTCTGCTCGACGGCGTCGAAGCCATTGATGATGATGCCGTCGGGCTGCAGCGCCATGGCCTGTCCGAACGCAGCCGTGCGGCCGCTGATCGAGCCTGCGCCGTCGAGCACCTTGACGTTCCAGCCCACCGAGTCCGCGGCCTCCTGGATGCCCTTGACCACGCCAAGTATGCCGCCGTTCTTCATATCGGCGGCCAGCACCACGATGGTCTTGCCGCTGGCCGCCTTCGGGCCGGTCGTCGGACCATCCCAGGTGTCGACCCGGCTTGCATACTTGTCGACCACCGCCTGTGCGTCCGCCATGCTGTCGGCAAGGGCCGGCGCGACCGCCATCATCGCGGCGAGTGTCATCGAGGATAGGACGAAAGTTCTGCGCTTCATGAGTTCCTCCCTTTAGAGAACGCAAATCTGTTGCTGAGCGGCGGGGGCCGCCCTCATTTCTTCTGGTCGTTCTGTCTTGGCGCGCGGACCACCGCGCCCCGCTTGCGCTGCGCATAACCGGCGATGCCGATGGCCACGAGCAGCGTCACGCCATTGAACAGCGGCTCCACGAAGAACGAACCGCCGAATTGCTGGATGCCCGAGATCCCGACTGCCAGGATCACCACGCCCACAAGCGTGCCCCAAACGTTCACCCGTCCCGGCTTGATCGTCGTCGAACCGAGGAATGCCCCCACCAGCGCGGGCAGCAGGTATTCAAGCCCCACGCTTGCCTGTCCGATGCGCAATTTGGAGGCAAGGAGCACGCCGGTCAGCGCCGTCAGGAAGCCCGAGGAGATGAAGGCGCCCATGACGAAGCCGCGCACCGGAATGCCGTTCAGCGCCGCCGCCTTGGGATTGGCGCCGATGGCATAGAGGTAGCGCCCGACCGGCGTGTATTCGAGGATCAGCCACATCGCCACGGCAATGACGAGCACATAGAACCCGGTAATCGGCAGGCCAAAGACCATGGTGGCGTTGAGCGCATAGAACCCGTCCGGCAGCACGCCCACAACCTGCCGCCCGCCGGTATGCCAGAGCGCCAGTGCATAAAGCACCGTCCCGGTCCCCAGCGTTGCGATGAAGGCGTCGATCCTGGCCACCTCGACCAGCAACCCGTTGAGCAGGCCGGTGAATGAGCCGAGCACCAGGACGATCAGCACCGCGACCGGCCACGGGATGCCGAACATGGTCTGCAGCGAGATCGCCAGTATGTGCCACAGAACGATGCCGTAACCCACGGTCAGGTCGATACGGCCCGCGGCCATCGGGATCATGGCGGCCAGCGACAACAGCGCGATGATGGCCTTGTCCGAAATGATCGACCTGAGGTTGAGGAGCGTGGGGAAAGTGCGCGGCAGCATCACCGAGAACAGGATGATCAGCACCAGTGTCAGGATCGGCAGTCCGTAGACCGGCACTGTCCGTACGATCTTTTGGGGCCAGCTCAGGCCGCGCAGTTCCGCCTTGGTCGGCTCGAGCGCGTTGGATTCGATAGACTGCATGTTGGCGCCCCTTCCTCAGGCCGCTTCGGAGGCAGACGCCGCGCGGATCACCGCATGCGTCGTCAACCGCTCGCCCGAAAGCTCTTCGACGATCCTGCCCCGCGAGAAGACCAGGACACGATGGCAGATATGTGCGACTTCCTCGAAATCCGTGCTCACCACGATCACCGCCAGCCCCGCTTCGAGGGCCCGCGCGATGAGGCGGTAGATTTCAGCCTTGGCGCCAACGTCGACGCCGGCGGTCGGGTCTTCTGCGATCAGGACCCTGCGTCCGGTCGCCAGCCAGCGCCCCACGATCACCTTTTGCTGGTTGCCCCCCGAAAGCGCCTCGATCGGCAGCCCGGGATCGTTGGGCCTCAGCCCCACCTGCTCGCCGACATCGCGGGCGAGGTCCGCCTCGCGCCCCGGCGACAGGAAGGACCACAGCGACCGCCCGGAGGCCAGCGGGTTGATGAAGGTGTTCTCCCGAATGCTCAGCGCCGCCGCGATGGACTCCTCGGTGCGGTCGCCGGCGATCATGCCAACGCCGGACTGCATCGCCGCGCGCGGAGACGAGAGGTCGGGCGCCTTGCCGCCAAGCAGCACTTCGCCCTCGAATGCCATCGCCCCGAACAAGGCCCGGCCGAT
This sequence comes from Devosiaceae bacterium, assembly GCA_036563245.1. GTDB lineage: Bacteria > Pseudomonadota > Alphaproteobacteria > Rhizobiales > Devosiaceae > DATCMU01. The sequence continues at coordinate 8,259 of DATCMU010000025.1, read as the reverse complement.
GGCCTCCTGTCCCGCCCCGCGAAGACCTGCAAGACCAAGCAGTTCACCCTGGCGCACTTCGAAGGTAACCGGCCCGGCACTGCCTGCCACCACATCCCGCACCGAAAGAAGTGTCTTGCCCGAAGCGAAGGGCGCCTTCTCGAAAACCTGCGAGGTCGGGCGGCCAACGATGAGTTGCACCAGCTTGTCCGGCGTGGTGTCGGCCACCGCAGTCTCGCCCACCAGTTGCCCGTCCCTGAGGACGGCTACGCGATCGGCGATGCGGAAGATCTCATCGAGGCGGTGCGAAACATAGATCATGCCCACCCCACGCTCGCGCAGCGGCCTGAGGGCGGCGAACAACCGCTCCACTTCGTCGGCGGGAAGGCTGGCCGTCGGCTCGTCAAGCACGAGCACATCGGCCTCGACGGCAAGCGCCCGTGCGATGGCGACCAGCGATTTCTCGGTGCGGGTAAGGTCGGAGACGCGGCGCGTGGGATCGAAATCGACCCCCACCAGCTCAAGTGCCCTGGCGGCGCGTGCCTCGGTTGCCCCCCAGTTGATAAGCCCGCCGCTCAGCGAGAACCCCTGCGCAAGCCCGACGTTCTCGGCAATCGTCATCCACTCGATCAGCCCCAGATCCTGGTGGATGAACGCAACCGGCTGGCGCGTATTGGGCTTGGGGGGACGATGGATATAGGGCTCCGAGCGGAAGCGGATCTCCCCGCCCGAAGGCTTGAAGATTCCGGCGAGGATCTTGATGAGCGTGGACTTGCCGGCGCCGTTCTCGCCCAGCAATGCAAGGATTTCGCCCGCCTGCAGCGAGAACGAGACATCCTCCAGCGCCCGGGTGCCCCCGAAGCGCTTGGAGATATGTTCGAACTCGATCAGCTTTTCCTGCGGCACGCCCTCTCCTCCCAGAGCCAAACGGCGTCTTCGTGTCTCGTTATCGATATCATGTTATCGATAACATTTTTGCATTGTCAAGCGGGAATGTCCCGCCCGACCTCAGGACTGCGCGAACTGCCCGTCCAGCAGCCGCATCATTTCTGCTGAATCCCGTGGACCCAGGCCCGCCGCGCACAACAGGCGGTGGATTTCGACCAGTTGGCCGGTCATCGGCAGCGGGGTCATGGTCGCCGAGGCAAAGGCCTGCAGGCTGTCGAGATCCTTGAGCATGTTGTCGATGCGCCCGGTCGGAGTGAAATCCCGCGCGGCGAACTTGGCCATGAATTCCTGCATGATGTTGTTGTCGGCCCGCCCACCCTTGAGCGCCGCCGGGATCGCGCCAGGGTCGACGCCCCCGGCCTCGGCGAGCTTCACCGCTTCGGCAACCGCCTGGAAAGCGACAGCGCAGAACAACTGGTTGATCAGCTTCGTCGTCTGTCCGGCCCCGCTGGGTCCCATCAGCGTGTAATTGGCGCAAAGATGCCGCATCACGGCGCGCGCCCGCTCGAAATCTTCGGTTCGTCCGCCGGCCATTACGGTCAACCGCCCGCCAAGCGCGCCAGGTGCGCCGCCGGAAAGCGGGCAATCGACCCATGCCATGCCGGTTTCGCCCATGAGACGCTTCGCCATCTCCGCCGTTCGCCCCGGATCGATCGAGGACATGTCGATCAGCAACTTCTCGGGCAAAGCGGCACCCGCCACACCGTCCTTGCCGAAAACGACCGCATGGACGATATCCGCGTGGTTCAGGCTCAGGATCACGAAATCGTTCTCTTGGGTCGCTGCAGCGACGCTTGCCGCGGAAACCGCGCCCTTGTCGACCAGGGCCGCGACCTTGGCAACATCAAGGTCGAACACACAGACCCTCTGGCCAGTTTCCACAAGCCTTGTGGCAATGGCCGATCCCATGATCCCTGCACCAACGACCGCAATCTTCAGCCCGGCGTCCTCGCTCATTCCCGCATCTCCCCTTCGACCCCCCGTTTCAGCCACTCGACGGCCCGGCTGACGATTTCCTTCGGACTTGCCTCGACATCGATGGTGAGCACCCCATCTTCGGCACTCGGCGCCTCCAGCGTCTGCAACTGGCTGTCGAGGAGCGAGGCGGGCATGAAATGGTGCTTTCGCGCGCTCATCCGGCTGGCAAGCAACGCCCTGCTGCCGCTCAGGAACACGATGCGCATGCGCGCGCCGGCGACCTGACGAAGCCGCTGGCGATAACTGCGCTTGAGGGCCGAACAGGCCGCCACCGCGCCCCCGTCCTCGGCCGCCCGGCGGGCAAGTTCCTCCCCGACCCTGTCGAGCCAGGGCCAGCGATCGTCGTCATCGAGCGGTATGCCCGCCGCCATCTTTTCGACATTGGCCTTGGGATGCAGCCTGTCGCCCTCGATGAATTCAAGGCCCAATGCATCGGCGATGCCCTGCCCGATCAGCGACTTGCCCGAGCCCGACACGCCCATGACCACCACAGGGCCGATTTCAGATCGATGCCGTGATTCCGCCGTCGACATGGATGAGTTGCCCATTGACGAATGAAGACCCCTTGCCTGCCAGAAACACCGCCGCGCCAACCAGTTCGGAAACATCGCCCCAGCGGCCTGCGGGCGTCCGCTTTTCCAGCCATTGTGAGAATTCGGCGCTTTCGACCAGAGCCTTGTTCAGCGGCGTCCTGAAATAGCCCGGCGCAATGCCGTTGACCTGCAAACCGTGACGCGCCCAATCGGTCGCCATGCCGCGCGTGAGATTGCGCACCGCCCCCTTGGTGGCCGTGTAGGGCGCAATGGACGGGCGCGCCAGTTCGCTCTGCACCGAGGCAATATTGATGATCTTGCCCTCGCCCCGCCCGATCATGTGCCTTGCCACGGCCTGGCCCACGAAAAAGACGCTGGAAATATTGGTCTTGAGCAGCAATTCCCACTTGTCCGTGGGGAAATCCTCGAGCGGCGCGCGATATTGCATCCCCGCATTGTTGACCAGGATGCCGATTGGGCCGATTTCGGTTTCGATCCGGTCGACCGCCCCCGAAACCGCCGCCGGATCGGTCACGTCGAACACCGAGGCATGGGCGCGCAGCCCTTCCGCGCCGAGGGCGGCCACTGCCTCTTTCACCTTATCTGCTGTGCGCCCGTTGACCACGACACTCGCGCCATGCTGCGCCAATCCCCTCGCCAGCGCCAGGCCAATCCCCTGGCTGGAGCCGGTGACGAGCGCCAGCTTGCCGGTCAGATCGAAAAGTCCAGGGTTCATCAGCACATGCCTCCATTTATCCTTTGCGCCCAGAATGCGACACCGGACAACCGGATGGCAAACAGGTTGGCATCCCGGCCCGAGGATCGCCCCAGCGACATGCTTGACATAGATGTTATCGATAACATATGCAATAGGGCGTCGCCTCGATCCAGAAAGGAATGCCGGTGTCGCCTGTCGAGATCCTGATGGTGGGGCCATACCCCGAATGGGACATGGCCGATCTGGAAAACCGCTACGTCGTGCACAAGCTCTGGCAGGCGGCCGACCGCGACAGCTTCCCCGGAGCAAGCGCGAAAAACGTTCGTGCCATTGCGACGCGCGGCGAACTTGGAGCCAGCGCCGACCTGATGCGGCGCTTTCCGAATCTGGAGATCGTGAGTTGCTACGGCGTGGGCACTGACGCGATCGACCTCGAATATGCGCGGGCCAAGGGCATAAGGGTGACCAATACGCCCGGTGTGCTGACCGAGGATGTCGCCGATCTCGGCATCGCCCTGCTGCTCGCCACCGCGCGCCAGGTTCCCCAAGGCGATGCCTATGTCCGCAACGGGGAATGGGCAAAGGCTAACATGGCCCTGACGACCCGCTTTTGCGGAAAGAAACTCGGGATTGCCGGCATGGGCCGCGTCGGACAGGCTCTGGCAAGGCGCGCCGTGTCCTTCGATTGTGCCGTCTCCTATTTCGGCCGCAAGCCAATCGCGGACCTGCCCTATCGCTTTTTCCCCGATTTGACAGCGCTCGCGGCGGAAGTCGATTTCCTGGTGATCGCCCTCGCCGGCGGCGAGGGAACCAGGAACATCGTGGACGCCCGCGTTCTCGACGCGCTCGGCCCAGAGGGCATTTTCGTCAATATTTCCCGAGGCACGACCGTCAACGAACCGGACCTGCTCGACGCGCTGGAGAACCGCCGGATCCGGGGCGCCGGCCTCGACGTATTCTGGCACGAACCGGCAATCGATCCGCGGTATCTCGCGCTCGACAATGTGGTGCTGCAGCCGCACCACGCCAGCGGCACCGTCGAGACACGCAAGGCCATGGGCCAACTGGTGCGGGACAATCTCGCCGCGCATTTCGCCGGGCGCCCCCTGCTCACCCCGGTCGTTTGAAGGATCTGGCCATGAAGACCATAGTCGCCCACGCCGCCCATGACCTGCGGATCGAGGAGCGCGAGGCCGGACACGCCGGTCCCGGACAGGTGGAAATCGCCATCAAGGCCGGCGGGATTTGCGGATCGGACCTTCATTACTACCAGCATGGCGGCTTCGGCGCGGTCCGTATCCGCGAACCGATGATCCTCGGGCACGAGGTCGCCGGGCAGATCACCCGCCTCGGGGATGGGGTGACAGGGTTCGTGGTGGGCGATCGTGTGGCTGTGTCGCCCAGCCGGCCCTGCAACGCGTGCAGGTTCTGCCTTGAGGGGCTGCAGAACCAGTGCCTCAACATGCGGTTCTACGGCAGCGCCATGGTCATGCCCCACATACAGGGGGCCTTCCGCCAGACCCTGATCGCCGAGAGTTGGCAATGCCATCGTATCGCGGACGGTGTCTCGTTCAATCTCGCCGCCTTCGCCGAGCCTTTCGCGGTGACCCTGCATGCGGTTCGGCGCGCCGGTTCACTGCTCGGAAAGCGTGTCCTGATCTCGGGTTGCGGACCGATCGGCGCGCTGACGATCATTGCCGCCAGGGCCCACGGCGCCGAGGAAATCGTGGTCACCGATGTCATGGACCAGGTGCTGGAAAAGGGCGTCGAGGTTGGCGCCGACAGATCCATCAACGTTGCCAGCAATGGCGAGGAACTCGCTGCGCTTTCCGCCGACAAGGGCTATTTCGACGTGCAGTTCGAGTGTTCCGGCAACGAGAGGGCGGTGCGCTCCGGCCTTGAGGTTCTCCGGCCCCGCGGCACCCTGGTCCAGCTTGGCCTTGGCGGCGACATGGCAGTGCCGCAGAACATGATCGTTTCCAAGGAAATAGAGGTTTGCGGCTCGTTCCGATTCCACGAGGAATTCGCATTGGCCGTTGACCTGATCAATCGCGGCCGGGTCGATCTGTCACCGCTTCTCACCGGCATCTTTCCCATCGAGGACGCCGTGGCCGCCTTCGATCTCGCCGGCGACAGGTCGAAGGCGATGAAGGTTCAACTTAGCTTCGACTAGAGCATGTTCAGGAAAAGTGGGTACCGGTTTTCCGGTTCGAACGTGCGACAATTCAATGACCTGGACCATACTCTTTAAGTCCATCAAGACGTGACATGGCCCGGTCACGCATGCCCTCAGGCCGGGTCGGCCCCGATTGCGGCAAGACCTGCCCGGGCCACATCCACATCCTGGTCCCCTGTGCCCGAACCGACCCCGACTGCGCCGGCGAGCCTGCCGCCGAAACGGATCGGCAGTCCGCCCTTGAGTGGCGTGACGTCGCCATGCGAGGCCACACCCGCGGCAGTGCCGATATCGAGCGGCATGGTCCCGGTCGCCGCATCGGTCGACGCGGCGGTTCTCGCCTTGGCGCGCGCGGTCCGCAGCGAAAGGAACTTCGCTCCGTCCATTCTGAGGCTCGCGATGGTCTCGCCGCTGGCATCCACCACCACGATGCATTGGGGCACGCCGATCTCGCGCGCCCTGGCCACTGCGCCGGCAATCAGCCCAAGCGCCCCATCGTGCGACACTGCGAGATTTTCTCGAAACATCCCCTGCGCCTTCTCTTTCGAACGGTTGCGGTCAGGCGCTCTCACGCTGCACTACCTTGCAATCCGTCACGATCCGCGCCCTGAAACCGGGATCGCTCCGGCGTCCATTAATCGCTTGCGCCAATTGCTGCGCCGCGAGGCGTCCGATCTCGTAGCACCCCACATCGACCGAGGTGATGCGCGGGTGTGCGCACGCGGCGATTTCGTAATTGCCGAACCCCGCGATCGCCACGTCTTCCGGCACCCTGATCCCGCGCCGCTGGCACTCGGTCAACGCGCCGAAGGCGGAGAGGTCGGACACGCAGATCACCACTTCGGTGTCCGGCCATTGTTCGAGCATCGAGGCCAGCGCTTCGGCACCCTGCTGCATCGAGATGGGCGGCACACCGAACGAGATCAGCCGGTCGTGCGGCAACCCCAGTTGATGCAGCGCCTCGACAAATCCGGCCCGCCTCTGGCTGCCGCGGGTATCGCGCTCGGTCGTGCCCCCGATATAGCCGAAGCGCCGGTACCCCTTCTGATGAAGGGTGCGGACCAGCAGGCCCATTGCCTCCTCGTTTGAAAAACCCACCACCAGATCGATCGGATTGGCGGGCAGATCCCAGGTCTCCACCACGGGAATGCCCGCATTGGACAATAGCTTGCGGGCCCGGTCGGTATGCCGCCCCCCGGTCAGGATGATGCCCTCGGGTCGTCGCCGCAGCATGGACTCGATCAGGCGCTCCTCCTTCTCCACCGAATAGTCGGTATACCCCAGAAGCAGCTGTTCGCCACTTTCCTCCAGGGCATCGGTAATGCCCCGCGCCGTGTCGGAGAAATTGGAATTGTTGATCGAGGGCACGATGGCGGCGATGAAGCCGGTCCGGCGCGATGATAGCGAACCCGCCGACTGGTCGAGCACATAGCCCAGCTCGTCCACCGCGGCCATGATGCGATCCCGCGTCGCTTCCGATACCAGGTCCGGGTTCTTGAGGGCCCGCGATACCGTCATGGTGGACACACCGGCATGCTGGGCGACGTCGGCCATCGTCGGTCTCTGTATTTCGCCGCCTGGCCCGCCCTTGTCCATGCCGTCTTGATCCGCTCTAATTCTATCGTTTGAGAGAAAGCATGTTAGCGATATCATCAACCGCAGGCAAGAAAGCTCCCACCGCTTTGCAGCGAGATTTCGCGGCGGCGTTGCCCGAGCGGTCCGGACCGCCTAGAAATGATGCTGGCCGGCCGCTTCCCGGTCTGCGCGCAACGGAGGACAAAGATGTACGAACCGCTTCCCGGCACCGGCTACGACGTGCTCGATCCAAGGTTTTCCGCCTGTTTCATCGGTCATGCACGGGTCGAGCGGCTATGGTCGGAGGGCCGCTGGTGCGAGGGTCCGGCCTGGTTTGCCGCAGGGCGCTACCTGGTGTGGTCCGACATTCCCAACAACCGCATGATGCGCTTCGACGAGACCGATGGTTCCGTGTCGGTCTTCCGCCAACCCTGCAACAACACCAATGGCAACACTGTCGATTTCGAGGGGCGCCTGGTCAGTTGCGAGCATCGCACGCGGCGTGTGACCCGCACCGAGCACGATGGTTCGATCACCGTGATTGCCGACCGCTTCGAGGGCAGGCGGTTCAATTCCCCCAACGACGTGGTTGTGCGCTCGGACGGCTCGATCTGGTTCAGCGACCCCACATACGGCATCATGTCCGACTACGAGGGTGACAAGGCAGAGCCCGAGCTTTCCGGCTGCCATGTCTATCGCGTCGATCCCAAAGACGGCTCGATCCGGCAGGTGACGAACGACTTCGACAAGCCCAACGGGCTCGCTTTCTCCCCCGACGAGCGGCACCTCTACATCGCCGACACCGGCGCCACCCACACGCCCGGGGGCGCGGCGCATATCAGGCGCTTCGCCGTCAGCGATGACGGAAAACTCACGGGCGGAGAGGTCTTCGCGGACTGCACCGCCGGTCTGTTTGACGGTTTCCGGCTCGATACGGACGGCCGCATATGGTCGAGCGCCGGGGACGGGGTGCATTGCTACGATCCGGACGGCACCATGATCGGCCGCATCCGCATCCCCGAAATCGTGGGCAACGTCGTATTTGGCGGAGCCAGGCGCAACCGGCTGTTCATATGCGCCACCGGCTCCCTCTATTCGGTGATGCTGCCGGTCAACGGCTGCAAGCTGGGCTGACCGCGCGCACCTGAACGACCAAGGGCGCCGGTTGTGGCGCCCTTGTTGTATTGGCTTTCAAGCGAACCGGTATGTGGCCGCGTTCAGAACTCCGCCCAGTCGGTGTCGATTGCGGCATTGCCCCGGCTGAGATAGGTCCGGGCCGCGTCCTTCACCTTCTGCTGCAACCCGCGCGCGGTGTCCTTGAGGCTGCGCGCCGGCCCCCGCGCGGGCGCCGC
>DATCMU010000054.1:0-51335 GCA_036563245.1 Devosiaceae bacterium | reverse complement strand
ATCCGCGCTCATAGTATTCAGGTTGGACGCGAGCTGGAGAAGCTGGGCTTCTATTGGTTCGAGCACCCGATGCCCGAGTATCGCGTCGAAAGCTACGTTCGGGTCTGCCGCGAACTGAGCATTCCAATTCTTGCACCGGAGATCGCGGCCGGCGGGGTTTTCACGCGCGCGGAGTGGATCTTGCGCGGAGCCTCGGACATGAGCCGCATGGATGTGCGGCGAGGCGGGCTGACGGGTTGTCGCAAGACCGCCATCGTGTGCGAGGCCTACGGCATCCGGTGCGAGGTCCACATGTCCGGCTGGGGAAATCTGCATGCGCTGGGCGCGACTTCCGAAGATACCAGCGAATACTATGAGCGCGGATTGCTGGCTCCGGGCGTCGACTACGATGCACCACATCCATACCTGCGTCGCAACTGCGACCTGATGGACCCGGACGGAATGGTGCCGATCCCCGACGGGCCGGGCCTGGGCTATGACATCGTCTGGGACTATGTCGACGACAACCGGATCATTTCGCCATGAAGCGGTCAGCCTGGATAATGACGCTCAAGCCCGGGTGCGAGGCGGAATACAAGGCCCGGCACGATGCCATCTGGCCTGAAATGCTCGCGCTGATGCGATCGCGCAGCATATTGAACTTCTCCATCTACAGGCACGGCCTGACCCTGTTCGCAGTCCAGGATCGCGAGGACGACGCAGAGGACGCGCCCCCAGACACGATCCAGTGGCGATGGTGGGCCGAAATGCAGCCCCTGATGGAATGTCATCCCGACACTCGCCCGATCAGGATCCCAGTGGAGGAGGTATTTTCTTACCGATCCGAACCAACATCCGAGGCTGAAAGATGACGCGTCCGTTTCTTGAGGGCATTGTCCCCATCCTGGTGACCCCCTTCGATCGCCAGGGCAGAATTGACGACGACAGTCTTCAAGGCCTGGTTGAATTCAACTTGAAGGCAGGTGTGCACGGTCTTGGAATTGCCATTGGCAGCGAGATCCACAAGCTGAGCGCCCCCGAACGCGACCATGTGCTTGATATCGTGGTGAAGGCAGTGAATGGCCGCGTTCCGGTGGTAATGAACGTTTCGGCTGCGGGAACCGACATGGCCGTGCAACAGGCCATGAAGGCGAAGGAACTCGGCGCGGATGCGTTGATGGCCTTTCCGCCCTCCTTTCTCCCCACAGGAGCGGAGGCAGTCGTCGACTATTTCACCCGGATCGGGTCTGGCGCCAAGCTTCCAATGGTGCTCCAGGACGTGCCGCAGGGACCGATTTCGCCGGATATGGCGCTTCGCCTGGCGGACCGCATCCGCGATATCTGCGCGATAAAGGTCGAGACCCTGCCCACCGTGACACAGGTGCAAGCCATGGTCTTGCGGGTCGACCAGTCGATGCTGGTGATTGGCGGTGCCGGCGGCAGCTACATGATCGAGGAGTTTCGGCGCGGGGCCCGCGGCACGATGCCGTTTTGCAGCCAGCCGGAGGACTTTCTTGCGGTTTGGTCGGCCCTGCTGTCGGGGGATGAGGCGGCCGCCCGCGATCTCTTCGATCGACGTATCATGGCTGTGAACAGGCTTGCCGCGCAGGGCGGAGACCTGTTCTATCATCTCCACAAGGCCATCCTGGTCAAAAGGGGTGTGATCGCCACTCCATTCGTGCGCGGTCCGACAGCTTCGCCAGATAGCATCGCGCGAGCGGAAATCGAAGCGCTGGTCGACCAGTATTTTGGCTAGCCCAACAGCCGGAACCGGCGCGTTCCACCTGAAGGACGCCAGCGCCACAGAGGCGCTGGCTCGCGTTCAATAGCCGCTTGCGCGTGACGACTGGCCCGTGCTCACGGCGGCCTCGTCGCGTGCGCCGGCGAGCGCTTCCCGAGCTGCCTTTGTCAGCAGGCCCGCATCGTTTCCCGGCACGACGAACCTGAAGCCCTGGGCAAGGCGACGGGCGGCTGCCGCCGGAGACGAGCAGAAAATGCCCACAGGCATGCCCACCATCGAGGCCGCGTCAAGAACCCTCGATATCGCGGCCGTGACGGTATCGTCCTGCGGTTCGGCCAAAGGCTGCTTGCCGTAGGCCAGTGAAAGGTCATTCGGTCCGATAAACAGGGCATCGAGGCCATCGACGGCCACGATCTCTTCCAGGTTCTCGACGCCTGCGACGGTCTCGATCATGGCCATGGTGAGTATTTCGGCATTGGCGTGGGCGAAATAGTCCGGCCCACCATATAGCAGGCCCCGCGCAGGGCCGAACGAGCGTTCACCTGCAGGTGGATATCGGCAGGCTGAAACGAAACGCGCAGCGTCCCCGGCCGACGAGACCATCGGACAGATGATGCCATATGCGCCGGCATCCAGCAGCTTCATGATGATGGCGGGGTCATTGGATCCGACCCGGGCGATGGGTGTCGCGTCGGTCGCGGAGATCGCCTGCAACATGGGTATCGCGCTCTCGATGCCGATCATTCCATGCTGGAGATCGACATTGACGCAATCGAATCCCTGTCGCGCGATTATTTCGGCCGAGTAGCTGGAGGGGATCGACAGCCACCCCGACACGACTGGCTGGCCCGCGGCGAGCTTTGCCTTCAAGGAGTTTGGACGCATGTCGGACCTTTCATTTGTGGGGTTTACCTGAATGCGGACAGGGGCCGGATGCCAAAGAGATTGGTGCCGGCGTTCGAATTCGATAATCTGCGCGGGCCGTGTATTCGTGTGGGCCCTGAGACAAGGAGGCCACGCGTAAGGGGCCCGAACCTGGAGTGCTTTCTTGCCAAAGTCTGTCGCTGAAATCGTCACCACACTCTACGAGGACATTGTCCTTGGGATATTCCCCGCGGGAAACAAGCTGATCGAGGAGCGGCTGGCGGACAGGTTTGGGGTCAAGCGGCACAATATCCGCGAGGCCTTCGTCCACCTTGAGGAGCTTGGATTCGTCGAGCGCATCCCGAACCGGGGGGTGTTCGTGCGGGAAATGACACCGACCGAGGTCAGGGAGATCTACGACGTCCGCGCGGTGCTTGAAAGCCACGCCGCGGCGATTACCAGATTGCCGGTCGACAAGACGGTGATAGACACCCTCTCCACCATCCAGAAACGTCATTCCGAGGCGATCGAGGCCGGCGACTATCGCGCGGTGCTTCACTTGAACACGCAGTTCCACCGGATTCAGTTTTCCGCCTGCTCCAATGCAACGCTTGTCGCCGCGATCGAGGACTACGCCATTCGGGTGCATGCGATTACCGCCATGAAATATGGTGACCGGGAGGTCATGAAGCAGGTGGTCGAACATCACTGGACGATCATCGAGGCCATGCAGAAGACCGACAACCAGGCACTGGTGGACGTTGTGCGGCGACACTTCGACTTGCGCCGGGTCGACGAATACGAGCAGCGCTACCGGATGAAGTACGGATCGGCCGAACCAGAGGTTCTGGTCCCGCGCAGGCTTCGCGCCGTCATCTAGTCCGGAATGCGATCGATCAATGATGCCCACTCATCGGGCGAATAGGCGCGGGTGAACCGCGCGGTGACATTTCCTGATTTGCGCACTGCCATCACGAAGGCCGCGACGGATTCCTCGTCTGCCGCCTCGACCTTCATGATGAAGTCGAACTGGCTGGTGCAGTAGAAGAACTCGATAATTCGCACGCCGAACTTGGAGGCGAACTGGACGACGCCCTGGGCGCGCCCGGGCGCCTCCTTGACGGTCATCATGCCCTCGCGGGTGACTTGTTCGGTAATGAAGTATAGGGGCATTCAACTCTCCTTGTGGCGCGAAAGAAACGCCGATGCGACGATCTTGGTGAGATTGGGAATGGCGATCGCTCCAATCAGGAGCAGACCGACATAGATGTTCAGCACGATGCCGGGCACGTTGATCAGTGAAAGGCCAAAACTCAGAAGGCCGATCAGGAAGACCGACAGCGTGACGCCGATGATCGTCCCGGTGCCTCCGGCGATACCGACCCCGCCCAGGACCACCATGGTGATCACCTGGAGTTCCCAACCCGTGGCGATGTTGAGGCGCACGCTGCCCAGCCTGCTCGTCAGGAGAACCGCCGCGAGCCCAGACATCAGCCCGGTGAGGGCGAAAAGTGCAATGCGATACCGGGCCAGGGATATTCCGGAATAGCGTGCAGCAGCAGGATTGGCGCCAATCGCATAGATTCGACGGCCGACAATGCTCGCATGCAGCACAATCGCGAACAGCACGGTTGCAAGGATGTAGATTACGAACTCGACAGGGAGGACGTTGCCCACATAACCGCGACCGAAGAACGCGAAGCTGGCCGGAAATTTCGTGTACGCGCCATCGCCAACGATGGCCACCGCGATGCCGCGGAAGAGCGAGAGAGTGCCGATCGTTACGACGATCGAATGCACGCGCAGGACACTGACGATAATGCCGTTGGCAAGGCCCGCCGCCAGCCCGGTCAGCAATCCGACCGCAACGAGCGTGGGCGTGTCGGCCCCTAGATCCGAGGCGACACCCATCAATACCGCGGCGAGGGCGACGATCGAGGCCACGGAGACATCGATTTCCCGCGAGATGATGAGCAGCGCCATGGGCAGCACGATCAGGGCCTTCTCTGAGAAGGTCAGCGTGCTGTCGATCAGGTTGTAATAGTCGAGAAAATAGGGCGATAGCGAACTGTTGAGGACAAACACCCCGGCAAGTAGCACCAGAAGGCCGGCCTCCCAACTCCCCAACGCCTTGCGGGCACCACCAAGGACGCTCTTCATGATCTGTCTCCCGGTGAAATTTCGGTGCCGCTGTTCTGCTCATCGGAGCGGCGCAGGATCTGGCGGCCCGGCTGGCGCTCCGCCTGCGCGTTTGCCGCCACGGCTATCAGGATCACCGCGCCGATGATCGCCATCTGCATGAACGGGCTGATGCGCAGGAAGGGCAGCGACGTGTCGATCACGGTGATGAACAGTGCGCCGAGAAAAGCGCCCGGTACCGTACCCTTGCCGCCGGCGATGCTGACCCCGCCGATCACGCAGGATGCGACGATTGCGAATTCGCGCCCCTCGGCCGCCTGCGTGTAGGCAATGGCGAAATGGGCCGTCCACAAATATCCGCAAAGCCCCGCGGCCATGCCGGAAAGCGCGTAGACCAGCAACTCGACCTTGCGCTCCGAAATCCCCACAAGGCGGGCCGCGACCGGATTACCCCCGACCGCATAGACATTGCGCCCCGACCGCGTTGCCGAAAGCAGGTACCAGATCCCGGCGGTCGCCACGATCATGATGGCAAAGGTCAGCGGCAGACCCGCGATGCGCATCGCCCCGATCGACTTGAACGCGTCCGACATCTCGAACGAAGATACCCAGGCGCCGCCACTCAGCAGATAGATCAGGCCGCGATAGACGGTCATCGTGCCAAGCGTCATGATGATCGGCGGAATGCGCAAGAAGGCGATGAACAGGCCATTCGTGGCGCCAAGCAAGGCGCCGAGTGCAAGCGCGAGCGCGACATGCGCGAAGGCGGGAAGATCTGGCGAACCTTGCGACAGCAGCGCCAGCAGCATGCCGGTCAGGGCAAGCACCGAGGCCTGGGACAAATCGATGCCGCGCGACAGCAGAACCGGGAGCTGTCCCAGCGCGAGGATGGCCAGAAACGAAAGGTTGTACAGAAGGTTGTCGAAATTCTTCGGCGCGAGATACTCGGGTGCGCGCCAATTGATTGCGACCGCCATCAGGCATATCAGGCCAAAAAGGATGGCTTCGCGGCTGTTGTCGCGGAAGATCCGCAAGGGGACAAGCCGAGCAAGAGGTGCGCGCGGCGTTCTGGCCAGAATTTCCATCATGATGCCCTCCGGTTGCCGGCATTCGGTTTGAGACCGGCGGCGGCCGCCATGACGGCATCCTGCGAGAAGTCCCCGCGATCCAGAATGGCGCTGATCTTGCCCCGGCTCATCACGACCATGCGGTCGGCCATGCCAAGCACTTCCTCAAGTTCCGAGGAAACCATGATCACGGACAGTCCTTGTCGGACCAGATCGCCGATGAGGCGGTGGACGGATGACTTGGTGCCAACGTCGATACCCTTGGTGGGTTCGTCCAGGATGACGATGCGAGGTTGGGTCGCCAGCCATTTGCCGAGAACCACCTTCTGCTGGTTGCCGCCGGAGAGTTCCTCCAGCTTCTGCGCCCAGTTGGCAGCCTTGACTTCGATCTTTCGCCCGTACTCGTTTGCCAGGGCCTCCTCGCGGCGGGCAGAGAGCAGGCCCCAGCGGCTCAGGCGATCCAGAATTGGAAGCGAGAGGTTGGCGCCAATCGAGAAACCGAGAATCCCCCCGTGCCGCTGACGATCCTCCGGCACATAGGCGAGGCCGGCGGCCATTGCCTGGCGCGGCGACCTGATGGAGATCGGCCGTCCGTCGATTGAAAGCTCGCCTGCGCTGCGCGTCTTCAGGCCGAAGATGGCCTCCATCAGTTCGGTGCGTCCGGCGCCGACGAGGCCATAGAACCCGAGCACTTCGCCGCGGCGCAGGTCGAAGCTGATGTCGTCGAACTCGGTTGGATGCGAAAATCCGGTCACCGAGAGTATCGTGCCGCCGATTTCCGCTTCGGCCTTGGGGTAGATCTCGGTGAGTTCGCGCCCGACCATCATGCGGATGAGGCCGGCCTGGTCTGTGTCGGAGATCCTGCCGCTTCCCACTTTTGAGCCGTCGCGCAGGACCACGAACCGGTCGCAGATCCGGAAGATCTCGTCGAATTTGTGCGAGATGAAGATGATTGCCTTTCCCTGCTCGCGCAATCGCTCGATGATGCCGTAAAGATGCTGGATCTCGGATTGAGAGAGGGCGGCAGTCGGTTCGTCGAAAATGATGAGACGGGCATCGGTGGAGAGCGCCCGCGCAAGTGACACCAGATGCCGTTCGGCCACGCTCAGATTGCGCAAGGGCAGATCGGGATCGAGGTCGACACCGATTTCCGCCAGAAGCCGCGAGGCCTCGAGGCGCATCTGCCGCCAGTCGACCCGCTTCAGATTCGGGGTGCGGGGCTGGGCGCCCACGAATATGTTTTCGGCGACCGAAAGTTCGTCGAACATGGTCGGCTCTTGCTGAATCGCGGATATGCCGGCCGCCGCCGCGTCCTGGGGACCGGAGAATTCGCACGCCTGCCCAGCGCAAGAAATCGTGCCGGAATCGGGAACGTGAATGCCGGTCAATATCTTGACCAGCGTGGACTTGCCGGCGCCGTTTTCCCCGATCAGGCCCAGGACCTCTCCCGCGGCTGCTTCGAATGAAACGTCGGTGAGCGCCCTCACGCCGCCGAAGCGCTTCGAAATGCCCTTGATGCTGACGGTCGGCTGATCCATCTGAGAATTCCAGCTCCCAACTGCGTTCCCATTGGGTGTGACGCCAACTGCCCGGCCACGGGAGGCCGGGCAGCGGCGCGGCGAAGGGGACGCGGTGACTGCGTCCGCCCGGGAGGTTACTTCTGAAGCGACTTGATCAGGTTGGCCGCTTCCTCGACATTGGACTTGTCGTAGACGGTGAGTTCACCCAGAACAGCGGTATTGTTGGCGCCGACCGTGATCTTGCCCATGCGGCCCGCGTCGAAGCTGTCACCCTCTGCGCCGGTGATGCTGCCATCGGCAAGTGCCTTGGTCCCGTAGACGGTCGTGTACCCTTCATCGACCATGCTCCAGATCGCGAAGGCGGGCACGGCCCCCGAAAGAACATATTCCACCATCTCGTTGGGGAAGCCCAGCCCGGTGACCTGCACCTTGCCAATCAGGCCCTGGTCAGTGACCATCTGGGCCGCGGCCGCCAGGCCCACGGAGGTGTAGCACACGATCACCTTCATATCGGGGTACTTGTTCACCAGGCCCAGAGCCTCGTTGTAGGCCTTGTCCGAACGCTCGTCGCCATAGGCAACTTCGTCGACCTTCAAGCCCTTGAACGCGTCATCTTCCTTGGTCAGGCGGATCATCTCGTTGACCCAGTTGTTCTGCGTCGTCGAGTTTGCCGGGCCCGTGATGATGCCGACCTCGCCTGTACCGCCGGTCAGGTTCAGGGCGATCTTTGCGGGACCAAGGGCAATCAGGTCATTGGTGGCTTCGGCAACGAACAGGCTGCGGGCCGCTGCCTCGGTGTCCTGGTCCCAGGTCACGATCTTGATCCCACGGGATGCGGCGCGCTGCAGAGACGGGGTCAGCGCCGTGGCGTCATTGGCGGTGAGCATGATGGCATCGACACGTTGCGCGATCAGAGAGTCGATCAGCGCGACCTGGCCTTCGGCGGTATTCTCCGTGGGACCGGTGTAGATGAGATCGATCCCGAGTTCGTCGGCCGCCTTCATTGCACCGACGCGGGCCAGTTCGAACGCTGTATTGCCCAGAACGCGCACAAGCATCGCATAGCGCGGCTTGTCCGCCGCCAGGGCAGCCGGCCCGAGGCTCGAAACGGCAACCGTTGATGCCATGGCAGTCGCGACAAGCGCGGCGAACTTCCGGCGCGTGAATTTCGGTTCAGTCATGTGGTCACTCTCCTCCGTGTGGCATCCATGGCCCAGCCTTGATGCATCCTCCGAAAACAAGAATTGCAATTGTTGCCAAAATTGTCAACACTTGGGTTGTCACTTGCGCGAACATGTGAAAAATAGGCAGACGAAGCACGATGAGTGCACGAGGAGGCAAAGCGATGACGATCACCGTTCGACGCGTTGTGACGGCCACGAATGACCAGGGCAAATCCTACTTCATGATAGACGGAGCGGCCGGCGCCGTCCTCGATCAACCGGGCAGGGGGCTCGTGTTTCATGAACTTTGGGAAACCGATGGTCCGTTGGCCCGATTGACGGGCACCGAGGATGCGGGCGCGCGGCCGGTGACGCATCATCCCCCGCCGGGCGGCACACGCTTTCGTATCGTGGAGTTCCTGCCCGATCAGATGCAGCGGCCGGACGAAGCCGCGGCGGATTATTCCGTGATCGGGGCGACCCAGACCCTGGTCCAGGGTGCTGCGGACCCGTCCATGCATCGCAACGAGACCGTGGATTACAACATTGTTCTGTCCGGTGAGATCTATGCCGTCAGCGACACCGGCGAAGTGCTGTTGAAGGCGGGCGACGTGCTCATTCAGCGCGGCACCGCCCACACCTGGCACAACCGGAGCAGCGCCCCCTGTGTCTTTGCCTCCATCATGGTCAGTGCCGAACCGCACCCCGCATTCGCCGCAGGCGTCGCCGCGGCACCAAGGAGTTGATCTTGAAAATGTCCGATACTGTCATTGTAGCCGCGGATGACCTGCAGCATTACCTCACGGAAGTCTTTGCCAAACTGGGAATGTCCGAGCAGAACGCGGCACTTTGCGCCTCGTACATGCTCCTCACCAACCTGTGGGGCATCGACTCGCACGGCGTATTGCGTTTGCCGATCTATGCCCGCCGCCTGCGGGAACTGACTATCAAGGCCAATCCGCGCCCGGAAACGGTCGCGACAGCCGGTGCGTTCGAGGTGATGGATGGCGATAGGGGCATGGGATACATCGTTGGCCACGCGGCCATGGCCCGCGCCATCGACCTGGCCCGGAACTTTGGCATCGGTGCGGTTTCGGTGCGTAATTCCAACCACTTCGGCGCGGCGGCCCTTTATGCGGAGCACGCCGCCAAGGAGGGAATGCTTGGCATTTCCATGACCAACGTTACGCCCAATCTTGTCGTTCCGGGCGGGGCGAAACCGATCACGGGTAACAACCCGATAGCATTCGGCGCGCCAACACGGCTTGGCTTTCCCTTCCTGCTCGACATATCGATGTCGGCGGTGGCGGGGGGCAAGCTGCTTCTCGCAATCGAAAAGGGCGAGAAGATCCCCCAGACCTGGGCGACAGACCGGGCCGGACGGCCCACCGACGA
The DNA here is from genome assembly GCA_036563245.1 of Devosiaceae bacterium. GTDB lineage: Bacteria > Pseudomonadota > Alphaproteobacteria > Rhizobiales > Devosiaceae > DATCMU01. The sequence continues at coordinate 41,467 of DATCMU010000054.1, read as the reverse complement.
CCCCAAGGTGGGTTTTGAAGGCTTCCTGCTGCCGCTTGGCGGGCACAAGGGGTTTGGACTCTCGCTGCTGGTGGATATCCTGTCCGGCGTGCTGAGCGGTGGCGCCTTCCAGTTCGGCATTCGCAGCATGTATGCCGATCCGGACAAGACGAGCGAAACAGGGCACATGCTCATTGCGATCGACCCGTCGGTGGCAATGCCCGGCGAGGCCTTTCTTGATCGCATGGACGCATTCTACGCGACGGTGAAATCGTCTCCGATGTGGGACGCGGATCAGCGCATGTATATTCCGGGCGAGATAGAGCACAATACGCGGAATTCTCGCCAGAAGGACGGCATTCCATTGCCGGGCAAGCTGGTCCGGGATATCGATGAGATCGGCTCCGGCCTCGGAGTTCCGGCGCTGGTTGGGGCGGACGCCTGAGCCCGCCAGGAGGTGCGCAATTCCGAGTGGACTATTGCCGCGTGAAGGAATTGGCGTTGATCCTGGTCGGGTCTTCGACCAGGCAGACCTCGCTCGATGGTTCGATCACTCCCCGAAAACATAGCGGTCAAGGAACATATTTCGGAATTTCCCGCCCGGATCGTGTCTTGAAACCAATGCCCTGAAGGCGGGAAGACGAAGATAGCGCGCGGCGATGTCGCCAGGCGCCATTTCGAACAGCTTGCCCCAGTGAGGGGTCGGTTCGTACGGCGCAAGCTGCCTTTCGATCAAAGGCAGCACCTTGCGGACCGCATCCCAGTCCGGCCGCCACGTGAAGTGGAATGCCACGGCATCGCGTCCGTTTAACGGGCTCATCCACAACTCGTCTGCTGCAATGGTGCGGATTTCCGAGATTGCCAGAACAGGCGAGAAGACGTGTTGAATGTCGTGCAGCGCGGCGATGGCTTGGGCGGCGTCCGATCTGGAGATGAAGTATTCCGATTGCAGTTCGTCGCCGGCGCTGGGTGTGAAGTCCATGCGGAAGTGGGCGAGCCGCTCGTGCCAGGGGCCCTCAATGCCCATCTGCTCGGTGCAGGGGGTGGGGTCGAGGCCGGGGATCAGATGGTGCTTGCGGTCAGCAGGCTTCGCGCCGAACGCCTCCGCGGAATGAACCGGGACATTGCCAAGGCTCTTGACGAGGAGCTTGTCTACCGTCTCGGCCCGCCAGCTGGTGAACATGCTGACGCTGTAGCCGCTGGACATGATGGCGTCGAAATCGGCCATCGCCGCGGCAAGCGGCAGGTCGAGATACATGTGTTGGCGTATGGTGAAGGAGGGCACGAGGTCCAGCGTCAGTTCGGCCACGATGCCCAATGCGCCCAACGAGACGACCGCGCCATCGAAGTCCGGATCGCCGCGCGACAGCGTCAGCAGGTCGCCCGAGGCTGTGACGATCCTGAGGCGCGACACCGCGCTGGCGAGGCTCTGATTGGCGACGCCGGAGCCATGCGTCGCGGTCGCCACGGCGCCGGCCACCGAGATATGCGGCAGTGAGGCGAGATTTCGGAGGGCGAGGCCGTGCGCCTCGATGGCCGGGCACAACTGACCATAGGTGACGCCACCCTCGATGGTGACAGTTCGGGCCTGTTGGTCGATCCCGATGATCCGGTCGAGGCGCCGGGTCGAGACAAGATCGCCGGTGGTGTCGGCGATCCGGTTGAACGAGTGCCGCGAACCGAATGGCCGCAACCTTTCGGTTTTCCGAACGATTTCCTGGAGTTCGGGAACCGAACCCGGGGTGTGCACGGCCCTTGCGGCGAAGGCGATATTGCCCGCCCAATTTTGCAGTTGCCCGCTCATTGCCCCGTCCCCTTCTCAGCCGATGCCCGCCACAAAAGCGCTTCGCCCGCCATCAGCGACGAAAACTAGCATGGGCGCGGCCGGTTTCCACAAGCCCCTGATGGACCGGGATCGGCGGCTGCCACGAGAGGGCGTCGCGGATGGACGTGGCGTCGATCGTCAGGTTTCCGATCAACTTGTCGAGCAGTTCGGCCTTTCCCGAAATACGGGCGAATGCCCTTAGAACCGGCACGGGTACTGCCGGCATTCTCGCGCGCTGCTGCATGCCTTGCGCCAGCGCCGCAACGATTTCGGGCGTCGAGACGTCCTGTCCGTCGGAGACGAGGAATTGGCCGGCAATCGGTTCCGGGCACTCGATCAGCCGTGCAATGAGGTCCGAAAGATTGCCGATGCCGAGCAGGCTCCTGGCATTCCGGACACTGCCAAGCGGCAGCGGCAAGCCCCGTGCGATCGCCCCGACAAGCTGGCCCATGCGCCCGACCGCGCCCGGGCCATAGACCAGCGGCAGTCGGAGTGTCGTGATCGCCATTCCGGTTCGGGCCGCCAGGGCCTGGAGTGCGATCTCGGCCTCGTATTTGGAAATGCCATAGGGCGTCGCGGGTGCCGGCGCGTCGGTTTCGCGTAGCGGACGCCCGGGCCAGGAGCCGTGAACGGCGACCGAACTGGCGAATATGAATCGCTCTACGCCGGCCTTCGCGGCCGCCTCGGCCAGTGCCTTGGTGCCCTCGGTATTGACGTGCCGAAACGCTTGCAGGGCCGCGACGTCGCTCCGGTCTGCAATGTGGGCCCGCCCGGCAAGGTGAACCACGGCACTCACGCCATCGAGGAGGCGGGTGAAGTCCGTGCGTGGCGCGATCGGCAAGGCAAGGGTTTCACCCGACGAACGGGTATGGCCGCTTGTGCGCAATTGCAGTCCGCGCGCCACGAGTGCAGGACCGAGATGACTGCCGATGAAGCCGGTCGCGCCGGTCAACAGGACAAGTTCGTTGCGCGCCATGGATCTTCGCCGGTCCCAGTTTTCATTTCCGTGCCGGGCGGCTCCCGTCCCCTTGCAGGAATCGGCGCCCCGGACCAAGGTCTAGCGCATTCACCCCGGCGGTCATCAGGAAAATTCGGCGGTCGGGTGGCCGGCTTGCCCGCCAGAAGGCCGCGCAGACCCTGCACGACCAATGTGGGACTTGTGCTCGGGCGAGCAAGGTGCAAGGCATTGGGCGGAATCTGCCCGGCGTGAGCCGGCGTCGGCATGATGAGGCGGAAGCAAATCCGCCCGAAATGGTGGTGGCCTTGTTTCTTTCGGTTTTCGATATCTTCAAGATCGGCATAGGTCCTTCGAGTTCGCATACGATGGGGCCGATGGTGGCCGCGGGGATGTTCCTCGATGAAATCCTTCACGGCGACTGGCCGCGCCCGCAGGGGAGAATCGTAAGTTCGTTGAGCGTGAGCCTGCACGGTTCGCTTGCCTTTACGGGTGTCGGTCACGCCACCGACCGTGCCGTCATTCTCGGGCTCGCGGGCCTGAAGCCGGACAGCGTGGACCCCGACGAAATCGACGCGGCCGTGGCGCGGGTCGCCCAGCATGGCGAGGTGCATCCGCCAGGCCACCCGAGCTACCGGTTCCGGCCCCAGCACGATCTGGTCATGGACCGGCAGCGCCGGTTGCCCGGCCACACCAATGGCCTGCAATTCTCCGCGTTCGATGCCGATGGGGGCTTGTTGCTGCGACGCGTCTACTACTCGGTGGGCGGCGGCTTCATCGTCAGCGAAAACGAAATGGGACATGTCGTGGAGGGCCCAATCCGGCCGCCCGACAACGATGTCCCGTTTCCTTTTTCCACCGCGACCGAAATGCTGGCCATGGCGTCGCGCTCCGGGCTGAGCATTGCGGCGATGAAGCGGGCGAACGAGGAAAGCCGCATGCCCGCCGCCGTGCTGGATGCAAGGCTCGACGACATCTGGCAGGCAATGGAGGGCTGCATACGTCGCGGGCTGGGCCAGCGCGGCCTGTTGCCGGGAGCGCTCAAGGTGAAGCGGCGGGCGGCTGACATCCACGACAAGCTCAACGCCCAGGCCCTGTCCAATCGCCCCGACCCGCTGATCGCCAACGACTGGCTGGCGGTCTATGCGATGGCGGTGAACGAGGAAAACGCAGCCGGCGGGCGGGTTGTAACCGCGCCGACAAACGGAGCGGCAGGCGTGCTGCCGGCGGTGCTGCGCTACTACCTGCAGTTCCGAGAGGATGCCAGTGTTGGCGGGGTACGCGAGGCCCTGCTGACGGCGGCGGCCATCGGGGGAATCATCAAGCACAACGCCTCGATCTCCGGCGCCGAAGTGGGGTGCCAGGGAGAGGTGGGTTCCGCCTCGGCCATGGCGGCGGCGGCGCTTTGCGCATTGATGGGCGGCACGCCGGAGCAGGTCGAGAATGCGGCGGAAATCGCGCTCGAGCACCATCTGGGGATGACCTGCGACCCTGTCGGGGGGCTGGTCCAGGTGCCCTGTATCGAGCGCAATGCCTTCGGCGCGGTCAAGGCGGTCACCGCGGCGTCGCTTGCCATGAAGGGAGATGGCAAGCATGCGATACCGCTGGACAATTGCGTCGAGACCATGCGGCAGACCGGCGTCGACATGAACGAACGCTACAAGGAAACCAGCCTTGGCGGGCTGGCGGTGAACGTTCCAGAATGCTGAAATCGAGTTTTACGGTGCGCAAGAGCGACTGAAAGAGAAAAGAAGGGGGAGCGCGGTGAGCGTATTGTGGACGCCGTCGGAGGAACGCATTTCGGCCAGCCAGATGCATCAGTTCGGCACGCGAATGGGCGGGCGATTTGGATTCGACGGTGCGAATTTCGCCCAGATGCATCGTTGGTCGATCGGTGACCGGGAGGCGTTCTGGGAAGCGATCTGGGACCATTGCGAGGTAATCGGGGAGAAAGGCGGTACAATCCTTTCCGATGGCGACCGGATGCCTGGGGCGCGCTTCTTTCCCGGGGCGCGGCTCAATTTCGCCGAGAATCTGTTGCGCAAGTCCGGGCCGGAGACGGCGCTGATCTTTCGGGGGGAGAACAAGGTTTCCCTGCGCATGAGCTGGGACGAGTTGAGGGCGCTCGTCTCGCGGCTTCAGCAAGCGTTTGCCGGGCTGGGCGTGGGCGTCGGCGACAGGGTGGCGGGAATGATGCCCAACATGCCCGAAACGGTGGCGGCGATGCTGGCCGCGACCTCGCTCGGGGCAATCTGGTCGTCCTGCTCGCCCGACTTCGGCGAGCGCGGCGTGCTCGACCGGTTCGCGCAGATTTCGCCGAAGCTGTTCATTGCGCCCGATGGCTACTGGTACAATGGCAAGCGCCAGGACGTGCGCGAAAAGGTGCGGGCGATTGCCGCGGAGTTGCGGCCTGTCAGGACTGTCCTTGTCTCCTATCTCGGCGATGCGGTGGGTGCCGCGCGCGAGATGGAACACACCGTCGATTTCGAGAGCCTGATCGCCGGTTATGAAGCAAGGCCCCTGACGTTCTCGCGCCAGGCATTCGATCATCCGCTCTATATCCTGTTTTCCTCAGGCACCACGGGCGTGCCGAAATGTATCGTGCACGGGGCGGGCGGCACCTTGCTCCAGCACCTCAAGGAACATCGCCTGCATTGCGATATCAGGGACGGCGACCGGTTGTTCTACTTCTCCACTTGCGGCTGGATGATGTGGAACTGGCTGGTGTCGGGGCTGGCTTCGGGCGCGACGCTCTGCCTTTATGACGGCTCCCCATTCTTCCCCAGCGGCAATGTGCTGTTCGACTATGCCGAGCAGGAGCGGTTCGCCTTCTTCGGGACATCGGCCAAGTTCATCGACGCGCTGCGCAAGGCAGGGCTGGCTCCAAGGAACAGTCACGATCTTTCCGCGCTCAGGACGATGGCCTCGACGGGCTCGCCTCTGGCTCCGGAAAATTTTCGTTATGTCTACGAGCAGGTCAAGGGAGACCTGCATCTGGCCTCGATCTCCGGTGGCACCGACATCGTCTCGTGCTTCGTGCTCGGCGTACCCACGCTGCCCGTCCGGGTGGGGGAAATCCAGGGCCCGGGGCTGGGCATGGCCGTCGAGGTCTGGGACGAGGATGGCCGGGCGATGGGGCGCGGCAAGGGCGAACTGGTCTGCACGCGACCGTTTCCCTCGATGCCCCTGATGTTCTGGAACGACCCGGAAGGCGAAAAATACCGCGCCGCCTATTTCGAGCGCTTCGAAAATGTCTGGTGCCACGGCGACTGGGCCGAATGGACCGAGAGCGGCGGCATGATCATCCACGGACGGTCCGACGCAACGCTCAATCCCGGAGGCGTACGGATCGGCACCGCCGAGATCTACAACCAGGTCGAGCAGTTGCCCGAGGTCATCGAGGCCCTGTGCGTCGGCCAGGACTGGGACGGCGACGTGCGCGTGGTCCTGTTCGTCAGACTGGCCGACGGGGTATCGCTCGACGAGGATCTGACGAAACGGATCAAGCACAAGATCCGCACGGGCGCCTCGCCGCGTCACGTTCCGGCCAAGGTCATCGCCGTGTCCGATATTCCGCGCACAAAGTCGGGCAAGATCACCGAACTCGCGGTGCGCGAGGTGATCCATGGCCGGCCCGTGAAGAACAGGGAGGCCCTCGCCAATCCCGAGGCGCTCAGTCTCTTCGAGGCCTTGCCCGAGCTTGAGGCCTGAGCGCGGAGCTCAGGCCTGCCGGCGCGGCCGGCGCATCATTTGCAGCGTGGCGACCAGCACGCCGAGCGCGACGATACTGATGATGATCGTGGCCAGGGCGTTCACGTCCGGCGATACCCCGAGCCTGATCTTGGAGAAGATCACCATGGGCAGGGTTGAAGCGCCGGGTCCCGAGACGAAACTGGCGATGACGAGGTCATCGAGCGACAGGGTGAACGCCAGAAGCCAGGCCGAGATCAGCGCAGGCAGGATTATGGGCAGCGTGATGTCGAAGAAGACCCTGACCGGGGTCGCGCCAAGGTCCATCGCCGCCTCTTCGAGCGAGCGGTCGAAATCGGACAGCCGCGACTGCACCACAACGGTTGTGTAGGCCATGCACAGGGTGGAATGGGCGATCACGATCGTGAGGAAACCGCGTCCGGCGGGCCATCCGATCAGTTGTTCCATGGCCACGAAAAGCAGCAGGAGCGACAGGCCGATGATGACGTCGGGCATGACCAGGGGCGCGGTGACCATGCCGGTCAGCCATGTCCGGGCCCTGAACCGTCCGAACCGGACCAGGGCGATCGCTGCCAGAGTGCCCAGGACCGAGGCGATGCTTGCGCTGAGAAAGGCAATCCGGAGACTGAGCCAGGCCGCTTCAAGTATCTGCTCGTTGCCGAGCAATTCGCCGTACCACTTGGTGGAAAAGCCGCCCCAGACGGTGACGAGCTTGGATTCGTTGAAGCTGAAGACGACCAGCGAGACGATCGGCGCATAAAGGAAGATGAAGCCGAGGAGCGTCGTCACTCTGAGAAACAGGTTCCGCTTCACTTTCCGCGCTCCACCAGTCCGGCCTCGACCGACCTGAGGATCAGGATCGGCACGACCACGAACACGAGCATGGCGATGGCGACCGAGGATGCCATCGGCCAGTCTCGATTGGAGAAGAATTCATCCCAGAGCACGCGGCCGATCATCAGCGTGCCGGGACCGCCGAGCAGCGAGGGGATGACGAACTCCCCCACGGCGGGAATGAGCACCAGCATCGAGCCGGCGATGATCCCGGGCAGGGACAGCGGCAGCGTCACGGTGAGAAAGGTCGTCAGCGGGCGCGCGCCCAGGTCGGCCGACGCCTCGAGCAGGTTCTCGTCGAGCTTGGCGAGATTGGCATAGAGGGGCAGGATCATGAATGGCAGGTAGCCGTAGACGATGCCGACATAGACCGCGAAATTGGTCTGCAGCATCACCAGGGGTTCATGGATGATCCCCAGGCCCATCAGGGCGTTGTTGATGATTCCATTGCCCTTGAGGATGCCGATCCACGCGTAGACGCGCAGCAGAAACGACGTCCAGAACGGCAGGATGACCAGCATCAGCAGCACGTTGCGCCGGCGCTCTGGGGCACGCGCGATGGCATAGGCCATGGGATAGCCGATCAGAAGGCACAGGATGGTCGAGACGACGGCGATCTCGATCGAGCTGATATAGGACTTGAGGTAGAGGTCGTCCTGGCCGAGGAACAGGAAATTGCCGAAATTGAGAGTGATCTGCACCGTGCCGTCGGCCATTGCCTTGAGCATGGGCAGATAGGGCGGCTGCGCGATCGCCGCACTCGAGAGCGCGATCTTGCATACGACCGCAAAGGGGATCAGGAAGAAAAGTCCCAGCCAGAGGGTGGGTATGGCAACCACGATCCCCCGGCCGCTCAGGCCCAGCCGGTGGCGCAGTGCGTTCAGCGCGCCGCGCATGCCCCCGTCGCGCGTTTCGGTTGCGGAAGTGCTCATGTGGTGAGCACCGCCGCCGCCTCCGGCCCCCAGGTGGCATAGACCGCCTCATCCCAGGATATCGCGTCCTCTTCGAAGCGGGCGGCGTTGGCCTTGGTCACCCGGATGCGCCTGCCGCTCTCCAGGTGCACCTGGAAGACGGACATGTCGCCCAGATAGACGATTTCCTCGACGGTGCCGCGGGCGAAATTCGCGTCTCCCTCGGGCTTTTCGCGCTGCAGGCGAATCTTTTCGGGCCTGATTGCGCACCACAATGTCTGCTCGGGCGCGCAATTGACCCCGTGTCCCACATAGATGTCGCAGCCCGCATCGCGCGAGCGAATGCGGACGTGGTCCACTTCATCTTCGACCACCACGCCCTCGAACATGTTCACCGAGCCGATGAAATCCGCGACATAACGTGATGCGGGATATTCATAGACCTCGCGCGGCTCGCCGATCTGCACGATCTCGCCTTCGTGCATCACCCCGATGCGGGTGGCCAGACTCATGGCCTCTTCCTGGTCATGGGTGACCACGATGAATGTCACGCCAAGGGTTTCCTGGATCTTGACCAGTTCGAACTGGGTTTCCTCGCGCAGCTTCTTGTCCAGCGCACCCAGTGGTTCGTCGAGAAGCAAAAGCTTGGGGCCCGGCGCGAGCGATCGGGCGAGGGCAACGCGCTGGCGCTGGCCGCCGGAAAGCTGGTCGGGCTTGCGGGTCCGGAACTGCTCGAGCTTGACCAGCTTGAGCAGTTCGGCCACGCGGGCCTCGATCTCATCCTTGCTCTTGCCGGCGCGCTTCAATCCGTATGCGACATTGGCCTCCACGCTCATGTGCGGGAACAGGGCATAGGACTGGAACATCATGTTCACCGGGCGGGCATAGGGGGGAACCCGCGCCATGTCCTGCCCATCGATCTCTATGACGCCGCTGGTTGCGTTCTCGAAACCAGCCAGCATGCGCAACAGGGTGGTCTTGCCGCAGCCGGAGCCGCCCAGAAGGCAAAACAGTTCGCCCTTGTAGATGTCGAGCGAGAGGTTGAAGACGGCGGTGAACTCGCCGAACTTCTTGGTCACGTTGCGGATGCGCACGAAAGGCTTGGCGGAGGCGTCCCGCCAGGGGCGGGCAGTGCTTGCGGTGGGTGCCTTGGAATCCATGGAGCGGTTTGCCTGCCTTGAAGACGCGGCCGGCGGGATCGGGGGATCGCGCCGGCCGCGAAGGGTTACTGGCCAGTCTTGATGGTCGTCCAGGCACGGTTGATCAAACGGTCGGTCTGCAGACCGTAGGTCACCTGCGGGAACAGCTTGGCCAGAACCTCGGGCGGCGGGAAGATCGCCGGATCGTCCTTGATCTCGGGATCCACCATCGGCATCGAGGCCTTGTTGGCATTCGCGTAGTAGACATAGTTGGTGATATCGGCGGTGATCTGCGGATCCATGATGAAGTTGATCCAGGCGAGCGCCGCATCCGGATGCGGGGCGTCGGCGGGGATCGCCATCATGTCGAACCACTGGATCGCGCCTTCCTTGGGCACGCTGTAGGCGATGTTCACGCCATTGTCGGCCTGGCTCGCCCTGTCGGCGGCGATGAACACGTCACCCGAGAAGCCGAGCGAGACGCACACGTCGCCATTGGCGAGATCGTTGATGTACTGGGAAGAATGGAAGTAGCGCACATAGGGCCGAATGGCTTCGATCACCTTGGCGGCGGCGTCGAGATCCTCGGGCTTGGTCGATGTCCCGTCGAGCCCGAGATAGGCCAGGGCACTGGGCAGAACGTCGGTGGGCGAATCGAGCAGCGTAATGCCGCAATCGGCCAGCTTGGACGCATATTTGGGATCGAAGATCAGCTTCCAGCTATCGGTGGGGGCGTCCGCTCCAAGGCGCTCCTTGACCTTGTCCACATTGTAGCCGATGCCCGAGGTCCCCCACATGTAGATGACCGCATGCTCGTTGCCCGGATCATAGGCCGCGGCCTGCTTCATCAGGTCGGGGTCCATGTTCTTGAGATTGGGGAGCTTGGACTTGTCGAGCTTCTGGTAGATTCCAGCGGCGATCTGGCGCTGGAGGAAGTTGGACGTGGGGACGACCACGTCGTAGCCCGAATTACCCGCCAGCAGCTTCGCCTCGAGGGTCTCGTTGGCATCGTAGACGTCATAGTTGACCTTGATGCCCGTGGCTGCCTCGAACTTGGCGATCGTGTCCTCGGCGATGTAGTCGGACCAGCTGTAGACGTTGACGACCTTGTCTTGCGCATATGCGGCAGTGGCCAGAAACGCCATGCCGATTGCGACGATTGCAGAAGTCTTCATTATTTCGTGTTCCTTCATGCTCGCATGGATGGGCCCGAATTCAGGCGTTGCTCATCCTTGCACAGGTCCCGACAGCGATGCAAAACCCGCGAAATCCGGACTCGTTGCGTCTACGAAAAATCCGGGTCCCGTGATGCGAATTGTGCTGCTCTGGGGAAGCTGCACCCTTGCCGTTTTGCGGTTCGTCGAACCGCGGTTTCATACCCACCTCCACGCAGGGCAGGACAATCCAGCCGCTGCAGAACCTGCAGCTAAACGTGTTTTGATCAAAAAATAAAGCCAATTTTGCGCTACCCGGGATTTGCTTGCCAGCCGCGAAACGCGTGCATATTGAGAGGATGGAACAAGGATACCCGGGGCGATACTCATGAAAGCGGCAGCGCGTTATCTCGACATCGGGGGCGAAGTTTCCGCGGCTCTTGCGGATGGCCGGCCCGTCGTGGCGCTGGAATCGACCATCATCACCCACGGAATGCCGTTTCCCCAGAATTTCGAGACGGCGACCAGTGTGGAAGCGGTGGTCCGCGCCCATGGCGCGGTGCCGGCGACGATAGCCATCATGGATGGGCGTCTGAAGGTGGGTATCGACGCGGCCACGCTCGAGCAGCTGGCTCGGCAGGGCCATGCCGCCCACAAGGCGTCCCGCCGGGATGTTGCAGCCCTCATGGTCAGGAAGGCAACGGCGGGCACCACCGTCGCCACGACCATGCAGATCGCGGCGATGGCGGGAATTAGGGTCTTTGCGACGGGCGGGATCGGCGGCGTGCATCGCGGAGCGGAGGAGACTTTCGACATTTCCGCCGACCTGATGGAGCTATCCCGCACGCCGGTGGCGGTGGTCTGCGCGGGCGCCAAATCGATTCTGGATATCGCCAAGACACTCGAAGTGCTCGAGACAAATGGCGTGCCGGTGATCGGATACGGTACCGATGAGTTTCCAGCCTTTTTCGCACGGTCGAGCGGCCACGGGGTCGATCATCGTTTCGACAGTCCGGCAGATATCGCCGATCTGATCGCAACCCAGGCAGCGCTCGGGATGCCGGGCGGAATTCTGGTGGCCAATCCGATCCCCGAGGCCGATGCGCTCGATGCCGCTACGATCGAGGGGCGGATCGCCGAGGCGATCGCCGATGCCGAACGGCAAGGGATCAGCAGAAAGGACCTCACGCCATTTCTGCTGCAGCGCATTTTCGAACTGACGGATGGCCGGAGCCTTGTTGCCAATATCGCCCTGGTCAGGAACAACGCGGCAGTGGCGGCGCAGATCGCGGGGGCACTGGTGAGCCGCCACGGCCACCGTCCGGGGCCGATCATTGCCTGAGGACCAGGGCGGCCCGGGCTTGCCGCGCCTCGATGCCGGGCGGCGCGTGCTGGTGGTCGGCGATGTCATGACCGACGTGATCGCCAGACCCGAGGGGCCGGTCATAAAGGGATCGGACAGGCGGGCCAGGATCAGGACGCGACCGGGAGGCTCCGGCGCCAACCAGGCGGTATGGCTTGCTCATCTGGGCGTCCCGGTGACCTTTGCGGCACGGGTGGGGGCCGACGACCTGGACAGGATCCGGGACCGACTTGGCAAGTTTGGAACTGTTCCGCGCCTTGCGGCCGATCCGGAATTGCCCACCGGTGTTCTTGTCACGCTGGTCGATCCGGACGGGGAACGCAGCTTTCTCACCGATCGCGGCGCCAATCTGGCGCTGAGCGCCGGGGACCTGCCCGACGATCTCCTGGACGGTGTCGCCCTTCTGGCGATCTCCGGGTATTCGCTGTTCGAGCCGGGGCCGCGCGCGGCGGTGCTCGATCTCATGGCGCGTGCCCGGGAACGCGGGGTTCGGGTGGCCGTGGACCCGGCTTCGGCCTCGTTTCTGGCGGAATGCGGAATTGAACGGTTCCTTGACTGGACGCAAGGCGCAACCCTGGTCCTGCCCAATGCCGAAGAGGCGCAATTGCTGACCGGCGAGACGGACATCGAGCGTCAGCTCGCCGTGCTGGGCGCTCGCTACGACATCGTTGTCGTCAAGCGCGGAGCGCAAGGCGCGGAGGCGATCCGCGGTGGGGTCAGGTTCGCGGCGAAGGCGCCCGAGGTCGCGGTGCTCGATACCACCGGCGCCGGCGATGCGTTCCTGGCGGGGTTCGTACGGCAATGGCTTGGCGGCGCTTCGCTGCAGGAGGCCCTCGGGGCGGGCGTCGCCGCAGGCAGCCGCGCAACGACCCATTTTGGCGGGCAGCCGCCGGAACGTCCGGATTGAAACGGGCGGGGCATTCTTGCCCCGCCCGCGATCTGCCGGTTGGTCAGAGCGCCTCGACTTCGGCGACGATGCCGTCGTGGAACGGCTTGTTCGTCCAGCGCGCCAGCGCGGCGAGAAGGATGCCGCCAAGCCCGAGGAACAACAGGATCAGGTGCACCAGCCAGCCCAGGAACGGCACCAGACCGAGTACCCAGGCCGCCGCGATCCCTACGATCAGGGCGATCAGCCGGTTGACCATGCGGGCATCGTTCATCCCGAAGGCGGAAAACACGCGCATCGAGACGAAATAGGCACCAGCGATGCCGCCGATCAGCCACGAAAGTACGATGACGATGATCTCGATGGGGATGAGCGGGATACCGATCACGGTGATCGCCAGAACCGGTACGAGCCCGATGAAGGCGGACAGGCTGAAAATACCATAGAGCAGGCTCTTCCACGGCTTGCCCATGGCCACCCGATAGGCGATGGCGCTGCGTTTGCGGAACAGGGCAAGCCACAGGACGCCGATGATGACCAGCACCACGAAGAACCAAAGGGCGGGCAGGAAGAACTGCCAGAAGCCGCCAACCGATTGCCGGGCGATGTCGCCGGCGCCGGTCATGATCTCGGGTGACTGGATACGTTCGTAGGTGACGCGGTCCGCCGGGGCGACCGATGCGGGGACATTGGCCGGCGAGACCGTCCGGATTGTGACCTTGCCGCCGATCCTGGCGGCATCGGAGAAGCTGATGCGGTCGCCGGTGAAATAGAAGTCGCCGGCAACCGGCGCGGCGAGGCGGACGCTTTGCGCCGCGATCAGGGCCGAGCCGCCCACGGGGGCGTCGATGGAAATGGCGTTGCCGGCCAGCCGGACATTGCCGCCGACGCCGCGCTCGCCGGTCAGGCTCACATTATTGCCGGCGGCGGTGACGTCATCGACGACGCCAGCATTTATCGAAACATTGTTGCCAACCGCATAGACCGTGCCGCCGACCTGTCCATTCAGCGTAACGGTGTTTCCGGCCAGGTGGGCGTCGCCGGTGACCGGCTGCATCACCGAAACGGAATTACCGGCGGCGAAGGCATCGTGTGTCACCGGAGCGTTCAGGGTGACCTGGTTGCCGGCAACGTATTCGTCGCCGCCAAGACTGAACTGCTTCATATCCTGGGCCGGCGCAGGTGCGGCGGCCAGCAGGGAAATCAAGAGAAAGGCGATGGAAATTCGTCGCATGTCATGTCCCTCGTCGATAAGCCCAGAAAAATACTTAACATATAGTTGCGACGAAGTGTTGACGCGGATCAACTGATGCAGGCAAGGCCGGCTAGACCATGTCACGTTTTGATGGAAACAAGACGCATGGCCCAATTCTTCGAACAGCCGCATGTTCGAACCGGAAAACCGGCACCCGCTTTTCCTGAACATGCTCCAGACTTGGTCCTGCGGCGGGCGGCCTTGCCGCTGACGCTGCGCTCAGGCGGATCCGGCGAGCCGGCGCAACAGGGCCGCCATCAGTGCAATGCCATCCGGGAGACTGCCGGAATTATCCACCACATGCGGGGTGAGGCCTCCAGGCACGGGCGGAGCGTCCCGTTCGAGGCGGGCGAGTATTTCTTCGGGTGTTTCGCGGCCCCTCAGGGCCAGCCGTTGCGCCCGGAGGTTGCGGTCGGCCGTGACGAGCACGATCTCACACGGCGTAAATCGGGCGCCGGCTTCCGCCAACACGGATCGTGAGACATTGAGGACCGTCACGTGTCCGGCCGACAGGTCGCCGGCGATGGAACTTGGCAGGACGTAGCCCAGCCCGTGGGCTTCCCAGCACAAGAAGTAGTCGCCGGCCGCGCGGAGAGCCTCGAAATGCTCGCGCGAAATCGTTTGATGGTCTTCAAGGTCGGCGATGGCCGTTCGGGTAACCAGCCGCCGCGGAAAACAGAAGCGCGTGTCATCGGCCAGCGCCTGGCGGGCACCGGCAATCAGGCTGTCCTTGCCAGCGCCAGAAGGACCGACCACCAGGACCAGCTTGCCGCGAACCTGATCCGGCATTTCAGGCGACACGCCGGCCCTGACGCCATACGGCCCTGACGACGGGGACGTCGTCCAGCATTGCGACCCGGGCAAAATCCGCCCGTTGCCCCGGGGCGATCTCGCCGCGGTCGTCAAGGCCCGCGGCGCGTGCCGGATTGCGGCTGACGTTTGCGACCGCCGTGGGCAGGTCCAGTCCCTTCACGTGCCGCGGCAGGTCGAACGCAGCCTGCATGAGGGAGAAAGGCACATAGTCCGACGAAAGGATGTCGAGTAGTCCCGCTCGCGCCAGCTCATTGGCGGAAATATTGCCGGAATGGGAGCGATTTCGCACCACATTGGGCGCCCCCATCAGGATCGAGAGACCGGCCTTGCGGGCGGCGCGCGCCGCTTCGATGGTTGTTGGGAATTCCGCGATGCGGACACCTTCCTCGCGGGCCTGATCGACGTGGTCGATCGTTGCATCGTCGTGACTGGCTATTGCCAGGCCGATCTCGCGGCTACGGGCGACTATGGCGCGGCGATTGGGTTCGGCATAGCGGCGCTGGTCTTCGAGGCGCTCCGCGATGAAACGCCTCATCTCCTCGTCGCTGCGGCCGGATTTGCCTTGATAGTAGGCGTAGTAGAGATCCATGGTGACGAACTGGCGCTGGCCGGGCGTATGGTCCATGAGCGAGGCGAGGCGCACGATAGGCATATGCGCGTAGTCCTCGAACTGCTCCACGGCATCGGGTGCTGACAGCTCGCAGCGCAGATGAACAAAGTGATCGGCGCGCAAACGGCCCGAACCTTGCGCATTGTCGATAGCTTCGACCAGAATCCCCACATGGTCGCCAAGATTTTGCGCGGCATCGGCCTCGCTCCCTATGCGCACGGCATCGAACACCGTTGTGATGCCCGAGGCGGCAACCTGGGCGTCATGGGCCTGGAGGGCCGCGATGGGATTCCAGAACACACCGGGGCGCGGGTGATAGTGGCTTTCGAGATGATCGGTATGAAGCTCCACAAGGCCCGGGACGAGATAGTCGCCTTCGAAATCCTCCACGCCGGGGCCATTCATGCCGGCGCCTACGGAATCGACGATCCCGTCGCGGACCGCAAGGCCCCCGTCGATTACCCGGTCCGCAAGGACAATGCGGGCATTTGAAATTTTCATATCGCGCGTCATTGCGACAACCTTTTCACTGGACGCCGGCAAGGGGGAAGTCCCGCACACGGCGGAACGGCGCACCCGGTTCGTCTTCGCGGAAAAGAACCAGCCTGTCGAGCGTGACATGCCGCTCCAGCACTGGCGCAAACCACTCGCTCGCCGCGCTACGCATGGCTTCGAGCGTTTCGGGGTCGAGCCTGTCGCTGAGCGTCATGTGCAATCGAAACTCCTCGAGCACATAGGGATAGCCATAGGCAGCCACGAGTTCCTTCTGGCGGTCGGTCAAGGTGTCGTTCATGCGCCTTTGAAGTTCAGTCGGCGAGAGGGGCGCGCGGCAAGTATCGAATTCGGTCACGCACTGCGCGGCGAAACCTGCCAGTTCATCCTCCTGTGTCCCGGGCATCAGGGCGAGAAAGCCATCGATGTTGCGTGGGGTGAGGCAGCCCAGGACCAAAGGGGCGCTGCGGGAGGAAAAACGCTCGAGCGAATGGACCAGATCGTCAGGCGTGATGTCCGGCGCCAGCCGCATGGGCGCCTTGAGCGTTGCGTGAAAGCCGTATCGGCGCGCGGACCGCGTCGCCTGATGCTGGCGCCCCGTGTCGAGGCCGGCAACGGGCGGCTGGGCCATGAGCCTGCCGCTGGCGGCATCTCGACCGAGCCAGGCACTCGCCAGTTCCCAGAAGGGATCGTCGATCGCGGGGGCATAGTATATGGCGTAGCGCTCGCTCATTGGGGACACCCGCAGTTCGGAAAATGGTGCGCGGCGCATAGCACATCAGAAATGTCAGCATTTTGACCGCGCGCGACATTGCGTGGCTTTTGTTGCGAGTTTGCCGCTTTTTGCACCGGAAGCGCAAAGCGCCTGTCAGGGATATGGCGCTAGCATCAATCGGCACGACAGGAGGAAATTGCCATGCCCTCATTCGTTGAACTGCTGATGCAGCCCATTGTGGCGTTCGGCTGGTTTTCCACGGTCGTTGTCATCCTCTACTCGGGGCTGATCGCCTATCGCGGCATCAAGACCGGCGACTGGCATTTCATGGACGACTGACAGCGGGCCTTGGCGGGTGGCGGAAAATCCGTCTAGAAGAGACGCCGAACACAACAATCCGGTGCCTCGCTCATGCCCATAATCGTTCCGGCGCGTTACGCCTCCACCCGATTTCCGGGCAAGATGCTGGTGCCGATGACGTCGCCATCGGGGGAAACGCGCTCACTGGTCGGCTGGACGGCCAAAGCGGCGCTGCGCGCCTCGCCGGACGGCGCGGTTGTGGTCGCCACGGACGACATTCGGATCGCGCGGGACGTCGAGGGCATCTGTGATGTTGTGATGACGGCGCCGGAACGCGCCAACGGTTCCGAGCGGGTATCCGAGGCAGCCGAGACGCTCGGGCTGGCCGATGACGCGATCGTGGTCAACCTGCAGGGCGATGCGCCACTTACTCCGCCGCATTTCATTTCCGAACTGGTGGCGGCGCTTGAGACCCATGCCGGCTGGCACATGGCGACCCCTGTCCTGAAACTGGAGGGCGCCGCCCTCGCCACCATGCAGGCGGACCGCAAGGCGGGCAGGGTGGGGGCAACCACGGCCGTCTTCGACCGGACGGGCCGCGCGCTCTATTTCTCCAAGGAGATCCTGCCCTCGCTCGACGCGGCGGCAGCGAACCGCGTTGCACCGGCGCTCTATCACCATGTCGGGGTCTATGCCTATCGCGCGGCCGCGGTGAAGGCCTATGCCGCGCTGGAGCCGACGCCGCTGGAAAAGGCGGAGGGGCTGGAACAGTTGCGGCTGCTCGAACACGGATACACGGTCGGTTGCGTGGTGGTGGAAGGCGGCGACCGCCCGTTCTGGGAGGTCAATAATCCCGGCGACGTCGAGCTGGTGTCACCCTGGCTCGAATAGTGCGCTCTATCGATCAGTCCCGGTTGGCCAGCAGCGCTTCGGTGATCGATTCGATGGCGACCGAGGCGCGTTGGCTGGCCGCCCGGAACCTTGCGCTGTAGCTGGCGGCCGTGGCCGGATCGGACAGCAGCGAGACGATTGCGTTTCCCAGGCCTTTGGCATCCCTGACACGGACGGCGCATTGCGCTCCGCTTAGCGCGGCTTCGAGCGCGCGCTGTTTTTCGGTGCGCGGACCATGGATGCACACCGCGCCGCAATGCATGGGTTCGGCAAGGTCGTGCCCGCCGACATCGCAAAACGTGCCGCAGACGACCGCGGCTGTGCTTTTCGCATAAAGCGCGGTCAACACGCCCATCTGGTTGACCCAGACCTGGCGTGCAGTGACCGGTTCGGCGCGGATGTCGCTGACAAACTGCACGTCGGGGCCCAGTCGCCGGGCAATCTGGCCGGGGTCGAAACGGTCGGGATGGCGCGGCGCAAGAAAAACCCGGAACTCGGGATGCTCGGCTGCAAGGCGTTGCAGGACCGGTGCGATGACGTCGAATTCCTCGGGATGCACATTGCCGAAAGTGACCGTGGGGGCGGAGGGAAGGTCATCGAGCCGGTCGAGCCGCGGCGGCGCATCCGGCGGCGGGGCCAGCTTGAGGCTACCGGCGATCTCGACCCGCCCCGGATCCGCACCAAGGTCGATCCACTTGCTGGCGCTGGCTTCGTCCTGGGTGAAGGTGCGTTCGATCAGGGGAATCGTTGCGCCAGACACGTAGCGGAAACGCTTATGCCGGCGAAAGGAACGTTCCGACATCGTCGCGTTGACCACGTAGATCGGGACAGAGCGTTCGTGCGCGAGCGCGAAGAGCGCGGGCCAGAGTTCGGATTCGGCGAGGACGATCGCGTCGGGTCGCAGGGCGTCGAAGATCGGCAGCAGTCTGGACCGCAGGTCTATCGGCATCACGAAGGCGGCGTCGGCGCGGTCCAGCGCCGTGGCCCTTGCATATCCGCCCTCGGTTGCGCTCGACACCGCGATCAGGGATCGGGGCGCCTTGACCCTGATGCTGTTGGCGAGCAACTCGGCATTCTTCATCTCGCCGACCGAGACCGCGTGGATCCAAATGCGCGGTTGCCGCGCCGGATCGAAATCGGGGATCTGCGGCTCCAGACGTCGCCACAGCCAGTCGGGTGCGTCGACGCCCACCTTGAGGCGCAGCGCGGCAGCCAGCATGTAGAAGCCGAGTATGAGACGTGCCGCGAGGGCGTAGACCAGGGCCATGTCGCCGTAACCAGAAGCGTGAACTGGGCACATAGCACCATCGCCGCTAGCCGGCCAGCCGAGAGAGCCATGCCGAGCTGAAATCGCGCGGCAATCGGCCTTTTCGAATCATATGACAATATCCGGAGCCGGCCCGAAGCCCCTCGCAAACCGCCTGCCTTGAGGGGAAGGTAATGCATGGCTGCGGCAATCCTGTGGATATCAGGGTGACCCGCACGACCACCAACCCGGCATGGTTGCAAGTTGGTCGCGCAGTTTCGTACTATGAACAGACCTGACGGAAAAACCGCAGTCACGACAACATGGAGGGCACGCCAGTGGCACATCTGGTTAGGGATCGGCTGCCCTTGGTGCTGGCCGACGCCTTGCAGCGCTCCATCCTCGACAAGGGCATGGGGTCGGGCGACCAGTTGCCCACCGAGGCCGAATTGATGGCGGAATATGGCGTCAGCCGCACCGTGGTGCGCGAGGCGGCGGCAATCCTTTCGGCGCGCGGCCTTGTGGAGGTTCGCCCCCGGCGCGGCATGACCGTGCGCGAGCCGGATCCCGCGATCTTGAGCGAACAACTGGCGGTTCTGCTGTTGTCCAGCCATATCGAGCCGGGGCAGCTTTACGAGGTGCGGGCGATTCTTGAGGGCGCGATCGCCAGCATTGCGGCCCGGGAGCGCACCGAAGAAGACCTTGCCGAACTCGACGCCTGCCTTGCCGAGGAAGAGGCGGTGCGGGACGACTGGGACAGGGCGCTGGCGATGGATATCCGGTTTCACGAACTTCTCGCCCGCTCGACCCACAATCCCTTCTTCGTGCTGGTCACCTCGCCGGTATCCTCGCTGCTGCGGCGGCTCTATGTCGACCAGCCCAAATACCTTGCATTGCAGGACGTCATCCTTGATGAACACCAGGCAATCGTTGCCGCGATACGGGCGATGGATTCCGCGGAGGCCACCAACGCCATTCTCAGGCATCTGGGCCGCGTGGCCCAGTATATCGGGCAGGGCGAATCAAAGGCCCGCCGGGCGTCCGGCAAGGTGAAGCAGCGCAGTTGAGCGCCGCGGACCGGACCGCGATGCAGGTCGGCTCGCGCGGAGCGATCCGAAGAAACCGGCGGCCGGCCGGACAAGCTCGACAATAGCGGGGGTGAGGCCAGTTTCGGCTTTGCAGCGGCCCGGGGGGTCAGATTTGGCGCAGGCCCGCAGGCGTCATGCCAAGAGGAACCCGATGCCGGTTCCGACAATGGATCGCCTTCAATGTCGCATGGAAATCAAAGTGGTGGAGCCGAGGGGAATCGAACCCCTGACCTCATCATTGCGAACGATGCGCTCTCCCAACTGAGCTACGGCCCCACACAATGCGAGGGGGTATTTAGCGAATTGCGCGGCTTTGTCCTAGTCCTTTTTTTCGGTGCCGTGCGATTTCGCTGTTTGTGCGCCAGGTAATGCGTCGAGGCGGCTCAATCCCTCACAAGACCATGTTCAACCAGTGATCGCGCGGTCGCGATGGCCGCATCGGTCGCCGGGACAAGGTCGCGGCCAAGAAGCGCGACCGCGCGCGAGGCGTCGATGCGCTTGGTGCGCCCAAGCTCGCCCAGGTTTCCGCGCGCCTCGGCATCGAAAAGCGCAAACACGCGCACCGCCCAGTCCGGCACTTCGAAGCGCGGCAGGCGGCGGGCATATTGCGGGAATTCGCGCGCGAGCGCCCTGGCCATCTCGATGAGCGGCAGCGGCTCGTCCGAAATCGGGATGCGCCGGCCGCCGGCCTCGGGCGAAACCATGGCGATGACGTGAAGCGCGGCGACGTCGCGCACATCGACCACCGGGAAAGCGAGGCGCGGTGCGGCCGGAACCCCGCCGTTGAGCAGACGGGCAAGGATCGCACCCGAGGTGCCGGGGTCCTCGTCGAGCAGGGGGCCGAAGATGCCGGAGGGATTGATGACTGCAAGGTCGTCGCGCCGTCCGGCCTGTTCCATGATCTGCCAGGCGTGACGCTCGGCCCGAACCTTGGAGGTGGAATAGGCATTGACGTCGGGTTGGCCCTCGATGGTCCAGTCGGCTTCAGTGAACACGGCGGTCCGGCTTCTGGAGTGGCCGTAGAACATGGCGGCGGTCGACGAGGTCAGTACAATCCGTTCGGCCCCACCGCCAAGTGCCGCGGCCAGTGCCCGGCCAGTGCCTTCGACGGCCGGGCGAATCAGTTCCTCCGGATCGTCCGGCATCGCGATCACGAAGGGTGAGGCGATGTGCTGGACATATCGACAACCGGCGGCTGCCTCCTGCCAGCCGGCATCGGAATTGAGGTCGAGAGCCACGAATTCGAGCCTTTCGGGATCGGCGCCGTGCCGGCTCAGCGTTTCCCGTACCTTTTCGGCCTTGCCCAGATTGCGCAGGCTTCCTCGAACCCTGTAGCCTTGCTTGTTGAGGGCAAGGGCGACATGGCCGCCGAGAAAGCCGGAAATTCCGGTGACGAGAACGGTGTCGGGCATGGTATTGCTTCCTGATTGAGTTGAACGATATATACGATTATTGTTCAATTTGTTCAATGCTGATCTGTGGAGGACCTGACCCTTGGCATCGGGCAGCAATGAGCGACGGGAAAGACTTCTCGACGCCGCGCAGTATCTGTTCCTGCGCAACGGGTTTCGGGGCACCTCGATGGAGGCCATCGCGCGCGAGGCGCGGGTCGCCAAGCCTACGCTTTACGGGAATTTCCAGGACAAGGACGAGGTTCTGGCGGCAACCACCAGCCGGCTGATGACACGCCTGGCGGAGGCGTTCGAGAGAGGGCTCGGCGGGCCCGGATCGCCGGCGGAACGGATCGCGCGCGCCCTTGGCGACAAGCACGGCCTGGTGCTCGAACTGCTCGCCGGCTCGCCGCATGCCGAGGAACTCTATTCCGAGCACTCGCGGCTCAGCGGCGCGGCCATTGCGGAGTTCGAGGCCTCGCTCGTCGCGCGTATCGCGGGCCAGCTGGCGGACATGGGCATGATGCCCGCCGAGCAGATGGCGCGGATCATCGTGGCCGGGGCGGATGGGATCGCAAGGCACGCGGGCGACGCCGCTGCCCTGCGCGCCGACATCGGCTTCCTGGTGCGGCGGCTTCTGGCCTGAAGGTATCGCGGATCAGACCGCGGCCCAGCCGCCAGATTTCTCGCTCGCAAATACCGCGTCGATGACCTTCATGTTGAGGATCGCATCTTCGATGCCGTAGTCGAGCTTCTGGTTTCCCAGAACCGCAAGCGCGAAAGCCTCGGCCTGATCGGCGTACTGATCGGATGGGGGCAGGATTTCGCGACGGGACAGCGAGCCGTCGAGGCTGGCGCCGTCATCGATCAGCAGGGCCGTGGGAGCGCCTTGCGGGGCATTGTAGGGAATGACGATCTCGACGCAGCCCCGCGTGCCCACCAGTTCCACGGATTGACGCGGCACGGCCTGGGTCGAAACGAGGAAGGTCAACTGCCGGCCATGGCCGAAATCGGCGATCACGCTCGCTGTCCGGTCGGTCATGAAGTTGGGGTCGCGGTCGACGAGCGACACCACGCGCCGGGGTTCTGCGCCGAAAAAATAGCGACCAGCGACAATAGGATAGCAGCCGATATCCATGATCCCGCCGCCGCCGATATCCGCCATGTTGCGTATGTTTTTGGGGTCGTCGTTGAAATAGGAGAAGATCGAGCGAATGGCGCGCAGTTCGCCGATCTCGCCGGACCGGGCGATCTCGCGGGCCCTCTTCCACTGGCGGTGATGGCGCACCATGAAGGCCTCGGCGACGATCACGTCGCGCGGGCAGGCACGCAGCCGTTCTGCATCGCCAACATCGAGGCCGATCGGTTTTTCGCACAGGACATGCTTGCCGGCCTGCGCCGCGGCAATGGCCATGTCGACATGCAGATGGTTGGGCAGCGGGATATAGACCGCATCCACGTCGGGGTCGTCGAGCAGTGCTTCATAGCTTCCGTGGGCTTTGGGTATGCCAAGGGACCGGGCGGCCTGTTCGGCCCGGTCGAGATCGCGCGAGGCGATGGCGCGCACTTGAGAATGCGCAGAGCGCATGATGCCCGGAATGACCTTGTTCACGCCGATGGCGGCCGTCGAAACGATGCCCCAACGGACCTTTGTGGTCTCACCTGCAGCCATTCTCGCCTCCGTGTTGCCTGTGTCCTGAACCGATTAGTCCGCCGTCGGCGGGTTGGCAATCCACCGATTGCGAAGGGGGATCTTAACCCTTTCGCAGACATCGGTGGAACAGAGCTTGTAAATAAATGACCGGTCAGTTATTAAGTGGGGTACCGAATACCATCAAGGATGGAGTGCATGGTGGAAACTCGAAGGGGATCGGCTGACGCGAAGGGAATGACGGCCACCCGGCAACGGGCGCCGAAGTTCCGTCGCCGGGCGGAGGCGCGACCCGAAGAGGTGCTGGACGCCGCGCTCGACCTGTTCATCGAGAAAGGCTTTGCGGCGACCAGGGTGGAAGACATCGCGAAGAAAGCCGGGCTCTCCAAAGGCGCGGTCTATCTTTATTTCCCGTCCAAGGAAGCGATCATGGAAGCCCTCGTGCGCCGCGCCATCTTGCCGGTGGCAGAGAACGCGGCGGCCTTCGTGGCCGGCTTCGGCGGCAATCCCCGCGATGGTATCGCGACCCTGATGCAACTGGTGTGCACACGCCTGTCGGATCGCCGGATGCTCGCCGTGCCGCGGTTGATGCTGCACGAGGCGGTGCTGTTTCCCGAACTGGCCGCGATGTATCGCCGCGAAGTGCTGGAGAGGGCCCTGCCACTGGTCGTGGAGCTGTTGCGCCGCGGGATCGAGAGCGGGGTGTTCCGTCCTGTCGATCCCGATCTGACGGCCAGAAACGTCGTGGGGCCGCTGCTCATGCACATGTTGCTCGCCGAGGTGTTCGGGATCGGAGAGAACGACAGCGAAGCGGTTCAGCGCTTCGTGAAGAACCATCTCGACGTGCTTTTCAACGGTTTAAGCGCCCCGGAGGGTGGAAAATGAACCAGATCCTTGCCTGGCTGGCGGCCGTCGTCGCGTTTGTCGTTCCGGGGGTGGGCAGTGCGCCGCCCCAGGTCTGGAACGGCTATCTTGAGGCCGACTACGTTTATGTCGCGCCAGTGACGCCAGGGGTGATCGACGAGATCAAGGTGAAGGAGGGCGACAGGATCGCAGCCGGAGACGTGCTGTTCACGCAGTCGCGGGCCCAATACTCGGCTGCGCTTGCGGCATCCGAGGCGCAAGTCGAGGTGGCGCGCGCCAATCTCGCCAATCTCTCGACCGGCAGCCGCGAGAACGAATTGCAGGTAATCCGGGCCTCACTTGCCAAGGCGCAGGCCGACCTGTCTCTGGCCGCCTCGAATTACCAGCGCTCGGTCGAACTGCAAAAGCAGGGCTTTGCCTCCAATGCCAAGGTCGACCAGGACAAGGCCGCGCTCGATGCCGCGACAGCGCAGGTCAATCAGCTTGAAGCTCAATTGGGCGTGGCGGAACTACCCGCGCGGGACGCCCAGCGGGTGGGGGCCGAGGCGGCACTCAAGGCGGCCGAGGCGGATGCCCAGCGCGCGCAAGTGCAACTTGACGACCGGACAGTCAGGGCGCCCATCGGCGGTGTCGTCGACCGGGTGTTTTACGATGCCGGGGAAATGGCGCCTGCTGCTGCGCCAGTGGTATCGATCCTGCCGCCGGGTGAGTTGAAGGCGCGGTTTTTCGTGCCGGAAAAGGAACGCGCCGCACTCCGTGTGGGCGAGCGGCTTGCGGTAACCTGCGATGGCTGCCCCGACGACCTGACCGCCACGCTTACCTATCTGGCGACCGACCCGGAGCACACGCCGCCGATCATCTTTTCGACCGAGGAGCGCGCGCGCCTTGTGTTCATGGCCGAAGCGCGGGTGGATGGCGATACCGGGTTGCTGCCGGGGCAGCCGGTAACCGTGAAGGTGAGCCAATGACCATGGACCGCACCGAGGAAACACTGCCGGTTATCGAGGTGAAGGCTCTCACCAAGCGCTTTGGCGACAAGACGGTTGTGGACCATTTCGACATGGCGGTGCCGCGCGGGGCGATCTATGGCTTTCTCGGCCCCAACGGAAGTGGCAAGACCACCACTATTCGCATGATGTGCGGGCTGTTGACCCCGGACGATGGGGAAGGCGAGTGCCTGGGCTTCGACATTCGCCATCAGGCGCAGGAGATCAAGCAGCGCGTGGGCTACATGACGCAGCGTTTCTCGCTTTATGAAGACCTCACCATCGCCGAGAACCTCGATTTCATGGCCCGCATGTACCGCCTGGACAGGCGAAAGGAGCGCGTGCGCAAGGCACTCGAGGACCTGGGGCTGGCCGATCGTTCGAAGCAGCTTGCCGGCAATCTCTCCGGCGGGTGGAAGCAGCGGCTGGCGCTTGCCGCGTGTTTGCTGCACGAGCCGCAATTGCTGCTGCTGGACGAGCCGACCGCGGGGGTCGATCCCAAGGCGCGGCGCGACTTCTGGGACGAGATCCGGCGCCTGTCGCGCCAGGGGGTCACGGTGCTGGTTTCGACCCACTACATGGACGAGGCCGTCCAGTGCGACTACATCGCCTATATCGCCTATGGCCGAAAGCTGATTGACGGCCCCGCGGCCGGCATCCCCGCCCAGGTGGGGCTGGTCACCTACAAGGCGGAAGGGCCCGATCTGAGCGCGCTCGAGGCGCAACTCAAGGGCATGGCCGGGGTCGAACAGGTTGCCCGGTTCGGTGCGTCGCTGCATGTATCGGGCACCGACAAGGCCGCGCTGGCGGCAACCATTTCAGAACTGGAAAGCGACAAGCGCTATCGGTGGAGCCCACAGCCGGAGGGGCTTGAGGAAGCCTTCATCTACCTGATGAGCCAGAGCCAGGACAATTTCGCGGGCAGGCGGCCGGTCAAATGAAGGGCGGGTTCTCCTTTGCGCGGTTCTCTGCGGTTCTGGTGAAGGAATTCATCCAGATGCGGCGCGACCGCGTCACATTCGGCATGATGATCGGCATACCGATCATGCAGTTGTTCATGTTCGGCTTCGCCATCAATTCCGACCCGCACCATCTGCCCACGCTTGTCGAGATCAACGACAACGGCCCGGTAACCCGTGCCCTGATCTGGGGGATGAAGAACTCCGACTATTTCGATTTCACCGGGACGGCGGGCAACGCGGTCGAAGGAGAAGCGGCGCTCAGGGACGGGCGCGCCAATTTCGTGGTGGTGGTGCCCACCGATTTCGAAAAGGACCTCGTGCGCGGGCGCAAGCCTTCGGTGCTGCTTGCAGCGGATGCTACCGATCCGTCCGCGACCGGCGGGGCGGTCGCGGCTCTCAGCGGCATCGTCGCCGAGGCGGTGCGCCAGACCATGACCGGCCCGCTGGCCAGCCTGGCGCCAGGCGCCGAGCCATTCTCGATCATTGCGCACAAGCACTACAATCCGGAAGGGCGCACCAGCACCAATATCGTGCCGGGGCTGCTCGCCATCATCCTTTCGATGACCATGACGCTGATTACCGCGGTGGCGATCGTGCGCGAAACCGAGCGCGGAACGATGGAGACGCTAATCGCCACGCCGGTGCGCCCGGCAGAGGTGATGCTGGGCAAGATCCTGCCTTATGTGATCGTTGGCTATGTGCAGACGCTTGTGTTCGTGCTCGCGGCGCGGGCGATCTTCTCGGTTCCGTTCGAGGGCGACCCGCGCGCCTTCTTCATCGGGTTCAATCTTTACATCGTGGTCAACCTGGCGCTCGGCTTTCTCATCTCCACGCTGTCGCGCAACCAGATGCAGGCCATGCAGATATCCTTCTTCACCATCCTGCCCTCGGTCCTGCTGTCCGGGTTCATGTTTCCCTTCGCGGGGATGCCGGGCTGGGCCCAGGCGCTCGGCAGTGCGATCCCGGCCACGCATTTCCTCAGGCTCGTGCGCAAGGTGATGCTGAAGGGGGGCGGCATTCCCGATATCGTCACCGATATCAATGCCTTGCTCATCATCATGGCGGCGATCACGGTTCTGGCGATGCTGCGCTATCGCCAGACGCTGGACTGAAAAAACCTGTCCGCCAGGCCTTGCGTCATGACCTGTGCGATCTACATGCAGGAGCTTCAAGGCCGACTATTGTCCAGGAGAGGTATTTTCATGCGTAGCGTTCGTTTCGAAGAGTTCGGCAGTCCGAAAAAGGTTCTGGATGTCGTCGAGATCGAGAAACCGGAACCGGGCCCGGGCCAGGTACGCGTGAAGCTTTCGATGTCCCCGATCCACAATCATGACCTCATGACCATCGCCGGGCTTTATGGCATACGTCCCGCGCTGCCCGCGGTGCCCGGAACCGAGGCGGTTGGGGTGGTCGATGCCATCGGCGAGGGTGTGACCGGTCTTGGGGTTGGCCAGCGCGTCGTGGGCGGCAACCAGACCTGGGCGGAGTACTATCTGCTTGAAGCGGCGCGCGCCATTCCGGTGCCCGATGCGATCCCTGACGAGATTGCGTGCCAGATGATCTCCATGCCGCTCAGCGCGCTGATGCTGATCGACTTCTTCGAGGCCGGCCCTGGCGACTGGATCATCCAGAATGCCGCGAATGGGGCGGTGGGAAAGATGCTTGCCCAATTCGGCGCGGAACGCGGCGTCAATGTCGTCAGCCTGGTGCGACGTGCCGAGGCCTTGGCCGAAATGGAGCAGGCAGGCCTTGCGAATGTGGTCAGTACTGACACTGAGGGTTGGCAGGACCAGGTTCGCGCGATCGTCAAGTATGCGCCTCTCCTGCGCGGGCTCGATTCGGTGGGCGGCAGGTCATCCGACGAGATGCTGGCGCTTCTCTCGGATGGCGGGACGCTGGTGGCGTTCGGCGCGATGTCCGGGCGTCCCTTGCAGGTGACCCCGAACCATCTCTTGTTCGGCAACAAGAGCGTGAAGGGCTTTTGGCTTTACCGCCTCTTGCAGACCGCGGACCGCGAGCGGGTCGGCCAGCTGATCGGGGAACTGATCGGCAAGGCCGCGCGGGGCGAGCTGAAGCTGCCGGTTGGCGGGGCCTTCGATATCGCCGACATTCGCCAGGCAGCGATCGCCAGCAATACCGCCGGGCGCAAGGGCAAGATCCTGTTGACCGCCTAGCGACGTTTCGCTTTTCTCCGGATCGCTCAATGACTCCAGGTCGTTGAATGGGCGCCCTTTCGCACCGGAAGTCCGTTTCCAATTTTCCAGAAAGCGCTCTAGGTCAGGCCGGCCTTCTTGCGACGGGCGACTACCAAAACGCGTTGATCGGGGATCGGGCCGCCCCATAGCGCGATGTCCTTCGCTATGTCGTGGGTGCCGGTGACCGTCATCTGGTCGGGCATCGCGGAGACGACTTCGTCCACCGACATGCCGTTGCCGGAGGCGAACCGGCCTTCGATCAGCAGGATCAGACCTTCCGGTCCGAGCAGGTCGCACCAGTTGGCGAGCGCCCTGCCCGGATCGGGCAGTGCCCAGAGGACTTGCCGGCAGATGACGGCGTCGAAACTGTGCGCTGGAAAGACGGGTGCGCTGGCGTCCATCACGGCGAAGCGGGCGGGCATGCCACGCGCCTCTGCCTTTTGGCCCGCGACCCTGACCATCTCGGGCGAAAAATCGATGCCCATCGCATCATGGCCCATTTCCGTCAGCAACAAGCTCAGTGAACCGGTTCCGCAACCCGCGTCGAGGATGCGGTGCGGGCCGCCGGGCAGATGCTTCTCGAACAGGCGCCGCCATGCCTGACGCACGGATGGGTCGGCAAGACCCTGGTCGGCGCGTTCGTCATAGCGGGCGGCAATGCCGTCCCAGACGCTTGACGAGCGCGGATCGCTGTTCATGGCCTTGCTTCCAATCGCGCTATGCCTCCAGCATCCTGTCCTGTCGCTGGCGCAGTTCCCACAGCCTGGTCGTCATGTCCGGGGTCGCATTGGCGCTGGTGAGAAGTTCGCCCTTCCTGACCGGCGCGGTCACCTTGCCGCCCTCGAGCAGGCCCACCGGTACCGCCTTTTTCGCGCGGGCATCCTCGATGGTCATCGTGAACGAACGATAACAGGTCTCGCCTATGGAATCGAAGGTCTCGCCAGGGGCCAGGTCGCGTTTGGCGACCGCGCAGACCTCGGCAACCGGTCGGGCCAGGGGCACCATGTCGGGCTTGCCATAGAGCATGATCCTTGCGCAGGTCAGCGGCACCTCGAGGCTGGTGAGGTGATAAGGCCGGAAGAACGCGTAATAGGGACCCGTTCCGACATGCAGGTCGTCCATGCGCTCGATGACGCGCGGATGCTCTGCCTTGGCGATGACGAACACCCCGGGGGCGACGCCCTTGCCGATCGTGTAGTCGACCACACCGAGCGAATTGAGGATGCCGCCGTCCTGTTTCGGGATCAGCACGCGCGC
The DNA here is from genome assembly GCA_036563245.1 of Devosiaceae bacterium. GTDB lineage: Bacteria > Pseudomonadota > Alphaproteobacteria > Rhizobiales > Devosiaceae > DATCMU01. Next base: position 11,994 of record DATCMU010000054.1, on the reverse strand, counting down.
CAGGTCATCGCGGTCGGCCCTTGGGCCGTGCATCCCCGGGATATCGGGTTTGAGGCCTGTCGCATTGGCGATGGCGGCCATTTCCACCATGGTCTTGGAGCCGTCCACGAACTCCACCAGCATACGCGGGTTCATGTTCCGCCGTTGGGCTTCCTCCCGGTAGTCGTCGGGAACTGCGTCGTGGTTGAGCGGATTGTTCTTGCCCTTGCCGGCGGCCACTATGGGCAGGCCGAGCGCGGAGGCGAATTCGATCAGTTCCATGCAGGACGACGGCTCGTCGCCGGCGCCCACGGTGTAGATCACCCCAAGCCGGTCGGCCTCGTGCTTGAGATAGGCGCCGATTGTCACATCGGCCTCGACATTCATCATCACGAGGTGTTTGCCGTTTTCCATGGCCAGCAGGCCGAAATCGGCGCCCACGCCCGGCTTGCCGGTGGCATCGATCACCACGTCGATGCCCGGGGTGGTCGCGATCAGCGAATGATCGGAGGTGATGGCGATCTTGCCGGCATCGATGGCCTCGCCAATGCGCGTCGTGGAGTCTGCGAACCGGGCGCGGCTGTCGTCGCCATAGGCGATCTCGACGGCGTGACGCGCTGTTTCGGGGCGCCGCGTCGCTATGGCGCACACCTCGATCCCACGCATCAGCGCGCCCTGCGTCACAAGGTCCGTGCCCATCTCGCCCGAACCGATCACACCCACCCGGACCGGCTTGCCGGCGTCGGCCCTGGCGGCGAGATCGCGTGCGAGACCGGTGAGGTGGACGTTGCTGCTCATTGCCGCTCCATTGGTGCCGTGGGCCGGTGGACGATGTTCCGGTTTAACTCCGCGCGGGGTCCGGCGTCACCCATTAACCGTTGCGGCCTGCAATGCCAATGTGGCACAGGAAGCCAAAACGGGGGGCGAGGAGGACTGCGGATGGACGAAAATCTGGAAATCATGCGCGAGGGGCGGCTTGGCGTCATCGCGCTCAACCGGCCTCGTGCCATCAATGCCCTTACGCTTGGCATGATCCGCGCGATCTCCGAGACGCTCGATGCATGGGAGCACGACGCCGGTATTTCCGCGGTGCTGTTCGAGGGGCGCGGCGAGCGCGGTTTCTGCGCTGGCGGCGACGTGCGTGCAACACGCGAACTTGTTCTTGCCGGCAAGGTCGACGAGGCCAACCTCTTCTTCGAGGTCGAATACAGGATGAACCGCCGGATCTCGACCTATTCAAAACCCATCGTGGCGATACAGGACGGCATCGTGATGGGCGGCGGAATAGGGGTGTCCGGGCACGCACGGCATCGCATAGCCACCGAACGTTCGCGCTTCGCCATGCCCGAGGGCGCCATAGGGCTGTTCTGCGATGTGGGGGTCAATGCCCTGGTGGCCGATCGCAGTGAAGCCGCTGTGCTCGCCTTCTATCTCACCGGCAATTCGGTGGGTGCGGCAGACGCCATCGCGCTCAATCTTTCCGATCAGTATGTGCCGTCCTCGAAACTGGGCGCGCTGCGGGCCCGGCTTGAGGAGGCGGCGGGCGCAGCCAATCCCGACCGTACGCTCGCTGCGCTGATCGCGGCGCATGCGGGTTCGCCCGGCTCTCCGGATTTCTGCAACAACGCGGAGGTCGTCGCGGAGGCTTTCGAGAAGCCGACCGCTGCCGAAATCATCGCCGCACTGGCGCTTGCGGGCAATGATTTCGCCGCCGAAGTGGCGGCAACGGCGTCCACGCGCTGCCCAACCAGCAACGAAGCCAATGTGCTCGCCTTCAGGGCGGCGCAGCGGAGCGGCGGGATCGATACCGTTTTGGCGAGGGACTTGCGCCTCGCGGTCTACCTGGCCGCGCGCCCCGATTTCGCCGAAGGCGTCCGGGCGGTGCTGGTGGACAAGGACCATGCGCCGAACTGGCAACCCGCGGTTGCGGTGGCCGACCTCGAGGCACTCGTGGACTGATCGTTCAAGGGCGTCGTTCCGCATAAACGCTTAGCACTTCTTAAACTCTTGGAGTGTGAAACTCCGCCCCGTAATTCCCAGAAGGGGATGGGGGCAGATGGCGGGAAAAGCCAGCGACAGCGTGAGTTTGCCTGCAGTTGTGGATCTCGACGCGCTGGATGAGGTTCGGGACAGGCTACTGGGTCTTGCCGACCGCGGTTCGGTTGAGGTCGAGGCGGCGGCGGTCGAACGGCTGACCACGAATGCCCTTGTCATGCTTTTGAGTGCCGCCGAGACCGCGCGGCGCAGTTCCTCGACATTCAAGATATTGCACCCGAGCGAAGCCATGCAGACCGCCATCGGCCGGCTGGGGCTGACCGCTCAATTCTCCACCCTGATCGAAGGCTAGGTTTCCATGCGCGTTCTCACGGTCGATGACTCCCGCACCATTCTGGCAATGCTCCACCATACGCTGTCGAGCGCCGGCTTCGAGGTGCTGCAGGCGGAAGACGGGCAGAAGGGGCTCGACGTGCTCAAGACCGAGAGCGTCGATATCGTGATCACCGACGTCAACATGCCGGTGATGGACGGGATCGAGTTCATTCGCAACGTGCGCGCTTCCGGCCAGCACCAGAGCCTGCCCATCCTCATCCTGACCACGGAGACCAGCCAGGAGAAGCGCGACCTTGGCCGGGCGGCCGGAGGGACAGGCTGGATCGTCAAGCCGTTCGACCCCGAAAAGCTGATTTCGGTCATCAATCGCGTGATCCACTAGGCAGGCGGGGCGGACCGGGCTGCGATGAGCGACCTCGACGATTTCAAGGCAACCTATTTCGACGAATGCTCGGAACTGCTGTCCGAGCTCGAAGAGCAGTTCGCCGCCATCGATGAGGGCGAGCGGGGCGCCGACCGGCTCAATGCGGTGTTCCGTGCCATCCATTCGATCAAGGGCGGAGCCAGCGCTTTCGGTTTTTCCGGCCTGGTCTCGTTCGCCCATGCGTTCGAGACCCTGCTTGACCATGTCCGCGACGGACGTGTACCGCTCGGTGACGACGTGGTTTCGCTCTGCATTCGTTCCAACGATATCGTCGCCGACTTCGTGGCGGCGGCGCGTTCGGGGACCGAACTCGACCCCGGGTATGGAGCCGAGGAGATCGCCCGGTTCGAATCGCTTTGCGGCGGCGGCGACGACGACGCGCCGATGGAGGAATTCGATATCGAATTCACTCCGGTCGCCGTCGTGCTCGACCAGGCAGACGATGACGTTCTCGATGCATTCGAGGCGCCGCCGCTTGGCGACACGCCGGGCCGATGGGAAATCAGCTTCAGGCCCCATCCTGCCCTTTATGAACGCGCCAATGACCCGCTCCTGCTGTTTCGCGAACTCGCCTCGCTTGGCGAGATCGAAGTGCAGGCGCATGTCGAGGATTTGCCGCTTCTCGCCGATTTCGAGCCGTTCGGCGTTTACTGTTCGTGGTCGATATCGCTGACATCGGACAAGGCGGATTCCGAGGCCATCCGCGAAGTGTTCGAGTTTGTCGAAGGCGATTGCGACATCGCCATAACCGCGCTTGGCGCGGCCGTGGCGCCCGCCGAAGAGGAGCCGCTCGACTTCCCCAGTTTCGACTCCCTGGTCGCCGAGGTGAAACCGGTCGGGGTCGCCGCTGCAGCCGGCGACAGCGAAGCTGACCCCGCCCTGGCCGAACCGGCGGCGCACAAGGTTGCCGCGCCGACGACGCCGGAGCCTGAAGCGCCGGGAATGGGCGGGCAGGCCGCCGGGCGTTCGTTGGGCATGCAGTCGATCCGGGTCGATCTCGACAAGGTGGATCGCGTGGTCAACATGGTGGGCGAGCTGGTGATCACCCAGTCCATGCTCACCCAGCAAATGGATGAGAACCTTCGGGCCAGGTATCAGGAACTCGTGCGCGGCCTGGAAGTGCTGGCGCAAACGACCCGCGGCCTGCAGGATTCGGTGATGGCGATCCGCGCGCAGCCGGTGAAGTCCGTGTTCTCGCGCATGCCGCGGCTTGTGCGCGAACTGGCGACCAAGACCGGCAAGAAGATCCGGCTCGAAATGATCGGGGAGAACACCGAGATCGACAAGACGGTGATCGAACAGCTCTCCGATCCGCTGACCCACATGATCCGCAATTCGGCCGATCACGGCATCGAATCGCCCGCAGCACGGCTTGCGGCCGGCAAATCCGAAACAGGCGTGATCCGGCTGAGCGCGGAGCAGGCCGGCGGCAATATCCTGATCGCGGTGGAAGACGACGGGTGCGGCATCAATCGTGCAAGGGTGCTCGAGGTGGCGCGCGACCGCGGGGTGGTCGGCCCCGACCAGCAATTGACCGACGAGCAGATCGACAACCTGATCTTTGCGCCCGGCTTTTCTACCGCGGAAGCGGTTTCGGACATTTCGGGGCGCGGCGTCGGCATGGACGTGGTGCTGTCCAACATCAAGAAGATCGGCGGCTCGGTCCATGTGCGCTCGACCCCAGGGCAGGGAACCCGGATGTCCTTGCGGCTGCCACTGACGCTGGCGGTGCTTGATGTCATGCTGGTGAGCGTGGCGAACTGCCCCTATGTCATTCCGCTCTCCTCGATCGTGGAAACGATCCAGTGCGCGCGGGCCGATTTCGGGCGCGTACCGAGCGGTTCGCGCCTTTTGCAGGTGCGTGGAGAATACGTCCAGGTGGTCGATCTCGCCGAGCGGTTCGGCATCGCCCACAAGGCCGACGATTCGGGCCGCTTCGTGGTGCTGTGCGAGGCGGACGGCAATAGCCGCGTGGCGCTGATCGTGGACGAGATCATCGGCCAGCAGCAGGTGGTGATCAAGAGCCTGGAAGAAAACTTCGAGCGTATCGAGGGGATCGCCGGCGGCACCATTCTGGGCGACGGCAGCGTTGCCCTGATCATTGATGTTCAGGGACTGAGATTTACCGGCAACCGCAAGAATGCCGCCTGACCGCGGCGGCAAAGGAAGAGGAAAATGGAAGCGTTCGACATCAGGGACGACCTCAGCCACGAAACCGAGGCGAACTCGGGCAATACCCTGCAACTGATCGCGTTCTCGATCGGCGATCAGGTTTACGGGGTCGAGATCACTACCGTGCGCGAAATCAGGGCGTGGAACGGGGCGACACCGCTCCCCAATACCCGGGAATTCGTTCGCGGCGTCATCAACCTGCGCGGCACCATCGTGCCGATATTCGATCTGCGCGCAAGGTTCGGCGACGGTCAGACCTCCCCCACAAAAACCCACGTGGTGGTCGTCATGTCGGTGGGCGACAAGTGGGTCGGGGTTCTGGTGGATGCGGTCAGCGACATTCTCACAGTGCAGCGCGACGACATACACACGGTGCCCGAGGGTAACAGCATCGATGGCGAACTTCTGAACGGGATCGTGACCCACGAAGGCCGGATGGTGGGGCTGATCGATCTGCACGCGGTGGTGAGCGGGGCCCGTGTGGACGCCTGAACGCTCTTGCGCGTTGCGGTCGCTCCAGGGGCAGGCTTCAGGGCCTGCCTTTTTCTTGCGATCGCTTACGGTTTTTAATGGCTGTCAGAACAGTTCGACTTCGCCGTGATCGACACGGCCGGCGACCCCCGAAAGCTCGCGCAGACGCAATTCGTCGAGCGTGAGCGACGCCCAGACGTCCTCGCAGGCCCGGGTATCAGAGACCGCGACATGCGTCGCCAATCGTCTTGCGGCCTCGCCCATGTTCCGCAATCGCTGCTCGATCCGATCCTGGGACTGCAGCGCGCGCACGATCCGTTCCGTCGCGGCGCGACGGGCCATGCTGCAAGTCATGGCTTCGCCATTCAGCACGCCAAGAGCCTCCACGATCGCTTCGACCATTTCGCTGGTCTGTCTTGCTGTTTCCTCGAGCTCCGTGGCGAAGCGCTGCATGGTCATCGGGGGCAGTCTCCCAAGTCCTTTTCGCCGAACCTAGCCGGGCTTTCTAAACATGCCCTTTCGCCTCCGGATTTCCACCGCGTACCTATGGATTTGGTTAGGGTTTCACTAAGACCTGATCTTGTACGGTTTTGCTCGTCCGTAGCCGCGGGGAGAGCGTGGTCCAGGGAGAAGGATGAATGGCGTCAAGCGCGACACTGCCCGCCGAATTCGACCGTACCGTTGTAACTACGGTCCATCAGGGCGATTGCCACGTGTCCGGGCAGGCTGACGTCACATTCTCGACGGTCCTTGGTTCGTGCGTCAGCGCCTGCGTGAGGGACGTGGAAGCCGGGGTCGGGGGCATGAACCACTTCCTGCTTGCCGAGCAGTCTGGCTCGGCGCGCGACCTTCACGGGGCTTCGGCCCGCTATGGCGCCTATGCCATGGAGCGGCTGATCAACACGGTGCTCTCGCGCGGCACCGGCGTGAAAACCAACCTGGAAATCAAGGTTTTTGGCGGTGGCAACATCAACAGCGCCATGAACGATGTCGGGGCCAAGAACATCGCCTTCGTTCGCGCGTTCCTCGAGAATGAGGGCTATGCGATCGCCGGCGCCGATCTCGGTGGGACCTTTGCGCGCCGTGTCCTGTTCAAGCCGACCAGTGGCCGGGCCTTCGTCAAGCGGCTGGACAGCACGACCGGCGCGAGCATCCTGCGCGAAGAACTGGCAATCGCCCGGCGCGACGTCGTCGCTTCGGCGCCGGCCGATATCGAACTGTTCTGAAACCGGCCTGCCTTATGGTTAGCGAAAAGTTGACGGCAGGCCTGCGCGCATAGAATTGGTTAACCATTGCGCGGCTAGGGTCACCCCGCGGGGTTTGTGGGGATTGCGTGAATGCCGGCAGGGCAACTGAAATGCGCCGCTCGACGCTAGCGCTGGTCAACAGCCTGTTGTGGCTTGGCGCTCTGCTGGGGGCGGCGCTTGTCATCGATACGTTCGGCCTGGGACACCTGACATTTGCGGCTTGCGGTGCCCTGGCGGTGGTCGCAATGGTGGCGGCATATGTGATCGGGTCGAAAGCGGACGAGGCGGCGCGGCGCAATCTTTCACTTCTGGGTGAAGCGGTGGGCACCGGCCCGATCGGCCAGGAGTCCGAGACCGTGCATGTCCAGGCCATGGTTGCCGGACTGTGCCAGCGCCTGGAGCGCGGCGGTGCGTTTCGTGAGGGGTTTGCCGGCCTGCCGTTCGCCGCCGCGATCGTGGGCAAGGGCGGCGAGATTCTCGTGCCGAGCCAGGGTTTTGCCGGCCTGTTTCCCGATACCGCGGCCGGAGATGCACTGCCCGACGTCCTGCGCGCCGGCGTCCTGTTGCGGGACGGGGCGAGTCCGGCGGATACGCAAGTGCGGCTAATGGGGCGGGAATATCAGTTGCATACGGCGCCACTGGGGCCGGACCGGGTGGTGGTGAGCCTGTTGCCGGGCGGCCATTTGCTGGAGGCCTCGCATGTGACAGCGCTTGCCGAGGCGCTGGCGTCTGGCGCCACGGGGTTCCGGTTTGCCGCCGCGGATTTGCGTATCGCCCCGGGATTGCAGCAGATCAATTCCGCCCTGGAAGCGCTTGATGGGAGCGCCAGGCTCATCGAGGCGCTCAGCGTGTCTGAAGGTCGCTGGCCGAAGGGCTTCGTCGGGCTGGAAGCCGGTCTTGTGCGCCAGGTGCGAGCCGTGCGCGAAGCATTGCAGGCGTTGGCCGCGGAACGGGACGCGGCCCAAGAGGGCGAAGAACTGCTGACGGACCGCATGCACAAGATCGGCGAACTTATGGACGCCTATCAGGATCTTGCGCGCCAGAATGCGCAGCGCACGGCAGCCACCCGGCGCGAATGCGAGAGCCTGCAATCTATACTCGTAAGGGCCCGCACGGCGACCCGTCGCGGCGATACGCTCGCCAGCCAGGCCAGCGAGGCTGCGACGAACGCGGGCGCGTCGGCGGAGCGCACCCTGGCGGCGGTGGGCGAAATCGGCCGGCTGAACACCGAGATCGACAAGCTGGTGGCCACGATCGAGGACATCGCGTTCAAGACCAATCTGATCGCGCTCAACGCGGCGGTCGAGGCGGCGCGTGCCGGCGAGAAGGGCGCGGGCTTTGCCGTCGTTGCCGAAGAGGTTCGAACGCTGGCGCAAGGCGCGGGTGCTACCTCGCGGCGCATAAGGGCCCTGATCGACAAGGGGCAGGCAGCGACAGGGCTTTGCGCCGGACAGACGCAAGGGCTGGGCGAGCAGGTGGCTGCACTCGATGGGCATTTACGGAATCTAAGTACAGAAACGCACAATATCGCTTCGGCGCTGGACGATGGCACCGGGACGCTGCTGCGCCTTGCGGGGGAGGTATCCGCCCTTGCGGGGGAAGCCGTCGACAAGAAGCCGGAGCGGGCCGAAAGGCCCGGCCAGCGAAGGGGGAATGCGGTGGCGTAGCATTTGCCGCGCCGCGCCAGGGTACGAGGCCGGGGGCGAATGGAACACGAAGAGATTGCGCTCAGCGACAGGGAGTTCGAGCGCGTCAAGCAAAGGGTCTATGCGCAGGCCGGCATTTCGCTCAGCGACGCCAAGCGCACACTGGTGGTTTCACGCCTGGGCAAGATCGTTCGCCAGCATGGGCTTTCCAGCATCGATGCCTATCTCGACTTCCTCGAGCACTCCGCCGGCGCGGACGAAGCGCAGCGGTTCGTCAATGCGCTGACCACCAATCTCACGCGCTTTTATCGCGAAGACCATCATTTCGCTCATCTGGCGGACCATGTCGGGCAAATTGTTTCGGCGCGCCGCGGTGCGCGTCCCCGGCTGAGGATCTGGTCCGCGGGCTGCTCGACCGGGCAGGAGCCCTACTCGATCACCATGTCGCTGATGGCGCGATTTCCCGAGTTGAAGAAGTGGGACTTCCTGGTGCTGGCGACCGATATCGACACCAGCGTGGTGGAACGGGCCCGGACCGGTATCTATCCGGTCTCGGAATTGTCGGGACTGAATGCCGAACGCGCCGCCCTTTTCGAGAAACTGGCCGACGGGCGCATCCAGGTGCCGGAAGTGGCCCGCGAGCGCGTCGTGTTCAAACCGCTCAATCTGATGGATGCATGGCCCATGAAAGGGCCGTTTGACGCCATCTTCTGCCGAAACGTGGCCATCTATTTCGACAAGCCCACACAGACCCGCCTGTTCGGGCGCCTCGGCGAAATGCTGGCGCCTGACGGTTATCTCTATATCGGCCACTCGGAAAACCTCGGTGGCAGGGTGAGCAATTTCAAGCTGGTCGGACAGACCATCTACCGGCGGGATGCCACATCGGGCAGCAGGACTGCAGCATGACCATCAAAGTTCTTGTGGTAGACGATTCAGCACTGATCCGGCAGGTCCTGAGCCGCCTGTTGGGGCGCGAGGGCGATATCGAGGTTGTTGGAACCGCGGAGGACCCCATCGCCGCGCGAGAGAAGATCCGCCTGCTCAATCCCGATGTCGTCACGCTCGACATAGAGATGCCGAACATGAACGGGCTGGAGTTTCTCGACAAGCTGATGCGCCTCAAGCCCACGCCGGTGGTAATGGTGTCCACGCTCACCCAGCGCGGGGCGAGCGAGACCCTTTTGGCGCTGGAACTCGGGGCGGTCGATTTCGTCGCCAAACCCAGCGCCGACCTTTCAGGCGGCATCGAAGAATTCGCCGGCAAGTTGCGCGACAAGGTGCGTGTCGCGGCGGCGACCGAGGTGCGCGCGCGCGGCCGGGCGGATGTGCCTCCGGCCCGCCTGGCCACCGCGGCGGGCCCCTCCGGTTCGATCATTGCGATCGGCGCATCGACAGGCGGCGTCGAGGCCATCCGGGTGGTGCTCAGCCAATTGCCGGCCGATTGCCCGCCAGTAGTGATCGCGCAGCACATGCCCGCAGGTTTCACGGCGCGCTTCGCGCAACGCCTGAACGAACACACCACACTCGAAGTCTGCGAGGCAAGCGACCGGCAACCTCTGGAACCCGGTCATGCCTATGTGGCCCGTGGCGATTTCCATCTCACTGTCGAGCGCAGTTCGGGACAGCTCAAATGCCGCCTGACCCAGGAGCAACTGGCGTCCGGACATCGGCCCAGCGTCGATGTGCTGTTCGGCTCGGTGGCCAGAACCATAGGCCCGATGGCGGTGGGCGCCATCCTCACCGGCATGGGCCGCGACGGGGCGAAAGGCCTGAAGATGATGCGCGAGGCGGGTGCCTATACCGTGGGGCAGTCGAAGGGGTCGGCGCTGATCTATGGCATGCCCAGGGCAGCGATGGAAGAAGGGGCCGTGGTGGAGGAAGTCCAGCTCGAAGCCGTCGCGGGGCGCCTTGCGCAGGCCCTCAAGCGCATGCGGGCGGCGGCATGAATCCGACAGTCGGAGATTGAGGGATTGGTAAGGGTTTTTCCCTAGGTTCTACCGAGAAGGTAGAGCACCGGGGCACCAAGAAAGAGCCAGAAGAAGCATGCCCAAGGCAAGTGCAGTCAGCGTTCTGATTGTGGATGACCAGCAGTCGATGCGTGGCATCTGCAAATACATTCTCACCCAGCTCGGCTTCAAGGAGATCATTGAGGCAAAGAGCGGCCGCGAGGCCCTGGGCAAACTCGAGAAGCAGAATGTCGACCTGATCATTTCCGACTGGAACATGGAGGATGTGGACGGCCTGACCCTGCTCAAGGTGGTCCGCAAGCATCCCCGAACGCAGAACATGCCGTTCATCATGGCGACCGGGCGTTCCGACAAGGAACAGGTCAAGGAAGCCATTTCTTGCGGCGTGAACAACTACATCATCAAGCCTTTTGACCTGTCGACGATGAAGAAGCGGATCGAGGCGGTGATCGGCACGCTCAACTAGGCGGGCCTTGTGGCGCCGGTCCGTGGAGATCGTGCGCCGGTATCTTGGGGGGAGAAGTCCGGCGGCCATGCGGCCGTTACGCATAGGGCGGCAGAAGACGCCCGAAGGACTGAGGATCGTGCCGGGCTGCCGGCGCAAACGGGTTCGACGGCTGCTTCCCCAGAGCGGCCCATGGCCCAAAACCGCGCACCAGAACCGGTGCGGAAATGCGGAGACTGGTCAAATGAAAGTCCGGCTGGGCGTCCCGAAGTGGATGTCGAATATCAAGCTCACGACCTCCATCGCCCTGATGGGGCTGCTGGGCATCGTCTTCACGGTGGCAGTGGTTACCCTTGCGGGCTATTTCAATCTGGTGTCGGGAACCGACAAGGTCATCAGGGACCAGGAGCAGACGGCTCTTCGCGGCGCCGTTTCGGTGCTGGCATCCTCGATTGCGGGCACGGATGTGAAATGGGGTGAGAACAATACGATCGAATCGATCGTTGCCTGGGCCGTACCGCCGTTCATGAACCACGACATGGTGGACACGATCGGTCGGGTTACCGGCGAAAAGGCCGTCCTTTACGCTCCGGACAAGGACACCAAGGACCTAGTGGCGCGCACCACCAATATCTTCAAGTCCAAGGACGAACGGGCGCTCGACCTGACGCTTCCGGCGGACGGCCCGGTGCTGAAGGCGGTAGCGGAGGGCAAGTCCTTCCGGCTCGAGCAGACCATACTGGGTGTCGATTATTACGGCGTCTACCAGCCGGTGCTCGACCACGGCAACAAGCTGGTCGGCGTTCTTTATGTGGGTGTCGACAAGCAGGGCATCGATGGCGTGGTCAATGGCACGCTCACGGGCATGCTGATGGCGGCCGGCATCGCATTGCTCGCCGCTGGCGCGGTCATCCTTTTGTTCTCGCGCCTTCTGACGCGGCCGATACCGCGGCTGGTGACGGTCATGCAGTCGATTGCGTCGGGCGAACTGGAGACCGCGGTGCCCTATGCGGACCGGGGGAATGAACTCGGACACATGGCGCGGGCCGTCGAGGTGTTTCGAGACAACAGCCGCCGGGTCGTGGAAATGTCGAGCGAGGCCGAGCAGGCGTCCGAGCAGCGGCGGATCGAACGGGCCGAGATGATGCAGAACCTGCAGCGGGCCTTCGGCGAGGTTGTGGATGCGGCGGCGTCGGGAGATTTCACGCGGCGTGTTTCTGCGGAGTTCTCGGATGCGGAACTGAACCGTCTTGCGGAGGGCGTGAACACTTTGGTTGAGACGGTTGAGCGCGGGTTGTCGGAGACGGGC
>DATCMU010000035.1:0-104869 GCA_036563245.1 Devosiaceae bacterium | reverse complement strand
CCGGCGCCGGCGGTATTCTTCGGCTGGATCGGGGTCTATTTCTTCTTCGCGATTTCGGGCTATTGCATCTTTCTGACCCTGGAAAGATCGGCCACAGTCCGGGTGTTCCTTGCCCGCCGTTTCAGCCGCATCTACCCCGCCTTCCTGGCTGCGGCGGTTCTGCTGTTCCTTTACGGCCTTGTCGCCTACATTCCCACTGTCGCAGACGCAGGTTATCGGGTGAAGGTGCCCAACGTGGTCGGCCTGGTGTTCAACCTGTTCTTTTTTGGCGAATGGAAGGGCTGGGTGAACGGCTCGTTCTGGTCAGTTGCGGCGGAAGTGAAGTTCTACCTGCTGATCGGGGCGCTGGCGTTCCTCATCCCGGATCACCGTCGGCTGGCGAAAACCTTTACCATTGTCGCACTCGCCGCCGCGCCGGTCTGGATGCTTGCCCAGGCCTTCGATATCGCGCGAAGCGGCAGTTTCATCATTCCCAAGATCATCGCTTCGGCCACCGTCGCGCCCTACCTGCCGTTCTTCGCCCTGGGCATTCTGGGACGCATGCAGATCAAGGGCGAAGCCCTGTCGCCCTGGCTGATCGTGGCCGCGCTGGCTGAAGCCGGGCTGGTGGTTTTCCTGACGGCCGCCGATGGCGAGACCGCCGCGCTGGCCCGCTCGCTCGCGATCGTTGCGGCATTCCTTTTCCTGATGGCGCTGTTTCTCCGGTTCGCATCCGCCAGACCGCTTCCGCACATCCCCTATGTGTCGCAGGCACTGGCTGGCATCGGGTTCCTCAGCTACTCGTGGTATCTCCTGCACGAAAATCTGGGGATCAGCTTCCTGTTCACCCTGAACCGCTATCTGCCCAACGCGGCAGCGGTTGTTCTGGCCGCGGCAGGGACCCTGGTTATCGCCTATGTGTTTGCCCAGGCGGTGGAATGGCGGTTCCGCAAGCCGTTCGAGCGCTTCGCGCTGCTGGTCCTGGACACCCTGCATACCGGATTTTCGCGCCTGTTCCGCGGGCGTCCGGCGACCAGCGGGGTTCGCGCCGCCGAGTGAGGCGGGCGCCGCGGCCGGCCTCGATGCGCCTGCCATCAATCCGCTCTTATTCGAGCCGACGGTCTCCGTGCGAATCCACATCATGGAAACTCACCGATGCGCCGTCGAACGCTGCTCGCCCTGCTCGCCGGCTCGGTTTGCCTGCCCGCGTCCGCCGCCAACCATGGACTGATCGAGCCGGGCCTGCATATCGTGCCAGGCGGCAAGACGGCGCCAAGGGTTGCGCTGACGCTCGATGCCTGCATGGGTGGCGTCGATCAGCGCATACTCGATGTGCTGGTGGGGCGGCGTATCGCAGCCACGTTGTTCGTCACAGGGCGCTGGCTATCGACCAATTCCGCGGCGCTGGAGACCCTTCTCGCGCATCCCGACCTGTTCGAACTTGAGAACCACGGCGCCATGCACGTTCCCGCGGTTCTGGGCGCCCAGCGGGTCTATGGCATCCGGCCGGCAGGAACGCTTACGGCCATTCGCGCCGAGGTCTCGGGGGGCGCACTCGCCATGACGCATGCAGGGATCACACCGCCTCTTTGGTATCGTGATGCCACCGCGCTCTACAGCCCTGAGGCCCTCAGGCTGATCACAGGCATGGGCTATCGGGTCGCCGGCTTTTCGCTCAATGCCGATTTCGGGGCGTCCCTGCCCGCGGACAAGGTGGCCGCGCGCATCGCAGCGGCGCGCGACGGCGACGTCATCATCGCCCATATCAACCAGCCCCACAGGGCGTCGGGTGCCGGCGTTGCCCAAGGCATTCTTGCCCTGCAAGCGAAGGGCTTCAACTTCGTTCGTCTGCAGGACGTGGGCGAGCCGGACGCCCTGGGGCCGGTGCAGTTGCTGTAGGGCTTCAGTCAACCTTCGCTGGCTTCGGGCGTTCGCAGCTTGCCGGCTACTTACTGGCCGGGGACCCCGCTGCCTGCGGCAGCGCCCCGGCGTAAATCGACGTCCAAAGCTCCACCGGAGCTTTGGATTGCCTCCGGCGACCGTCGATTTACTCCCACTCGATCGTGCCGGGGGGCTTTGAGGTCACGTCGTAGACCACGCGATTGACGCCGCGCACTTCATTGATGATGCGTGTGGCGGCGCGGCCAAGGAACGCCATGTCGAAGGGATAGAAGTCGGCCGTCATGCCATCGACCGAGGTTACGGCGCGCAGCGCGCACACGAACTCGTAGGTGCGCCCGTCGCCCATCACCCCCACGGTCTGCACCGGCAACAGCACGGCGAATGCCTGCCAGATCTGGTCGTACAGACCCGCCTTGCGGATTTCGTCGAGATAGATGGCGTCGGCCTTGCGCAGGATATCGAGCTTTTCGGGCGTGACGCCGCCGGGCAACCTGATCGCAAGGCCCGGACCAGGGAACGGATGGCGGCCGACAAACTTCTCGGGCAGACCCAGTTCGCGGCCGAGCGCCCTCACCTCGTCCTTGAACAGTTCGCGCAAGGGTTCGACCAGTTGCATGTTCATGCGCTCGGGCAGCCCGCCCACATTGTGGTGGGACTTGATGGTCACGCTCGGGCCGCCGGTGAAGCTGACGCTCTCGATCACGTCCGGATAGAGCGTCCCTTGCGCCAGGAACTGCGCGCCGCCGATCTTTCGGGCTTCGTCCTCGAACGTCTCGATGAACAGCCGTCCGATGGTCTTGCGCTTTGTTTCGGGATCGCTCTCGCCCGCGAGCGCGGAAAGGAAGGTTTCGGCTGCATCCACATGCACGAGCGGAATATTGTAGTGATCGCGGAACATGGAGACGACTTCTTCCGCCTCGTTCATCCGCATGAGTCCGTGGTCGACGAGGATGCAGGTGAGCTGGTCGCCGATTGCCTCATGGATCAGCACCGCGGCAACCGAGGAATCCACGCCGCCGGAGAGCCCGCAGATCACCTTGCCGTCGCCGACCTGGCTGCGGATCGCGGCGATTGCCTGCTCGCGATAGGCCGCCATGGTCCATGAACCGTCGCAGCCGCAGATCCTGTGGACGAAATTGGCATAGAGCCGGGCGCCGTCCGGGGTATGCACCACCTCGGGGTGGAACTGCACGGCCCATATCCGGCGCTTCTCGTTTGCGATCATGGCAAACGGGGCGCCCGACGATGTGCCGACCACCTCGAACCCTTCGGGAATGCGTGTCACCCGGTCGCCGTGGCTCATCCAGACCTGATAGGCGCCCCCGACATCCCAGACCCCATCATAGAGTTCCGAGGGTTTCTGCACGGTGACGTCGGCCCGGCCGAATTCGCGATGGTGGCCGGCCTCCACATGGCCGCCCAGCGCCATGCACAATGCCTGCTGTCCATAGCAGATGCCGAGGATGGGCACGCCCGCCTCCAGCAGTTCTGGCGCAACGGTCGGTGCGTTGTCGTCCAGAACGCTCGCCGGGCCGCCGGAGAGGATGATCCCCTTCGGCTTGAGCGCCCTGAGCGCTGCCGCCGCATGGGAGAAGGGATGGATTTCGCAATAGACGCCGGCCTCGCGCACGCGGCGCGCGATGAGCTGGGTCACCTGGGAGCCGAAATCGACGATGAGGATCGACTGGGGATGCGCGGTCGTTGTCATGGCGCGCATTTAAAGAAAGAAGTGAGTCTTGGCAAAGGGTTCTTGCGCAACCCTGCCGTGCCGATTCAACGCAGGAACTTAACCCGTCTAGGCGGTTGCGGCCCGGACGCCGGCCACCCTGTCCTCATTGGACTTGACCAGCTTGTCGATCAGATTGCGATTGAAGCTCGATTCCAGCGCGTGACGCAGCACGGCGTCATCGTCCAGCAGCTTTCTCAGGGCCTCGCGCTCGAACCCGAGATAGCGTACCGGCGTCGTCGCGATCGCGTCTGCCGTTGCCGGTTCCCCGGTCACGAAACTGATCTCCCCAAGGAAGTCGCCGCGGCCGCAGGTCGCGATGATCACGCCATCCTTCTGGATCGTCACGTGCCCGCTCGAGATGAAGATCAGCGTGGGCACGACTACGCCGTCGCTGGTCAAGGCGGCGCCTTCGTCCGCGTGCAGCCAGTCCCCGCATTTGACGAGCCGCCGCGCATTGGAACGATGCACGTCCGGGATTACCGTCGCGATGAAATGTTCTTCATCGTCTGTCAGGCGCGACCGCAGCTTTTCCGACCAGATGATGGCCAGCTGGACGAGATTGACGAGGATGAACAGCGATTTCCAGAAGATGCTGACCGGGTCGTAGAGGAAGTTCACGCGATAGGTGATTTCAACCAGGCCCGAAACGATGGCGAGGATGCGCAACCTCGTCATGTTGCGCATCATCATGGAAACCACGAGCAGCAGATAGCTGATGTGGGCGATGGCCTGGATCGGGGTCTGGAAGGAATCGTGGAGCGCAAGAAAGAGTTTCATGCGCACCGGTTGGGGCAAGTTCATGAAAGTTATATGACAGTCGCGCCCCTCATGCGCGATCGCCATCGGCCATGGGCAATGTCAGCCGGACCCTTGGGTGACGGCGGCCTCTGCGCCCTCACCCCCGCCACGCGAATAGGTGGCCTTTTCCTGGTTTGACTTGACCAGCTTGTCGATCAGGTTGCGATTGAAACTGACTTCCATGCCATTCTTCAATTCGCTGTCGGAATCGAGCAGCCGCTTCAGCGCGACGCGGTCGAAGCTGAGATAGCGCGTGGGGCGGATCGCTACGGCGTCGGCGGTCGCGGGTTCGCCGGTGATGAAGCTGATCTCGCCGATGAAGTCGCCGCGCCCGCATATGGCGACCGGCTGCCCGTCCTTGTCGATGCGCACCGAGCCGGAGGACAGGAAGATGAGAGCGGGAACCACAACTCCCTCGGTGGTCAGCCGCTCGCCCTCCCCGGCCAGTTTCCATTTCCCGGCCTTGAACACCCTGCGGGCCCGGGAGCGGTGGATATTGGGGATTACCTTGTCGATGAAGTGAAGCTCGTCCTCGGACAGCCCGCCGCCCCAGTGCTCCGACCACAGGATCGCCAGCTGGACCAGGTTGACCAGTATCAGGACGGACTGCCAGGCAACGCTGACCGGATCGAACAGAAAGAAGAGGCGATAGATCAGCGATGCAACTGCCGAACCTATGGCGATGACACGCAGCCAGCTGATATTGCGCATCATCATCGAAAAGACGAGCAGCAGATAGGTGATGTGCACGAACGCACGGCCGTGCAGGAAGAAGGCATCGCTGATTTCAGAGAGCAGGTCCATGGGACGGAGACTGCTGCAAAATTCCGCCGCTGAAAAGCCGAAAAGCCGATCGGGAATTGTGGCCTGCGGCAACGCTCAGGCGGGCGCCCCTCCCGTGGCGTTCGCCAGTTTCTCGTCGTTGGACTTGATGAGCTTGTCGATCAGATTGCGGTTGAAGCTCGATTCCAGCGCATGGCGAATATCATGATCGGCTTCGATGATCCGCAACAGCGCGTGCCGCTCGAAACGCAGGCATCTTGCCGGCTTGGCCACGACAGCGTCGGCGCTGGCCGGTTCGCCGGTCATGAAGCTGATCTCACCGAGAAAATCACCGCGGCTGCACGCGGCGATCATCTTGCCCTGGCGCTCGATATAGACCGTGCCGTCCGCAACGAAGGTGAGGTATTGCGGCAATTCGCCTTCCTCGGTGAGGCGCGCGCCCACCGGCTCAAGACGCCACTCCCCAATCGCCAGCAGTTTGCGGGCCTTGGAGCGGTGGGCATTGTTCAGCGCCGTTGCGATGAAGTACTCGTCGTCGTCCGAAAGCCGCGAGCGCCAGCGTTCCGACCACAGGACGGCCAGTTGAAACAGGTTGACCGCGATGAACAGCACTTCCCAGAAGACACTGACCGGATCGGGCACGAACCAGACGCGATAGACGATTTCCACCACGCCCGATGCGATGGCGATGGCGCGCAACCACGACATGTCGCGCATCATCATGGATGCAATGATCAGGACATAGCTGAGATGCCCCAGGGTCTGCACAGGGGTTGAAAACGCACTCGAGAGTTCGGCCAACAGGTTCATACGGCCAGATTGCTGTAATCGGGCCGACATGAAAAGCCGCAAAATGCGGAGCCATTACTCCGGCACGCGACCGGCAGTCAGTTGAGGATGGCGACGCCCAGGTTCAGATAGGCCGCAAAGCTGACCCAGGCCAGATAGGGCACGAACAGCAGCGCGGCGACGGGGTCCTTCTTGCGGCTTCCCGCGATGAACAGGGCGATCAGCAGCCAGATCAGCGCAATCACCACGAAGGCGGGCCACGCGGCGTTGAAGGTGAAGAATACCGGTGACCAGAGCCAGTTCAGCGCCAGTTGGGCCACCCAGAAGCGAAATTCGCGACCGCCGGGGTCGCGTCGCCATGTGCGCCAGCCGGCCACGGCGATGAACACGTAAAGCACCAGCCATACCGGCGCGAAGATTGCGTTCGGCGGATTGAGCGGGGGTTTGACCAGCGCCTGATACCACTGGCCGGGCGCGGTGAGCACGCCGATTGTCGACCCGGCAACGATGACGACGGCAAGAAATGCGGCCAGGGCCAGCCAGCCGGATTTGCGGGTTTCTGCTGCTTGCATCGCACTTCCTTTCGAACGCACATCATACGCACGAAAGGATGGTCCGGTTCAGCGAATTCGTTTCAGGCGTCGCGTCGCAGAACCGCGCAATAGAAACCGTCGGTCGCGGTGGTCGCCGGGGTCAGGGTCACGCTCGTCTCGTCCGACCATGCCGGGGCCGGCGCGTCGGCGCCAAGGCAGGCCGCCCAGCGATCGACCACCCGAACTGGTGAGAAATCAGGATGTTGCGCGACAAAGTTCGCAATCCGATTCCCGTTCTCCTCGGGTAGCAACGAGCAGGTGACATAGACCAGTTCGCCGCCGGGCCGCACGAAACGGGCGGCGTTCTTGAGCACTTCGGTCTGTTCCACGACCCGCGCCTGCAACTGGGCCTGCGAAAGACGCCACTTGGCGTCCGGGCGCCGACGCCAGGTGCCGGTTCCGGTGCACGGGGCATCGACCAGCACCCGGTCCATGCGGCGCTCCAGGTCGTCGAGCGCGCCGGGATCGGGATTGACGACCTGGACGTTGCGTACGCCCGCCCGCTTCAACCGGTCGTGGATGGGCGCGAGGCGCGCGCGGTCCGCGTCATAGGCGAAGACCTGCCCCTTGTTGGTCATCGCTGCCGCCATGGCGAGGGTCTTGCCACCGCCCCCGGCGCAGATATCGAGTACCTGCTGGCCCGGCCCGGCGTCGACAAGGGCCGAGACGATCTGGCTACCCTGGTCCTGGATCTCGAACCAGCCCTTGATATAGCCCTCGTCGGTCTGCACGTTCGGCGTTCGCGCGTCGCGCGTGCCCGCAGCTATGCGCACCGCGTTCGGGGCCAGGCCGCCGGGCTCAGCGTCGAATCGCCTGAGCGATTTCAGAACGCGTGCGATGTCCGACTTGATGGTGTTGACGCGCATATCGAGCGGCGGGCGCTGCGCCAGCCCCTGCCCCTCGGCAATCCATTGCGGCCCGAATGCGGTGGCGAAAGAGGCCGCCAGCCATTCGGGGATTTCGGCCCGAACGTGGTCCGGCGCCCTGTCGAGCCTTTCCGGTGACTGCAGGGCGTGAAGCTCGGCTTCCGACAGCGCGGCGGGGGCGAAGCGATCCGTGGCGAATTCGGCCGAAAGGGCGGCAATGTCCTCGCCCCAGTCGCTTGCGACAACCGAAAGCACCAGCGCGCGGGGCGTGTCCTCGCCCATGATGAAGGCGTGCGAGGCGCGCTTGCGCAGGGCATCGTAGACCAGATTGCCAATCGCCGCCCTGTCGCCCGAACCGGCGAAGCGATGGCTGAGGCCCCAGTCGCGCAAGGCATCCGCCGCGGGGCGTTTCCGTGCCTCGATATCGGCCAGGACCTCGATTGCGGCGGTCAGCCTGCCGGGAAGGCGCATCGGCGGTCAGGCCCGGCCGTCGCGCTGCCAGAAGCGCGAGGCGAACGGGAGCAGCGCCATGACCAGCAGCGCGGCATAGGCAATGGTCGCGGCGATCGACTTGGCGCGGGTGAAGATGTCGGCCCCGCTCACCATGTCCGGGGTGAGACCGTCCGGTCCTGCCGCCAGCATGGTGGAAACCGCCGCGTTTTCGGTCAGATCGAACGCTGAGGCCAGAAAACCGATGCCGATCAGCAGCCCAAGGGCGATGGGCGACAGGGGCAACCCGGCCCGGCGCCAACGCGGCGCGGCCCGCAGGAACCAGTAGCACAGCGTCAGCGCGATCAGCGGCGGATAGAGTGCGTCGAGCGCGTGCTGGACCAGCGCGTAGTAGGCGCGTCCCTCGTCGCCGAGCGCGGCGAGAATCGTCTTCGCCGTCTCGAAATCGTAGCCACCGGGCCGCATGTCGAACATGGGCAGGCCGCCGGCCATTTGCGCCAGATGCGGCAGCGTGACAGTGACCATGACCGCATAGACCGCAAGCGCCGCCGCCGTCACGAGCCATCCCGCAAGCTTGAGCCAGGTCGGCATGGCTTATCTTCCACCGCGATAATTGGGGCTTTCGCGGGTAATCTGCACGTCGTGCACGTGGCTCTCGTTCAGGCCGGCGCCCGAGATGCGCACGAAAGTCGCGTTCTCGCGGAAATCCTTGAGATTGTGCGCGCCGGTATAGCCCATGGCGGCACGCAAGCCGCCGGCCAGTTGGTGCAGCACGTTCGCCGCCGCACCCTTGTAAGCCACCTGCCCCTCGATACCCTCGGGCACCAGCTTCATGGTGTCGTTGACTTCGGCCTGGAAATAGCGGTCCGCGGAGCCGCGCGCCATGGCGCCCACCGAGCCCATGCCGCGGTAGGATTTGTACGAGCGCCCCTGGTACAGGTAGACCTCGCCCGGGCTCTCGTCGGTGCCCGCGAGCAGCGAGCCGACCATGGCGCAGGACGCGCCGCCGGCCAATGCCTTGGCCAGGTCGCCCGAGAACTTGATTCCGCCGTCGGCGATCACGGGAATGCCCTGCCGGTCGGCCTCTTCGGCGCATGCCATCACGGCGGCAAGCTGCGGCACGCCAACGCCCGCCACCATGCGCGTGGTGCAGATCGAACCGGGGCCGATGCCCACCTTGATCGCGTCGGCGCCAGCATCGATCAGGGCGCGGGTTGCCTCGGCCGTCGCCACGTTTCCGGCAACGATGCGGGTGGCGTTGGACTGCTTCTTGATCGCGCTCACCGCTTCGGACACCTTCACCGAATGCCCGTGCGCGGTGTCGATCACCAAAAGGTCCACACCCGCATCGATCAGGCGCAGCGAACGCTCGAAACCGGCGTCGCCAACGGTCGAGGCCGCCGCCACACGCAACCGCCCCTGTCCGTCCTTGATCGCGTCCGGGTTGAGTTGGGCCTTCTCGATATCCTTCACCGTGATCAGGCCGATGCAGTTCGTCGATGCGTCGACCACCAGCAGCTTCTCGATCCGGTTCGAGTGCAGCAGCCGCTTGGCGTCCTCCTGGCTCACCCCCTCCCCGACCGTAATCAGGTTCTCGTGGGTCATGAGTTCGCGCACCTTCTGGCGCGGGTTGGAGGCAAATCGCACATCGCGATTGGTCAGAATGCCGACCAGCCGGCCGACCACGCGCCCGCCGGCGCCCCCGTTCTCGACCACGGGAATACCCGAAATCCGGTGCCGCTCCATCAGCGCCAGCGCGTCCGCGAGAGTGGCGTCCGGGCCGATGGTGATCGGGTTGACCACCATGCCGCTCTCGAACGACTTGACCTGGCGCACCTGCTCGGCCTGCTCCTCAGGCGTCAGATTGCGGTGAATGACCCCAAGGCCACCAGCCTGGGCCATGGCAATCGCCATCGGCGCCTCTGTCACCGTATCCATGGCCGAGGAAAGGATGGGGATGTTGAGCGCGATGTCGCGGGTGACATGGGTGCGGATGTCCACCTGGCCGGGCATCACGTCCGAGCGTGCGGGCTGCAGCAGCACGTCGTCGAAGGTCAGCGCGGCTTCGCCGGTGATCGAGGAAATGATTTTCGCCAAGGCCAGACCCTCCGTGCCCCTGAAAGCAGATCAGAAATGTCGGAATCGAAACCGGCAGCAACGGGGCCGGTCATTGGTTGGCGTGGGTCATTATCACGGGGCCGGAGCTTTGGCTAGACGGCATCGGGACCAATGATGCCACGGGTACATTCTGGCGGCCCGCCTGGCCCGGGACCATCTCCCCATGCTGCTCGCTTGCCGCAGATTCAGCCCCTTCGCCTTCACGACAGAGTGAATGAGCCCAAATTGACGTGCGGTTTTGCGCTTCATACGCTCGACCGTTTTCGTCGTACTGGAGGGGATTTCGAAAATGGATGTTACACAATCGGTCAACAGGACCGTGAATCTCGTCGGCGTCGCCATCGCGAGCGTTGCCGGATTTGCCTTCGCGCCGGAAATGCTCATCGAGCCGGACATGATCGACAAGGTCGATGACTTCCTGATCCTGCTCGTCGGGATCGCCGCGATCGTGTGGTACCTGCGGGAGGGACACCGCTATGCGCGCTCGCTGGTGCCCGTGGTCGCGGTCGTTGCCGCCGCCGCGCTCAAGGTGTTCGCCATCGTGGTGGAGATCGCCGACCCCGAAGACGTCGGCGACGATTTCGGCGGGCTGATCCTGTTCGTGCTCGGCAGCGCGCTTGCAATCTACCTCTACCGCAAGGCCAGCCAACCCATGGCCGAGGGCTGAAGACGGCGCGCTGCATGAGTGCCAGACTTATCCCCGGCGCTTCGCCCTGCCCCATACTCGCACCCGCTTTCCTGCACTTGAGCGGATCGTGCACACGAGCATGGGTGGGGAAGTGCCGGGGGCGGATCGGGGGTCGCCTCGTTTCGGGTTGCGCGCGGCCTACGGGCGAAAGCCTCTACGTCGCCCAGCCGAAAATCCCGGCAACGTGGGGCGGCATGAGTCTCCCAGACTACAAAAACAGACGAGGCCCTTGCCGCCCCACGTCCGCTCTCCAACCAACGGCCCAAAAGGCCGGGGGGGCGACAGCGCGCGGGTAACGCAATTGCGGGATGACTTTCATGGCCGCGGAGCCAGCGGAACCTTCAAAATCGCGCGCATGGACAAGACAAGCCGTAAAACCGGTGCTAGACCGGACAGGCAACTCCTCTCTGGTTTTCCGGACTTCCAGCCTTGTCGCGCCTTACACCGCTGATTCTGGCGATCGCATTGTTCATGGAGATGATGGATTCAACCGTCATCGCCACATCGCTTCCGGTGATCGCCTCGGACATCGGCACCCAGCCGATCGCCTTGAAGCTCGCGCTGACCACCTACCTGGTCGCCCTGGCGATCTTCATCCCCATCAGCGGCTGGATGGCCGACAGGTTCGGCGCGCGCAACGTCTTCAGAACGGCGATCGCGGTTTTCGTGCTCGGTTCAATCGCCTGCGCCCTGTCGGATTCGCTGCTGACCTTCGTGCTTTCGCGCTTCCTGCAGGGCATGGGCGGCTCGATGATGGCGCCCCTGGCGCGGCTGATCCTGGTGCGCTCCACACCCAAGAACGAGTTGGTGAACGCCTGGGCCTGGCTGACGATTCCGGCCCTGATCGGGCCGGTCTGCGGGCCGCTTATCGGCGGTTTCCTGACGACCTACCTGAGCTGGCACTGGATATTCTTCATCAATGTGCCGATCGGCCTCGGCGGCATCCTGCTCGCCACGCGCTTTCTTCCCAGGGTGGGATATCGCGACAGGAGAAGCCTCGACGTGACCGGCTTTCTGCTGTCCGGCATCGGCCTTTCGGGCGTCGTGTTCGGGCTCTCGGTGATGAGTCTCCCCGCCCTGCCGCCGGTCCTGGGGGCGGTCATTCTGGCTGCCGGCGTCGTGTCGAGCCTTGGCTACTATTTCCACGCGAAACGCGCCGCGGCACCGCTTCTCGACCTCGGCCTGTTCCGCGAGCCGGTCTACAGGACCGCGATCATCGGCGGTTCGATCTTTCGGCTCGGGATCGGCGCGATGCCCTTTCTCATGCCGCTCATGCTGCAGATCTCGTTCGGACTGTCTCCCTTCCAGTCGGGGCTGGTCACCTTTGTCGGCGCCATGGGGGCAATCGCCCTGAAACTGGTCGCCCAGCGGCTTTACGCAGCCTTGGGCTTCCGGACCACCCTGATCGCGGGGTCCGTGCTTTCGGCGGCTACCATTGCGGTCAACGGGCTGTTTACCCCGGAAACACCGCTGGTTCTGATTGCCTTTTTCCTCTTTGTCGGCGGACTGCTCCGCTCCGCATTCTTCACGGGCCTCAACGTTCTTTCGTTCTCCGAGATCAGCGAAGAAGCGACCAGCCATGCCACCGCGATATCGTCGGTGGCCCAGCAGATCAGCGTTGCGCTCGGCGTGGCCCTGGCGGGCGGCCTGTTGGAGGTGACGACGCGCATCGGGGGGCACGAGCTTGGCCTGGCGGATTTCCATTTCGCGTTCCTTGCGGTTGCGCTGGTGGCGCTTTCGGCAACCGCGAGCTTTCTTACCCTCGATCCGGGTGCGGGCAGCGAGTCATCGGGTCATCGGCGCCGGCCGGCGGAAGCGGGCGCGATGGGCAAGTAGACCGCGTTGCGCCGGCCCCGGACCGTTCAGCCCTTGAAGCCGCGCGCGACCAGATAGGTTTCGGCGGAATCCGAACGGCTGGCCGGCGGCTTGGCATGGAATGTACTGGCAAAGTGCCGCTTGAGCAGTGCGAGAAGCTCGTGCTCGGTGCCCCCCTGGAACACCTTGGCCACGAACGCCCCATCCGGCTTGAGCACCTGAAGGGCGAAATCGGCCGCCAGTTCGACCAGGTGGACGATACGCAGGTGGTCGGTCGCCCGGTGGCCGGTCGTCGGCGCGGCCATGTCGGAAAGCACCAGGTCGGCCTTTTCGCCCCCCATCGCCGCGATCAGGGCGTCTGGCGCATCGGGATCGGTGAAATCCTTCATGAGCACCGTCACCCCCGGGATCGGGTCCATTTCAAGATAGTCGATGGCCACGATGGACGGGTGTTCGGCATCGGCGCCAATGCGTTGGGCCGCCACCTGGCACCAGCCGCCGGGCGCCGCGCCCAGATCCACGATGCGCATGCCGCGCTTGAGCAGCTTATACTTGTCGTCCAGTTCGATCAGCTTGAAGGCGGCGCGCGAACGCCAGCCGTCCTTCTTCGCCTGTGCGACGTAGGGATCGTTCAATTGCCGCTCGAGCCACAGAATGGATGAGAGCTTGCGGCCCTTGGTGGTCTTGACGCGCGTCTTGAGGTTGCGGCTCGCGCCGGTTTTCGCCTTAGCCATCGCGCCCCGCCCCACGGATGCGGCGCTTGTGGCGCGACCACACCCTGTCCTCGTCCATCATGGAAATCAGCATGCCTTCGCGCAGGCCCCTGTCGGCGACCCGAACCCGTTCGGTCTGCCATTCGCGCCTGATCGCCTCGAAGATCGCGCAGCCCGGTATCACCAGGTCGGCCCGGTCCCGGCCGATGCAGGGATTGGCCATGCGCTTGGAGAACGGCATGGCCAGCAGCACGCGCATGGTATCGGTCACCTCGTCGTTGCGCATCCACAGCCCGTCGACCTTGGCCCGTTCGTAGCGTTCGAGCCCGAGGTGCAGGCCGGCGAGCGTGGTGACGGTTCCCGAGGTGCCGATCAGGTGCATGCGATGCTTGCCGATCATCTGGCGGAGCTTTTCGCGGCCGCGGAAATGCTGCAGCTGGCCACGCACATAGCCCACCATTTCCTCGAAGCTCTCCGGGGTCACATCCACGCCCCCGAACTTTTCGGCGATGGACACCACGCCGACCGGCAGCGATTGCCAGGAGCGAATCGAGGCGGCCATCTTGCTTCTGCCCTTTGGCCGGCCACCGCGGAAATCCATCCAGGCCAGTTCCGAAGACCCCCCGCCGATATCGAACATCAAGGCGCCGTCGGCACCTTCCTCGATCAGGTCGGCGCAACCGGTGACCGCGAGCTCGGCCTCGGTGCGACGATCGACGATCTCGAGTTCCAGCCCCAGTTCCTCGCGGACGCGGGCAAGAAACGCGGTCGAATTCTCGGCGGCGCGGCAGGCTTCGGTGGCAATCAGGCGCATGCGCACCGGTGCATGATGGTGGAGCTTGTCGCGGCAGTGGCGAAGCGCGTCGAAGGTGCGCTGCATGGCCGCGTCGGCAAGCCGGCCGGTCTGCGAAACACCCTCGCCCAACCGCACGATACGCGTGAAGCCATCGAGAACGCGGAATCCGCTGTCCATCGGCCGCGCGATCAGCAACCGGCAATTGTTCGTGCCGAGATCCAGCGCCGCGTAAACTGGCGGCCGGTTCTGCGGCACGGTCTTGGGGCCATGATTTGGCCGCCGGCCCGAAACCGGTGCAGAGGTCACCTCGCCCCTGATCCCCGGCGACCGCGGAGGCACCTGGCCTCCCCTGCGGTTTCGCCGCGCCCGTTGCCGGGGCGGCGCGGAAACGGCGGACCGATCCTGTTCGGTCACTTGCCTCGATCTCCATGCTGCCAGGTCGCAAGGCCAGGGCGGAAACCCGGGCGCGCCCTTGGGCAGGTGTGTATACGCGTCGTCTACAAGGTAGTGCATGAGGGGCCCTGTTGCAATCTGAAGCGTGTCGGCCGGACAGGGCGTAGCCGCGTCCTCGGCCGCGTTTTCAACTCGCGCTTGCGGCTTGCAATCGCAAACGGCACTGGTTATATCGGGGCCGTCGCGCCGCCCGCTTGGGCGGGTCATGCAGACGCTGTGTTGGGGAATAGGTTAACGGTAGACCCACGGACTCTGACTCCGTTAGTCCTGGTTCGAATCCAGGTTCCCCAGCCACTTTTTCAAGCACTTGGCGATCAGAAATCTCGGACAGACCGGGACGCTGTGCGCACATGTGCCGCACAAAAGCCGGCACAATGCGCTGCCGTCCCCAGTCACTCGGCGTTGCGCGTTTGCGGACCCTTGGTGCCGCCTGCTCTCTGGCGCACTTGCGCGCCAAAGTTCGACCTGGTGGAAGCCCGCGCCTTCCAACCGACGCCCGTCCGCGCTACTGTTTCATCAGTTTTTGAGTTGCTCTGTTCTTTCTGGCGTTTTGAGCGCTTTCAGGAAAAGTGGAAACGGTTTTCCGGTTCGAAAGCGCGACCATCCAATGACCTGGAGCCGTTGAGCGATTCGGAGAAGGGCGAAACGGCTCCAGTTACACCGATACTGGCAGGTTCTGGTTTGACCGATTCCCTGGATGCCCCTGCGATCTCTGCGAATGCCGATGCTGACGGTCACGGACCAGTTGCCGGAGGCGGTGAAGGCACAGCGAACCCAGGACCGAACCTGGACGCAAAATCGTCAGTCAACGGCGCACACCCTGCCCTTTCGGACCCCGAGGCGATGCCGGCGAAGGCCGGTGTGTCGACCACGGTTCGGAGAACGGTCGACACCGCAGCCCGACAGGATTCAGCAAACCGATTGAAATTCTTCCGCGCGACGCGGCCGGAAGAGATTGCCCTGGTCGAGGCGGTGGTGCGGGAATATCACGCCGAGAGCCGCTACGCGCATATACCGTTTTCCAAAGAGAAGTTCGGACGGTTCTTTCGTCACCAGTTGCGCGATCCCGAGAACACGCTGGCAGTCTATGTGCGCCAGGGAGACCGGACAGTCGCTCTGATGAGCGCCGAGGCTGGAGACTACCTGCTCGGGATCGGCGGACGCATGGTCATGGTCAACACCATGTATGTCTCATAGAGCGTGCGGCACACCCTCTTGGGCGGAAAGATCGGCGTGCGCCTGATCCGCATGGCGGCGGACTGGGCGCAGGCCCAAAACGCGGAGGAACTGCACTTGCAGGCAACATCGGGCATCGAGTCGGAGAGGACAGACAGGCTGATGAAGCGGCTGGGGTTCAAGGCCTATGGGGGGAATTATGCGAACCTGTTGGCCGCGACGGATGGTGAGGACCAAGACCACTGGGCGGGAAGTCTCTGATCATGGCGAAGGACGAATATCGGGACACAACATTCGCCGAACTCAAGAAAGCACATCCGTCCGTTCGCGTGGAGGCGTTGCCAAACCTGTCTGATGAGGAGAATCGTCAACGGTTTTTGCAGGCATATGATTTCCAGAGAATCCTGGTCAGTTTGGTGCCAATGCTCATTGCCTCGGTTGGGTTAACGATCGCCGCATTGACATGCCTTACCTGTTTCCCGGCGGAAACTGCCAGGTACAGCGCCCTTCTGGATAATATGTGGCCGAACTTGCATGGCTCGATTGCCGCGACCTACGCGACGATCTATTCGCCGGCCAAAGCAAAGTACTACGCAGAAATCTTCACGCTTTCGACTCTTGTCACGCTTGCGTGTGGAGCCCTGTGGCTTGTTGCCCAAGTGGTAATCATCGCCCGAAGAGACAGACATTGGGAACCAAGACTCGATGTAGGCACACCTCCATACAGCGGAAATTGGGTGAGATATTTGTATAATAAGAAAGCTATATATCTCATCGGAATTATAATAACATTCATTCTGATTGCCTCGCTATTCGGAATTCATGTGTCAAATGATGGATCATTACTATACCCATCTCGAAACGATAACATTATATTCTCGTGTTCTAAAGTAATGATTCAATCATTAGTCACATTTTCTGCATTAGGCATAATGTTTATGATTGTTATTCAATACTTAAAACTTAATTTTATCAGACTGACGAACAAAAATGGAGAAAAAAATGTCCGATAGCGCCGCAAGTGGTGAAAAATATCTCGGGTACTCACTGTTGGGCCTGAATTTGTTTGGCCGAGGGTTGCCTGTCCTCGCCATGACGAGCAAAGACGCAGCGGAACGCTTTATCAAGATGAGCGCGCGGGGTTTCACGCCAACTGAGGTTCTGGCAATCGTTACCTATGATACTGCCGTCGGATATCATGATTCAGGTTTGCCGGGCGCGATTGGGGGGGGCGCCAAAGGGATATTCGTATCAACTTTTGCCATTGGCGGGAGTCTGGGAGGCGGAGTAATTGGATCTGCCGCTGGTGGCTTCTTTGGAATTGTTCCAGGTGAAACAGTTGGAGGGTGGGCTGGCGCGGCCGCTGGGGATTGGACTTGGGGTCAACTCGGCACCGCCATCCAGAGTTGGTTCAACAACGCGGATATAACCGCGGCAAACTATCCGAATCTATTCAACGTCAGTGGCATATTTGACCCGGATTACGGTGACAGTGCACTAAATTCGCCTTCCCCTCGGTCCGCCTCCCTCCCTTCCCTTCCGTCCCGATGACAGGCTGCGCGCATGGCACGACTTGCTCGATACATAGTTCCTGGTGTTGCACATCACATTACGCAGCGCGGCAACGGGCGGCAAAGGACCTTCTTCAACGCCGAGGACTTCGCCGCCTATCGCGACCTGTTACGCGATCAGTGTGCTGCGCATGGCGTTGCGGTGATGGGCGAAGGCGCAAGACGCAGAGGAACTGCACGTGCAGGCAACATCGGGCATCGAGCCAGAGAGGACAGACAGGCTGATGAGGCGGCTGGGGTTCAGGGCGTATGGGGGGAATTATGCAGTGGGGACCTAGAGGTCTTGGAGGCCATTTCTGGTTGATGAATTGGACTGAGTGTAACTTGAAGGGCCTCATGTGCAGAGAAAAGTCCGACATTCCGCAAAGTTGGGACGGCCTTCGTCTAGCAACAAGACGATCCCATTCATTCTGCCCGGCTGTCCTGTTGGTCATGGGGGTCTCCCTGAGTGTCCTGCTTTCTGTCGCGACCACTTGGGCTGCAGGGGGCGGAAAGAGGACAGATCTGGCGGGTTTCATTCATGAAAATTTGAGCGCCTATGAGAGAAGCGGTGTCCTATCAAGGCCGATCAATATCAATGTGGCCGCTGCTGGGCGCTACGCGCAGACTTACCGTCTTGCCCTGGAGAATGCCGTCAAATTGGGGTTCGTCCCACCAGCGGAAGAGGGTGAACCGAACGTCTATATCATTGCCTTTGGCGACGGCACAGATGTCGGTTTGACGGCCAAATCCCTGGGACTGGATTCCACCCTTCAAGGTCTGCTGCAATACGAGGTGAGTCAGGCCAAGGATGCGCATGGCGCTGAGAAATGTCGTTTTGTAATGCATCCACCAGATAAACAGCACCTCTTCGAAAACATGGAAGTTTTGGTACCGGATTCCGCATCTGAACAAGAAAATGGATTCTGTGTACTTGAATCCTATTTTGAGGCTTCGGGATTGTTTGTGCCCTGGGTGGGGTACAACGGAGCAACTGATCCGCAGGAGGCAGCGGATCTTGAAAGACAATATATGACTTCCTTCAGAGGTTGCTTGAAGGAACATGAGACTATTACTTCATTGGAAAAATGCATAAATTCGGAGATGAATAAGTAAAATGTCTGGATCTAATGATTATGGTCTATATGGCGAAGCTGTTTTAAGCGAAAATCAGCTTAGAAGATATCTTTCTCAATATGACATCAAAAGTGGATTACGGTGACAGTGCACTAAATCCGCCTTCCCCTCGGTCCGCCGCCCTCCCTTCCCTTCCGTCCCGATGACAGGCTGCGCGCATGGCACGACTTGCTCGATACATAGTTCCTGGTGTTGCACTTCACATTACGCAGCGCGGCAACGGGCGGCAAAGGACCTTCTTCAACGCCGAGGACTTCGCCGCCTATCGCGACCTGTTGCGCGATCAGTGTGCTGCGCATGGCGGCGGACTGGGCGAAGGCCCAAAACGCGGAGGAACTGCACGTGCAGGCAACATCGGGCATCGAGCCAGCGAGGACGGACAGGCTGATGAAGCGGCTGGGGTTCAAGGCCTATGGGGGGAATTATGCGGTGGAATTGACATGAGCGCCACTTGCCACAGGCTACTTGGCTCGCTGGGGTACAATATGCACGAGGACCACCTCAATCTGGCGTCGAAATTGGACTAGCGAGAATATCACCTCATGCTCAACATTCGCACAAAAGCAGTCCTCATGTTTCTCAGCCTGTCGGCTAGTTTAGTCAGCCTTGCGGCTTTCGTGACTTTCATCTTCTACCATCGTTGGTGGGGGCTAATTTCGCCCACTATTGGCCGAGAAGGGCAAATTGACGTACTTCTCATGTTCTCGACAAATTATTTCTCATATTTTATTATATTTGCATTTAGCGTTGCTTCTAATTTTATTGTTATACGATTGTATTATCTGTTTACGCACATTTCTTTTATCCAAATCATTGTGTTACTGTCTGTGCATTTGAGTTTGACCGTATTCTTTCTCTACGCCTTTCGGACCGCTTTTTCTGAGGCATACATATTCAGGACGCCGGTTGGCAATTTTGGATATTTGGATCCAACAAAAATTTACCTGCTCTTCGTGCTTACATCCGCAATCGTACTTTTCGCTATTTATATCGTTGTTTTGTTTTCGACAAAAATACACAACTCTTGGAGATCGTAATGGGCAACTATACACCAAGTTTATCTAATCCACTATGGGCCGGCGAACAAAGACTTAACGCCATATTGAATAATCTGAACGGCATTATTGTATTTGATGGCGGGCGCACTTATCCAGGGCAACATGCTTATCCGCACCCTTGGTATTCAATTGGGGCAATTGGCACCTCCGCCGTTCATGACAATCTAGACAGCATAAAAACATTTTCAAAAAAATATGGAGTTAGCGCAGAACTTTTGTCTTCGATAATATATATGGAAAACGCTCACGGTTATTACGATATTTTTGATCCATTTAGATCTACGATTCGCCCTTCAAATATAAATGTTGATGTTTGGTCCGGTTTATTAGGTATCGGACCAGATGAAGCCAAGGTTGATGCTCGAACGAATATTGAGTTGGCGGCAAAGCTCATTTCAGAAATTCAACGCCGGTTGGAGTATCCGACACCTGCGGCGATCGCCACATTGTACAACAATATGCGAGCCGACATGGTTTCGGGCTACGGCCGCACAATTGAGAGCTATCTTTCAAATGATCCAGTTTTCAGCAATGCCAACAAGCTGTTCCAGCAGCAGCACGGGAGCAGGCTGACAATTGACGAATATCTTAATGGCTTCAACAAGTGCTTCCCTGCCGCGACGATGGTGCGCGGCGCGGACGGTGTTGAACTGCCAATCGAAGACGTCAAGGTCGGTGATCTGGTCTCCGCATTCGATGCGCGCCAGTTTGGCGGGCGGTCTGGCCTTGCCGGCAAGCAGGTTGTCCGCCTGTTCCAAAACATTACGGATGTGTGGATTCGGCTGTCGAATGGGCTGACGGTGACGCCGGGTCACCGGTTCCTCGACGCTTATGGCGCGTTCCGCTCGATCGAAGATATTCTGAGGACCGATGGCCGCATCGTTCTCGAAGACGGCAGCCTTGAAACGGTCACAGGCGAGTATATCCACTATTCCGCCGAGACAGCGCATCTCTATGAGCAGGCCGAAGGCTATGTCGCCGCGACGAATGGCGGCCTGGCGCTGACGCCGGTCAGACGCGCCCTCCCTGCTGGATCCGGCACAGGGCGACGGCCTGACCGCAACCGGGGCCGTTCGTCAACGTGCGTCGGACGCCGTCGCATTTCTGCAAACCGCCGAAGAATATGCACTGGCCATGGTCCCGCACAGGGCGGAGACTGTCGGCCGCCCGCGTGGCCACGGAATGTCGACCGCAAGCATGCCCCAAACGTCCAAAGCCGGGCCGCAAAACCGATCGTAGCAAGTGGGAGCACGACCGTCCGACCCGCGCGTCAGATTCCCATCGCGCCGGCCAGCGTGAGGGCTTGTTTTCCAGGCCATCTGACTCACCCTGGGGTGCCAATTTCCGGACACAGCTCAATCCTGGCCGTCAGGCAGTCACCGGGTGCAAGCGCTGTGACGCCGACATCGCTTTCGTCCGCATCGCCGAGATTGAAAGCATCGGTCGCGTTGCTCACGGGCTCAACACAGAAGTCAGCCTCGCTCCTTTGCGCGTAAAGAACGAGAAAGTGCAACCGCCCCTCTGCGTTGAGTGCGAGGGACGCGCCTTTCTCCGGCCAGATAATGCGCGCGTTACCCGTCCACCCAGTGAAGACATTGTCGATATCCAGCGCGGATATCTCGATCCCCGTGTTTGGATCGGCCCCGGCCCGTGGCCTGACGAGTCTTGTCGGGAGCACCTCTGAATCCGTTTCCCACATTCGGGCAACGCGAGCCTCGACGCGCGCCTTCGGCGTCACAGGGAAGTATGGGTGGATACCGAGCCCCGCAGGCATGAAACGCTCCGACCGATTCCTGATGCTCAGGTCCAGGACCAGCGCGCCCGCAATGAGACTGACCTGCTGAACGGCTTCATAGCGCCATGGCCACTCATCAGCCTCGTGAACATAGCGCATGACCGCCTTGTCCGGACCGACTTCGAGAACTTCCCATGGCTTTCTCCAGCCATGACCATGTTCAAAATGCGGGTCTTCCGACGGTGATACAGGCAAACGGACATCCTCGCCCCTGAACCGGAATTTGCCGTTCCTGATCCGGTTGGAATACGGGACGAGCGGGAAGCAACTCATGCTGCCGGCGTCAGCGCGCCTGATCGCATCGACCGCGGCCGGACGCAGCCAATCGAGAGTGCCACCCGATGTTTCCCAGCGATAGGCCGCAATCGCGCCGCCAATGCGGGGCGCAAGGACCACGCTCGCCTCACCGTCTGCGATACGCACCAAACCGTCACCATCTGGAAGCCCATCAAAATCCTTCATGTGGCGCTTGACTCCTGTTGTTGTCTCCATCATTCATATCATATGAAGAATAGAACCAAAGCAACGCCATTTGCTGCCGCGAGGGGCCGGCTGACCCCGGGCGGCCAAGGCCGCGCAGAGGAAGGGCGGTATGGAAGCCTGCATCAATCGGTTGTCGAGCAAATCGGAAAGCGGATTGTGAACGGCGACTTCCTGCCCGGCGAAACGCTTCCCAATGCGGACGATCTTGGCGAAATGCTCGGGATCAGCCGCACGGTACTCAGGGAAGCCGTGAAGGTTCTGGCCGGCAAGGGGCTGGTCGTTGCGCGTCCCAAGACCGGGACAAAGGTGCTTCCGCGCTCAAACTGGAATTTCCTCGACCCGGACATTCTCTTGTGGCGCTACTCGGACGCCCCGTCCGAAAAAGACGTGAACGCGCTGTTCGAACTGCGCCGGGCCATCGAGCCGGTGGCGGCCGCGCTTGCCGCAAGGAATGCAGAAGCCGAAGAAGTCGCGGTGCTGCAGAAGGCCCTGGAGGAGATGGAAGCGGCCGGAGACAACGGCGCGCTTTTCGCGGAACCGGACCTCCAGTTCCACAAGACCATTCTCACCATGACGGGCAACGAGCTGATCGGCTCGCTGGGCGCCCTCATCGAGACGGCCCTGATGATGAGTTTCAGGCTGTCGGACCACAATCCAGCCGGACAGAGCCACTCATTGCCGATGCACAAGGAGGTCCTGAACCGCATTGTGCTTGGCGATGGGCCTGGTGCCCACAAGGCGATGGCCGCTCTGATCGACGGTGCTGAACAGGATGTGCGCAGAGGGCTGGATCTCCATAAAGCGCGCCCGCAACACGCGGAGGCCGAAGCGTGACCGAAACCAAACGCAAGCTGCGCTCGACCGCATGGTTCGGCGGCGACGGCAAGAATGCCTTCATGCATCGCAGCTGGATGAAGAACCAGGGCTTTCCGGACGACGTGTTTGACGGACGACCCGTAATCGGCATCTGCAACACCTGGTCGGAACTCACTCCCTGCAACGCTCACCTGCGCGGCCTCGCCGAGCGCGTAAAGCGTGGTGTCTACGAGGCGGGCGGATTGCCCCTCGAATTCCCCGCGATGTCGCTGGGCGAAAGCAACATGCGGCCCACTGCCATGCTGTTTCGCAACCTTGCCAGCATGGACGTGGAGGAATCGATAAGGGGCAACCCCGTCGATGGCGTCGTCCTTCTGGTGGGCTGCGACAAGACAACGCCCTCGCTCGTGATGGGCGCGGCCTCCTGCGATCTTCCCACGATTGTCGTGTCGGGTGGCCCGATGCTCAACGGCAAGTTCAGGGGACAGGACATCGGCTCGGGCACACACGTCTGGAAATTTGCCGAAGACGTTCGCGCGGGCCGCATGCGGGTCGAGGATTTCATCGCGGCCGAACAGGGACAGAGCCGTTCGGCCGGCACTTGCATGACCATGGGCACGGCCTCGAGCATGGCAAGCATGGTCGAGGCATTGGGGATCGCCCTGCCCCAGAACGCGGCAATACCCGCTGTCGACGCCCGCCGGAACGTCCTGGCCCACAACGCCGGCAGGCGGATCGTCAAACTGGTTGAAGACGATGTCCGGCTCTCGCAGATCCTCACGCGCGAGGCGTTTGAAAACGCCATCCGGGTGAATGGCGCCATCGGCGGATCAACAAATGCCGTCATTCATCTCATCGCCATCGCTCGCCGCATCGGGATCGATCTGACCCTTGACGACTGGGATCGGCTCGGCCGGGACATACCCACGATTGTCAATCTCATGCCGTCGGGCAAGTTCCTCATGGAGGACTTCTACTATGCGGGCGGGCTTCCCGTCGTCATGGCCGCGCTCGATTCCAGGGGATTGCTGCACCGGAACCAGATGACGGTCGCTGGGCAGACGCTGGGGGATATCATTGCCGGCGCCGAGAACTACAATTCCGAAGTCATCCGACCTCTCGACAATCCGCTGACGCCCGAGGGCGGCATTGCGGTCCTGCGCGGAAACCTCGCTCCGGCGGGCGCTGTCATCAAGCCATCCGCGGCAACGCCGGAACTGATGCAGCACCGTGGAAAGGCCGTTGTTTTCGAGAACATCGAGCACTTCCACTCCCGGATCGACGATCCTGACCTGGATGTCGACGCCAATTCGGTTCTTGTCCTCAAGAACTGCGGACCTCGAGGCTATCCCGGCATGGCGGAAGTGGGCAACATGCCCCTCCCCGCAAAGCTGCTGCAGCAGGGGGTTTCCGACATGGTGCGCATCTCCGATGCCCGCATGAGCGGCACCGCCTATGGAACGGTCGTTCTGCATACGGCGCCGGAAGCGGCGGCCGGCGGGCCTTTGGCGTTGGTGCGGGACGGCGACCTGATTGAACTCGACGTGAAGGGGCGTCGCCTCGAACTTCTTGTCAGCGACGACGAGCTCGAGCGTCGCAAGGCGGAATGGGTACCTCCACCGCCGCCTGCGGGTGGATACGCAAGCCTTTATGTCGAACGCGTGCTCCAGGCTGACGAGGGGTGCGACTTCGACTTCCTCGTGGGCCGGCGAGGCGCCGGCGTTCCCCGGCACTCCCACTGACTGGTGACCATGCATGCAATCTGAAATCGCAAATCCCGCAAATTATCCCAGCCTCATGGGCCGCAGCGTCTTCATCACCGGCGGCGGCAGTGGCATCGGAGAAAGCCTGGTGCATCACTTCTGTGCCCAGGGCAGCAAGGTCGCGTTCGTCGATATCGCTGAAGACGCTTCAAGAGCGGTGCAACGCTCTGCCGCCGAGGCGGGCAATGGCACGCCGCTCTTCATTCCCTGCGATCTGCACGACATCGATAGCCTGCGCGCGGCCATCGCAAGAGCGGCGGAAGAAAACGGCCCGATAGAGGTCCTCTGCAACAATGCAGGAAACGACGATCGTCACCAAACGGAAGACGTGACAGTCGAATATTGGGACGACAGGCTGCAAGTCAATCTTCGTCATCAGTTCTTTGCCGCGCAGGCGGTACGCCCAATGATGAGGGCCAATGGCGGCGGATCCATAATCAATTTCGGCTCCATAACCTGGATGGTGGGCGATCCGGACTGTCCGGCCTACGTCACTTCCAAGTCCGCTGTTTGGGGCATGACCCGGGCACTCGCGCGCGAGTTTGGCCCAGAACGCATCCGCGTCAACTGCATCGCGCCGGGATGGGTGATGACGGAAAGGCAGGTGCGGCTCTGGCTCAACGAGGAGGGTGAGCGCCAGCTCAAGGACAGGCAATGCCTGCCTGACCGGCTCATGCCCGCCGATATCGCCCGGATGGTGCTTTTCCTCGCCGCCGACGACAGCCGCATGTGCACGAGCCAGCAATATATCGTAGATGGGGGATGGGTATGACCGCTTCTAATGGAGCCGGTGGGGATCGGCCAATCAGGCTGGTCCAGTTCAAGACCGATGCCGGCGAACGCCGGGTCGGAATGGTTCAGCCGGATGGCGAACGCCTCGTACCCCTGCATGGCGTCGCACGCGTGCTGGATCTCGCCGAAGAGGCCGTGACCCGCGGCACGGACATCGCCAATATCGTGCTCGAACGCGCCACCGAGCCATCCGTCGATTATGACGCATTGCTGCGGGCGGGTCTGGTGCTCCCCCCTGTCGATCACCCCGAGCCGGCCCGCTTCATGGTCACCGGAACAGGACTGACGCACACGGGCAGTGCCGCGGCGCGTAACCAGATGCACGTTCTGACCCACGGCGACGATGCCGAGGAGTCCGATTCCCTGAAGATCTTCCGGATGGGACTCCAAGGCGGCAAACCGAAAAAGGGCCAGATCGGTGTACAGCCCGAATGGTTCTACAAGGGCGTGGGCACATGCGTTGTTCCGCCTGGAGCGCCACTTCCACTCCCCTCATTCGCCAAGGCAGGCGCAGAGGAAGCCGAAATCGTGGGGCTTTACTATATTGGTCCGGAGGGTACGCCTTATCGCATCGGCTATGCGCTCGGAAACGAGTACTCCGACCACCTGACAGAGGCGGAAAACTACCTCTATCTCGCGCATTCCAAATTGCGCGCCTGTTCCATCGGGCCGGAGCTGCTTCTGGGGGAACTGCCCCAGGAAGTGCGAGGGACATCAAGGGTTCTGCGTGACGGCCGCGTGATCTGGGAGGAGGAATTCCTTTCTGGCGAAGCGCATATGTCCCACTCCATCGCGAACCTTGAACACTACCACTTCCGCTATTCGATGCACCGGCGCCCGGGCGATCTGCATGCCTACTTCTTCGGTGCAGCCGTCATGAGTTTTGCATCCGGCATTCGCACTGAACCGGGCGATACATTCGAAATCCAGGCACAGGCTTTCGGTAAGCCATTGATAAACCGCATGGAGTCCGTGCCGGACGAAGGACCCGTCTTGGTGAAGCAACTTTAGACAGGTCAATGAGGGGCCCTGACGGGTCACCGTAGGGAGCAAGGAGAACGGCTATGAAACTGAGAAAACTTCTCGCCAGCATCGCGGTTGCGGCGGTCGGCGTCGGCATGATGACATCGGCTGCATTCGCGCAGAATCTGCGTGTCCTGGCCTGGGACGGTTATGCCGATCCCGACTGGGTGAAAGCGTTTACGGCCGAAACCGGAATCGGTGTCGATGTCGTCTTCATCGGCAGCGATGACGAGATCTGGGCCAAGATCAAGGGTTCGGAAGGCAAGGACTTCGATGTCTTCGCCGTCAATACCGCGCAACTGCAGCGTTACATACAAGCGGACCTGGTCTCGCCGATCGATGTCAGCAAGCTGCCAAACCAGCCCAATGTCCTGCCTCGTTTCCGTGATCTGGAAGCTGTTGGCGGGGTAACCAAGGACGGCAAGGTGTATGGCATCCCATTCGCCTTCGATTCCATCGGTCTGATCTACGACACGAACAAGGTGAAGCCTGCGCCCACTTCGATGGATGTGATGTGGGATCCGGCATACAAGGGCAAGGTTCTCGCCTACGACAATGGCGAGCATAACTTCTCATTCACCGCGCTCACCCTTGGCTACAAGGACCCCTTCCATCTGACCGCCGATCAGATGGAGAAGGTCAAGGAGAAGCTGGTCGACCTCAAGCACAATGTGCTCAGCTTCTACACGACCGCTGATGAGGCCCAGCAGATCTACCAGAACAACGATGTGGCGCTGATCTGGGCGAACTATGGCCAGCAGCAGGTGAAAGCGATGCAGGAGGTCGGCGCGCCGGTCGCCTACGTCAATCCCAAGGAAGGCGCGCTCGCATGGCTCGACAACTGGGTCATCTCCAAGGGCGCTCGCGATCTGGATGCGGCCCACAAGTGGATCAACTTCATGATCAGCGAGAAAGTCAGCTCCGAACTGTCACAGCGGACAGGTTTTGGAAACTCCGTAACCGAAACCGGTAGTGCCGGCGCCAACGACAAGCTGGTCTGGCTCGAGCCGGTCGAAGACCCGCTCAAGCGGTCCGACCTGTGGAACGAGGTGAAAGCCACGCCCTGATCCCAAGGGGCGACACCATCCAACCATCCGGTGACCCGGGATCTTCCGGGTCACCACCCGACCGTGCAAGTCAGGACGATCTTCGGCAATGAGCGTGACTGGAAACCTGTTGACCCTGCGGTCCGTTTCGAAATCCTATGGGGAAGTTCCCGTGCTTTTCGACATCGACCTCACGATCCGCGACGGCGAGTTTCTCACTGTCCTGGGCCCATCGGGGTCCGGCAAGACGACGATCCTGCGGCTGATCGGCGGTCTTGAGTCGGTGACCGCTGGCGAAATCCTGCTCGAGGAACAGGATATCAGCGCGATGCCGATCAATCGGCGCCCGTTCAACACGGTGTTCCAGGACTATGCGCTCTTTCCTCATCTGACCGTCGCAGGCAATGTCGGCTATGGTTTGTCCGTTCGGCATATGCCGCGCGACGTGATTGCCCGGCGCGTCGCGGATGCTCTTGAACTGGTGCAACTCGCGCCTCTTGCCGACCGTTTCCCGGCGCAACTGTCAGGTGGCCAGCGGCAACGTGTCGCCCTGGCGCGAGCCCTGATCTGCGAGCCCCGCCTCATCCTTCTGGACGAACCGCTCGCCGCGCTTGACCTTGAGCTGCGGCGACAGATGCAGGAGTTCCTCAAGTCGATCCAGCGCGAGATCAAGACCACCTTCCTTTTCGTCACCCACGATCAGGAAGAGGCGATCAGCATGTCGGACCGCATCTGCGTAATGGAGTCGGGCCGCATACGCCAACTCGGCACGCCGCTGGAACTCTACTACAGACCGAATTGCGAGTTCGTGGCGCGGTTCTTCGGTGACAACAACCTCGTGCCCGGAACGCTCGGCGCCACGACGGGCGGCGAGCGAGCCATACAAACCAGTCTTGGGACGTTGATCTGCTCCATTGAGGGCCAGGAACACCTGCGCAGCGCGCCCTTCGGGGCTCCAGCCTTCGCTGCGTTTCGCCCGGAAGCGCTGCACCCGCACGAGGGG
Organism: Devosiaceae bacterium; assembly: GCA_036563245.1. GTDB lineage: Bacteria > Pseudomonadota > Alphaproteobacteria > Rhizobiales > Devosiaceae > DATCMU01. Next base: position 76,755 of record DATCMU010000035.1, on the reverse strand, counting down.
GACAGTCAGGTCAACCGGCTGGGCGCGCGCGTCGAGGACATCGCGTTCGCCGGGTCGAGCACCGTGGCTGAATTGCAGACCGAGACCACCGATCCCGTCCGCCTGCGCATGCGCATGCCGAGCAGCATCGACGGCAGCACTCTTCAACGCGGCGCGCGGCTTGATCTGAGCATCGCCCCGCGCGAAACGCACCTGGTATTGGCATGACGCGGGCGGCCAGGACCGAACGGCATAAGCGACCGGCATATGGCGCGTTCGGCATTACTCTTCTCGCCTTCGCGGCGCCGCTCTTTCTGATCGTCGCGCCGCTGGCAATGTTCCTTGTCTACAGCTTCTTCAGCGTGGACCACGGTCAGATCATCTACGCATTCACGATACAGAATTATGTGCGCTTCGTGTCGGACCCGGTTTTCCTCCCGGTATTCTGGAACACCATTCTTCTTTGTCTTTCGGTGGCGGCGATTTGCGTGATCCTGGCCTACCCGGCCGCCCTGTTCCTGAGCAGCCTAAAGGGTCGCTGGCGCTACGCGCTGCTGATGCTCATGCTCGTGCCCTTGCTCATGAGCTACGTGATCAAGATCTACGCCATTCGCTCAATCCTTGGTTACAACGGTTTTCTCAACCGGGGGCTGATTGCAGCCGGGATACTGGACCAGCCGTCTTCGCTGTTTGTCTTCAACATGAACGCAATCCTTGTCACGCTCGCGCTTCTGTTGATTCCCTTCGCGATCCTGCCGATCTTTCTCACGCTCGAGCGCATTCCGCGAATCCTGACCAGCGCCTCTGACGACCTCGGGGCCAACCGGCTTCAGACCTTTCTGAGGGTAACGCTCCCGCTCAGTCTTCCCGGCGTAGCCTCCGCCGGAAGCTTCGTATTCGTTCTGGCCATAGGCGATTTCCTGACACCCCAGATGGTAGGCGGCGTCTCCGGCTTCACTTTCGGCCGGCTGCTCTACAGCCAGTTCGGAATGGCCTTCAATTGGCCGTTTGGCGCGGCCCTCTCGGCAATCCTCGTCGTTGTGGTCATAGCCGCCATTCTGCTCGGGGAGCGGTTTGGCCGCAGACGCGGAGTGGCGCTGTGATGAGCTGGTCGCGCACCCCACAAATTGCCCTCGGTACGATCACCGCACTCGTGGCTGTTCTGCTCTACAGCCCTTTGCTGGTTCCCATTGCGTCCTCGTTCTTCGTGACCCTGCATGGAGACGTGAACTGGGGATCACCCACGTCTTCAAACTATGCCGCCCTGGTCCAAAATCAGGAGATACTGACGGCACTGCAGACCACTCTGGTCGTCGGTGTCTGCACGGTCGTTCTCAGTGTCCTCGCGGGAACGCTTCTGGCGCTTTATTATCACGCAAAACGCAGGGGTCGGCACTTCCTGCATTTCACGATCTTCCTGCCCTTCCTCATGCCTCCGATCATCAGCGGCCTCGCCCTGCTCGTCTTCTTTCGCGAGGTGGGGATAGAAAGGTCTCTCCTGACGGTCGTGATCGGGCATACGGTTTTCGTGCTCGCCATTGTCTACCGGACCATACTGACGCGCCTGCAATCAATGAGCCCCACCCTGGTCGAGGCCTCCTATGATTTGGGAGCGAGCCAGTGGCAGACTTTCTGGCGGGTCGTTTTCCCCAACCTCTCCAGTGCGATGGCTGGGGGAGCGGTTCTTGCCTTCGCCCTGTCATTCGACGAGACGATGATCACCATCCTGGTGACAGGCACCCAGACGACACTTCCGGTAAGATTGTGGGCGATGATGCGCCTGGGGTTCTCCCCCGACATCAACGCGCTGGTCTCGCTGGTACTGCTCTTCACGATCCTCATGTGCGTGCTCGCGGCGCGTTTCCTGGTCTCCGATCACTCAGCCGCGACCGATCACTAGAGGCAAACAGATCTCAATACGGAAGGATCTTCGGGAAATGCCGGAAAAGGCCGCCTTCATCTCAAGGACAAATCCACCCCTGCCCTCGGGATGGGAGCGGCTGTTCACCGCCGTTCTTTCCGATGCGCTTGACGCCGCCGGTTTCAAGAATCAGGCGATGTCGCCCCGCATGCGTCCGCTCGACGACCATCTCAAGATGTGTGGCCGCGCCCGCACGGGGATTTATGTGGAAGTTGCCCACGTGGATGAAGGGGTCAATCCCTACGAACTCGAGATCGCGATCGTCGACGACCTCAAGCCGGGCGATGTGGCGGTCTTCGCTTGCGGGGGATCGTCACGCATCGCACCCTGGGGTGGCCTGCTCTCAACCGCTTCCCATACCCGGGGCGCCAATGGCTGTGTCACCGACGGATTTGTGCGCGACGTGCTCAGCATAAGGGAACTCAAGTTTCCCGTGTTTTCGGCAGGCATAGCCCCGCTTGATTCCAAGGGGCGCGGCCAAGTCCAGGCTGTGGACGTGCCGGTCATTTGCGACGGGGTTCTCGTCGCTCCAGGCGACCTGGTGTTCGGTGATGTGGACGGCGTCGTCGTCGTGCCGCAAGCCATTGAGGCAGAAGTCCTTCGGATTGCCTTCAACAAGATCGACCGCGAAACCAGCACGATGGACGAGCTTCGCGCAGGTGGATACCTGGCGGATATCTACGCCAAATATGGCGTACTCTGAGTCGAGTGGGGATGTTTGCCGGAGGACGAGACGAGAGTGCTCCAGGTTGCATGAGGTACCGGGTTTGGGCAGGACATGGGCAACGTTCAGGGCAATCCCCGGCGATGCGTCAGGAAATACCCCCTCACCATCCTGTTGATCCGTTCGGCAAGGTCGAGGTTTCGGGCGAGCTTGCCGGATCCGATCTCGTCCGCGTGATCCATTGCTGCCTCTAACCCATATTCAAGCCCGGCACAGGTCTGATCGAGGCTTGGCATCATCCATCCCGTTGGTCTTGGTTTTCCCATGGCTTTCCAGGCGGCCTTTACCTGTCTGTGAAGGTCGCATTTGGTGAGCTTGTGATACTTGTTCATCTCGAGAGCCTTCCGGGTGTTGGACTTGTGGAGTCGCTCGGGGAGGCCTTCGTTGAAGAACTGTGCGAGAGGTGACCTGAGCACTGACCTGAGCACCTGAACCTCCTCCAGATTCTGCGACGGTCCGTCACGATCAGGAGACGGACGAACCAAGCGGTCACGGTTCATGGAAGAGCCGATTATCGGCGTGCTGAAGGAGCAGGAGGCAGGGATGCCGACTTGCGGCACGCACTGCCTAATCCGGTGCGCGCACGCCTGACCAGCCGGCCCGAGGACTGGCCATGGTCCAGCGTCCTTGCGCTGCTCGACCCGGCGCGGGACGGTAAGCATCGGCCGCCCCTCGGCGACGGCGCATTCTTCGAGCCCACCGCCGCGCTCCTTGGCCGCGATCCGAGACCCGGAAGACCTGGGCCCAAGGCCCGTAGGCAAACAAGTGCACTGTCACCGAATTTCCGTCACCGCAATCGAGAGCAAGAGAGCATTGCGTGCGACGCCTATAGATCCGCAATCCAGGTCAGAAGACGCTCGCCTTCATGCTCAAGTAGCGACGGGTCACAGAAACTCTGTGTGAGCAGCGAAGCGCCCTGCAATGAGGACTGAAGCTGCAGGGCCAGCGCCTCAGCATCATCGGCATATCCCAACGCATTGAATTGTTCTGCCATGTAGGCCATCGGCTGGGCGAGCAGCGCATTGGAGCGGTCAGCCAGTTCCCCACCGTCCTTCGAAAGCTCGGCGCAAAGTGAACCCATCGGGCACCCGAAATTCGCTACATTTGCGGCGTTGGAGATGGTCATGGCGATGAAGCCTGTCAGCCGCTCACGCGGGCCTGGCAGAGAATCAAGATAGGCACGCAGAGCTTCAAACTCGCCTTCGCGCTTCGCGAGAACAGCTGAGCCGATCGCATCCCTGGTCTTGAAGTAGTAGTAGACATTGCCCAGAGGCACGTCCGCCTCCTGCGCGATATCGGAAAGGGTTGTCTTTCGATAGCCCTGCCGATAGGTGAGCGCCGTTGCCGCTTCGACCAGTCTGTCACGCTTGTTGCGCGGATTTCTCTTTGCAGCCGCCATCATACCTCCGTTTTCTCGCTCACTTCGTCAAGCGCGCATGCCTGTGACCGGTTGCGCCACCAACCTTCGGCCTTGCGGCCGCAAGGCCCATGAAGCCAGAGTCAACAGCCCGACCGCCGCAGGTATGGCCAAGGCCGTCCCACCTCCATCGACGATCAGTCGCGAGACCAAGGCGCCCGCAACATCGAACATCATGCCTGCGTAGACCCATCTCTTGAGCCTTTGGCAGGCCCCGAGCAAGAATGGCGGCAACGGCCGCCAGTTTGGAAATGCCGAGAATGATCGAAAAGTAATTCGGATAGCCAAGCACGGCCATATCCGAGATGAAATGTGGGTAGCCTGCAAGCGGTGCTGCCCCTGGCACAACGAACGGCAATGACGCCACAAGAGTTGTGATCCAGCAGAGAATTGCCCCACGCATTGGTCCGGCCGCTCTAAAACTGCGCCTAGGCCACGAAAGTCGTGCTTTTGCGCATCATTTCGGCGGTCATCTTTCGAACCAGGCCAGCGGGCACCAAGGCATTCGCGATCTGGAACATGAGACCGGGCAATACTATCATCTTGTTGTGTCGCAATCCGACAAGGCCGGCGCCAACCGTTTTTTGTACGGACATCGGTTTGGTCGGCATGTCTATTCGGCGCAGTCCCATCTTCTCGATGATTGGCGTTTCGGTCGGCGTAACGATGAGGACGGAGATATTGAGTCCAAGCCTGCCAAACTCGTAGTGCAGGCTCCTGCCGAGTGTGTTGACGAGGCCTTTTGCGGCTGCGGCCTTCGCGTTGTAGGGAATACCAGTATCCGAGCCAAGCGCTGATACCAGCAGAACCCCGCCCCGGCCGCGCTTGGCCAAACGTCGCCCAAATTGGTGCGTCAACACCATGTAGGAAATGGCATTGAGCTGAGAAATCATCCTGAGATCGCTCTCTTCGAAAGACAGGAAATTGCCAGGTTGCCCGGTGCCGGCATTTGAAACCAGGAGCCCGACGTCAAGATCGACGGTATTATCCACTACCTTGCGCTGCCCCTCTTCTGTCGAAAGGTCGGCCTCGATGGTCCGATAATCGATGCCGTAGCGTTGCTTGAGTCTCTGGCCGACCTGCTCCAACACACGTTCGCGCCGCGAGACCAGAACCAGATTGAGGCCATTCGCCGCCAGTTGCCGGGCGAATTCCAACCCGATACCCGATGAAGCACCAGTGACAACGGTCCACGGCCCGAAGCGGTTTGTGTCGACTAGTTCAAAGCGGTCGTTGTCCACGTCCATATTCTCCAATGTGCATTTTCAGTTAGTTACCTAACTTATTTTTAGAGCGCCATCTCATAATGTCAAGCACCCAGTTATTGGCGGATCAACACGTAGTGCCATCCCACGCGGGTCAGGTTTGATTTGCCTCCAGGCAATTCGCGCACCGCGTGCTTCGATCGACTGCGCCCAGGAACGCAAGGTTTTGGCACGATGACGCGCGCCGCAGCCAACGTCGCGCCGACCGCGCGCTACCAGGCGGCCTGATAGATCGCCAGAGCGTCGGCTTCGGTGACTTGGCGCGGATTGTTGACCAGCAGCCGGGTCTGGTTCATGGCGTCGCTCGCCAGTCTGGGCAACACCTCGCGGGGGATGTCCATCTCCCGCAGCGATTGCTGAAGGCCACACCGCCGGGAGAGGTCGGCGAGCGCTTCGCAGAAGGCCTCGGCCCGCTCCTGGCCTTCGAGCCTGGCGAGATCGGGAAAGGCGAATGGCGCCAGTTCCGCATAGGGTTGCGGGGCCGTCCGGGCGTTGAACCGCAGGACGTGCGGCAAAACCAGCGCGTTGGAAAGCCCGTGCGGCACGTGGAAATGCCCGCCGATCGGATAGGCCAGCGCATGCACCGCCGCAACGGGAGAATTGGCAAAGGCCTGGCCAGCCAGCATCGAACCGAGCAGCATGGCCGAGCGCGCCGCGATATCCTCGCCATGATGGACCGCCCGTTCCAGCGCAGCCCCCATCAGGCTCAGGGCCTGGGTCGCCAGATTGCGCGAGAGTGGATTGTTGTTCGGGCTGGCCGAGGCATAGGACTCGATCGCGTGCACCATCGCATCGATACCGGTGGCGGCCGTGATATGCGGGGGCAACCCGAGGGTGAGTTCAGGGTCGAGCACGGCCAGATCGGGCAGAAGGATCGGGGAGACGACCCCCATCTTCTCGTTCGCTCCGGTCGTGACGATGGAGATCGGGGTGACTTCCGATCCGGTTCCGGCGGTCGTTGGCACCAGGACCAGCGGCAGGCGCGGCCCCCTCGCCTTGCCCACGCCATAGATATCGGTGAGTTGCTCATCGCCTTCCACCAGCAGGGCAACCAGCTTGGCGGTGTCGAGGGACGACCCGCCGCCAAGGCCCACCACCCCCTTCACCTCTGCATTCCGGGCTTCGGCAATGGCCTCTCGCACCACCGTCTCGGGCGGATCGGCCTCGACACGCGAAAAGACCACCGCGTCCATGCCAGCCGCCTCAAGTGCGAAAAGCGCGCGCTCCGCGATGCCAGCGGCCACCATGCCCTGGTCGGTGACCACAATCACCCGGCCGCCGATCAGGCCTTGCGCGAATTCGCCCAGGCTCGAGAGCACCCCCGGGCCGAACCGGATGCTGGGCGCGGTATTGAAGGTGAACGGCTGCATGCGAGCATCCTTTGGCATTGTCATTGTGTCCGCCCGCGCCGGCGACGGGACCGGTGATCGGCCCTCAAACGGAGGATATGCGCAACAGTCGCGCGATCTCGCCGACTATACCCCTGCGGAATACCAGCACGCAGACGATGAAGATCGCCCCGATCACCACCTGCACCCACGATCCGATGCCGGAGAGTTCGTGCTGCAGGGCCACCACGGTAATCGCTCCAACGACCGGCCCGAAGATGGTTCCCATGCCGCCCAGCAGGGTCATGAGGGTCACTTCACCCGAGGTCTGCCAGTGCGCATCGGTCAGCGAGGCGAACTGGAAGACGACGGCCTTGGTGGCGCCCGCGACGCCGGCCAGCGTAGCCGACAATACGAACGCCATGAGCTTGAAGCGGTCGACATTGTAGCCCAGCGAGAGCGCGCGCGGCTCGTTCTCGCGGATAGCCTGCAGCACCTGTCCGAAGGGCGAATGGATCGTGCGGTATATGACGAGGAAACCGATCATGAAAACGGCGGCAACGAAATAGTACATGGCGAGGGGCTGGTTGAGATCGACCAGGCCGAACAGGTTGCCCCGCGGGATGCCCTGAAGGCCGTTTTCGCCGCCAGTGAAGGGGAACTGCAGGGCGAAGAAATAGACGATCTGGGCCAGCGCCAGCGTGATCATGGCGAAATAGATGCCCTGCCGGCGAATGGCGAGCGCACCGATCACATACCCCAGGACTGCCGCCGACAGCCCCCCCACAAGGATGCCGGCGAGCGGGGGCAGCCCCCAGACCTTGATGACGTGGCCCGCGACATAAGCGGCACCGCCGAAAAAGGCGGCGTGCCCGAACGACAACAGCCCGGTGAAGCCGATCAGCAGGTTGAACGCGCAGGCAAACAGCGCAAAGCACAATAGCTGCATGACGAAGACGGGATAGAGGTAGAACGGCGCCGTCAGAACGAAGCCGACCAACCCGATCCACAACAGGACCTGCACGAAGCGCGTGCGCGAGAGGTTTTGGTGGGGTACGGCTTCCTCGAATTCGCCGGCTTCGGCCAGTGCTGGTTTGCTCATGTCGCTCATCACCCCTGTCGCCCGAAGAGACCGGCCGGCCGCAAGAGCAGGACGACCACCATAAGCAGGAAGATCACGGTGCTCGCCGCCGGCGCATAGATGACCTTGGTCAGGCCCTCCACCAGCCCCAGCGCGAACCCGGATACGACCGCGCCCATGATCGAGCCCATGCCCCCGATCACCACCACGGCGAAGACGACGATGATGAGATCGGCGCCCATGAGCGGGCTGACCGAGTAGATCGGCGCGGCCAGAACCCCGGCGAGGCCGGCAAGACCGGTTCCCACGCCGAAGGTGAGGGTTACCATCAAGGGCACATTGATGCCGAAGGCCTTCACAAGATCGGGGTTTTCGGTCCCTGCCCTCAGCATGGCGCCGATCCGGGTGCGCTCGATGACCAGCCAGACCGCAAGGCAGACGAAGATCGAGAACACGATGGCAAACAGCCTGTATTTGGGAAAGATCATGAACCCCAGATTGACCACGCCACGCAGTTCATCGGGCTGGGCCGGATAGGGCGTTCCGGACACGGAGAAGAAGTTCACGAACAGGCCCTGCAGGACCAGCGCAACGCCGAAGGTAAGCAACAGGCCATAGATGGGGTCGTGCTTGTAGAGCCAGCGCAGCAGCAACCGTTCGAGCAACATCCCGAAACAGCCCACCAGCAGCGGCACGAGAACCAGCGCGGGCCAGAAGCCGATATGCAGCCATTCCAGTCCCAGCCACACCCCGAGATAGGAGTAGAGGATCAGCGCAAGGAACGCGCCGGTCATGTAGAGCGCACCGTGGGCGAAATTGATGACGTTGAGCAGCCCGAAGATGATGGCCAGCCCAAGGCTCAGCATGGCGTAGAATACGCCGTTGTTCAGGCCCAGCATGCCCTGGGCAAGAATCAGCTTGATCATCACGTCCATGTCTTGTGTCACCCCTCCCCTTGGGTCTGCCCTTGTGGCGCGATGGCCGGTTGTCGCCCCGGCCTATACGCTCAGGTAGTGGTTCAGCCTGTCCATGCTGGCTTCAACCGCCCCCGCCTCGATGCGATCCACCACCCTGCCATGCTCGATGACATAGTGCCGGTCGGCAAGGGGCGCTGCGAAGCGGAAGTTCTGCTCGACCAGCACGATCGTATAGCCTTTTTCCTTCAGGCGCCGGATGACATCGCCAAGCGTCTTGACAATGACGGGCGCAAGCCCCTCGGTGATCTCGTCGAGGAGCAGGAGCCGAGAGCCGGTGCGCAGGATACGCGCGATCGCCAGCATCTGCTGCTCGCCACCCGAAAGCCGCGTCCCCATGCGACGCCGCACCTCCCGAAGGTTCGGAAACATCTCAAAGATCTCGTCGAGGCTCATGCCCCCCTCGCCCACGACGGGGGGAAGCATCAGGTTCTCTTCGACATTGAGGCTGGCAAAGATACCCCGTTCCTCCGGACAGTAGCCGATGCGCCCCAAGGGTCCGATCCGATGCGCGGGAATATCGATGAATTCCTCGCCCCTGATCGCAATCGAGCCTGTGCGCCGGTCCACCATGCCCATGATCGCGCGCAGTGTCGTGGTTCGGCCGGCCCCATTGCGCCCCAGAAGCGTGATGAGTTCGCCCTCGGCGAGTTCGAGGTCGACGCCGTGCAACACATGCGACTCGCCGTACCAGGCATTGAGGTCGCTGATCTTGAGATAGCTGGAAGGCGCGCCGGTCATTGTTGCGGGACCTCGGGGTTCATGCTGCCACCTCATCGGCCTTGATGCCCATATAGGCCTCCATCACCGCGGGATTCGAGGACACTTCTTCATAAGGACCTTCGGCAAGCAGTTCCCCCCGGTTGAGCACCGTGATGGTATCGGCGAGCCTGGCGACGACGCCCAGATTGTGCTCGACCATGACAATGGTGCGCCCGGCCGAAACCGACTTGATCAGATCGGTGACGTGGCCCACATCCTCCGCCCCCATCCCCTGGGTCGGCTCATCCAGCAGCATGAGTTCGGGGTCGAGACCGAGGGTCGTGGCAATCTCGAGGGCGCGCTTGCGCCCGTAGGGCAGTTCGACGGCGCGTATGTGGGCGAAGCGCGCCAGACCGACCTGCCGCAGCTTTTCCATGGCCTCGTCGTCGAGATCCTCGAGCGCGCGCTTGGACCGCCAGAAATGGTAGCTGATGCCCAGCCGCTTCTGCAGGGCCAGCCGCACGTTCTCCAGCGTCGTCAGATGCGGGAACACGGCTGAAATCTGGAACGAACGCACTATGCCAAGATTGGCGATCTCCGCTGGCTTGAAACTGGTGATCTCGCGCCCGTTGAAAAGGATCTGCCCGGAGGAAGGGGTGATGAACTTGGTGAGGAGATTGAAGACCGTGGTCTTGCCCGCTCCGTTGGGGCCGATGATCGCGTGGATCGTGCCCCGCGCGATCCGCAGGTTGACCTGTTTGACGGCCTGGAAGCCGCCGAAATTCTTGCTCAGGTTCCGAGCCTCGAGGATGGTGTCGCTCATCTCAGCCTCCCTTGCTGCCCGAAAGGCCCTGCCGGCCGCCAGCGACAGGACGGGAGGAGCGGCCGGCAGCCCGGCCGCCCTCCCTCTCGATCATGCTATTTGACCAGCGGACAACCGCCGTCGGCAAGCGAGAAGTAGGCGTCCGAACCCGGAATCGTCCGCACGACCTTGGCCACGTCCCAGGGATCGCCGCCTGCGTTGTCCTGGACCTGGAGCAGATACATGTCGTGCATCAGAAGGCCGTCCTGCCGGATGGTGCCGCCCTTGGCGAAGAAGTCATCGATCTTCATCTTGCCCAGTTCGGCGCGAACTGCATCCGGATCGTCGGTGCCTGCCGCCTCGATGGCCTTCAGATAGGCCATGGTGAGCGAGTAGTCGGCTGCGTGCGGGAAGGTCGGCGCGGCGCCGTTGGAGTACTTCATGTACTTCTCTTTCCACGCCCGCGAGGCATCATCGCTGTTCCAGTACCAGGCGGTGGTGAAGTTCAGGCCCTTGGCGACGTCCGTGCCAAGGCTCTTCACGTCGGAAATCAGCACCAGCATGCCCGCAAGCTGCTGGCCGGCATCTGTGATGCCGAACTCATGCGCCTGCTTGATCGAGTTGACGGTGTCGCCACCCGCGTTTGCCAGGCCGATGACCTTCGCGCCGGAGGATTGCGCCTGCAGAAGATAGGAAGAGAAGTCGGTCGAGGCGAGCGGCACGTCGGAACTGCCGAGCACCTTGCCGCCAAGGGCGTTGATGACCTCGGTCGTATTGTCCTCGAGGGCATGGCCGAAGGCATAGTCAGCGGTGATGAAGTACCAGGTGTCGCCACCATTCTGCACCACGGCAGTTGCCGTGCCGACCGGCAGGGCATGGGTATCGTAGCCGTAGTGGATGCCGTATTTGGTGCAGGCCTTGCCAGTGAGATCCGAAGAGGCCGCGCCGGTGGCGATGGTGATGACCTTCTTGTCGGAGGCGACCTGTTGCACGGCAAGGGCGACCGCCGAATTGGTCAGGTCGGTTATCATGTCGACGTGATCTTCATCGATCCACTGGCGCGCAGTGGCGGAAGCCACGTCAGCCTTGTTCTGGTGGTCCGCCGAGATCACCTCGATCTTCTTGCCCAGAACCGTGCCGCCGAAGTCCTCGACTGCCATCTTGACGGCGGCAACGGCGCCATCGCCGCTGAACCCGGTCGAATAGACGCCGGACATGTCGCCAAGAACACCGATCTTGACCACATCATTGGAAATGCCGTCGGCCATGGCCGCGCCGGACGCGGCCATGAACGCGGCAATGCCGATTCCTGCACAGAGTAACGATTTCATGATGTCCTCCCTCCTTGGTTCATTGGGACATTGTGCTCCCAACCAGTCCGCTTCGTTTGTTGCCGACAGGGAACCCGCCGGTCTTGAGCAGCGTTGTCGCCCTTTTGGACTGGTTGGGAGCCACGTTGGCAAGCCGACCCTGCGCGGATTGCGATATGGGCCGGCATGCAACAGGAATGATCCGATCCGCCTTCGCTACGGCACCGAAGGCGCCATCAGGCAGACCGGATGCGTTCAGGTGGCTGGATGCGGCGGCAACAGTCACGGGCCCCGGTGACATCGGGAACGCGGGCCGCTGTTGCGATCCGGGTCTCACTCGGGGTCCCTCGCCGCAGTCCTGAGAAATTCGATGATCCCGGAAAAATCCTTACCCGCACCGCTACCCTCAACGAAGGCCCGATAGAGCTGCATGGCATGCTCGCCCATCGGCGTTGCCTGGCCGGCCTTTGCGGCCGCCTCCTGCGACAGGCCGAGATCCTTGAGCATGAGTTCGGCGGCAAAGCCGGGCCGGTAACCGTTGTCAGCCGGCGTCTTCGGACCGACATCGGGCACCGGGCAATAGGAGTTGACCGACCAGCACGAGCCCGAGGACGTGGAAATGACATCAAATGCGGCCTGGGCCGACAAGCCCAGCTTTTCGGCGAGCGCAAAGGCCTCGCACGCACCGATCATGGAAATGCCAAGAAGCATGTTGTTGCAGATCTTGGCCGCCTGTCCGGCGCCGCCTTCGCCGCAATAGACGATCCTTGCCCCCATCGCGCCGAGCACGGGTTCCGCCCTGGCGAAGACCGGCTTGCTCCCGCCCGCCATGAACGTAAGCGTTGCGGCGGCAGCCCCTGCCGTGCCGCCAGAAACGGGCGCATCGAGCGGAAGCAGGCCCGCTGCCGAGGCCATCTCGTGCGCCTTTCTGGCGCTGGCCACGTCGATCGTCGAGCAGTCGATGATAACCGCGCCGCTGCCGGCCGCGGGCAGGATCTGCTCGAACACCTTGAGCACGATCGCCCCGTTGGGCAGCATCGTGACGATGAATTCGGCTCCGCTGACGACCTCGGCGATGTCGGTGGCCGCGGTCAGGCCCTGCGCCGCCGCACCTGCCATCGCATCCGGCGACGCATCGAAGACGCGCAATTCATGACCGGCCTTGCCAAGGTTCACCGCCATTGGCAAGCCCATGTTTCCAAGGCCGATGAAGGCAATGCGGCTCAACTGGGTCCCCCGCTTCTCATGTCGCTTTCCTCCCCCGTTTCGGTCGGCCGACCTGCCGACCGGCATGCCTCAGCCTGACGTCGGCATGGCGAATTCCGCGCCGTCCCTGATGCCCGAAGGCCAGCGCGAGGTGATCGTCTTGGTCTGGGTATAGAACCTGAAGGCGTCCGGGCCGTACTGGTTGAGGTCTCCGAATCCGGACCGCTTCCAGCCGCCGAATGTGAAGTGCGCAACCGGCACCGGAATGGGCACATTGATCCCCACCATGCCCACATTCACCCTTGCGGCGAAATCGCGCGCGGCGTCGCCGTCCCGGGTGAAGATGGCAACGCCGTTCCCGTATTCGTGACTCATGGCAAGGTCGAGGGCTTCCTCGTAGGTCTTTGCCCGAACGACCGACAGCACCGGCCCGAAGATTTCTTCCTTGTAGATCGTCATGTCCCGCGTGACGCGGTCGAACAGGCAGGGGCCGATGAAAAAGCCGTTCTCATATCCCTGCAGCGCAAAGCCGCGTCCATCGACGACGAGCGTGGCGCCTTCCTCGACGCCCTTGTCGACATAACCGGTCACGCGTGCCCGCGCCTCGCTCGTCACAAGGGGGCCGAAGTCGGCGTCGTCGCCGACCGTATACGGGGCGATCTTGAGGTTTTCGACGCGCGGCGTCAGCTTCTCCATGAGCCGGTCCGCCGTCCCCTCGCCGACCGGCACGGCAACCGAGACGGCCATGCAGCGTTCGCCCGCCGCTCCGTAGCCGGCACCCACGAGTGCATCGACGGCCTTGTCCATGTCCGCGTCGGGCATGATCAGCATGTGGTTCTTGGCGCCACCAAAGCATTGCACACGCTTCCCGGCCGCGCAGCCACGCGTGTAGACATATTCGGCAACCGCGGTCGAACCGACAAAGCCCACCGCCATGATGTCGCGGTGATCGAGGATACCGTCGACGGTTTCCTTGTCGCCGTTGACCACGTTCAGAATGCCGGCAGGCAGGCCAGCTTCCAACATCAGTTCCGCCAGCATGATGGGAACGGACGGATCGCGCTCGGACGGCTTGAGGATGAAGGCGTTGCCCGCCGCGATGGCCGGGCAGAATTTCCACATCGGGATCATCGCGGGGAAGTTGAACGGGGTAATGCCGGCGACCACGCCAAGCGGCTGGCGCACCGAATGGATGTCGATGTCCGGCCCGACGCCTTCGGCGAACTCGCCCTTGAGCAGATGTGGGGCACCGATGCAGAACTCGGCGACCTCAAGCCCACGGATCACGTCGCCGCGCGCGTCGGGGAGCGTCTTGCCGTGCTCGCGCGACAGCGCCTCGGCGAGCTTGTCCATGTCCCTGTTCAGAAGTTCGACGAATTTCATCAGGACACGGGCGCGCCGCTGCGGATTGACCGCCGCCCATTCGGGCTGCGCTGCCCTCGCGTTCGCGATCGCGGCGTTCAGTTCGTCGGCGCTGGCCAGCGCCACGCGGCCCTGGACCTCTCCAGTGGCGGGATTGAAGATATCGCTGTGTCGGCCGCTCGCGCCCTCGACCCGGCTTCCCCCGATGAAGTGCCCAACGTTGTACAACGACGCCTCCTCCCTGAAACTCCGCTAAACGCAAAGATGCATCTGTTTAGTTTCGCAAGGCCAGACCCTTGATGGATCAACCATTGTGCGATTATGCTCATACCCATGGCATTCGACTGGGATGATCTTCGCTATTTTCTCGCCGTTGCGCGCACGGGCCGCCTGACGGCGGCGGCCCGGCGCATGGACACCGATCACGCCACGATCAGCCGGCGTGTGCGCGCCCTGGAAAAGCGGCTTGGCGCCGCCCTGTTCACCCGTTCGCCGCGCGGTTATGCGCTGACCGACCTGGGCGAGAAGATGCTGGTGCACGCCGAGAATATCGAGAGCACGGCGGCCACGATCCAGAACGATATCGCGGGGGAACGGTTCTCGCTGACAGGGGCGGTGCGGATCGGCGCTCCGGATGGGTTCGGTTCGTTCTTTCTGGCGCCGCGCCTCGGGGAACTGGCGAGCCGCAACCCCGAGCTTGAGTTGCAACTGGTTGCGATGCCCCGCATCTTCAGCCTGTCCAAGCGCGAGGCCGATATCGCGGTGGGGCTGTCGCGGCCCGACAGCGGCCGGCTGTTCTCACGCAAGCTCACCGATTATACGCTGCATGTCTATGCCTCGCGCGACTATCTGCGCCACAACGGGCCGATCACGCGCAAGGAGGAGATCGCAAGCCATACGATCATCGGCTATATCCCGGACCTGATCTTCACGCCCGAACTCGACTACCTCAACGCCATCGAACCCGACCTGGGACCCCGCCTGTCGAGCACGAACATTTTCGCCCAGACCCGCGCGGTGGAGGCAGGCGTGGGGTTGTGCATCCTGCCCGATTTCATGGCGCGATCCGTGCCGGCGCTGGTGCCCGTCCTGCCCAACCTGGTCGAAATCAAGCGCACATTCTGGATCATGGCCCACCAGGATTCCCGCGACTCCGCGCGCGTGCGAACGGTGATCGATTTCATCGTCGAGCAGGTGAAGCGCGCCCATGGCCAGTTCGAGACGTCCTTCTTGTCCGGCGCCACGACGCAGGTCTGATACCGAGCTTGTCTGCCGTTCTGTCCACTGCGTCCAGGCTGGCCGGGGCTGCCGTCCATATGCGACTTGAGTGCAACTTGTTCCAATGGCCGCTGGTCGGATAGGAGTGTTGGCAAAACAAGAAGAGGGGAGAGGGACGGATGGATCAGGTTCGCGAACTGGAGGGCAGTTACGACTATATCATCGTAGGCGCGGGAACTGCGGGATGCGTGCTGGCGAACCGGCTCACCCAAGACCCTGACAAGAAAGTACTTTTGCTTGAGGCAGGCGGCAACGATTCCTATCACTGGATCCACATCCCGGTGGGCTATCTCTACTGCATGGGCAATCCGCGCACCGACTGGATGATGAAGACCTCGGCGGAACCGGGCCTCAACGGGCGGTCGCTCTCCTACCCGCGCGGCAAGGTGCTTGGCGGCTGCACGTCGATCAACGGAATGATCTACATGCGCGGCCAGGCGGCCGACTATGAGGGCTGGCGGCAGATGGGGAATGCCGGCTGGGGCTGGGACGACGTCCTGCCCTATTTCCTCAGGTCCGAGGACCACCATGCAGGCAACAGCGCGCACCACAAGTCGGGCGGCGAATGGAAAGTCTCCCGCCAGCGCCTGAACTGGGAGATCCTGCGGGCCGTGCAGCAGGGCGCCATGGAATTCGGCGTGATGCCACGCGACGACTTCAATGACGGCAATAACGAGGGATCGGGCTTCTTCGAGGTCAACCAGAACCACGGCGTGCGCTGGAGCACGGCAAAGGGCTTCCTGCGGCCAGCCATGAGAAGGCCCAATCTGCGCGTGCTGACCAACTCGCAGACCGAACGCCTCGTCATCGAGAACAGGCGCGCGACCGGCGTGCGATTCCGCTGGCGCGGCGAGACCTGCGTGGCAAGGGCTGCGGACGAAGTCCTTCTGGCGGCGGGAGCGATCAACTCGCCCAAGATCCTGGAGTTGTCGGGAGTTGGCAGGCACGAAGTTCTCAGGGACCTTGGCGTCGAGATCATTCACGAAAGCGAAGGTGTAGGCGAAAACCTGCAGGACCATCTCCAGATCCGGACCGCCTACAAGGTGCGCAACGCCAGGACACTGAATACCGCGGCGAACTCGCTTGTGGGCAAGGCGCTGATGGCACTGGAATACGGGGTGCGCCGCAGTGGCCCGCTTTCCATGGCGCCCAGCCAGTTCGGGATGTTCACCAAGTCCAGCCCTGCGCTCGAAACGCCCGATCTGGAGTATCACGTCCAACCGCTGTCGACCGACAAGCTGGGCGATGCGCTGCACCCCTTCCCCGCGATAACCGTGTCGGTGTGCAACCTGAGGCCGGAAAGCAGGGGCAGCACACATGCGACCAGCCGGGAGACGGATCGGCAACCCGACATCCGGCTCAACTATCTCTCGGCCGAGCGCGACCGGCAGGTCGCGGTCACCGCGGTCAAGCAGGCGCGAAAGATCATGACGGCAAAGGCGCTGGCGCCCTACGAGCCGCAGGAGTTCCTGCCCGGCCCCGGCGTGCAGACCGACGACGAGCTGGTGCGCGAGATCGGCAACATCGCCACCACGATCTTCCATCCCGTGGGAACGTGCAGAATGGGCCCGGACGACAAGGCGGTTGTGGATTCCAGTCTGCGCGTGCGCGGCATCGACGGGCTCCGGGTCATCGACGCCTCGATCATGCCCAGGATCGTGTCCGGAAACACCGCGTCGCCGGTCATCATGATCGCGGAAAAGGCAGCCGACATGATCCGTGGACACGCATCCTGATCCGCCCCGTCACCCTGCCCGGTCAGACCGTGGCGATGGCGCTCAGTTGATGTGGGCGAGCACGTCGGCCAGGGTTTCAACGATCGTATCGATGTGTTCGCGCTCCGCGACAAGGGGCGGGGAAAGCGCAATGACATCGCCCGTGACGCGCACGAGTACGCCCGCCTTGAAGCACTGGACGAAGGCTTCGTAGGCCCTTCTGCCGGGCGCGTCGGGCCTGGGCTGCAGTTCGATGGCGCCAACCAGGCCGATACTGCGGATATCGATGATATTGGGGAGGCCACGCAGACGCGAAAGCGCCGATTGCCAGTCGGTCTCGATATCCGATGCCCGTGTCATCAGGCCCTCGCCCTGGTAGATATCGAGCGTTGCAAGGCCGGCCGCGGCGGCCACTGGATGGCCCGAATAGGTGTAGCCGTGGGCGAACTCGATGCTGCCATCAGGCCCATGCATCATGGCATCGTGGACCTGGCGCGACGCCAGGACCGCGCCCATCGGAATGGTCCCGTTGGTGATCCCCTTCGCCACGGTCATGATATCGGGGACGACGCCGAATTTCTGGGCGGCAAACGGTGCCCCGAGCCGCCCGAAACCGGTGATGACCTCGTCGAATATGAGCAGGATGCCGTGGGTAGTGCACAATTCGCGCAGGCGGTCGAGGTAACCGAGAGGCGGGATGAGGACGCCTGTCGAGCCGGCCATGGGCTCCACGATCACCGCCGCGATGTTCTCGGCGCCATGCAATGCAATGATGCGCTCAAGGTCGTTCGCGCGCTCGGCGCCGAATTCGGGCTGGCCGTCCGTGAAGGCATTCCGGGCGAGGTCGTGGGTATCGGCCAGATGATCGACACCGGGCAACTGGATGAAGTTTCGCCGGTTTCCGACCAGGCCGCCGACTGAAAGCCCGCCAAATCCCACCCCGTGATAGGCCCGCGCCCGCCCCACGAGGCGTGTCCTGGCGCCCTCGCCGCGCGCGCGGTGATAGGCCAGCGCCATTTTCAGGGCCGTGTCTACCGCTTCCGATCCTGAATTGGCGAAGAAGACCCGATCGAGACCCGCCGGCGCGATCGCGCCCAGGCGCTCGGCGAATTCGAAGGCAAGCGGGTGCCCCATCTGGAACGATGGCGCATAGTCGAGGTCACGCAACTGGTTGGCGACAGCCTCGGCGATCTCGCGGCGGCCGTGCCCTGCGTTCACGCACCAGAGACCCGCCGTTGCGTCAAGGACCGGTCGCCCGTCCTGGGCGGTGTAATGCATGCCGGAGGCGGCGACGAGCATTCGCGGATCGGCCTTGAACTGCCGGTTGGCCGTGAAGGGCATCCAGAAACTGTCGAGCGATCGGGGTTGGAATGTCTCGTTCATCGATCTTGTCCTGTTCGAAAGAAGTGCTTGTTCACTCGACCTGCCAGCCGGCGAGATCGACACGCGGCCGACGCTCCGGGCCAGCGCGGCCCGGCGGGCAGCGGGGCCGGAGCAATCAGGAAGTCAGTAGCTCGCGAGCCTCGATAACGGGCGCCCAGTTCGCATCGATGCGTTTGAGGGTGGGCTGCTCATCCGCCGGGTCCGACGCCGCGCTGGCATCGCCCACGACAACGGGAACCAGGCTGAAATCGCGGGCGGTGCGCGCCGCCTGTTCCACGCAATGGTCCAGGTGAAAACCGCAGATCAGGATGGTCCGTACATTCCAGGCGGCCAGCGACGGCAGCAGGGGCGAACCCAGAAAGACATTTCCAAAGCTCGTATAGACGGCATCGAGGTCTTCAGATGTCCTGAGCACGGCGAGCTCATCGACAAGCGCGCCTTCCCAAACCTTCTGGCCCCCGGTCCAGGTCCGGTTTCCGTACCAGTAGTCTTGCTGGGCGCGATCCAGGATCGTCGCGGGGTAATGCTGGCGCAGGTATTCGTAACGCAGCCAGGCGACGGGCATCGCACGCTTGCGTGCAAGGCCCACCAGGCTGGCGATCGCCTCAAGCGCGCCGCCGCGAGAGCGGGCGCGCTGCCAGAGCCCGTCGGCAGACTGGGCGCCATCCGGGTGCAGGACGCCATTCGTCGCGTCCACCACCACCAGGGCGGAATTCTGCAGGAGATCCTGCAAGTTCAGGTCCGCCCATTGCGGATGGCGCCCAATTGCCATTCTTCGTCCTCCGAGCTTGCGCTTCTACTTCAGGAAGTTCGTCCACAGCCGGTCATAGAGCCGGATCACCCTTTCGTTGCACACGGGCACGAATTCGGGATCGGGCGCACCTTCCGGCGGGCGGTATTCTCGCGAGCCGGCGAGCTTGGGATCGACATATTGCGCGCTTCCCGACACCCCGTTCGCATAGCCGGTGAAGTTGGTCATCATGGCCGCGTTCTCGGGGTCCATCAGGAAATTCATGAACAGCTTGGCGTTCTCGATGTTGGGCGCGCCCTTGATGACAACCAGGTTGTCCATCCAGGCGGTATAGCCTTCCTTGGGATAGGCGTAGCGCAGATCGGGCCTCTCGAGCCGGGCGAGATAGGCCTTGCCGTTCCATATCTGGGCGAGATCGACTTCCCCGGAAGAGGCAAGTTCCTTGGACTCGTAGGCAAAGCTCTTCACGTAGGGCTTGAGGTTGGTGAGAAGGTCCTGCACCTGCTTGAGATCGGCGGGGTTCTCGTTGCACAGCGGCAGGCCACGGTAGCGCAACGCGGCGTTGATGACCTCGTTCACGTCGCGCAGAAGGTTGATGCGGCCCTTGAGTTCGTCGGGGGGCTCGAGCATCAGCGCCAGCGTGTCGATGTCGCCCTTGTAGACATCCGTGCTCACGGTGAAGGACGTCGTGCCCCATACCCATGGGACCGAATAGTGACGTCCCTTGTCCCAGTAGACGTCCGCCCATTGCGGCTCGAGGTTCTTGTAGTTCTCGAATGTATTGGGCTCGACGCGCTCCAGCAGGTCTTCCTTGATCAGGATTTCGACCATGTAGTCGCTGGGTACGGCCAGATCGTATCCGGTGATGCCGGACTTGAGTTTGGCGAGCATGGTTTCATTGGAGTCGTAGGTATCGATGGTCACCTTGACGTCGTAGGTCTGCTCGAATTTCTTGACCATCTCGTCGGAGATGTAGTCGCCCCAATTGAAGATCGCGAGGGACCCTTCGGCATATGCGTGCATCGAAGTCAGCATGCACGCCGCAAGGCCAAGGCCGAGTATGCTGGCAGTGCGGTTCATAAGACGCTCCTTTGGTTGCAGGTTCAGGATGCAGCGGGACGGGAATAGCGGGACCCAGCCTTGGCGACGAAATATGAGGCCGCGACCAGCAGGATCGAGACGGCAAGCAACACGGTCGAAATCGCGTTGATCTCTGGCGTAACGCCCTGCTTGAGCTGGGTGTAGACGTAGACCGGCAGCGTTCCGGCGCCGGCGCCGGCCACCATGGCCGTGATGATGAAGTCATCCAGCGAGACCACGAATGCCAGCATTGCGCCGGACATGATGCCCGGCATCAGCAAGGGCATGGTGACATGGCGAAATGCACGCCACTGGGTCGCGTAGAGGTCCATTGCGGCCTCCTCGAGCCGACGATCCATGGTCTCGAGCCGGCTGCGGATGGGCAGGTAGCTGAACGGGATGCAGAACACGGTATGGGCAATGATCACCGTGGTCAGCGACAGGGTCATGCCCAGCAGCGCAAAGAAGGAGAGCGTGCCGACCGCAATGATGATTTCGGGCAGCATCAACGGCAGGTTCACAAGCGCATAGAAAGCCTGCGCACCGCGGAAACGCTGGCCGCGGCCGGTCGCAAGCGCCGCCGAGGTGGCAATGGCAGTTGCCAGGGTGGTGGCGATCAGCGCCACGGTAAGCGAGTTCCACGCGGCATATTGCAAGCCGCTGTTGGAGGCCGCCTTCACATACCACTGGAAGCTGAAGCCGCCCCAGACGGTTACGGCGCGGTTGGCGTTGAACGAGAAGGTGACCAGCACTGCCATCGGCACGTAGAGGATGATGAGGCAAAGCGCCGCCATTGCGCCAAAACCGCGGAAAGAAACCAGCGAGCGCATCGACCTGGTGGATTGCGCGGCCATCTCAGTGTCCTCCCTGGACGTTGACCGAACGGCTGCGGCTGGCGGCAAGCATGAGCACGAGCAGGATGGCGGCCAGCAGGATCACGGCGAGCGCCGCGCCGAATGGCCAGTTGCGACTGCTGCCGAACTGGAGCTGGATGAGATTGCCGATCAGCAACCGCCCGCCACCGCCCAGCATGTCCGGCACCAGGAACGTGCCGAGGCTGGGTACGAACACCAGCAGGCTGCCCGCAATGATGCCCGGCCGCGCGTGCGGAAGCACGACTTCGGTAAACACCCGCCAGGGCTTTGCATAGAGGTCGTAGGCGGCCTCGATCAGGCCCTTGTCGAGCCGCTCGAGATTGGCATAGAGCGGCAGGATCATGAACGGCAGGTAGCTGTAGACCAGGCCGGCCGCCATGGCGGTGTTGTTGTACAGATAGGTCACCGGCTTCTCGTAGATGTGCAGGCCCATCAGGACGGTGTTGATCAGGCCGTCGTCCCTGAGGATGAGCAGCACGCAAAAGGTGCGGATCAGCAGGTTGGTCCAGAACGGCAGTGTGATCAGAAAGATCAGGATGTTCTTCTGGCGCTCGGGCCGCGTCGCAATGAAGTAGGCCGTGGGAAAGCCGATCATCAGGCTGACCAGCGTGGCGGCGACGGCCAGCGACACGGATCTGAGGAAGATCTGCAGGTAGGCGGTGTTGAAGGCCAGGGTATCGTCGAAGATGTCCCGTTCGAACAGGAACTGGATATAGGCCTCCGGAGAGAACGACCACACCACGCCGCCGAACGTGGCGGGTTCGAGGAACGAGTAGGTCACGATAATGCCCAGCGGCACCACAAGGAAAAAGCCGATGACGGCTATGGTGGGCAACATGAGCAGGCGCGATAGCGGAAACGAGCGACCGCGCGGCCCGGGCCTCAGGTGTCTGGCATTCAGCATTCGGCTGTCCGATCCGGAGGTTGAGTAGGTCATGGCCGGCGGTCCACCGCGCGGAATGCACCCTTGTCGGCATTGACCAGGACTGACGCGCCGATTTCGAAACTGTCGCCGGATACGGCTGCATTCTGCATTCGCGCGCGTAGCGTCTCGCCGTGGGGCAGATCGACGAAATAGACAGTGTCGGTGCCAAGGTAGAGCTTGTTGCTGACGACCCCGCTGAGACGGGGACCGCCCTGCGAGTCATCGCCGGTTTCGGCAAGCGCAAGCCTGATCTTTTCCGGCCGGACCACGGCCAGCATCTCGGCATTGTCATCCTGGCGGGTCGATTCCGCGATGGGAAGAATTGCCCCCGACCTGGTGCGGAAGGCAAATGGCCCGCCAGGCGGCTTGATCAGCCGTCCCTCGAACACGTTCATGTCGCCCACGAATTGCGCGACGAACCGCGTTCGCGGTCGCTCGTAGATGTCATCGGGCACGCCCATCTGCTCGATGCGCCCTTCCCTGAGCACCGCAATGCGATCGCTCATGGCCAGGGCCTCACCCTGGTCGTGCGTGACGAAAATGAACGTGATGCCCGTTTCCCGCTGCAGGGTCTTAAGCTCCACGCGCATCTCGTCACGCAACTTCGAGTCCAGGGCAGACAACGGTTCGTCAAGGAGCAGTGCGCGCGGGCTGGTTACGAGCGCTCTTGCCAATGCCACCCGCTGTTGCTGCCCCCCCGACAACTGGTGCGGAAACCGGTCGGCCAACGCGCCGAGGCGAACCAGTTCCAGCATCCGGCCCACTTCGCGATCGATTTCCTCGGCGGGCCGGCGCAACATGCGCAGCCCGAACCCGACATTGCGGGCCACGGTCTGGTGCGGAAACAGGGCGTAGTGCTGGAACACGGTGTTGACCGGGCGCTCGTTCGGCGGGGTACCTTCCACCCTCTTGCCAAACAGCACGATGCTGCCCGCGGTCGGGCGCTCGAATCCGGCGATAAGCCTGAGCAGGGTGGTCTTGCCGCAACCGGAGGGCCCAAGCAGGGTGAAGAATTCATTGTCCTGGATCTGCAGGTCGACGCCGTCCAGCACCGGCTGCGCGCCGGCTCCCGGAAACACCTTCTGAATGCCCTTGAGCTCTATGGTCACCTTGGTCTCCTCCTCCCCGGTCCAGCCAATGCCGATTTGTCCGCATTCGCTCGAACCAGGCCTGTTCGAGAACTTCGCAGTCACGTCCGGGCAAAGCCGCGTTCGCCCCGAACCCGTGGCGGGAACGGCCCCCTCAGACCGGTCCCGCGCCGTTCATGGCCATCGCGTCGTCAGGACCTGGCGCCGCGTGAAGAAGTTGATGCCGTCCGGGCCGTGCATGGCGAGATCGCCGAAGAACGATTTCTTGTTGCCCCCGAAGGAGTAGTAGGCCACCGGAGAGGGCACCGGCACGTTCACACCGGGCATCCCGCAAAGGATGTCGCGCTCGAAGCGATGCGCCGCCTTGCCCGAAGAGGTGAAGAGCACTGCGCCGTTGCCCAGCAGATGCTCGTTGCTGAGCCGAATGGCATCGTCGAGGCTTTCGACGCTTATCACGCAGAGGACCGGCCCGAAGACTTCCTCGCGATAGATGGTCATGGCGGGATCGACCCCGTCGAAGATCACCGGCCCGATCAGGAACCCCGCGCCCTTGTGACCGGACGGGTTGCGGCCATCGAGCGCGAGGTGTGCGCCTTCCTCGATACCGCTTTCGATCATGCGGTGGATGCGGGTGAACTGATCCTCGGAATTGACGGGCGGCACAAAGCAGTCCGCGCGGCTTCCGGCCGAGACCTTCAGCCTGGACGCCGCCTCGATCAGCCGAGGCATGAGCGCCTGGTGGGCATCGCCGACGGTGACGACCACCGAGATCGCCATGCAGCGCTGCCCGGCCGAATTGAATGCGCCGTTCAGGATCGCATCGACTGTGCTGGGCAGGTCGGCGTCGGGCATGACGATGGCGTGGTTCTTGGCGCCGCCGAGCGCCTGTACGCGCTTGCCGTGACGCGCCGCGGTCTCATAGACCGACTTTGCCGCCGCGCTCGATCCCACGAACGAAACCGAAGCTACATCCGGATGCACGATCAGCGCCTCGGCGACATCGCGGCCGCCATGCACGACATTGAAGACCCCATCGGGCACACCGGCGTCAGAAAGCATGGATGCGATCAGGTTTGGCGCGCTCGGCGTCTTTTCGGACGGCTTGAGCACGAAGGTATTGCCGCAAACAAGGGCCAGCGGGAACATCCACATCGGGATCATGGCCGGATAATTGAACGGCGTGATGCCGGCGCAGACGCCCAGGGGCCTGCGCGATGACCGTGTCGCCACGCCCGTGGCGACCTGATCGGAATTCTCGCCCTTGAGAAGGTGCGGCGCGCCCATCGCGAATTCGACGACTTCAATGCCGCGCTGGATGGAGCCCATCGCATCGCCAAGGGGCTTGCCGTGCTCCCTGACGATCAGGTCGGCCATTGCCTTGCGGTTCTTCTCAAGGATCTCCCTGAACTTCATCAGCATGCGCGCCCGGTTCGCGGGACTGACTTCGCGCCAGTCCCCGAATGCGTCACGCGCTGCCTGGACCGCGGCGTCGACGATTGCATCGTCCGCATGGGACAGCCGGGCCAGCGGCGCCGCCCGCGCCGGGTCGACGACGATCGAGGTGACCTCGGTGGCCTTGGGCTGCCCTTTGACAATGGATGTCACGTTGGGCAGTTCGAGAAAGTCGTTCATCGGCCCCTCCCCCTGATTGGCGGTCGCACCCTGGGTGCTTGCCCGGGACCGATCAGCACCCCCCGTGCTGGTCACCGGCATCGCCATTCGTATGCAGGTCAGGTTGTCCGAATATTTTTCGTGCACATAGCAGCAGTCTATGTGAACCTATAGTAGCAGACGCTCTTTTGACTGGCGCGCGTTTGAAACCCGGTGCGTATCTATGGACGCCCGAGCATTCAAAGCAGGTGAACCGCGATGCAAGAGACCCTGTTTCACTTGACCAGGTCGGATACCAAGACCCTGCAATGCCAATTGCGGGAGAAACTGGTCAGCGCGATCCTCGCCGGTCACTTGCCAACCCATGCGCGCCTGCCGTCGATCCGGCAGTTGTCCAGGCAACTCAACGTGTCGCAAAACACGGTTCTGCTCGTCTACCAGTCCCTGGTCTCTGACGGATATGTCGCTGCACGGGACCGTTCGGGCTATTTCGTTGCGCCGGACATCGCGCTTGGCCATGCCGACGCAGACGGCGCCGAGGCCAAACCCGCCGGTCCACCCCGGAACAAGGCGGGGATAGACTGGCTCTCGCGCCTTGTGCTCAGGCCGTCGCTGCAATCCAACATCGTCAAGCCCCGCAACTGGTACGACTACCCCTATCCGTTCATCTATGGGCAGGTGGATGCCAGCCTGTTCCCCGTTTCGGCATGGCGCGAGTGCACCCGGCAGGCGATGAACCGGAAATGGCTGTTCGCCTGGACCGAGGATCGCTACACCGAAGACGATCCCATGCTGGTGGACCAGATCCGGCATCGCATCCTTGGCCGCCGGGGCATCATGGCGGAGCCTGACGAAGTGCTGGTGACGCTCGGCTCGCAGAATTCGCTCTATGTCCTGGCCAGCCTGCTGACGAGGCCGGGCACGAAAGTGGCAATCGAGGATCCCGGCTACGCGGATGTGCGCAACATGTTCGCCCTGATGTCGGCGAAGGTGATCCCCGTGCCATTGGACGAGGAAGGCCTGCGAGTGGATGCGTTGCAGGATGCGCAGATCGCCTTCGTCACGCCCAGCCACCAGTTCCCCACCAATGTCACGATGAGCCTTGAAAGGCGCAAGGCGCTGCTCGACTGGGCCGAGACGTCCGATGGGCTGATCATCGAGGACGACTACGAGTTCGAGACCAACTATTACGGTAGCCCCATTCCGGCGCTCAAGTCGCTCGATACCACAGGTCGCGTTCTTTATACCGGGAGCCTGTCGAAATCGCTGATGCCGGGCATCCGCATCGGCTTCATGGTCGGGCCGCGGGAGATCATCCGCGAGGCGCGCGCGCTGCGCCGGCTGGTGCTTCGTCACCCACCCGGAAACAACCAGAGGGTTGCCGCGCTCTTCCTGTCGCTGGGGCATCACGACACCCTGGTGTCCAAGCTGCACCGCGCCTATGCCATGCGCTGGCAAACCCTTTACGCGGCACTGGAAAAGCATTTCTCGGGCTGGGCGCACCCCCCGGCCTTCGGCGGCACCTCGTTCTGGATCGAAGGCCCGAAATCGCTTGATGCCGGCCGCCTTGCTGCGTCGGCGATCGAACATGGCGTGGTCATCGAAACCGGAGAAATCTACTTCAACAATCCGGACGATGGACGAAACTACTTCCGGCTCAGCTTCTCTTCGATACCCGACGAGCGAATCTGGCCCGGCGTCGCACACCTGGCGCAGGCAGCTCTGGAACAAAGAAACGGATCGGCGGCCTAGACCGGCACGGCGCTACAGGTGCACGCAAATACTGGACTAAATCATGTATTGCATATATATCTTTTAGCCTCGGGACAACGCCCGCAACCGCACACTCACGATCCTGCAGGAAAGGGCAATAGAAGTGCTCATGCAAGTCGACACCACCGGGACGGACCAGAGCATCCGGGGCGACGCCCCATCGCGCTCCAGCCACGTCGCGCTCGCGCAGATGCTGACGGCCAGCTTCCGCGCGCACGGGCACACCGGCAACGTGCTTACCCATATCGCCCAGGGTTCGTGGACGGCAATCGAAGCCTGCATGGCGCGCCTGCTCGATCCCTCCTGGGATGCGCGGCAATGCTCACGGCTGGATTCTGAAATCCTCGAACTCATGTGCGACCAGAGCGGCATTGCCGGAAAGACGGTGCGGGCCGAGCTTTTGCGGATTGTGGCGAGTGCATTCGGTGACGAAACGGCCGAAGCGATCATGGTGGAAATGGAGACAAGGCGTGCCGCCAAGCCCCCCATGACTGCATTCACGAGGAAACGCAAATGGTAGATCAATCAACTAGCGACGCGCGCGCCTGGCTCAAGACGCACTACGAAACCTGCCACCCCGCGGATACGCTCGAGGCACTGGAAACGCGCGCAGGCTTTTCAAAGGAAGACCGGGGCCTTCTGGCGGACTGGCTTGCAACCGCCCGTGTCGCGACATCTGCTGCAAGGGTTTGAAATCAGAGATTTGCGCCGGGCGTGCCGCGCGAGCCGGGCTTGAGCGACAGGCGATGCAGCAGCGCATCCAGACGCCGATAGGCGAACGGATCGGAATGCCTCACGCTCATGCACCCCCGCGCGGCCAGCTTGCAGGCCAGTTCATTGCGCCCACCGGCGTCAAGGGCCTGCAGCGCCTCGATCAGCACGCGCAACAGCCCCTCGCCGGCGTCCCCCGGCGCGTTGACTGGCGCTACCATGTCTCCTGCTCCTGAATGCCGAAGCGAGGCCAGAGATCGCGCGTCATCATTTGCGGCTTCCAGGGCGGATCGTAGGTCAGTTCGACCTCTGCATCGACGACATCGGGCACGTTGAGGGCCGCGGTTCGGGCGGCGGTCTTGAGATAGTCTGTTGCCGGGCAGCCCTTGGTCGTGGTGGTCATGGTGATGTGGACGAGCCCGTCCTCGCCGGCGGCAACGCCATAGACCAGGCCAAGATCGACAATGTTCTGGCCGAGTTCGGGGTCGATCACGAGCCGAAGCACCGCGTCGACACACTCCTCGATCTCGGCCGTCGACAGCTCACCCATTGGCGCCTCCCCCAACCAGTATCCGGATTTCGTAGATCGATCCGTCACCGGTGAAGCGGCCGGCCCAATGGTGCCCGCGATCCTTGAGTTCGGGGAAAAGGAAGATGGGTTCACGCAGTAATCGCGCCGCCAGGACCTCGCCCGGCTGCATCGACTGCAGCGCGGCGAGGATGTTGACCATCGGCTCTGGCGGCTCCAGGCCCCGGTCGTCGAGCTCAACGGAAGGATCGGGCCAGCTCGTCGGCTCCGAATTCGGTGAGGTAGCGGTGGAAAGACGCACACGGGTTGCAGCGTCCGGCCGGAAGATGACCTCCCAGTCACCGTTGCCGATTTCGCGCGCCTCGTGTTCGAAGCCCCTGCGAGCGAGCACCGCCACCAGCGGCACGGGCTCGAAGGTCGCGAGCAGGCGTATCCCCTGCCCCGGCTTGAGCTCGGAAACGGTCTGCATGATCACCCCAAACGGCTCGCCGCCGCTGCGCAAAACGGGACGGACATCGAGTTCGACAAGATCCTGGGACATCTGGGCCTCACGTTGACGGTCTTTGACTTGAAGCGAATACGAGCCGCGGCAGCGGAACAGGAGCCAGTCGCCGCTTGTCATCGGGTACGTCCTTGAGGCGCCTAACCCGATAGAGCTCGCGCCCGATCAGCAGCGTGGCGCCAAGTGTCACGGCCACGGCGAGGCGAAAGACCAGCGGCCAGCCGAGGGCCAGCGCCCCCGCCCCGGCGAAAACGGAAATGAAATAGGTGGCGAGCAACCGCAGCAACCGCATCTCGACCACAAGGTCCTGGACGCGTGGAGTCGGCATCTTGCCAAGCACGGTGCCATAACATTCGAGCCAGGTCACGAATGGCACGATCTTGACCAGTTGCGACAGGCCAAGACCGCTGAGCCAGCCCATGGCGACCAGGTACACCACCGGAGCCACGAACGCACCGAGCCGCCCGGCGACAAGCAGGCCCGCGACCAGGATGCCGCTTGCAGCAAAGGTCGAGATGGCCCATGCCGCCATGCGGCTGTTGGGCTCGATGATCTTGCGGGCCCGCGAGCGATAATAGTGCAGGATGTCGGCGCCATATGCCGCCAGCGCGCCGAGGGCCATGATCACGGCGATAACCGCCATTATGCTGGCGAATATAGGCTTGCCGGGCGCAACAAACGCTCCAACCGCCAGACTGACGGCTGCGATCAGGGATGCCCACCAGGTGAAATAGCCCGTTTCGCGCGCCTTGTCGGGCGCGAGCAGGAACATCGGCACAAGCCGGTGGGTGACACCCATGGCCGATATGCTCAGCCACGCGCCAAGACCCAGCGCAGCGTGGAAAGGCACCGAATTGCCCACCAGCGCACCGAAGAACGGGTGTTGGAGAAGGCCGGAAAGCGTTCCGGCAAACAGCCAACCCAATGTCGCCACGGCCGCAAGCCCGCCAAGCCCGAGCAGAACGAAGCGCGCCGGGAGCCCCAGAGGCATGGACGCAAACAGGGTCGCTATCAGGCTGATCGCCGCGGTGACAAAACCCATGAAAAGCAGGGTCGCCCCTATCGGCAGCATGAGCGGGAGGAAATCAAGGGCGCCGGATAGCTGGAGAAACCCGGCAAGAAGAGCAAGCAGCCCCGCTACGAGCAACGCCCAGGCCGGGAGCTGGAGCTCGGGGTGTCGAAGCGGGGCTGCAACCAGCACCGGGACGAACTGGAACATCGCACCCAGCATCAGCAGGCTGAGCCAGCCGATGGCAAGCAGATGCACCAGTACCAGGGTCTCGGGGTCGCCGATGCCGGCAGCGGGATAGCCAAATCCGAGGACCATCAGCGCTTCCGCCACAATCAGCGACAAGAGAGCGGTGACGAAATAAATCAGCGTCCAGCGGGAAAGGGAAACGCCAGTCATGATCTGTCCTCCGACCTGGATGCGGGGTGCCGGCTGGCCGGCACCCCACCCCCCACACAATCAGGCGGCTTCGCCGACCCGACCGATCTCTACACGCCAGACGACGGGCCCCTGCTCCAGATAGTTCCAGGAGAACTGGCCGGGCCATTCCGCCTCGATCTGGTAATAGAGCGGCTTGGGGTCGTGGTCGTTGACCAGAACAAACGTATCCTTTGGCGCCAATTCGTGGATCAGCTCAAAGATCTTCTGGTGCCTTTGCGGCGGCGGAAGCTGACGAACATCGACACTGTTGGTCTGTGCGTCTTGATTGGACATGGCTACCTCCAGGGGTCCGGTGAAAGGAGACGGAAATGATTGCCCGAATATTGCGACGAGGAGCGTGTCCCCTGTCGCGGCGTCAGGCCCGATCCGTCCGACGGGCTGGAATGTAGCGCGAAAAGATGTATCTGCAATACTTTTTTTAATCGCCATTTCACGCGTGCGCATTCCACAATCATTTCAGCCCTCTGCGAGAATTTCCTCGAGCACCTTCTTGAGCACGACCGCTTGGTTGTGCTCGGTATCGGTGGCCCCGAACAACAGAGTCGCCGTGCCATAATTGCGGATCTGGCGCGCCAGGTCCTGCAGCCCCGCCCGGTGTTCGGACAGTTCCTGGCGGTAGCGCTCTTCAAAGGCGTTCCACTTCTGGGTTTCATGGTTGAACCAGCGGCGGAGGTCGGTACTGGGCGCAAGTTCGGTGGTCCACAGGTCGATCCTGGCCTGCCCCCGCGTCATGCCACGCGGCCATAGCCGGTCGACGAGAACCCTCAACCCGTCATCCGGCAGGGCGCGGTCATAGATCCGCTTGAGGCGAATATCGGTCGATCCGACAGTCACTGCATTCATGGTTCTTCCCCTTCCCCGCACGGGCCGCGACGCGATGCCTGCGCATCACGCGTCGGCCAGCCGTTTCTGCGGCGGGCGCGACTTTTTGATGCATCCTATATACCGCTTATCCAGACACTCAGGCAAGCCGGATGCCGTTGAGGCACCGGCTGGACTGCCGCTGCACAAACGATCCCGATCCGCATGACATGTCCGGGCCGCATGGCGGGCATGCAGTCGCCACAACGGCATTGCGGCTATAAGCTATATTTTATATACAGCTTTTACGAGTCTGGCAATCAGGCTCGACAGGGAGCCCGCTAAACACCAAGAGAGGCGACCATGACATTCGTGGTGACTGACAACTGCATCAAGTGCAAGTACATGGACTGCGTGGAGGTGTGTCCGGTCGACTGCTTCTACGAAGGCGAGAACATGCTCGTCATTCACCCGGACGAATGCATCGATTGCGGGGTGTGCGAGCCGGAATGCCCTGCGGAGGCGATCTTTCCCGACACAAAGAACGGCCTTGAGAACTGGCTGGAACTCAACGCGAAATACGCCAACGAATGGCCCAACATTACCGTGAAGCGCGAACCGCCAGCCGATGCCAAGGAATTCGACGGCATACCGGGCAAGCTGGAGAAGTACTTCTCGCCCGAACCGGGCGAAGGCGACTGACCCGGCCGCTGCCGGCCGGGCCGGGGCTTGGGACGGCGCGGTTTATTGCGTCCAGTCCAGAACGATCTTGCCCGCTTCGCCCTTGTCCGCGATCTCGAACGCCTCGGCGTAGTCATCCGCGCCCATGCGATGCGTGATTACGTTTCGCACGTCCAGGCCGCTTTCGAGCATGGCGAGCATCTTGTACCAGGTTTCGAACATCTCGCGCCCATAGATGCCCTTGAGGTTGATCATGCGGAACACGACCTTGGCCAGGTCGAACACGAAGGGCCGCGCAGGGACGCCAAGCAGCGCGACCCGCCCGCCCATCACCATGTGGTCGATCATCTGGTCGAGCGCGACCGGGGCGCCGCTCATTTCTAACCCCACATCGAACCCCTCGCGCATGCCGAGCTCGGCCATCACGTCGCGCAGGTCCTCCTCGGCGACGTTTACCGGGCGCACATCCGCGACACGCGCGGCGAGTTCGAGCCTCTTGGGGTTGATGTCGGTTATCACCACCCGATGCGCGCCGACATGACGGGCCACCGCCGCGCCCATGATACCGATTGGCCCCGCGCCAGTGACGATAACGTCCTCCCCGACCAGGTCAAAAGCAAGCGCGGTGTGAACGGCATTGCCCAGCGGATCGAGAATCGCGCCGATCTCGTCGTCGATTTCATCCGGCAGCGGTACGATGTTGAATGCAGGGATGAGCACATACTCGGCGAACGCGCCGGGAAGATTGACCCCTATTCCCCTCGTCTCGGGGTCGAGATGGTATTTTCCGGCCCGGCTGGCGCGGCTGGAATTGCCAACCACATGCCCCTCGCCCGACACGCGCTGTCCAATCCGCAGACCTGTCACTTCGCTCCCGAGTTCCACGATCTCGCCGGAGTATTCGTGGCCGGTAATCATGGGGACGGGCACCGTGCGGCTGGCCCAATCGTCCCAGCGGTAGATGTGAACATCGGTGCCGCAGATCCCGGTCTTGTGAACCTTGACGAGCACGTCCTTCGGCCCGATCGCGGGAATTGGCGCGTCGATACGCCAGATCCCGGGCTCTGCCTTGAGTTTTGAGAGCGCCTTCATTTCATGAACCTCAGATTATGCCGATGGCCTTTCCGGCGTCGGCAAAGGCGGAAATTGCGAAATCAACGTCCTGCGCGCTTAGCGCCGCCGACATCTGGGTGCGTATGCGGGCCTTTCCCTCGGGAACGACCGGGAAGAAAAAGCCGGCGACATAGACGCCGCGCGCATCGAGCTCGCGGGCCATGCGCTGGGCCAATCCGGCTTCATAGAGCATGACGGGAATGATCGGGGTCTGTCCGGGGAGGATGTCGAAGCCTGCATTCTCCAACCCTTGGCGAAAGCGCGTGGTGTTCTCGGTCAGCCGCCGGCGGAGATCGTCGGCCTTGTCCGCCAGTTCGAGCGCCTTGAGGGCGCCCGCAGCGATGGCCGGCGCCAGGCTATTTGAAAACAGATAGGGGCGCGCACGCTGGCGCAGAAGGTCTATCACGGGTTGGCTGGCAGCGATGAAACCGCCCATGCCGCCGCCAAGGGTCTTGCCGAATGTGCCAGTGACGATATCGACGCGCGCGCCCACGCCGGTCAGTTCGGGCGTGCCGCGGCCAGTGCGGCCCAGATGGCCTGTCGCATGGCAATCGTCGATCATGACGAGGGCGCCGAATCGCTCCGCGAGGCGGGTGATCGCGTCCAGATCGGCAACGATGCCATCCATGGAAAAGACGCCGTCCGTAACGATCAGCTTGAACCTGGCGCCGTCGACATCGGCCTGGCGAAGCTGGTCCTCGAGGGCCTGCATGTCGGAATTGGCGTAACGATAGCGTCTGGCCTTGCACAACCTGATGCCGTCGATGATCGACGCATGGTTGAGCGCATCGGAGATGATTGCGTCTTCAGGACCCAGCAGCGCCTCGAAAATTCCCCCGTTCGCATCGAAGCAGGCAGCGAACAGGATCGCGTCATCCTTGCCCAGAAACGCGGCCGTCGCGCGCTCAAGTTCACGATGCAGGGTCTGGGTGCCGCAGATGAAGCGTACCGAAGCCATGCCGAAACCGAATTCGTCGATGGCACGCCGCGCCGCGTCCTCAATCTGGGGATGATCGGCGAGCCCGAGATAGTTGTTGGCGCAAAGGTTGAGCATCGTGCGGGTTTCGCCGCTGGCAGAAACAGAGACATGGCTGCCCTGCGGTCCGGCAATGAAACGTTCGGTCTTGGTCAGCCCGCTCGCCTCGATTCCGGCCAGCGCCCGCTCGATGTGCTGATGAAAAGCCTCGGTCATGCCTCACCCCCTGACAGATGAAAAAATCCTCTATCACGGACAAATCCGTTATACAAGACGCTTTGTCCGTTATTCCGGATATCGTCTGGAAACGACAACGAGCAGTCCGCGGGCAGTCTTGGCCGAAATGTTGGCGATAGCGTGCTCGACATCGACCGGGTAGCGGGCGGTCTCGCCTTCATCCAGGCGGCGGGTCGTACCGGCGCTGGTGATTTCGACGCCTTGTGACAGGGCAGTGAAATGCTCGAACGTGCCTGGCGCGTGGGGTGCACTTTCCAGCACGCCGCCGGGCGCAATC
The DNA here is from genome assembly GCA_036563245.1 of Devosiaceae bacterium. Lineage (GTDB taxonomy): Bacteria > Pseudomonadota > Alphaproteobacteria > Rhizobiales > Devosiaceae > DATCMU01. Next base: position 42,928 of record DATCMU010000035.1, on the reverse strand, counting down.
TCCACCTCATACCACTCGGTTTCCCCCGCCATGCGCGGCGGGCTCAGAATTCGCAGCGTGCACAGGCCATCCGCGCTGCGGATTTCCGGGGTATGGGCACGGGAAACGACCTCGATCTCCACCGCCGCGCCGCCCTTCGCTTCGGCGACCACCAGATCGGTGAGATCGATTCCGAGGGTCTGGGTCAGCGACCACAATACCGCAAAGGTGGGATTGGTCTCCCCGCGCTCGATCTGGCTCAGCATCGACTTGGAGACGCCGGACATCGTGGAGAGTTGCGCGAGTGTCAGGCCGCGCGCCTTGCGCTCACGCTGAATTGCCTGCCCGATCTGCGGCATTCGTTTCGACATGCCAGCCCACCTCTATCGCCTCGCCTCTTGTGTACCTCAACGGCGACGCATCGCAACCCGGATGCTGTCGTTTCGGCGGCAGAGACAGGATCAGGCCCGCATCGAAAAGCGGTATTGCGTTTCCTGGCGATAGGTCTGGCCCGGGCGCAGGATCGCGCTGGGGAAGTTGGCGTGATTGGGCGAATCCGGCCAGACCTGAGGCTCGAAGCAGAGCCCGGCGAAGGGTCCGTAAGGCCTGCCGGTGAGGCCGGGCACCGGGGTATCGAGCTTCTGGCCGGTATAGAACTGGATGCCGGGTTCAGTTGTCCAGACCTGCATTTCCACCCCCGAATGTGGCGCTCTCACGCCAGCGACCCGCTGGATGTTTCGCCGCGCGGGCGCAAGGCAGAAATTGTGGTCGTAGCCGATCGCTTCCCCGCCGACCTCGAAGCGTATGGGCCGCGGCTCGCGGAAATCGAAAGGGCTGCCTGCCACCGACGCGATCTCCCCGGTGGGGATGCTGTCGCCATCGACCGGGATATAGGACTGCGCGTCGATATCGACCTGGTGATCGAGAACGTCGGTCGCGCCGCCATCCTCAAGGTTGAAATAGCTGTGCTGGGCCAGGTTGCACAGGGTCGCCCGGTCGGTCTTTGCGGTGAGTTCCACGGCAAGAACACCCGGCCTGGTAAGCGTGTAGGTGCACCCGACCGCCAGGTTGCCGGGATAGCCCATTTCCCCATCCGGCAGATCCACTGCCAGCCGCACGAAGTCTGCCCCGTGGTCTTCGATGCGCCAAAGCCGTTTGCCGGTTCCCGCCGTCCCGCCGTGCAGATGGTGCCTGCCCGCCTGGTTGCGCTCGACCTCGAAGGTCTCTCCATCGAGCGTGAACCGGCCATTGGCGATACGGTTGGCATAGCGACCGGCAATTGCGCCGAAATAGCGCGAGTGGGCGGGATAGTCCGTGAAACGATCGAAGCCCAGGACCAGCGGCGGCCTGTGTCCGGCAAGACGGAGATCCTGGATCACGGCGCCCCAGGTCATCACCCGCGCGGTCAGCCCCCCGCCCGAGATCTCCACCAGATGCACATCGCCCCCCTCGGGCGCCTGCCCGAAGACCTCAAGCGTCTCGGCCATTCGCGTTACATCCCCAGCCCGCCGATGCACACATACTTGCTATCAAGATAGTCCTCGATGCCCTGATGGCCGCCTTCCTTGCCGAGTCCCGATTCCTTGAGCCCGCCGAATGGCGCCTCAACGGTGGTGATCAGGCCCTCATTCACCCCGATCAGGCCGTATTTGAGCGCTTCCATCATGCGATAGGTGCGTCCAAGGTCCGAGGTATAGAAATAGCAGGCAAGGCCGAATTCGGTCGCGTTGGCCATCTTCACCGCGTCCTGCTCGGTGTCGAATGCATAGACCGGCGACACAGGGCCGAAGATTTCTTCGCGCGTGACGCGCATTTCGGTCACCGCGCCCGAGATCACGGTCGGCTCGAAGAAGGTGCCGCCCAGCGCATGGCGCTTGCCGCCGGTCACGATCCGGCCGCCTTTGCCCACCGCGTCCTCGATCAACTCCTCCACCTTTTCCACGGCACCCATGTCGATCAGCGGCCCCTGCTGCGTACCCTCGGCAAGTCCGGGCCCCACCTTGAGCGCCTCGGTGGCGGCGGCGAGTTTTTCGACGAAGGCGTCATAGGCGCCGCGCTGCACGAAGAAGCGGTTGGTGCAGACGCAGGTCTGCCCGGAATTGCGGTATTTGGCGACCAGCGCACCTTCGACGGCCCGGTCGATATCGGCATCGTCGAACACGATGAACGGGGCATTGCCGCCCAGTTCCATCGAAACCTTCTTCACGGTTGCGGCAGACTTCTCGATCAAAAGCTTGCCCACTGCGGTCGAACCGGTGAACGTGAGTTTGCGAACGAGCGGATTTGCGCAGATCTCGTCACCGATCTCTCCAGCCGAACCCGTGACGATGTTGACCACGCCGGCAGGGAAACCCACTTCCTCGGCCAGTGCGCCCCAGGCCAGACCGGAATAGGGCGTCTGGGAGGCGGGCTTGACGACGGTCGTGCAACCGGCGGCAAGTGCGGGTCCAAGCTTGCGGGCCAGCATCGAGGACGGAAAATTCCACGGAGTGATCGCAGCGACCACGCCAACGGGCTCCTTTGTGACAAGGATACGCCGGTCTGCCCAGGGCGACGGAATTGTCTCGCCATAGACGCGCCGGCCCTGTTCGGCGAACCAGAGCACGTAGGCCGCGGAAATGGCGATTTCGCCCTTGGCCTCGGCCAGCGGCTTGCCCTGTTCGAGGGTGAGCAGTTCGGCAAGTTCGAGCTGGTTGTCCATGAGCGCATCATGCAGCTTGCGCAAAAGGCCGGCGCGATAGTTGGCGGTCGTCTTCGACCAGGCTTCGAAAGCGTACTGGGCTGCGGCGATCGCCCGATGTGTCTCTGCCTTGCCCGACTTCGGCACGGTTCCGATCACCTTGCCCGTCGCAGGATCGGTTACATCCAGTGTCGCCCCGGAATCCGCCTGAATCCACGTGCCGCCTACGAGGTTGGCCTGCTTGAGGAAACGATTGCCCTTGGTCGACATTGAACTCTCCATCATCCGTGTGTGCGTGGCCCGGTCATAGCCCGATGCGAGCGATTTGTCCTGCCAATTCCGGGTCCACCGCGATGCCGTCGCGCCGCATTCTTTCGCGCATGCCCTGGCGCCGGCGCCCCGGCAGGCGGGCCCCTTCGGTCTCCTGAACGGCCATGCACAGGTCTGCAAAACGCTGCAGCGCGCCCGGGCCGCCGAATGCTGCGGGATCAATAGCGATCAGGAGTTGGCCTACGCCCGGCGGGGGGCCTTCTGCATCGAAGAATGAACTTGCCTCGGTCGCGTAATTGGCGCCGGTCAGGCCGGCCGCCAGCAACTCAACCATCAGCGCCAGCGCAGTGCCTTTCGCGTCCCCGAGCGGCGCCATGGTGCCGGCAAGCGCAGCGCCGGCATCGGTCGTGGGGTTGCCCGCCGCATCGAAAGCCCAGCCCTCGGGTATGGCTTCGCCCTTTTGATTGGCTGCCATGATCTTGCCGCGGGCGACCCTGGACAGCGACACATCGACAACGACCGGCTCGGCGCCGGTCATCGGGGCGGCAAAGGCGATCGGATCGGTTCCGAACAAGGCGCGCTTGCCACCCCAGGGCGCCATGGCAGCGGGCGCATTGGCGAACATCAGCGCCACGACACCGGCATCGGCCAACGCCTCCACCGTCACCCCGGCGACACCGCAGTGATGCGAGCGGCGGATCCCCGCCATCGCAATTCCGTTGTGGCGCGCCATTTCGGGCAGGCGGTCGACGGCAAGTTCCAATGCGGGATAGGCAAAACCATTGGCCGCATCGATCGCCAGCGCACCGGGCCTGGGGGTCTCGGCGCGCGGGCTGGCATGCCCGTCGACCTTGCCGGCCCGGGCCTGGGCACAATAGGCGGCAACGCGCCGAAGGCCGTGACCGGTCTGCCCGGCGAGTTCGGCGGCGACCAGCGCCCGGGTCACCGCGCCAGCATTCTCTTCAGACGTTTTCGATCGCACCAGGGCACCGGCGATCAGCGCCTCGACTTCGGCCACGGTCATTGTGCTGGCGCTCATTTCTGCCCCGCAAGATGGTCGAACACACGCTTTGCGATCAACTCGCTCACCCGCACATTGGATTCCTCGGTGACCCCCGCAATGTGCGGCGTCAGAAGGATATTGGGCAAGCCCTTGAACTTCGCGGCCGCGTCGGCGGTCAAGGGTTCCTGCTCGAAGACATCGAGCGCCGCGCCGCCTATCTTGCCGTCGCGCAAGGCCTGGGCCAGAGCCGCCTCGTCGACCACGCCGCCGCGCGCGGCATTTACCAGTATCGCGCGACGCCGCATCCGGCCCAGCGCCGATGGGCCGATCAAATGGCGGGTGTCATCCGTCAGGGGCGTGTGAAGGCTGACCACATCGGATTGGGCCAGAAGCTCGTCGAGATCGCAGCGCTGCGCCCGGCTCCATGCGGCGTGATCGGCAGGCAGGAACGGATCGTAGGCGATCAACCGCATACCCAACCCTGCGGCCCGCCCGGCCAGATCGCGGGCGATACCCCCGTAGCCGACCAGGCCAAGGGTCTGGCCGCTGAGTTCGCGGCCGATCAGCTTCTGGCGCGGCCATTGGCCCGCGATCATGGCATCGGTCGACATCCAGGCGCCACGCAGCAGAACGAGCGCGGCGGTGATCACATATTCGGCGACCGACAGGTCATTGGCGCCGGTCGCGGGAAAGACGGCAATGTTGCGCGCCCTGCATTCGTCGACGTCGATATTGTCCAGCCCCACCCCAAGGCGGCCCACGCATTCAAGAAGCGGAGCCCGATCCAGCAGCGCGGCCCGCACCTGGGTGCGGTTCCGAACGACGAGCGCCCTGGCCGACACCACCGCCTCATGGAGTGCGTCGGGATTGTCGACCAGGCCCGGATCGTAGAGTACGTCGTGGCGTGCCCTGAGGTCCGCGAGCGCGGACTCATCCATGAATTCGGAAATAACGATATCGGGCATCTGGGTTCCTGGCATTCTGGTCTTGGGCAATTTGCGGCAACGATGCACGGCCACGGCGAACGCAGCAATGGCCAGGACGCCTGGCCCGGCATGCCATGCGCCCTGGCGGGAGTGGTCCAGTACCGGCCGCGTGCCGGATCAGGCGGATCTGTATAGTTTTGTCATGACGAACTCTCGATGGCCAAGGGCCTCGGCGGCGGTGCTGCGGCCATTCGCGGTGCGCCGGATCATTTCGATCAGGGCATCGCCGGCTTCGTCGATGGTCATGTCGCGCCTCAGGATGCCGGAGACATCGACGTCGATATGCTCGCCCATGGTCCGCACGGTGCGCGGATTGGCGCTGATCTTGATCACCGGCACGATGGGGTTGCCGACCACATTGCCCTGCCCGGTGGGGAAGGTGTGGATCACATACCCCCCCGCCGCCATCAGGGTGACGCATTCGGCCGCCGCCGAAGAGGAGTCCATGAAGTAGAGCCCCTTGCCCGATTTCGGCGCCTCGGCCGGCTCAAGGATGTCGATATAGCGGCAGTCGCGGCCGATCTTTTCCAGGTTGCCCAGCGCCTTTTCCTCGATGGTGGTCAACCCGCCCTCGATATTGCCCTTGGTGGGCTGGCTTTCGGACAGATCATCGGTCTGGTGGGCGAAGATCACATCGTCCTGGTAGGCCTTCCACATCGCATACCAGCGTTCGCCGACCTCCTCATTGATCGCCCGCGCCTTGCAGATGTGCTCGGCCCCGGTGATCTCGGAGGTCTCGCCGAATACCCCGTAGATGCCCTCGGGGATCAGCTTGTCGTACATGTTGCCCACCGTGGGGCACGAGCCAAGGCCGGTGGTCGTGTCGCTCTCCCCGCACTTGGTGGAGATCCACAGATCGGAGAGCGGGCAGTCCTCGCGCTGCAGTTCAGAAGCGTAGTGCACGAATTCCTTGGCCTTGCGCGAGGCGTCCATGATGGTCTTGAGATCGCCGTTCTGCTCGATGGAGAACCCGGCCACCGGCTTGCCGGTCTCGGCGATGCCGTCCACGATCCTCTTGGTCCAGCCCGGCTCGATGCCGATAACGATCACCGCCGCCACGTTAGGGTTGGACCCCGTGCCGATCATGGTGCGGAAGAACAGTTCGAGGTCCTCCCCGAACTGCAGGCGACCATAGGCGTGCGGCAGCGCCAGCGTGCCCTTGATGTTGTTGGCCACCGCCTCGCAGGCGGCATTGGAGATATCGTCGACCGGCAGGATGACAACGTGGTTGCGAACCCCCACGCGGCCATTCTCGCGGCGATAGCCCTTGATGGTGAGATTGGAATATTCGGACATCGGGAGCCTCTTCCTACCAGCGCTTGGTCTTGAGATTGTGCACGTGGACGTGTCCGCCCTTCTCCACATCGGCAACGATCCGGCCAACGTCCTGGCCGTACTTGATCGCGGTGTCCCCGGCCGAAAGGTCCTTGAGCGCCACCTTGTGCCCGATCGGCACGTCAGACCGCGCCTCAAGTTCGAAGCTCGAATTATCCGAGGTCACCACGCAAAGCATCTTCGTGCCTGCCTTCAGTCCCTCGACAACGACAACGCCGACATTGTCGGCATGCTCATGCACAAGCAATTGCGGAATGCTCACAACTCGCCTCCTGTGGGGGGCGCCGGGCGCCCTATAGTCTTATATAAGATATAAGATGCACAATGCTGGAAATGTCAATCGGTCCGGGATAAAAAAACACAACTGCAATCGAGGAATGGGGACCGATGCACTCTCACACAGCCCAGGTCGGCTTCAAGCCGCTCTACACGCAGGTGCGCGAAGAGATGTTGCGCCGGCTGGCGGACGGGGTGTGGCAGCCCGGCGCCATGTTGCCCAGCGAGCAGGAGCTGGCGCGGATGCTTGGGGTCAGCCAGGGCACGGTCCGCAAGGCACTCGACGCGCTGACCGCGGACGGCGTGCTGGTGCGCAGGCAGGGGCGCGGGACATTCGTGGCCGAATTCGAGGAATCCCGCATCCTGTTCCAGTTCTTTCGACTCGCGCCGGACAGCGGAGAACGGTTCTTTCCGGTCTCGACTGTGCTCAAGCGATCGTCGGGCGCCGCGGACGAATCGGAACGTGCCGCACTGGGGCTCGAGAAGAAAGCAAAGGTCTGGCGAATCGATCGCGTACGGTTCCATGGGACCGAGCCGATCCTGACCGAGACCCTGTCGCTGCCCGTGGAGCGCTTTCCAAGACTGGGGGAACTCGGCGAGATCCCGAACAATGTCTACCAGCTTTATTCAAGCGAATACGGCATCACGATTGCCCGCAGTTCCGAGCAGATCAAGGCGATAGCGGCGACGGCACACGATGCCGAGCATCTGAAGTGCCAGGAGGGAACGCCGCTTCTGCTCATCAGCCGCACCGCCTACGACTTCGGCGACCGGCCAGTCGAATTCCGCCGGTCGCACTGCCTGACCGAGACGGTGCATTACGCCTCGGACTTGAGGTAGCCCTCCCCCCTCATAGAGGGCGCCCAGGTCGACCGCTTTCGCGTCAAAGAGTAACCGCTTGCCCTGTTCGGGCCGATTCCTCGGCCGCGGCCCCCATCTGAACGGCCCGCGTTCCATCCTCGAGGGTGACTTCCGGCTTCCCGCCGTGCCGCACAAGGTCGAGGAACCGCTGATGCTGATAGAATGTGGACCCGTAATGATCCCCGGCGGCGAGGATCTTCTCGTCCACCTCCACCGGCTCGCGGCGCTCGATCTTGGTAGCCCGGGGCGAAATGGCGATTTCGGCGGTGCGCTCGCGTCCATCCGGCGAGAACCTTGCCGGACCGGGCACGAATGCCTCGACGCGGGCGAGATCGCCCGTGGCGGCGATCGCCTCCTGCCAATAGGAGCCCTCGGCGAACATGCAAAGATCGAGCATGGCGCGCGCGCCATTGTCGAAATCGACGACGACAAAGGCATTGTCGAGGATATCGGGGCGGCGTCCGTCATATCTCTCGTCGAGGAAGTTGACGTCCATGGCTCCCGATGCATAGACGCGCACCGGCTCGGCCCCGACCGCCAGGCGCATGAGATCGAAGAAGTGGCAGCACTTTTCCACGAGGGTGCCGCCGGTCTTGGCGTTGAAGCGGTTCCAGTCGCCCACCTTGTGCAGGAAGGGAAAGCGGTGTTCGCGGATAGAGAACATGCGCAGCTTGCCCACCGTTCCGCCCCTTACTTCGTCGAGAAGGCGGGAAACCGGAGCGATGAAGCGGTATTCCATGGCCACCCAGACCGGCGTCCCCATCCGGTTGGCCGCCGCCGTGATCTCGCGGCAATCCTCAACCGTGGTGCAAAGCGGTTTCTCGCACAATACCGGCTTGCCGTATCCGGCAAGGTCGCGCATCACGGTGACGTGGTGGTAGTTGGGCGTGGCGACCACGAAGGCGTCGCACAGATCGGCTGACAGAAGGTCACGATAGTCGGCAAAAGCCGCCGTCCCCTCGCCGGCGAGCCTGGCGGCGCTTTCACGCATTCCCTCGTCGGTATCGGCGACCGCAACCACCTTTGCGTCCGGCAGCAGCGCGATATTGCGCATGTGCTCGTGGCCCATCATGCCAGAGCCGATGATTCCGTAGCGGACAGTGCTCATTTCGTTCAAAGCTCCAAAATGTCTATGCCGAGCGCGGCGGCTACGCCGCGCAAAGTGTCGCGATGGTCGCCGTAGGCGAGCGCCATGTGATGTTCGAGGGCAGCGCCCATGATGCGCTCAAGCAGTTCGGGCGCCGGGGTATCGAAGCGCAGCACGCCCGAGGTGCCGGTGAAGGCCATTGGCGCTTCGAGCATCTCGCCCGACGCGATGACCATCCTGGTCTCGCCACGCGCCTGGCTGATGCGCGCGAAGGTCACGCGGCCGGGCTTGAGGGTGAACTCGAACAGGAGCGGCATCTTGCGATTGGTGTGGATGGTGGCATGCGGATGGGTTGCCGGACTGGCCATGGACACAGGCGCCTGGCCGCAATGCCAGACCACAGCGGTATTGTCCCCCGCATCGACGTCGACAAGGTCGACCAGAAAGACCGGGGCATCGGCGACCTTTTGCAGCATGAGGGAGGTCAGCGCGCCATAGACATCGGCTTCGCAGGCGCAGGGTAGCCGCTTCTCCCCAAGCATCGAAACCGGGCCACACACTGCGCCGCCATATTCGGTGAAAGTCTCCGGCCAACACCGGATCGCAAAGGCATCGAAACTTCCCTGTTTCCTGATGTCCTCGATTGCGGTCTTGAGCCGGAGCGAACGGTCGAGCTGGGGCTGGTCGACGTTGTCGAGCCCATCGAGCAGGCCTTGCGCTTCCTTGCGCGTTCCGGCGGCGACATTCGCCGGCACTTCGGCGGCGCGGCCGAACAGATCGCCCAGGGTGAGTTCGCTGACTTCGACGCCCGCCAGGCTGACCAGCTTACCACTATCATATCGGCAGGTATCGAAGCCGGCGGGATGTTCGCCGATCCGCCCGATGCGGCTTCCCCTGAGATCGGCAACGACACGGTCACCCGAGGGTGTGCGCAGATCGGCGGACGCCGAGGCCAGAACCGGTCTGGCCAGCCGTTTTCCGGCGAGCAGGTCTTCCAGGTCGGCCCCTATTCCCTCGCCCGTGGGGTCGGCATAGAGCCAGGAAAAATCGCGGTCGCGCAGGCCCAGCGCGTGAGCGGCAAGGTTGAGGCCGCAAAACGCATTGAGCCGCAGGCGACCGCCCAGACGCGGTTCGGGCACCGCCCATATTCCCAGTGGAAGGTCGAACGCGGCCGCCGCCTCCGCTGTCATCGCCGCATCGGTGAAGGTGACCTGCAGGATCAACAGGTCGGTAGGCCCGGCCTCTTTCAATTCGGCGATGGCGTTCCTGGTCGCCTCAGCGTCGAACAGCAGTTCCCTGGGGCCAACCAGCTCATTCCCGGTCGCATCGAGGGCGGCGAGCATGGCCGAAAGCATCTGGTTGGCGAATTCCACGTCGAAGGTGGAGCGCCCGAGCGGCAGAAGGCCGATTTTCCTGTTCATTCTCGATCACATGGCCTCATAGACATGGCGGAAACTCTCGTCGGCCGGCGCAAAGCGCGCGCCATCGCCATAGATGGCATGAGCGCTCCAGGGCCTGGCCTCGCGATCGGTGAGCGCGTTGAGATTCTTCATGTAGGGAATCGCGTCGTTCGAAAGCCCATCGCGGATCGCCTGCCAGTCGGGGAAATTTCCGAAAGCCTCCAGCCAGATCGCCCTCCCCGCCAGATAACCCGAGGCCCCCGCCTTGTAGGCGTGGGTCAGGATGTTGCGGAAGGCATGCTTGCCCGCGCCTGCCGAGAGCATCACCCAGGGCCGGCCGGCCAGACGACCCATTTCGTCGAACACTTTCTGGCCATCTTCCCAGCCCGGGTTGCCCACGCCGGGCACGTCGTCGGCATTGAGCGGGCTTTCTAGCTTGAATACGTCGATGCCGTATTCGGGCGCCGCGAACGTTTCGACCGACTTCAGGACGTCGTCGGATTTCTTGCCCTTGAGCTCCACATAATCGCGGGTCTGGTGCGCGTCGCTGGCCAGCGGATACACCAGCAATTCAAACAGGAACGGAATGTCGTATCGCGCGCAGGCCTCACCGATCCGTTTCACGTAATCCTGCTGATGCGCGTTCACTTCGCGGCCGGCGTCGGGCCGATACCATGCGAGCACCTTCACCGCGTCGCCGCCCATGCGCTTGATCTTGTTCACGGACCAATCGTCGATTTCAGCAGAGAGCCGCCCCTCGGGCTTTTCCTTGAACACGGAGTCCTCGAGGGTAACGATCAGGCCCTTTTGCGGGTTGAGAATGTCCATGGCGCGCGGAATGGCGAAATGCGGATCCAGCAACATTGCGGAACTCTCGTCCTGCAGCATTTCAACCAGCAGCCTCTTGAACCGCGCCACGTCATCATAGGGCGCGTGCTCCACCCCGTAGTACTTGGCTATCGGCCCCTTGATCGGTGGGCGCTGGTCGACCGCGGTCATCTTGAAGCGGCCATTGGCATCCGCCATGCGACGCATGCCCCAAAGTTTGCCAGCGCTCAGGTTCATCAGACTTGCTCCTTGAGGAATTGTTCGACTTCGGACCGCGTCGGGCTGCCCGCCCTCCCTCCGGTCCGCGTGCACTTGATCGCAGCGACCGCGTTTGCAAAGCGGATTGCGTGCGCTTCGCGGCTGCCCTCCACCAGAGCCAGCGCAAAGGCACCGTGCCAGACATCGCCCGCTCCCAGCGTGTCGATGGCCTTGACCTGGAACGCCGGCGTGTTGACGAGATCGCCGCCGTCAAGATGGAAGACGCCATCGGCACCGTCGGTGACGCAGATGAAGGCCCCCGTGCGCTCGCTGGCAATGTGCAGGCCACGCTCGAGATCTTCGACACCGGCGTATTCGCGCAACCCCTGCGCCGAAAACGCGATATGGGTCGCAAGGTCCAGCGCCTCCCGCGCCAGGGCGACCGGTGCTTCGGCATCGAGAATGCCCGGCACGCCACGCCGCCGCGCTTCGCGCATCACATGGGCCGCAACGATCGGCCAACGAGTATCGGAGAGAACCGCGCCGAACGCCATGTCGCCGATTTCAGGCAGATAGGCGTCGGTTTCGGCAAGTTCCCGGTCACGGTAGTTGACGATCTGACGCTCGCCTGCCGCGTCGATGAACACCGAGGAAAACGACGATCGGTGGCCGGGCACACGCCGAACGGCATGGCAATCGACGCCCTCGCTTTCGAGACCTGCGACAATCATCTCGCCGACCTCGTCCTCGCCCAGGACCACGGCAAGCTGAGGGTGGCCACCCAGTCGTGCAATGGCCACCGCGGCATTGGCCGCGCAGCCACCGCCAACGATCGCGGCTTCCCTTGCCCGATATTTCTCCGGCTGGCGCGGCATTTCGTCGAGCATGAAGACGAAATCGACCACTGCGCTGCCTGCAACCAGAATGTTGGTCATTGTCCTGAACTTCTTGAACGTGAAAGACGAGGCCATCCTCACGTCGACAGCGGCACCCTAGCAAGTCTTATATCTTTTACAAGACTAAATTTTCACGACAGCCGGGCGCGCCGGCGCACCCCGCGAATTGCGGCCCGGACAGGCATTTGTGCGCGCGTGGCAGGATGCGGAGCCGGCCCTCTTTCGGAAAAAAGGGTGGTGGTCGGTCAGGTACGCCCGCCGCGCGACCGGGCTCAGCCCTTGGTCGCGCCCAGGGTAAGGCCGGCGATGAAATGGCGCTGCATCAGGAAGAACATGGCCACCGGCGGCAGTGCGGCAACGATGGATCCGGCGGAAACCAGGTGCCATGCCGCGACCCATTGCCCGTTGAGCGAATAAAGGCCCGCGGTGACCGGCTGCGTGGTCGAACTGGTCGTCAGGACGGTCGCCCAGAAATAGTCGTTCCAGATGAAGGTGAAGATGAGCACCGAAAGCGCAGCAATCGCGGGCCGCATCAGCGGAAGCACGACGAACCAGAATATGCGCCATTCGGCGACGCCCTCGACGCGCGCGGCCTCGATAAGTTCACCGGGAAGCGAACGGATGAAATTGCGCATGAACAGGGTACAGAACCCGGTCTGAAAGGCGATGTGGAAAAGGATCAGGGCCTGGGGCGTGTTGTAGATGCCCATGCGCACGGTCAGGTCGCGCACCGGAACCATGAGGATCTGGAAGGGCACGAAATTGCCGGCAACGAACAGGAAGAAGATCAGCAGGTTGCCCTTGAACTTATATACGCCCAGGGCAAATCCCGTCATGCAGGACAGCGCCACGGCGCCAAGCACGGTTGGGATGGTCACCTTGAAGGAATTGAGAATGTACTGCGCTATCGGCGAGTTCTGGAACACCTCGACATAGTTGGAAAACGCAATGCGCGACGGCATGCCGAAATAGTTGCCCGACGCGAGGTCGGAAGACGGGCGGATCGAGGTGACCGCCACGCCGAGCAGTGGCAAGAGCCAGAGCACCAGCGCGATCGGCAGCATGATCTGGTAGATGACGCGGGCCGCCTCGGACCGCTGCTCAATTGGGCGCGGAAACATGTCAGGCTCCCCTCTCGTCGCTGACCATCTTCCAGATGAAACCGGAGATGAAGACCATCATGATCAGGAACAGGACAACCGCGATGGCGGCGCCATAACCCATGCGATAGCCGTATTCGCTGAGCGCCTGCTCGTACATGTAGAAGGACAGGACGCGCGAGGAACCGAACGGGCCGCCGTCGGTCATGATCGAGACCAGATCGAAACTTCTCAGTGCGCCGATCACGGTGACGACCACGGCGATGAAGGTGGCGGGCCTGAGCTGGGGCAATATGACGTGCCACAGCATTTTAAGCCCCTTTGCGCCATCAAGGCGCGCGGCCTCGACCTGGTCGGGCGACACATTGTTCAGGCCGGTGAGATAGAGGATCATGCAATAGGCGATCTGCGGCCAGAGGCCGGCGGCGATGATGCCATAGGTCACCAGGTTGGGATCGGCGAGAATCGCGATCCCCTTGCCGGTCAGCGTTTCTATCAGCTTGTAGAACAGACCGAAATTGGGTGCGTAGAACCAGGAGAACATCAGTCCCACGACGACCTGGCTGATGACGAAGGGAAAGAAGAACAGCGACTTGTACAGGCGAATGCCGCGTACTGTCTGGTTGAGGAATATCGCGATGCCCAGGCCCGCGGGAACCGCCAGCATGTAGAGCACCAGCCAGATGATGTTGTTCTTGAGCGAGGTGTAGAAGGCGCGATCGCCCCACAATTCCTCGTAATTACCGAGGCCGATCCAGGTCTTGGGACCAAGCCCGTCCCACTGGAAGAACGAGATCCAGAAGCTCTCGATGATCGGGTAGATGACATAGACCCCGAACATGAACATGCCCGGCGCAAGAAAGAGCCACGGCGTAATGCGTTGCTGATTGCTGCGCCACCACGACTTGCGAATGGGTTGCTGCATCGTCGCCATTGCCATCTCAGCGCCCTCACCTCTTGCAGTTCTGGCAGTCCAGGCGGAGCCGCCTCGCCGGAAAACGGCGGCCGGGTGCCCGGCCGCCGCCTGTGGTCGATTACTTGTAGATGCGGCCGCGGGCGCTCTCAAGACGGCTCAGGATGTCGTCCTCATGATCGGGATAGACCATGTATTCCTGGATGCCTTCCATGACGAGCTTCGCCATTTCGGCGGGCGCGTCACGATCGAAGAACTGCGCGAGGCCATGCGCATTGGACAGGAGCTTGAAGCCGGCCGAGATATACGGGTCGGATTCATCCACCTGCGACTGGTTGTTGACCGGCAACTGGCCCAGGGCCTGGTTCAGCTTGGTCTGCACGTCGGCGCGGGCAAGGAACGCAAGGAACTTCTTGGCGTCGGCAACATTCTTGGCACCAGCCGGAATGTGCACGGTGTCGGTGGGCGCATCCTCGGCATCCGGGATGGACGGATCGATGACCGGGAACGGCATGAAGCCGAGCGTGTCATTGGTCATGCCGCCGTCCTTGAAGGTTGCGACGGCGAAGTTGCCCATCACGTAGTTTGCGGCCTTGCCCTGAACGAGCAGGGTGGCGGCATCCTGCCAGTCGATGGCGGCGTGGTTGGCCGTCACGTAACCCGGCTTGACGATCTCGCCGAGGTGATCGAACACCGCCTTCACGCGCGGATCGGTCCAGGCGATCTTGCCATTGGCCAGATCCATATGGAACTCGTAGCCGTTGGTGCGCAGGTCGAGATAGTCGAAAATGCCCGCTCCAGGCCACAGAGCCTTGGTACCCGTGGTGAGGCAGTCGATGCCGGCCGCCTTGAACAGGGCGCAGTTCTTGACGAACTCGTCCCAATTGGCGGGAACCTTGGCGCCAACCTGGTCGTAGACGGTCTTGTTGTAGTAGATGCCCCACTGATAATAGGTATAGGGCACACCCCACTGCTTGCCGTCGATGGTCATCGAGGGCAGCGCGGAGGCCAGGCTCTTGTCCAGGCCGTTTTCCTTCCAGACGTCAGAAACATCCAGGAACTGGCCGGCATTGACGAATGGCGCCATGCGATTGCCGGCATACCAGTTGGCAAGGTCCGGACTGTCGGCGGTCAGAAAGTTACGGATCGCAGTCTTGTAGCCTTCGTGATCGAACAGATTGACCTGGACCTTGATGTCCGGATTCTCTTTTTCGAAATCGGCTACCAGCGCCGCAAATGCGGCCTTCGGAGCCGGATCCGACGTATCGGTATTGAATACGAGTGTGCGCTGCTGCGCGAACCCTGCGGTGCTGAGCAGGGCTGCCGTCGCCGTCCCGAGCACCAGGGCCTTCATCGAAAACGTCATGCTTTGATACCTCCCAAGCTGACTAGAACCGCATGTGCGGCCCGCGAGTAGCACCGGGGAATGAACCGGCCCGGAAACCGGACCGATCCTGCCCTCCGACCGCTGCCGGAAGCGTTTCCACGGTTACGCATCAAACCATGAACCGGTGGGCCTAAAAAATTCCATTATCCGGAACACAATTTGACTATGCAGAATTATCAGTCTATGGTCTTATAAAAGTCAAGCGGCAAAGAAACACGATGTTCGGATCGGCCGCCTTTGGGAAACGGGGGTTCGGTTTGGGCGAAGCGGCGCTATCATCCACTGAGAAGCCAGACCTGCATGACGCAGGCACGGGGACGCTGGGCAAGGCGGTCGCCATTCTCGACATCGTGGCCGCGGCACCCCACCCCCTGCGGTTCACCGAGATTCTCAACCTGTCGGACCAACCCCGTGGGACACTGCACCGCAATATCTCCAATCTTGTGCAGGAAGGGCTGCTCACGCTCAAGCGTGACCATACCTACGAGCTTGGATTGCGGTTGCTGGTCTTTGCATCGCGGGCCTGGTCGGCGAACGAATTCAGGGTGATCGCGGAGCCGCATCTGCGTCGCCTGCACGAGGTGACAGGCGAGACGGTGCACCTGGGGATCCTGCGCGGAACCGAGGTGGTCTATCTGGACAAGTTCGAAAGCCGCCAGACGGTGCGCATGTACTCCCAGATCGGCAATGCCTCGCCCGCCTACTGCACGGGCGTGGGCAAGGCGGCCCTGTCCGCACTGCCCCAGGACGAGTTGGATCGCAGGATCGGGCTGATGGATTTCCACCGGTTCACCGACACAACCATCACCAGCGCCGAAATGCTCAAGCTGGAGTTGAGCCGCATTCGCCAGGAGGGCCGCGCCTTCGACCGCGAGGAACACGAGGCTGGCATTCGCTGTGTCGCCGCTCCGATCTTCAACCCGGACCGCAGCATAGTCGCCGGGATTTCGGTGACCGGCCCCGCGTTCAGGGCGACCGACGCGGCGCTGGAGGACTGGACACGACCGGTCCGTGAAGCGGCGGCGGCAATTTCAAGGGATGTCGGCGCTCGACTGGCGCCAAGAAGCTGAATCAAAGCGATACTGGAGGACCGATGTCTGGTCTTGAACTGAAGCAAGTCAAGAAGTCGTTTGGCGGTGTGGACGTGATCCACGGGGTGGACCTGTCGATCGAGAGCGGCGAGTTTGTTGTGTTCGTGGGGCCCTCGGGCTGCGGGAAGTCGACGCTGTTGCGCCTGATCGCGGGGCTGGAGGATGCCAGTTCGGGCAGCATCGCCATCGGGGCGCGCGACGTGACCCATATCGAGCCGGCCGAGCGCGGCGTGGCCATGGTGTTCCAGTCCTATGCGCTTTATCCGCACATGACGGTGGCCCAGAACATGGGGTTCGGGCTGAAGATGACTGGCTCGCCCAGGGACGAGATCAGGCGCCGGGTCGACAAGGCCGCCGCGATCCTGCACCTCGAGCAATTGCTGGAGCGCCGCCCCAAGCAGCTCTCGGGCGGCCAGCGCCAGCGCGTCGCCATCGGGCGGGCGATCGTGCGCGAGCCGCAGGTCTTCCTGTTCGACGAGCCGCTGTCGAATCTGGATGCCGAACTCAGGGTGCAGATGCGCCTGGAGATCGCCAAGCTGCACCAGGAATTGGGGGCGACGATGATCTATGTCACCCACGACCAGGTCGAGGCGATGACCCTGGCCGACAAGATCGTGGTGCTCCGGGCCGGGCGGATCGAGCAGGTCGGCTCGCCGCTGCAGCTCTACGACGATCCGGACAACTTGTTCGTGGCCGGGTTCATCGGTTCTCCCAAGATGAACTTCCTGGATGCGGTGGCGGGAGACGCGAGCGGCGGAGTTGTGCCCGTCACCCTGCCCGGGTTTGGCGGCGCCACCGTGCCCATGAGCCTGACCGGCCCCGCACCCAAGGCCGGCACACCCCTCTCACTGGGCATAAGGCCCGAGCATTTCGGAGCGGAGAACGGGGTCACCATCTCCACAAGGGTCGACGTGATCGAGCATCTGGGCGGCGCTTCGTTCATCTATGCCGGCGTCGACAGCGGGGCACCGCTCACCATCGAACTGAAGCAGGGGCGCGAGGTCAAGGAGGGTTCCGAACTCACCACCGCCTTCAATCCGGCCAGCGCCTTCCTGTTCGATCCCCAAACCGGCGCCCGCCTCAGGTAAAGCCCGACCTTGCCCTGGCGATCCTGGTGACGGTGAACCGGTGTCCATCCCCGGGTCGAGCCCGAGGACATGCTTCACCTGGAAACGCTTGGTTTCTGGTGGTCGCGTTTCCGGACGGTGAACCGCTGACCACTTCACCTGGAAACGCTTTAGCCCAACTGCCGCACGAGTTCAGGAATTGCCTCGAAGATGTCGGCAACAAGCCCGTAGTCGGCAATCTGGAAGATCGGGGCGTCGGTGTCCTTGTTGATGGCGACGATGACCCTGGCGTCCTTCATGCCGGCAATGTGCTGGATAGCGCCGGAAATGCCACAGGCGATGTAGAGATCGGGCGCGACGACCTTGCCGGTCTGCCCCACCTGCCAGTCGTTGGGCGCGTAGCCCGAATCCACCGCCGCGCGCGATGCGCCCACGGCCGCCCCCAGCCGGTCGGCGAGGGTGACGATGAGGTCTTCGAACTTCTCCCTGGAGCCCAGCGCCCGGCCGCCCGACACCACTATCCTGGCGGCAGTGAGGTCGGGCCGTTCGCTCTTGGCGATTTCCGCCCCGACGAAGCGCGACAGCTCCGCCGTTCCGGGCACTTCAATCGTCTCGATGGAGGCGCCTCCGCTCTCCCCGGCAGGCGTGAACCCGCTGGTTCGAACGGTAATCACCTTGAAGCTATCGGTGGATTCGACGGTCTGGACGGCGTTGCCCGCATAGATCGGCCGGCGGAAAACCGTCGGTGATTCAACCGCGATCACGTCGGAGACCTGCATCACGTCGAGCAGGGCGGCAACCCTGGGCAGAACATTCTTGCCAGTGGAACTGGCGGCCGCAACCACGCCGGAAACCGAACCGGCGAGCGAGACGATCAGGTTAGCAAGCGGTTCGGCGAGCTGATGCTCGAGGCTCCCGGATTCGGCGAGCAGAACCTTTGAAACCCCCTCGAGCCGGGCGGCGGATTCGGCAGCAGGCCGGGCATTTAGCCCGGCGACCAGCACCTGGACATCCGCATCCACCGCGCGAGCCGCCGTCAGCGCGCGGGCAGTCTGTTCCGAAAGGGCCGCGTTGTCGTGTTCGGCAAGCAACAGTATGGTCATCTCCTTGTCCCTCCTACAGTACGCCGGCTTCGTTCCGGAGCCTGTCGACAAGCTCGGTGACGTCTGCAACCCTGATCCCGGCCTGTCGCGTGGGCGGCGGATCGGTCCGCACAACCTTGAGGCGCGGCGTCATGTCCACGCCATAGTCGGCCGGAGACTTCTGCGCCATGGGCTTGGACTTGGCCTTCATGATATTGGGCAAGGACGCATAACGAGGCGTGTTGAGCCGCAGGTCGGTCGTGACAACTGCGGGCAGCGCGAGTTCGACGGTCTGCAAGCCGCCGTCGATTTCCCTGGTTACGACCGCCTTGCCGTCCCCCGGCTCGAGCTTGCTGGCAAAGGTACCCTGCCCCCAGCCAAGGAGCGCGGCCACCATCTGGCCGGTCTGGCCGCAATCGTCGTCGATGGCCTGCTTGCCCAGAATCACCAGGTCGGGCTTTTCTTCTTCAACCACCGCCTTGAGAAGTTTTGCGATGCCCAGCGGCTCGGTCGGTCCGTCATGTGCGATCAGGATGCCGCGGTCGGCACCCATGGCAAGCGCCGCGCGAATGGTGTCACCGGCCTGGGCGGGCCCCACGGACACGGCGATCACCTCGGTCGCCACGCCGGCCTCCTTGAGGCGCACCGCCTCCTCGACCGCAATCTCGTCGAATGGGTTCATTGACATCTTGACGCCGGCCTGTTCGACGCCGGACCCGTCCGCCTTCACACGGATCTTCACGTTGTAGTCGATCACCCGCTTGACTGACACGAGGACCTTCATGCCGCTTCCCCCTTCTTCGTGGACGCCGTTCTCATAACGCGGAAGTGGGGGACATTCCACCCTTTCACTCGCCGCGCAGGAACCCCGCCGGCCTGAGGGACAAAGTGGACCAGGTCGTAGCAAGTCCGGTCGCAATGGATATCGACACGGCGGCGACCAGAACTCCCGCGATCAGGCCTAGATCGAGAGAGAAGGACAACTCGAGCACATAGGTCACCACGGCCCAGGCCGCGATGCTGCCAAGGATCGCTGCAATCACCGTGGATAGCGCGCCCAGCAGGCCGTATTCGACCAGATAGGCGGCGGCCACATCCCTGCGCGTCGCGCCGAGGACCTTCATCACCACCGCTTCGGCCTCCCGCTGGCGCCGTCCGGCCGAGAGCGCGCCGGCCAGCACGAGGATGCCGCTAACCACCGCAAGTCCGCCGATGGCGGCGATGGCGTTGGACAACTGTCCCACCAGCACCTCGATCCGGCGCAAGGCGTCGCCGACCGGCACAAATGCCAGATTGGGGAATTGCCTTGCGAGTTCGGACTGGATCGCCGTTTCGGCTCCGGACGCGACCTTGATAGTGGCGATATAGGTTGCCGGCGCGTTCTGGATGACCCCGGGCGAAAAGACGAGGTTGAAGTCCGGCCGCGGGCGTCGTTCGTCAATGCGCCGGAAGCTGGCGATCCTGGCCGCGATCGGACGGCCGGAAATCACGATGGTCAGGCTGTCGCCAACCTTGATGCCAAGCGGCTTGCGCAGGTCTTCGCCAAGCGACACCAGTTGCGGCCCGGAGTAATCGGACGCCCACCACTTGCCTTCGGTGATCTGTTCGTCGCCGCGCTCTCTGGCCTGCCAGGTGAAAACCTGATCGCCTTCGAAATAGCGCGCGATACCGCGCGGGAGGTCCTTGATATCGGCGACCTTGCGACCGCCGATTTCCGTCACCACGCCGCGGGCGACCGGGAGCGAATCGAACGAGACGATACGCTTTTGCGACGCGACATAGGCCTTCAGGCCCTCAAGGTCCGGCGCGGTCATGTTGAACATGACAAAGGAGGGAGCATCGCGTGCAACCTGGCCGGCGATCTGGCTGCGAAGGTTCGTTCCCACCAGCGCAATCGCGATCAGCAGCGCCAACCCCAAACCGAGCGACTGCACGATGGTGACGGACAGCGCTCCGGGCCGATGGATGGATGAAATCGCCTGGCGCAGTGCGAAACCGGGCATGGGGGGCAGCCGCTTCACGATACGCTTGAGCGCCGCCGCCGCTGCCCTGAGAATTGCGAAACTGACCAGCGCCCCGACGGCATACCAGAGAACGAGCAGCGGCCGTCCGGTCACCGCGAGCACAAGGCCCAGTATCGCCAGCAAGGCCGCGGCCATGGGCAGTCCGAACCATTTGTTGCGCCACTCCCGGCCGAGCGAGCCGAACTCGACAACCATGCCGCCGGCCGACCGAAACAGTGCCGCCGGGCGGATATAGCGCGTGGACATCAGCGCCGGCAGCGCGAATACGAAGGCAACCAGCAGCCCGAAGAGCAGTGCAACGAGCAAGGAAAGCGGGGCGACGGACGGGGCGACTGAAAGCGATAGCAGGCCCCCGAGCACCGGCAGGATGACGAGGCTGGCCACAACGCCCAGCACCAGCCCGATGCCGCTGCCGATCAGCGCAAGCACCATGATCTGGGCAAGGAAGTGCACGCCGATGCGCGCATGGGTCGCGCCAAGGCTCTTCATGGTCGCAATGGCGCGCTGCCGTTCGCCCAGATAGGCGCTGACGGCGTTGGACACCCCTACTCCACCGACAAACAGTGTCGAAAGGCCGACAAGTTGCAGGAAGCGGGTGAACATGTCGAAGAAGCGCCGCAGCCCGCTTGCGGCATCCTTGGGCGCACGCACTTCCCAGCCCGCATCCGGCGACATGGCCTTGATGGCCTTCTCCGCCGCATCATAGGCGCCGGTGAGGAGGATCTTGTATCGATAACGCGCCAGCACGCCGGGCACCAGAAGCCCGGCCTGCGAAAGGCTGGTGGTGGAAACCAGTACCGGCGCGCCGATGCTGAACCCCATAGCGGCCTGGTCGGGCAACGACCTGATGGTCGCGGACACGAAGAACGTGCCGCTGCCGATGCGAAACCTGTCGCCTACCCCGATGCCGAGCTGTTCGAGAACCCGTGGATCGACCACGGCGCCGAACGCACCATTCTTCTTTGCCAGCAGGGATGCGAGATCGCCGGTTTGCGGTTCCGTCGCCACGGTGCCAACCAGGGGATAGGCGGCATCGACCGCGCGAAGGTTGAGAAACGAGCTTTTCGCCTCCCTGGTGGCGCGGGCGCTGATTTCGACGACTTCGGTGACCTTGCCGAGCGAATGGAGCACCTTGAGTTCGTCCTGATTTGCTGGCCGATATGAGATTTCAGCCTCGATATCGCCGCCAAGCAAGGTCCGCGCCTCTCGTGCCACCGCGTCTTGCAGGGCGCCGCCGACCGACCCCACCGCGGCGATAATGCCCACTCCCAACGCAAGGCAGGCCAGAAGAACTGCGAACCGCCCCACTCCGCCGCGCAAGTCCAGCATGGCCACCCGGAGCCAGTCGCCGAGATGTTTCACGCTGCGGGCCTTTCGCCATCGCCATGCAGCACGCCCTTGGTCATTACAAGCCGCCTGTTCGCGCGCGCCGCAAGGGCCGGGTCGTGGGTAATCAGCAGCACGGCGCGCTGGTGCTCCTGGGCAATGGCAAACATGGTGTCGATGACCCTGGCGCCCGTTTCCTGGTCGAGATTGCCGGTCGGTTCGTCGGCCAGCAACAGACGCGGGCCGGTAACCACCGCACGCGCAAGTCCCACCCGCTGTTGCTCGCCCCCTGAGAGCGCGTTGGGCAGATGGTAGAGACGATCCTCAAGCCCGACGCTTTCCAGCGCCTTGACCGAGGCCGCCCGCAGCGCGTCGACCGGCTGGCCGGTGTCGGACAATTCAAGCGCCAGCATGACGTTCTCCAGCGCGGTCATGGTGGGGATGAGGTGAAAGTTCTGGAACAAAACGCCGAGGGTGCGCCGCCGGAAAATCGCCAGGCCATCCTCGTCGAGCGCGGTTACGTCCTGACCGTCGATGCGAACCAGCCCACCGCTGGCCTGTTCGAGGCCGGCGAGCACCATCAGCAATGACGTCTTGCCGCTGCCCGAGGGACCGACCACCGCCACGACTTCGCCCGGATCGATATGAAAGGTGACATCCCTGAGGATGTGCAGGGGAGTTGCCCCGGACCTGACATGAAGATTCAGCTTTTCAGTCTCAACCAGAGGCATGACAACCCTTTTTTGGGGTATTTGGAGCGGCGCGGCAACGGCCGAACGGACTGAAGCGGTCAGCATCCGGACCGCCGAAGACATAAGCGAGAAACAACGAAAGACAAATGGCGATGCTGCATCACGTTCAATTGATCGCGCGGTTGTGGCTGCCGCTTTCCCTCGCCGCGATCCTGGCGCTGGCCGGGGGGCAGAACGCGCAGGCGGCGCAACATTCCATCCTGGTGCTTGGGGACTCGCTGACCGCCGGCTACGGCCTTCCGCCCGACGAAGGTTTCGTGCCCCAATTGCAGCGCGCGCTCGAGGCACAAGGGTCGAAGGTGGAACTCATCAATGCCGGTGTCTCGGGCGACACCACGGCCATGGGACTGGCGCGCCTCGACTGGGCACTGGGGGCCAATCCCGATGCGGTGATCGTGGAACTGGGGGCAAACGACATGCTGCAGGGCCTTCCGGTTGCAACCGCCCGGGCCAATCTTGCGGCGATCCTCGACAAGATCCGGGCGGCGGGCCTTCCAGTGCTGCTGGTGGGAATGAAGGCCAATCGCGGACTTGGGCCGGACTATGTGGCCGCCTACGATTCCATGTTCGAGGAACTGGCGAAGGCCGCGGGCGCCGACCTCTATCCCTTCTATCTTGACGGGGTTGCGATGGACCCCAAGTTGAACCAGGCCGACATGCTCCACCCCAATGCCGACGGCGTCGCCGTGATCGTCAGGCGCATCCTGCCCTATGTGTTGCGGCTCGCCCAGAAGGCCGGTTCGTGAATCGGTTCAGGCGGTTCGGCTGAGTTTCTGGCGCAGGGAATCAAGCGCCGCAACGAGTTCGGTCATGGCGGGAATGGTCACATCCGCGGCAATGCCCCCTTCGGGCACGACCCCGTAGCCCCCGTCCACCACGATCACCGGCAGGCCGGCCGCGCGGCCAGCTTCGAAATCGGCGACACTGTCGCCTACCATGACCGCCTTTTCTCGACGAACACCGATTTCGTCCAGAGCCCTGAACAGCATGTCCGGGGCCGGCTTGGGCTTGATGCGGCCATCGTCGCCAACGATGGCGGACAATAGACCCGACACGCCAAAGTGATCGAGGACTTCGCGCGCCGACCGGATGGGCTTGTTGGTGACCACCGCGCAGGGAATGTTGATCGCGTTGAGGTGCCGCAAGGTCTCCAGGGCGCCAGGCAGCAGCGTTGTGAAGCCAGAGATATGGGTATCGTAGATGGCGCGCATGTCCTCGATCTCGCGCGCCAACTCCTCACCATGGAGCGGCTGCTCGAAGGCCAGGTAAGCTCGCTCGACCAGCTTGGCTATGCCGTTGCCTATCATCGTCTTGACGACATCGACCGGCAAAGGACCAAGCCCGCGCCGCCCGACCAGTTCGTTGAGGGCGGCGGCAATGTCACCCACCGAATCGATCAGCGTGCCATCGAGGTCGAACAGGACGGCGCCGGGCCAGTCGGCGGCAGGCGTGGCAATGACAGGCATCTGGTTTTCCGGGTTGGAGGGGTCCGATCAAGTAGTGCAATCGGCGGGCGCTTGGCAAGCGCACGGGCGCGGGCCCCGCACGGGTTGACACATCATCGGCGCTGGCGGACGTTCGGACCTCATTTCGGCGCGATACCTTGGGGGCAGGCGCAGGCATGCCGCCTGCCGAACAAGATGAAATCCACTTCAGCATCGCAACCTGCCGGACGCGGCGACAGGCTCAGCCTGGCCGAAGTCGTGGCCATCGGCGTCGGCGGCATGGTGGGCGGCGGGATCTTCGCGGTTCTGGGCCTGGCGATGGGACTTGCCGGGCACGCGGTATGGATCTCGCTGGGGCTTGGCGGCGTCATCGCCCTGATCACTGGCCTCAGCTATGCCCATCTTGGGCTGGCCTACAGGGACGACGGCGGCAGTTTCACCTATATCGAACATGCCTTCCCGGGACGCGCCGCACTTGCGGGGGTTGCCGGCTGGTTGCTCGTGGCCGGATATGCGGGAACGCTGGCGCTTTATGCCACTGCGTTTGGCGCCTATGGCAGCGCCCTCGTCTCCGGCTCGGATGCAAGCGGCTTGCTGACACATGGCCTTGCGGCGCTGGTCATCATCCTGTTCCTGGCGGTCAATCTTGCCGGAGCGAAGCTCTCCGGTTCCGCCGAACTGGCCATCGTGGCGCTGAAACTTGCCATCCTGCTGGTCTTTGCCGGGTTCGGGCTGACCTCGGTGCATGCCGACCACATGCTGCCCGTGTTCGACAAGGGCGTCGTGGCGCCCTTCGTGGCCACGGCGCTGATCTTCGTCGCCTATGAGGGGTTCGAGCTGATCCCCAATGCCATCGCCGAAATGCAGGATCCCGAACGCAACCTCAAGCTGGCAATCGTGATCGCCATCGTCCTGACCACCGCGATCTACCTTCTGGTAGGCGCCGTCGCACTCGGCAACCTGACCGCCGCCGAAGTCCGGGACGCCAGGGAATATGTCCTGGCGGTCGCCGCGGAGCCGACGCTGGGCCGTATCGGTTTCACCGCCATCGCCGTCGCTGCGCTGCTGTCCACCGCCTCGGCAATCAATGCAACCCTGTTCGGGGCCGCGCGGCTGGCGATGGTCATGGCAAGCGAGCATGCCCTGCCGCGCCTGTTTGCCTTGCGCGAGCGCAACCGCCCGGTCCCCTGGGTGGCGCTCGTCGGGTTGTCGGCGGTCACGATCGTCTTCACGCTCCTGGGCAATCTGGGGGTTATATCCACCTTTGCGAGCGCGACATTCCTGCTCATTTTCCTGGCCGTGAACCTGTCGGGCTTCCGGCTGGCATCGAAGATCGGGCTCAATCCCGGCCTGCCGGCCCTGGCCAGCCTTCTTACCGGCATCAGTTTCATGGCGCTGATCTGGCACACATGGACCAGCGACCGCCCAAGTGCCCTGTGGATCGCCGGTTTCTACCTGGCGGCCATCGGCATGGAGGCAGCCCTTGTCTTCTTCAAAGGGGCGCGGCGGGGTTGAGTGGAAACCCTTGTTGCCAGCACGGCGGGTCACGGATAAAACCCGGGCACCTCACCTCACCCAAGGACACGCAATGACATCCCTGCCCGCAGAACTGCCGCGCGTGCTCGTGGAGCGGGCCGTAGAGACGGCGTTGACCGAGGACCTCGGACTTGCCGGCGACCTGACGACCCAGGCCACCATCGGCCCCGATGTGACCGCCACCGCCGCAATCGTGGCCCGCGAGCCGGGCGTGATTGCCGGACTGCCGCTGGCCGAGGCTGCTTTTCGCCTGATCGGTGATGGCGTCCGGTTCCAGCCATCGCTGACGGATGGATCGAGGGTCAGCGTCGGGGAAGAGGTAGCGCGGATCTCCGGCAAGGCGCGCCACATACTCGGCGGCGAGCGGGTGGCGCTCAATTTCCTCAATCACCTCAGCGGGGTGGCGAGCCTGACGGCGAAATTCGTCGCCGCGGTCGCAGGTACGAATGCCCGCATATGCGACACGCGCAAGACCCTGCCAGGGCTGCGGGCCTTCGAGAAATATGCCGTGCGATGCGGCGGCGGCTCCAATCACCGCTACGGGCTGGACGACGCCATCCTGATCAAGGACAACCATATTGCGGTCGCGGGCGGCGTTGGCTTGGCCATCGCGTCGGCGAGAGCCTTCGCCGGCCATCTGGTGGCCATCGAAGTCGAGGTCGACACGCTCGATCAGCTCAGGCAGGCACTGGACGCAGGCGTGGACGCGGTGCTGCTCGACAACATGGATGCAACGACCCTTGGCGAAGCGGTGACGATCACCGGGGGACGGGCGCGGCTCGAGGCGTCCGGCGGGATCACGCTGGCCAGCGTGGGCGCCATCGCCGCGAGCGGCGTCGACTATATCTCGTCGAGCCAGATCACCATGTCCGCGCCTCCGCTCGATCTCGGCCTCGATATCGTGATTGGCGCCTGACGCCGCCGGACGCTTCGAAAAGGACATCGAACTCGCCATGATCCAGGATCTTCTCGACCGCATGATCGAAGCGGCAATCGCGGCCTCGGGCGTGATCTGCGATGTCTATGAACAACCCTTCGATACCGTCGAAAAGGCGGACGGATCGCCGGTCACGCTGGCCGACCAGCGGGCGGAAGACCTGATCCTTGAGCGGCTGGCGCCCACCGGCATTCCGGTTCTGGCCGAAGAGAGCGTCTCGGCGGGCCGCATTCCGGAACTGGGTTCGCGCTATTTCGTTGTCGATCCGCTCGACGGCACGAAGGAATTCATCAAGCGCAATGGCGAATTCACCGTGAATATCGCCCTGGTGGAACATGGGCGGCCGACTTGCGGCGTCGTCATGGCCCCCGCCACAGGCGCGCTCTATGTCGGTGGGCCCGACGGGGCCTTCCAGACAACGGTCACCGAGGGCCAGCCGGGGCCCCTCACCCGCATGAATGTCTCGCTTGAAGGCAAGTTGCACATCGTGGCGAGCCGCAGCCACGGCCATGAAGCGCTTGGACCGCTTTGCCAGGAACTCGGCGTGGAAGGTGACGTCTCGGTCGGTTCCTCGCTCAAGTTCTGCCTTGTTGCCTCCGGGCGGGCGCAACTCTACCCCCGCTTCACCCCGACATGCGAATGGGACACGGCCGCGGGTCAGGCCGTGCTTGAGGCAGCAGGCGGCGTGGTCCTGACCCTGGACGGCGCCCCGCTCGGCTACGGCAAGGTCAACGACCGGTTTCTCAATCGCTTTTTCGTCGCCGCCGCCGATGAGGGCATGGCGACCCGCGCTGCCCGGCTGATGCGCGAACTGGTCGGAGATCGCTAACCATTGCAGACCTGCCATCCGCCCGGCGCATGGCAAGACGGTTGCATCTGGTCGAACGAGCATATATACGCCCGATATATGCCACACCGGAATATGGATTAGTATTTCCTAATGAACGTCAGGACGCTATGCCTCGCCATCCTCTACGACAAGGAGGCGAGCGGGTACGAAATTCGCAAGATGTCCACCGAAGGCGAGTATTCGTTCTTCGTTGAGGCAAGCTATGGCTCGATCTATCCGGCCCTGCAGCGGCTGGAGTCCGAAGGTCTGGTCACCAGCCATATCGAGACCCATGAGGGCCGACCCGCCAAGAAGGTCTACAAGATCACCGAAACGGGCCGCGAGACGTTCCGCAATTCCCTGTTCGAACCCCTGAACCAGGACGTATTCCGTTCGGAATTCCTTTTCTTCGCGCGCTTCGCGTCGATCCTGCCCGCAGAGCTGGTCGAGCGGCGGCTGAATGAACGACTGGCTGATCTGGATGACCTGATCGCATCGTTCAACAAGATGCTCAAGGAGTGCAGCCGGTCGGAAGACCAATGGCTGATCCGGTTCGGCATCGAGGCCCACGGCAAGGCGCGCGACTATATCGCCCAACACAAGCAAGAACTCATCGCCATGGCGCAGTCCGACCCAGAGACGTCGCAGGCGGCAGAATAAGATCCGGATCAAGACAATGATAATGCGTTTTCTCAAGTCCTACGGCATTGCGCTGGCGATCATCATCGTCGTGGGCGCATGGATGGCCACAGGCGTGATCGTCCAGGGCGGCAAGGGCCCGCACAATGGTGAGCGGCCGGTGATCTCCCTGTTCGAGGAACAGTCGCAGCCGGCGAACGGCGAACAGCATGCCGATCCCTCGAACCCTGATGACCCGGCCCTCTCGATTGCCGAGCGCAACGCGCTCAAGACGAGCCAGGAAGGCCCCGCGCGCTCCGTGCGGGTGCAGACCTTCACCGCCAAGGTGATGCCGATCGAGGTTCCGGTGCGTGGCCGCACCAAGGCCAGCGCGGTCGTCGCCGCATCGGCCGAGACGTCGGGCATCGTTCAGAAGGTCGATGTGGCCAAGGGTGACCGCGTGGCCGTGGGCGATCTGCTTTGCACGCTCGACAAGGGCACCCGCGCCGCAACGCTGGCGCAGGCGCAGGCAAACCTGGACAAGGCGCAACTCGACTATGACACGAACGCCAAGCTGCGCGAGAAGGGCCTTGCGGCGGCAAACACCGCCAGTGCCTACGAATCCGGGCTCAAGGCGGCTCAGGCTGCGCTCGACCAGGCAAAGACCGAACTGAGCCGGACTGAAATCAGGGCGCGCGTGGCCGGTATCGTCCAGGATCCGATGGCGGAAGAAGGCGCCATGCTGGGCATCGGGGCGCCGTGCGCGACCATCGTGGAACTGGACCCGCTGCTGTTCGTGGGCAGCATCCCCGAGGCCCGCATCGGGCTTGCAAGGCTTGGGCTGCCGGTCGCGGTAACCACGGTCACCGGCCAGACTGTGGAGGGCAAGGTCACCTTTATCTCGGCGACCTCCGATCCCAATACCCGCACCTTCGAATTCGAGGCCGAATTGCCGAACGCGGACGGCAAGATCCGTGACGGGCTGACGGCCGAGGCCGTGGTGAAGGCGGGCGCGACCCCGGCACAGTTGTTGCCGCAGTCGGTGCTCACCCTCGATGACGCGGGAACCCTCGGCGTTCGCGCCGTGGATAACGACAACAAGGTGGTGTTCTACCCGATCACCATAGCCAAGGACACCGCGGACGGCGTCTGGGTGCTCGGGCTGCCGGCCAAGGTCGACATCATCACGCTTGGCCAGGAAAACGTGAAAGCTGGACAGACCGTGGCCCCGGGCCGCGCCGATGAGGGATCTTCGTCATGAGGAACGTACTGGAGCGCATCCTGCGCATGCCCAGGGTGGTGCTGACCGTCATGGTCCTGCTGCTCATCTCGGGCTTTGCGGCGTATGTGTCGTTGCCCAAGGAAAGCTTCCCGGCCATCGACATCCCGTATTTCTACGTCTCGGCCAGCGATACGGGCATCTCGCCCAAGGACGCTGAACGCCTGATCGCCAAGCCGCTCGAAGACCGGCTGAAGGATCTGGACGGGCTCAAGAACATCACCTCGACCTCGACGACAGGCCACGTTTCGGTCTTCCTCGAATTCGACGTGAGCGCCGACAAGGACAAGGCACTGGCCGACATCCGGGCCAAGCTCGACGGCGTGTCCAGCGACCTGCCTGCCGACGCAACGACGCCCTCGATCACCGAGATTTCATTCTCCGATATCCCGGTGCTTTCGGTGGCGCTCTACGGTGACGTGCCCGAGCGGACCCTTGTGGAGAACGCCAAGCGTCTGCGCGACGAACTCAAGACCCTTGGTGACGTGCAGAACGTCACGATCTCCGGCGCCCGCGACGAAGTGCTCGAAGTGCGCATCGACATGACCAGGCTCGAAGCCTACGGGCTGACCGCCTCGCAGCTCTATGACGCGCTGGCCAAGAACAACATGGTGGTGCCCGGCGGTACGCTCGACACCGGACAGGGCTCGTTCAACGTGCAGGTGCCCGGGCTGATCATGACGGCGCAGGACGTCTACAACCTGCCGATCAAGACGGACGGGGATACGGTCGTCACCTTCGGCGACGTTGCGACCATCACGCGGACCTTCAAGGATGCCACGTCCTATGCCTATGTGAACGGCTCGCCGGCGATCACGCTGGGCGTGACCAAGAAGCTTGGCACCAACGTGATCCAGGTGTCCGACGAGGTACGCAAGACCACCGCGGCGTTCACCAAGGACTGGCCGGCCGGCATCCAGCACAGTTTCCTGTTGGATCAGTCGACCAGCACCAAGAACCTCTATCGATCGCTTGAGGCGGCGGTGCTGACCGCCGTGGCCCTCGTCATGATCATGTGCGTGGCGACCCTTGGCGTTAGGCCCGCGATCATGATCGGCATGTCGATCCCGATCTCGTTCATGATGGCGTTCCTGGTGGTGCAGATGCTGGGCATGACCATCAACATGATGATCATGTTCGGACTTGTGATCGCTGTGGGCGTGCTGGTGGACGACCCGATCGTGGTCGTCGAATATGCCGAGCGAAAGCTGGCGGAAGGCGTATCGCGGCGCGATGCGTTCATCCTTTCGGCAAAGAAGATGTTCGTGCCGGTCGTCTCTGCCACGGCAACGACGCTGGGGGCGTTCGTGCCCCTGCTGTTCTGGCCGGGCATCATCGGCAAGTTCATGAGCTACCTGCCGATCATCGTGATCGTGGTGATGATCGCGTCCCTGGTGTCGGCGCTGATTTTCATGCCGATCATCGGTTCGCTGATCGCGCGCGCCCATATCGACCCCAAGGAGAAGGAAGCCGCGGACATCGTGATGTATCCGGACAAGTTCGACCAGAACAAGGTCCGGGGCCTCACCGGTCACTACGTGCGCATGATGTCACGGCTGCTGATGCATCCGGTACTGACTCTTCTGGTGGGCTTTTCCATCGTGGCGGGCATCTTCGTCTACTATGGCCAGCATCCCACCGGCACCGAGGCGTTCCCCGCCTCCGAGCCGGAATACGGGACCGTGGCCGTGGTGGCGCGTGGCAACTACTCGCCGATCCAGATCCGCGACTACCTGCTCGAGGTCGAAAAGCGCGTGCTCACTGTCCCCGGCATCCAGGACGTCATCATGTCCTTTGGCGGTGGCAACGGTTTCGACAGCGCGTCGACGCCTCCCGACACGATCGGCACGCTCAATCTACAGCTCATGCCGTGGTCGGAACGCATCAAGGCCGACGAGATCTTCCAGAAGATCCGTGACAAGGTCGCCGACATCCCTGGCCTCGACGTGCAGATCGCCAAGCAGGAAAACGGCCCGCCGGCTGGCAAGGCCATCAATCTAAGGGTCGAAAGCACCCGCTACGAGGACCTTGCGCCCTCGGTCGCCAAGCTGCGCAACTATATCGAGAACGACCTGGGCGGTGCGATCGACGTCGAAGACGGACGCCCCTCCCCCGGTATCGACTGGGAGGTGACCATCGATCGCGTGGCCGCCGCCAAGTACGGGATCGGCGTGCGCGAGCTCAGCCCCTATGTCCAGCTCATCACTTCGGGCGTGAAGATCGGCTCCTACAGGCCGGACGACACCACGGACGAACTGGATATCAGGGTGCGGTTGCCGCGCGACGAACGCAGCTTCTCGGCGCTGGACAACATGCGTATCCAGACCCCGCAGGGACTGGTGCCGGTGTCCAACTTCATCAAGCGCCAGGCCGTTCCCAAGGTCGCCAACATCACCCGTCGCAACGAGGTCTACGCCATGACGGTGGCGGCGAACCTCAAGCCCGGTCTGGTGACCTCGGACAAGGTGAAGGAGTTGCAGAAATGGCAGGCAACCCAGACGTGGCCAAGCGACGTCAAGATCGTCTATGGCGGGGCGGCGGAGCAGACCGACGAGACCAACGCCTTCATCGGCAAGGCCTTCGGCGCGGCGATGTTCCTGATCTTTTTGGTGCTGCTGCTTGAGTACAACCGCTTCTACCAGGTGCTTGTGACCCTGACGACGGTTCTGATGTCGGTGTCGGGCGTGCTGCTGGGCATGATCATTACGGGCATGAGTTTCTCCGCGATCATGACCGGCCTCGGCATCGTGGCGCTGGCGGGTATCGTGGTGAAGAATGGCATCGTGCTGATCGATACCTACAACCACTATAACCGCGACGACGGCGTGGAGCCGGTCAAGGCGATGCTGCTGACCACCGCGCAGCGCGTCCGTCCGGTTTTGCTGACGGCGACGGTGACCGCGCTGGGCGTCATTCCCATGGCGCTCAACGTGGAGTTCGACTTCATCCGCCGTGAGATTACCGTCGGCGGACTGGCAGGCGAATGGTTCGTGCACCTGTCGGCGGCCCTGGTTTCGGGCCTGCTGTTCTCGACCACGCTGACCCTGATCATGGTGCCGGTGATGATCACCGCGCCATCCGTGATCTGGAATGGCTGGATCGGCGCGGCGCTCAGAGGCACAGGCGGCTTCGCGGTCTCGGTGTTCACCTTGCCCGGCCGGCTTGTCGGCGCCGTCTTTGGCGGCAAGCGCAAGAGCGGTGAACCGGCCAGTGCCGAGGCGCCCGAGGTCGACAGCGCAGCGAAGTATATCGGCAAGGGTGAAAACCCGCCCAATGCCGACAGCGACCAGAACGGAATATCCCGGCACGCGGCGGAGTAACCGTTCCCAACCTGAAAAACGAAGGCCCGCAGCGATGCGGGCCTTTTTTCTTGGTCGCTTGAACACAATGGCTATTCCGCCTATTTTAGCTGAATAATCCGGAGATGATCCATGGCCAAGATGACTGCGACGGAAGCCAAGAACAGGTTCGGCCAGATGTTGGAACTGGCCCAAAAAGAGCCGGTCCACATTCTGAAGAACGGCAGGGACATCGGCGTGATGCTGTCGTCG
The DNA here is from genome assembly GCA_036563245.1 of Devosiaceae bacterium. GTDB lineage: Bacteria > Pseudomonadota > Alphaproteobacteria > Rhizobiales > Devosiaceae > DATCMU01. The sequence goes on along the minus strand of DATCMU010000035.1, from coordinate 10,192 downwards.
GAGGAGTATCAGGCGTACGAAGCGATGCTCAAGTCTTCAAGGGTACGCCCCGCGGTCGACGCGCTGCTGAAGCGGAGCATCAAGCGGCGCAAATCGCTCTATGAGGCATTGGCCAAGTAGCCCTCGATGACCGAGTATCTGACGCTCGATGAGGTTGTGCATATACATGGCGCACTTCTCGACGCCTTTGGCGGCGCGACTGGCATTCGAGACGCGGGCCTTGTAGAGGCGGCGCTGCTTCGCCCGCAGACCGGCTACTATGGTGACCTCGTCGAAGAAGCGGCGGCCTTGTGGGAGAGCCTTGCAATGAACCATGGCTTCGTCGATGGAAACAAGCGCGTTGCCTATGCATGCACCGAACTGTTCCTGCAGTTGAATGGGCTCGATATCGCTGCGCCGAATGACGAGATCGAAGCATTTGTGCTCGGTCATCTCGAGGCAGGAACTTTCAAAAAGAACGTACTCGACGCATGGCTGCGGGAGCGGACCGAAGCGTTTGTTCCTTGAGGCAGGCATCAGTTCGAGCGCGCCAACACGGAGCGTCCGGTCTCCGGGATACCTTGAGGGCAATTGTCTGCGGAACGGATCTTGTCCCTACTCCGCGGCCGGGACAGGTGTGTTGCCGAGGAAACCTTCTGCGTCGGCGCGCGTCTTGCGCAGCATTTCCTCCGCCTCGGTCGCCTCGCGCTGGCGGTTCCACATCTGCGCGTAGAGCCCATCCATCGCCAGCAATTCCCTGTGCTTGCCCCGCTCGGCGATTTCGCCGGCCCGGAGCACGATGATCTCGTCGGCGTTGACCACTGTCGACAGACGGTGCGCAATGACCAGCGTGGTGCGATTGGCCGACACGGCATCGAGCGCGGACTGGATATCGCGTTCGGTCTGGGTATCGAGCGCTGATGTCGCCTCGTCTAGGATCAGGATCGGCGGGCTTTTCAGAATAGTCCGGGCGATGGCGACACGTTGCTTCTCGCCGCCCGAGAGCTTGAGCCCGCGTTCGCCGACCGGCGTTTCGAAGCCGTTGGGCAGGCTTTCGATGAAACCGGCGATCTGCGCCATGCGGGCAGCTTCGCGCACGTCCTTATCGTTGGCCGCAGGCCGGCCATAAAGGATGTTGTAGGCGATGGTGTCGTTGAACAGGACCGTATCCTGGGGGACCATGCCGATGGCATCGCGCAGGCTCTTTTGCGTCAGGTCGCGCACGTCCTGCCCGTCGATGGTGATGCGGCCACCCGTGACATCGTAGAAGCGGTAGATGAGCCGCGAGATGGTGGATTTTCCCGCGCCGGACGGGCCGACGACGGCGATCGTCTTGCCGGCGGGAACCTCGAAGCTGATGCCCTTGAGGATCGGCCGGTCCGGATCATAGTGGAAATGCACGTCCTCAAAGCGAATTACGGGACCGCTGATTTCCAGGGGACGGGCGTTCGGGGCGTCCTCGATTTCCGGCGGCTGGTCGAGCAACTGGAACATGGCCTCGATGTCGGCCAGTCCCTGTCGGATTTCGCGGTAGACGAACCCGATCATGTTCAGCGGACGATAGATCTGCATCATGAAGGCATTGATGAGCACGAAGTCCCCCACGCTCAACCGTCCGGCCAGAACGCCTTGCGCGGCCATGACGCTGATGACTGTCAGCCCGCCGTAGAAGATCACGCCCTGTCCGAAATTGAGCACGCCAAGCGACGACCAGATGCGCACCGCGGCACGCTCGTAACCGGCCATGGATTCGTCGAACCGGTCGGCCTCGAGCCGCTCGTTGCCGAAATACTTGACCGTTTCGAAATTGAGCAGGCTGTCGATGGCCTTGGAATTGGCGTCGGTGTCGCTCTGGTTCATGTCGCGGCGGATGGAAATGCGCCAGTTCGATGCCCTTACCGTGAACCAGACATAGAGCCAGATCGTCGCCACGAGCACGCCAAGAAACCAAAGGCCGAACATCCAGGCGAAAATGGAGCCCACGATCAGGAATTCGATGAAGGTGGGCGCCGTGTTCAGCATCGTGAACCGTACGATGGTCTCGATGCCCTTGGTCCCGCGTTCGATGACGCGTGAAAGCCCGCCCGTGCGCCGCTGCAGGTGAAACCGCAGCGACAGCGCGTGCAGGTGAACGAAAGTCCGATAGGCAAGGCGCCGCACGGCGTGTTGGCCGACCCGGGCAAACAGCACATCGCGCAATTGCTGGAAGCCGTTGTCGGCGACGTTGGCGACGCCGTAGGCGATCACCAGCATGATCGGCAGGGCGACCACGGTCACAAGTCCGTTACTGGCATCAGGAGCGCCGAGACTGTCGATGACTGCCTTGTAGGCGAATGGCGCAAGAGTCGAAGCGACCTTGGCCAGTATCAGGGCTCCGATGGCCAGCAGCACGCGCCGCTTCAGGTCGGGTCGGTCCGCAGGCCACATGTACTGCCAAAGATTGCGGACAGTGCGGAACACCGACCCCTCGTCGGCACTGACGGTGGGTTGGGAGGTCTTCTCCGATGTAACGGACATCAAACGGGCTCCGTTGACTTCTCTTGCGGCGCCGCTTCGAGCCCGGCCATCAGGCCGCCAAAGGCGATGCCGAGATTTTCCAGCCGTTCACGGCGGACGGTGTAGCAATTGCGCGTGCCACGCGGATGGCGCTCGATCACGCCCGCGTCGAGCAGCACCTTGAGATGTTGGGATACCGTGGATTGCGCCAGCGGCAGGCATTGGGTGACGTCGGTGCAGCAGCAGTCCGACCGTTGCCGGCCCAGAATCCGCAATATGTGCAAACGTACCGGATGGCCCAGTGCGCGCAGCACATTGGCCAGGTCGTCGTCTTCCATCTTCTGCTCCCGGCGCTGTGCCTCAGTATCGCCGATGACCGGCCGGCCTTCAGCCCTGGAGCCGAAGGCCAGCCGTCATTTCGCTCTTATATCGCCATTCGCCGATAAAGGAAAGCGGGGCGGCGCATCCGCGAAGACGCGCCGCCGCTCAAGGCACCCTACTGCTTGCCCGTTTCGGCCTTGGGCATCGTGGGAAGGTCGAACACCTGGCCGGGATAGATCCAGTGCGGATCACGGATCTGGTCGGAATTCGCCTCATAGATCGCGTGGTACTGGATGCCGTGGCCATATACGCGCCGGGCGATGGTCCAGAGGTTGTCGCCGCGACGAATGATGGCCTTGCCCGAGATGAACCGCATGGCCTCCGGATCGCCGACCGGTATGGCGTAGAGCGTGGGCACGCCAGCCGCCGACATCGGGCGATCCGCTTGCGCCGCCTGTCCGGCGACCGGGGGCGGGGCATTGAGCTCGGTATCTTGAGCGAACGGAACGGCCTGGGCTGTCTGCACGTCCGTGTTCGCCTGTTCGGCGGGAACCGTCGCAGGTGCCGCCTCAGGCTTCCCGGCCGGCTCCGGCGCCGGCTCGGCAGCCCCCACCGCGATCGCAGGAGGCGCGGCGAGATCCTGATCGGCCGCGAACGGCACGGCCTGTGCGGTCTCGACATCGGTCGGCGTCGCCGCTGTTTCAGCAGGAGCGGCAACAGTTTCGGCGGGCTGGGGAGCAGGTGCTTCCGCCGGCTTGGCCTCCGCCGTGGCGGCAGGCGCTGGCGCTGACGCCGCCTTGGCCGGCTCCGGCGCCGCTTCGGCTGGAGGCGGCACCACCGCAATGGCCGGCGGCGCGGCCAGCGCATCCGGAGCGTTGAACGGCACCGCCTGCGCAGTCTCCACGTCCGTCGCCGGTGCCGGCTCTGCCGCCGGGGTTGCCGCAGCGGCGTTTGCGGGCGCACTCGCCTCGGGCTGCGCCTGGGCACTTGCGGCCGGCGCGGCCTCGGGAGTGACGGCGGGTTCCGCCGCCCCGACCGGCGGAGGCGTTGCGAGATCCTGCGCGGGAGTGAAGGGCACTGCCTGGGCAGTGTTTGCCGCCGGTTCGGTTGCCGTGGGGGTGGCGGGAACCGCTTCCGCAGCCGGCGCGTTTGGCTCGGCTGCGGCAATCTCGGTCTGCGGCGCGGTCGTCTGCTTGGGCAGATCGACGACGAAATTCACTTCCGCCCGCGACACGACTTCCGCGTTATCGGGCTTGATGACGTCGATGCGCACCAGTTGGGTCGGCTTGGTCAGGACCCCTTCGGCCTCGACATACCAGCGCCCGCCCTGGACGGTGCTGTCGGCAATGTGCTGGTTGTCGACATAAAGACGCACGACGGTTCCATCCGGCGCCGCGCCAGCGAAATAGTCCTTGTTGCCGTCGATCTCGATGCCGTCGATGCTCGGCTGGATCGAGGGCAAGGTTTCCGGCGTGGAGGCTGCCGGTGCCGGCGTTTCCGCAGGCGGCTGGGCGACCGCGACCTTGGTTTCCTGCTGTGGCGCCGGCTGCTCGGCCGGGGCGGCCGGCTGCTCGGACGCTGTCGCTGGCGCAGGCACTGGCGGCGGCGCGGCAAGGTCAGGCTCCGCGACAAATGGAACGGTCGTCGGCGCTGATTCAGCCGGAGAGGCTTCCCCCGAAGTGGCGGCTTGCGACGGAGCGGCAGTTTCCGCAGCCGGAGCAGCTTGCTCCGTGGCAGTCGCCGCGGGCGCTGCCGGTTGCTCGGTCGCCGGCGTGGGCGTCTCGGTCTGTGGTTGAGCCGTCGCAACTTCCGTGGCGGGCTGCTCGGCAGCCGGGGCCGCCGGCGCCGCCTGGGCCGTCTCGGCAGGTGCCGTTGCGCCCTTGAGGCCTGCGAGCACCTTGTCGAGTTGTCCCGGCACACCGGCCACCACAGTCGGTTCGCTCTTGTGATCGGGGTCGATCACCACGACGACGGATTTTGCCGCCTGCTGATCGCCTCCGGGCGTTCCGACGGTGATTTCCACGCCCCCCGCAGGCAATGGCGAATCAGGAATGAAAACCCAGTCGCCCGAGGACTCGGCCGTCGTGGTGCCGAGTTCCTTGCCGTTGCCATAGATGGCGACTTCAGCACCGGGAGCGGCGGAGCCGGCCACGATCACCGAGCCATCCGGCTGGGCGCGCACCAGTCCAAGCTCCAACTTGCCGGCACTTGCATCGGGCGTCTCTCCGGCTTTCTGAGGCGCGGCGGCGGCCTGGTCGGCGGGCACGGATTCTTGTGCGGGCGCCGCAGCCTGCTCGGCCGGGGCCGCCTGCTGCGCTGCGGGCGCTGCGGCCTCGCCGGCTGGCGCGGCTGCCTGCTCGGGAGCCGGCTGCTGCGCGGTCTCCTCCTGCGGCTCGGCCTTCCGCTCCTCGCCGCGATCGCTCAACTTGCCCGTGATGCAGGAGAGCAGGCCATCGGGGCTGCTCGAACACGGTCCGACATACGGGCCGACAAAGATCAACGCCACCACGACGATGGCACCGGCCCCCGCGCCCAGCCCCACAAGCCAGCGGTTCGCCGGCCGGCCTTGCGTCTCGGTGCTCGCACCGCTGCTGGTAGTCCCGTTTTCGCTCTTGGCGTTTTCGCTCTTGGCGTTCTCGGTCTTGTTTTCGTTTTCGGCCAGTGGAGCCTCCGTGCCCGCCGGCCCCTGCAGCCGGTCGTCTAGTGCGCCTTGGCGGGGTTGGTCGCAGACGACGCCCCCGTCCTGATCAGCTTGTAAGTAATCGAGTCATATAGTGCCTCAAACGAGGCATCAATGATGTTGGGCGACACACCCACCGTATACCAGCGTTCTCCAGCGGAATCGCGGCTTTCCACCAGCACACGGGTGACCGCGCCCGTGCCGCCGTCCAGGATACGCACCTTGAAATCGACAAGTTCAAGATCGGCGATGCGATCCGAATACTTGCCCAGATCCTTGCGCATTGCGAGATCGAGCGCGTTGACCGGGCCGTTTCCTTCGGCGACCGACATCAGCTCTTCCCCGTCCACCGTTATCTTGACCACGGCCTCGGATACCGTAACCAGCTCGCCGCGCGCGTTGTGGCGACGCTCGATGGCCGTTCGGTAGCTCTCGACCCGGAAGAATTCGGGCAACGATCCCAATACCTTGCGCGCCAGGAGCGCGAAAGAGGCTTCCGCGCCGTCATAGGAATAGCCTCGCGCCTCGCGTTCCTTCACCTTGCGCAACAGGGTGTCGAGGCGCGGATCGTCCTTTTCCACGTCGAGGCCGTGCCGGCGCAGCGCCGCAAGCAGGTTCGAGCGCCCGGCCTGCTGCGACACCATTACGGAGCGCTCGTTGCCAACGCTTTCGGGCGGAACGTGCTCATAGGTCGAAGGGTCCTTGCTGATGGCCGAGGCATGGATGCCCGCCTTGGTGGCGAAGGCCGAGGCCCCGACATAGGGCGCCTGCCGGTTCGGGGCGCGATTGAGGATTTCGTCGAAACCGCGCGAGATCGAGGTGAGTTTTGCAAGGCGCGCCGCATCGACCCCGGTTTCAAACCGGTCGGCAAAGCCGGGCTTGAGCACAAGGGTTGGGATGAGCGTGACCAGATTGGCGTTGCCGCATCGCTCGCCGATGCCGTTCAGCGTACCCTGAATCTGGCGCGCGCCCGCCCTCACCGCGGCGAGCGTGTTGGCCACCGCCTGCCCCGTGTCATCATGGGCGTGAATGCCGATCCTCTCGCCCGGCGCGACCGTAAGGACCTCGTTCACGATCTCCTCGACCTCGGCGGGCATGGTGCCACCATTGGTGTCGCAAAGAACGACCCAGCGCGCGCCGGCGTCGAGCGCCGCCTTTACGCAATCCAGCGCATGCGCGGGATTGGCCTTGTAACCGTCGAAGAAGTGCTCGGCATCGAGCAGCGCCTCCTTGCCCGCTTCACGAGTCGCCGCAATGCTTTCCGAGATACCCCTCAGGTTTTCCTTGAGCGAGATGCCGAGCGCCAGCCTGACCTGGTGGTCCCAGGCCTTGCCCACGAAACACACGGCCGAAGCCGCCGAATTGATCAGCGCCTGCACGCCGGGGTCATTCTCCACCGAGCGCCCGGACCGTTTGGTCATGCCGAATGCGGTAAACGTCGCCGACGACGTGCGCGGCCTGGCGAAGAATTCGGTATCCACCGGGTTGGCGCCGGGGTAACCGCCTTCCACATAGTCCACGCCCAGTTCTTCGAGCAGGCGCGCGATCGTGATCTTGTCCTCAACCGAGAACTCGATGCCGGCGGTCTGCGCGCCATCACGCAGGGTGGTGTCGAAGATGTAGAGGCGTTCCTTGCTGGCCATTCTCAGCCCTCCGCAAACCGGTCTGTCGCGCGGATCAGAAGATCGCGTATGCCGGGCTCCGAGACGGCATGGCCGGCGTCGGGCACGATGTGGAATTCGGCCTCGGGCCACGCCTTGTGCAGATCCCAGGCAGTGACGGCGGGCGTGCAGATGTCGTAACGGCCCTGCACGATGACGCCGGGAATATGCTTCAGCTTGTATGCGTCGCGGATAAGCTGTCCCTCCTCGAGCCAGCCGCCGTGCTTGAAAAAGTGGTTTTCAATGCGGGCGAAGGCGACCGCGTAGCGTTCGTTGCCGAATGCCTCGGTTTTCCTGGGGTCGGGAAGAAGGGTGATTGTCTCGCCTTCCCACAGGCTCCAGGCGCGGGCCGCCGCTGCCTGCACGGCGGGATCGGGGTCGGTGAGCCGTTTGTGATAGGCGCCCATCAGGTCGTCATGTTCGTCCTCGGGGATGGCGGCGAGATAGCGTTCCCATTTCTCGGGAAACAGCAGCGAGGCGCCGTACTGGTAGAACCATTCAAGCTCGAAGCGGCGCAGGGTGAAGATGCCGCGCAACACCAGTTCGGATACCCGGTCAGGGTGCGTCTGGGCATAGGCCAGCCCCAGCGTCGACCCCCAGGATCCCCCGAATACCAGCCATTTCTCGACGCCAGTGAGTTCGCGGAGCTTCTCGATATCCGCGACCAGGTGCCAGGTGGTGTTGGCCTCCAGCGATGCGTAGGGCGTCGAGCGCCCGCAGCCGCGCTGTTCGAACAGCATCACGTCGTATTTGTCCGGATCGAACAGGCGGCGATAATCGGGCGCAAGCCCGCCGCCCGGCCCGCCATGCAGGAAAACCGCCGGCTTCGCGCCGGGGGTACCGCACCGCTCGTAGTAGATGGAATGGCCGTCGCCGACGTCCAGATGCCCGGATTCGTAGGGTTCAATGGCCGGATAGAGTTGGCGCAGGCTCATTCGTGGCTTTCCTTTGTGGGCCAGATGCTGGTGTCGTGGTCAGGATGTTGGTGGGTTGTGCGGCGGATGAGCACGCCGAGGTCGCCCATGTCGTCCTCGGTCCGTGAGCTGCGCCCGTCTAGATGCGGCAGGTCATCGAAAAACGGCAGGCGCGCCTCGTTTCCGTATTGCCTGAGCGGGGGCACGCGCGCCGGCTCGTCGAGCGAGCCGAGCATGATCGAGATATGCCCACCCTGCACGTTGCGATAGTATAGCGGTGTGCCGCAGTCCCGGCAGAATCCGCGCTCGACGGGTTCCGAGCTGCGGAAAGTGCCGGGCGCGCCGCGTGTCCAGCGAAAATCGGCCATGGCGACGCCGACCAGCGGCGCGAAGTAATTGCCGGACGCCTTCTGGCACATGCGGCAGTGGCAGATATGGGCATTGTCCTGAATGGCGGTGGCACGGTATCGCACCGCGCCGCACTGACAGCCGCCGCTCAGTTCCATTTCGATGCGCGTCACAACTCGCCCCCGTTGTTGACCGGCCAGGTATCCGTATCGCGGTCCGGGTGCTGAAAGGACTTGAGGATGGCCAGAATGTCGCGTTCCTCGTCGGTCAGTCCAAGCGGCTCGGCCTTGAGATCAGCGATGTGATTCAGGAACGGATGGCGATTTTCGTGGGCGAATTCGATAGTCGGCACGATCTCGTTTGGATGGTCGAATGCCCCGATGGCGAGCGCGGTGACCTCGTCGCCCCAGCGATAGGTCAGTGGCGTGCCGCACTGGGGGCAAAACCCGCGCTCGGCGCGCTCGGAACTGCGGAAGATGGCCGGTTTTCCGCGGGTCCATACCGGCTCGGTCGCCGCGTTGGCGAACGGGGCGAAGAAGTTGCCGAACGCCTTCTGGCACATGCGGCAATTGCAGATCGAGGCATGCACGAGCGGCCCTTGCAGCCGGAAGCGGACCGCGCCGCACTGGCATCCGCCGGTATGGACTTCAGCTTTCGCGTTCTGGGCCACGATGCACCGCCTCTATGTTGTTGCCGTCCGGATCGAGCAGGAATGCGCCGTAATAGTCGGGCGCATATTGGGCCCTGATACCCGGCGGCCCGTTGTCGCGTCCGCCCATCGAAAGACCGATCGAATGAAACGCCTGCACTTCGGATCGGCTGGCGGCAGTGAAGGCGACATGCGCCTTTCCGACAAGGTCGCGGGTGTCGGAAATCCAGAATATCGCGCGGTCGCCGCCAAATCCGGCGTGATGGGTGCCGCCATATTCGAACTCGGTGAGAAGCTTGAGCCCCAGCGCGCCGAGCGCTGCCTTGTAGAACTCGCGCGCGCGCTCGAAATCGCGCACTTTCAGCCCGACATGATCGAAAGTCGCGCTCATCGCTTCACCTCCCATTTCGTCCGGCGCTCGCCGGTCTCAGGGTCCTTGTAGTCCATGAGCTGGATGCCCTGCTCCAGAAGTTCGGCGCGAATGCGGTCGGCCGTGGCGAAATCCTTGTTGGCGAGGGCTGTGAGGCGGGCGCGCAGCAAGGTTTCGATCTCCATTGAGTCGGTGCCATCACCCATGATCTGTCGGAAAGTTCGATCAAAGGAGTCGATGTCAATCCCAATGGTCAGCAGGTCGATGAAGAGTTGCGCTTTGGTGTCGTCGGCAAGAACTTTTGCTTCATGGTCGAGGAACGCGATCACAGCATGTGTATTCAGGTCATCGGCAAGGTGCTCGATCAATTCGTTGGACGGCGATAGTTTGACGTTCTTTTCGCCCCAATCCAGAAGCGATGGAACCGAATAGAGCGAGTCATGCCAAGTCCTTAGCTTATGCTCGGCCAACGCCAATCTCTCTGACGAGAAATCCAACGGCTGCCGGTAATGGGTCATCAGCATGGCAAGGCGCAGCACCTCGCCGGGCCATTTTCGTCCGCCGAACTTTTCCGTCTCCAGCAGATCGTGCACCGTGATGAAGTTGCCCAGGCTCTTGGACATCTTCTGCCCCTCGACCTGAAGATAGCCGTTATGCATCCACACCTGGGCCATGGCTGGGGTGCCGTGGGCGCAGCGGGACTGGGCGATCTCGTTTTCGTGGTGCGGGAAGATCAGGTCGATGCCGCCGCCATGGATGTCGAACTGGTGGGGA
>DATCMU010000020.1:0-54369 GCA_036563245.1 Devosiaceae bacterium | reverse complement strand
GCGGCGCCCGCGCGGGGGCCGGCGCGCAGCCTCAAGGACACCGCGCGCGGGTTGCAGCAGAAGGTGAAGGACGCGGCCCGGACCTATCTCAGCCGGGGCAATGCCGCAATCGACACCGACTGGGCGGAGTTCTGAACGCGGGCCTTCTTGCTGGAACCGGACCCCGGATGGGGATCCCCCTTGCATGCCGGGCTCCGTACCGCACCAGACAACACGGGAAACAAAAGGGCGCCACAAGGCGCCCTTTTTGCATGTGTGACGGAGCTGAGGTCCGGCTGTCCGGTCTTTTGCGTGGATGGGGTTGAACCCTTGCGCGTTCTGGACGACATAGGGGCGCCTTGCATGCCCTTGCGCCCCGGTTCCGGCGGCCATGGCTGGTCAAGTTCAGGGAGCACTTCATGTCCGACGCGGTCATTTCGATCAGGGGTCTTGGCAAGACCTACGAGAACGGATTCCAGGCCCTCAAGGGGGTCGATCTCGATATCCGGCGTGGGGAGATCTTCGCATTGCTCGGCCCCAACGGCGCGGGCAAGACGACGCTGATCGGCATCACGTGCGGGCTGGTCAACCCGAGCGCCGGAACCGTGACCGCAGGCGGGTTCGATGTGGTGCGCCAGTACCGCGCCGCCCGATCGATCATCGGCCTGGTGCCGCAGGAACTGACAACCGACCGCTTCGAAACGGTCTGGGACACGGTGGCGTTCACCCGTGGGCTGTTCGGCATGGCGCGGGACGACGCATGGATCGAGAAGATCCTGCGCGACCTGTCGCTGTGGGACAAGCGGCGCTCCAAGCTGATCACCCTGTCGGGCGGCATGAAGCGCCGCGTGATGATCGCCAAGGCGATCTCCCACAAGCCCGACATCCTCTTCCTGGACGAGCCGACCGCCGGCGTCGATGTCGAACTCCGGCGCGACATGTGGGCGGTGATCCGGCGGATGCAGGAGGATGGCGTGACCATCATCCTGACGACCCACTATATCGAGGAGGCCGAGGAGATGGCCGACCGGGTGGGTGTGATCTCGCATGGCGAAATCATCGTCGTGGAGGAAAAGGACACCCTGATGCAAAAGCTGGGGCACAAGGAACTCAAGGTCCACCTGCATGAACCGCTCTCCGGCTTGCCCGAAGCGCTGAGCGTACACGATCTCGAGCTCTCGGGGAACGGGATGGAACTGGTCTATACCTATGACACCCATGCCGAGCGCACCGGCATCACCGCGCTCCTGACGGCGCTGAACGCCGAGGGTATCGGGTTCAAGGACCTCAGCACCACTCAGAGTTCGCTTGAGGACATATTCATCGATCTGGTGAGGGAACGGTCATGAACACCTACGCGATTGCCGCCATCTACCGGTTCGAAATGGCCCGATGGTGGCGCACGGTCCTGCAATCCATCGTCTCGCCGGTTATCTCGACCTCGCTGTATTTCGTGGTGTTCGGCGCCGCGATCGGCTCGCGCATCCAGACCGTTGAAGGGGTCAGCTATGGTGCCTTCATCGTGCCGGGACTGATCATGCTTTCCCTCCTGCAGCAAAGCCTTTCCAACGCATCGTTCGGGATCTATTTCCCAAAGTTCGCCGGCACGGTTTACGAACTGCTCTCCGCGCCCATCTCGGCCTTCGAGATCACTGCGGCCTATGTGGGCGCGGCGGCGACGAAGTCGATCATCCTGGGGTTGATCATCCTTGCCACGGCCTCGCTGTTCGTGCCGCTGCATATCGATCATCCGATCTGGATGGTGGTTTTCCTCGTATTGACCGCGGTCACCTTCTCGCTGTTCGGCTTCATCATCGGCATCTGGGCCGACGGTTTCGAGAAGCTGCAGCTGTTCCCGCTGCTCGTCGTCACGCCGCTGGCCTTTCTGGGCGGCACCTTCTATTCCATTTCCATGCTGCCGCCAGCCTGGCGCACGGTGACGCTGTTCAATCCGGTGGTCTACCTGGTTTCCGGCTTCCGCTGGAGCTTTTACAGCCATGCCGACGTCGAGGTGATGGTCAGTCTCGGCATCACGCTGGTATTTCTTGCGCTCGCGCTGGGTGTCGTCGCCTGGATATTCAAGACCGGTTACCGGCTGCGCACGTGACGCGCCCTGGCGCCTTGGCAAGCCGGGATGGCCGTGCTCTTTTCCGGCGGACCTGATGGGGGAGACCTGAGCGGATGAATATCGGACTTGTCGCGCACGACGAGAAGAAGAAAGACATGGTGGCCTGGGCCGAAGGGCACAAGGCCAAGCTTTCGCAACACAGGCTCTACGCCACCGGCACGACGGGGGCCCGCGTCATCGAGGCCACCGGACTGGACATTCACCGGCTCAAGAGCGGACCGCTCGGCGGCGACGCGCAACTGGGCGCGCTGATCGTCGAGGGCAAACTCGACGTGTGCATATTCTTCATCGATCCTCTGACCGCCATGCCGCACGACGTGGACGTGAAGGCACTGACCCGCCTGGCAACGCTTTATGACGTGCCGTTTGCGTGCAACCGGGCCACGGCCGACGCAATCCTTTCGACGCTCTAGCCATTTGCGACCGAACGCCGGCGCGCAAGCGCCGCAGGCCGCGGCGTTGCATTGACCTTGCCTTGCGCATATGAACAGATGCGATCAACGGTCAGCCATGGCCGGCAAGAAGAAAAACAATACGGGGCAATCGCGGGTGGCAACCGACGCTATTATCGAGGTCAGGGACGTCAGCAAGCATTTTGGCGGTCTGGCTGCGGTTTCTCACTGCTCGCTGGAGGTCAGGCGAGGCTCGATCACCGGGCTGATCGGACCGAACGGGGCGGGCAAATCCACGCTGTTCAACATGGTGGCCGGCACCATGGTGCCGGATGCGGGTCAGATCGTCTTCGACGGCCGTGACGTGACCGGGCTCAAGTCGCACGAACTGTTTTCGCTGGGCATGCTGCGCACCTTCCAGATCGCGCATGAATTCTCGCAAATGACGGCGCTTGAAAACCTGATGATGGTGCCCGGCGACCAGCCGGGCGAGCACTTGAGCAATGTCTGGTTCAAGCCGGGCAAGGTGCGCGAACGCGAACTCCAGGTGCGCCAGAAGGCCCTGGACGTCATCGATTTTCTCAAGCTGGGGCATGTGAAGAACGAACTGGCGGGCAATCTGTCGGGCGGGCAGAAGAAGCTGCTCGAGCTGGGCCGGACCATGATGGTGGATGCCAAGGTTGTGCTGCTCGACGAGGTGGCGGCGGGCGTCAACCGTACGCTCCTGGCTGATCTTGCGGCCAATATCGAACGGATGAACCACGAACTGGGCTATACGTTCTTCGTCATCGAGCACGACATGGACCTGATCGGGCGCCTGTGCGACCCGGTGATCGTGATGAGCCAGGGCGAGGTGATCGCGCAGGGCCCGATGTCCGAGTTGCGCCAGAACCCGGAAATCATCGAAGCCTATTTCGGCGCGGCACTGGAGGAAGCGTAATGGCGCTGGTCGAGATCAAGAAGGTCGTCGCCGGCTATGGCGGCGCGCCGATCCTGAACGGCGTCGACATCGCCATCGAACCGCACGACATCGGCGTGATCGTGGGCCCGAACGGCGCCGGCAAGTCCACGACCCTGAAGGCCGTTTTCGGTCTGATCCAGGTCAGTGGCGGCGGCATCCTGTTCGAGGGCAACGACGTCACCAATTCCGAACCCGACAAGCTTGTGCCGATGGGTCTCAGCTTCGTGCCGCAGGAACGGAACGTGTTCACGTCCATGACTGTGGAAGAGAACCTGGAGATGGGCGGTTTCGTCCGCGACGACGATCTCTCGGACAGCCTTGCCATGGTCTATGACATGTTTCCCCCGCTCAAGGAAAAGCGCCGGCAGGACGCGGGCGAGCTTTCCGGCGGGCAGCGCCAGATGGTGGCCATGGGCCGGGCGCTGATGAGCCGTCCGCGTCTTCTCATGCTCGACGAGCCGTCGGCGGGGCTAAGTCCGCGCTACGTGATGGAGATTTTCGAGCAGGTCGAAAAGATCAACAAGGCCGGGGTGGGCATATTGATGGTGGAGCAGAATGCCCGGCAGGCGCTCGGGTTCGCCACCAAGGGCTTTGTGCTGGCCGCGGGGCAGAACCGCTTTACGGGAACCGGCAAGGAACTCCTCGAGGATCCGGAAGTCGCCAAGAGCTTTCTGGGCGGCTGAGGGGGCAGGATCGCATGAACGAACTCATCTTCTTCTTCAACAAGGTGATCGTGGCGGGCACGGTGCTCGGCTCGGTCTATGCGCTTGGTGCAATCGGGGTGACGCTGATCTTCGGCATCCTGCGCTTCGCCCATTTCGCACATGGCGACATGATGACGCTGGGCGCCTTTGTCTCCTTTCTCCTGGCAATTGCGCTGGCGTCCATGGGCATTTCACTGCCGATCCCGACGGGGGTGCTGGTGCTGCCTGCGGCGATGGTAATTACCGCGATCGTCGCGTTGGGCATCGACAAGGGCTTTTACGCGCCGCTTCGAAAACGGGGGGCGAAACCGGTTACCTTGCTGATCGCCTCCATCGGCGTGACGCTGATGATCCAGGGCGCGATCCGCCTGTTTTTCGGGGTCAGCCAGCGCAGCTTCTACGAGACCGAGCCCAAGACCGTCTTGCGTTTCGCAACCGACTGGATTGGGGGCACGCGCCCCATCGTGGTGACAGCCCCACAGCTTTACATGATCGGCATTACGCTTTTGGCCGTGGTCGCGCTGCACTTCTTCCTGACACGTTCCAAGCTGGGCAAGGCGATGCGGGCGATGGCCGACAACGCCGATCTCGCGCGGGTGTCGGGCATCAATACCGCGCTCGTGGTGCGTGTGACCTGGATCATCGCCGGGTCGCTGGCCTGTGCGGCGGGAACGATGCTCGCGCTTGACGTCACGCTGAAGCCCGACCTGGCGTTCAATATCGTGCTGCCGATCTTTGCGGCGGCGATCGTGGGGGGGCTCGGCCAGGCCTATGGCGCCATCGCCGGTGGTTTTCTCATCGGTTTTGCCGAGACACTTGCGGTGTTCGACTGGTCGATCCTTCTCAGGCCGTTCCAGTCGGTCATCCCGTTCGAAATTCCCACGGGCCTTGCGGTGGTGCCAACCGAATACAAGCTGACGGTCGCGTTCGTGATCCTTGTCATCGTCTTGCTGGTGAGGCCGACGGGTATCTTCAAGGGAGCCTCGACATGATTGCGCGCGCCCTTTGGTTCTATGTCGGGCTGTTCGTCCTGATCGCAGTCGTGACGCTGGCGCTCGGCGTTCCGTATTCGACCCGGATGCTGGTGGAATCGGCGGCCTACGCGCTGATCGCGCTGGGGCTCAATATCCAGTGGGGCTATGGCGGATTGTTCAATTTCGCCGTGATGGGCTTCATGATGGTGGGCGGCGCCTCGGTGGTCTTCGTCTCCTATCCCGTCAATCCAGAGTTCTGGCATTCAGACGGGCCCATGCTTCTTGGGCGCGCCCTTCTGGCCTTCCTGATTGGGGTGGGGCTGGTGCTTGCCGCAAGGCGAGCGGACCGGATCGGCATTACCGGGCGCTGGAAGAGCGCGCTGGTCGCGCTTGCCTGGATCGTGGGCTATGTCGCCTATCGGACCCAGATCGACCCGGCGGCGGCCTATATCGAAGACAAGGCGGGGTTCGTCGGCGGGCTTGGGCTGCCGGTGGTGTTCGGCTGGGCCTTCGGCGGAGTGGTGGCCGCGGTCATCGCCATGATGGTCGGACGGGTGTCGCTCGGGCTTCGCAGCGACTATCTCGCCATCGCCACCATCGGCATTTCCGAAATCATCCGGGCGCTGATCAAGAACATGGACTGGCTGACCCGGGGCACGCTCACGGTATCGCCGATCCCCTGGCCGTCACCGCTGCCAGAGGACTATCAGGCCAACGGCATGGAGCAGTTGACCTCGCTGGTCTATGCGCGCGGCGGCTTCATGCTCCTGGTGCTTCTGGTACTGGCGGTCGTCCTGTTCCTGGTGATCCGCGCCTATGACGGACCTTGGGGCCGGATGATGCGGGCGATCCGCGACAACTACATTGCCGCCGGATCGATGGGCAAGGACGTCAAGGCGCGCCAACTCGAGATCTTCGTCCTGGGCTCGGTGCTGATGGGGATTGGCGGGGCGGTCCTCGTCTCGTTCACCCAGATTTTCGACCCGACCAGCTATCAGCCAATCAACCACACCTTCCTGATCTGGGTGATGATCATCGTGGGCGGAGCGGGCAACAATTGGGGCGCCCTGTTCGGTGCGGTGTTCATCTACATCGTGTGGCTTATGAGCGAACCGGTGAGCACGGCCCTGTTCACCACCATCAGTCACTGGTCGACCAATATCGGGTGGGGTGCGATCCCCGACGTGGAATCGCGATCGCTTCAGATGCGGGTTTTCGTGCTGGGGCTGGTGATCTCGATCGCCCTGAGATACGCGCCCAGGGGACTGATCCCTGAAGTGATGCGCCGCCACGAATCCTAGAGCCTGTCGCTTCTTGATGGGTTCGGGGCGTCTGGTCCAGGTCTCTGGATGGTCGCATGTTCCAGTCGGAAACCGGCCTCCATGTTTCCCGAAGTTGGTCCATGCGCGCCACGGGACGGCGCTGCGAGTTGAAAGCCCGGCCCATGCCGGGCTTTCTTTGTTGCGGGGCTATCTGCCCAGCGCGCGAAGAAGTTCTTCGGGATAGTTGGTCATCAGCGCATTGGCGCCGCTATTGGCCGCGCGCCGCCAGGGTTCGGGGTCGTTGTCGTGATATAGGGCGGTGTCTTCGCCCACAGCTCCAGCTATGCAGATCCAGACCCCCAGCTGGCGGGCCTTTTCAAAGACCTCGGGCGTCAGTTTCTGGGTGCGAACGGCAACCATTGCCAGACGGTCACCCAACCCCTTTGCCAGTTTGTCGATATCCGAAACGTAGTCCCTTGAATCCCCGAGCGCGATCATCGCCCGTATCCCGGTGGCAGCTGAGATGTCGCCGAGTACGGTTGGGTCGCTGTAGAGTATGTCGAAGAATATGAGGTTGCTCTTGTCTCGCGCGTTGAGCAGTTCGGCGAGCGTGTCGGTTCCATACATCTTGAGATTCAGGTCCACCAATGCCTTGCTGCCGATCAGATCCAGGGCCTCGTCAAGGGTAGGAATCCGGTGCTGTCCACCGTCGGTGCCGTCAGTCAGTTCGAGCTTGCGGATCTCCGCCAGCGTGTAGTCGCGGATGAAGTCGCGCCCGGCGCGCTGCTGGCGAGACGGTCCGCCGGGAGCACCTTGGGGATAGACAGCCTCCACATTTGTGGTGCGATTGAGCGTGGGATCGTGCATCAGGACATATTGGCTGTCGCCGGTCATCTGCACTTCCACTGAGATCATGTCGACGCCGAGGTCGAGGGCATAGGCGATCGCCGCCAGGGAGTCCTCGGGATACCCGCCCCAATTGGAGCGGTGGGCGATCACCACAGGTGGCTGGCCGGGGGCAAATCTGGCTTCGATGCTGGTCTGGGCAAAGGCGGTGGCCGGCAGGACGAGCGCGGCCAGCAGCAATACGATCCGTCCGATTGTTCTCATCGACGTCCCCTCCCATCGGTCCACAAGCGAGCAAGGGCGCAAAGCCACTACAGGGCCAAGTGTGCCGAAGGGGGGCGGACATGGCCTTGATCCCGGTCAAGACGATTGTCACACGCTGCCGAGCGCCGCCCTTCAAGACAAAAAAAGGCCCGGCGAATGCCGGGCCTTCCAGATATTGTGAGACCAGACCGGCCGATGCTTATTGCACCGGACCCATGTCCTCGAAGGCGCCGTTCTTGATCACCAGGTAGTTGATGATGCCATCGACGTCACCGGCCTTGTCGAAGTCGAGTGCGCCACCGGCACCCTCGTAGTCGATGTCCTTGCCGGCCTTGATCAGCTCGACAGCCTTCTTCCACTCGCCGGGCAGGATCTTTTCGCCCGGAGGAGAAGCGACTTCGCGCAAGGCGGCGGACAGGCCTTCGCGGTTGGCCGAACCGTTCTTTTCAATGGCAAGGCCAAGCAGGAACGCCGCGTCATATGCCTGCGGGACATAGGTGCCTTCCGGATCGACGCCGGCCGCCTTGGCCACTGCGTTGAACGCGTCGGTACCGGCGCCGCTGGGCGCTCCGGCGCGGGTGGCGGTGAAGCCGTCGATCGCGGACGCATCGATACCGGCGGTCAGGGTGTCGCCGATCATGCCGTCACCGCCGAAGTAAGCGGTGAAGTCTCCGCTTTCCGCGGCCTGCTGCAGCACGGTGTGGCCCGAGGAGTTGGCATAGGCCAGGATGACGAGATCCTGCGAGCCGCTGGCGGCGAGCTGGCCGAGTTCGGCGCGGTAGTCGGCCTTGTTGTCCTCGTGGGCGAGGTCGGCGCTGACCGTGCCGCCGTCAGCGGTGAAGGCCGCGGTGAAGGCGTCGTTCAGGCCCTTGCCGTAGTCGTTGTTCACATAGGTGACCGCGACGTTCTTGACGCCCTTGTCGATCAGCAGCTTGGCCATCTTGACGCCCTGCAGCGCATCGGACGGGGTGGTGCGGAAGACAAGGTCATTGTCGTCAAGCGTGGTCAGTGCCGGCGCCGAAGAGGCGGGTGAAACGAAGACCACATTGCCCGACTTGCCCGAGCCGTTGAATGCGCCGATTGTCTCACCGGTGCACAGGCCGCCCACGACAGCGGTCACCTGTTCGGTGTTGATCAGCTTGTCGGCGGCGTTGGCGGCAGTGGTCGCATCGCAACCGCCGTCACCGGACGTGATGGTCAGCGTGTCGCCGTTCAGGATCCCGCCCTGGTCATTGATGTTCTGGACCGCCAGCTTGGCGCCTTCGAAGATCGGCGGGGTCAGGCTTTCGATCGGGCCGGTGAAACCGCCGATGAAGCCGAGCTTCACGTCGGCGCCCAGCGCCGGTGCGGCAGCGCCCAGCGCGATAGCAGCCACCGCCAGTGTAAGAGTCTTTTTCAAGTTAGGCATGATTTCCCTCTGGGTCTCTCTGTCATGCTTTTGGCCGGCAACTCCCGTCGGATTTGCTGCCGGCACGGCACAACGCCTTATCGGAACAAGAAGAATGTCCCGCTGGCGCGGAGCTTTGCAAATTTTGAGGGCGAAGTCATCCCGTTTTCAACTGGCGGCGCGCCAAGTGCGTCGGTTGCTTAACGTGGGGCGTTTTGCCAATCTGTCGATCGCGCAATAGGGAGTGCGTTCGGTGAGATACACGGTTGCGAGCCTTGTCCTGGCGCTTCTTGTGAGCGTGCTGTCTTTCGCCACCCCCGGGCCGGCCCAGGATGCGCAGGTGCCCTTGCCCGTGCCGGCCCCCGAACCGCCGCCGCCCCCGCCAAGATGCGGCACAAGGCCGATCACCATTGCGCGGATGCAATGGCCGTCGGCGGAAATTCTTGCCGAGATCCACGCCCGGCTGTTGCAGAGCCAGTTCGACTGCTCCGTGCGTGTGGTGCCCGGCGACCTTGCGGCAACGGCTTCCTCGATGTCGTCGAACGGCCGACCGACCATCGCCCCCGAGCTATGGCTCACGCGCGTCAGCGACATCTGGAATGCGGCTGTCGATGCGCAGAGCGTCCGGGCGGGCGCGTCGACCTTTTCCGGCGGGGACTTCGAGGGGTGGTACATCCCGGGTTACCTGGCTGACGCCCATCCCGAACTTGCGTCGGCGGCGGCGCTGAAGCCGAACTGGGCAGCGTTCTCGGCCGGCGGCGGAAAACCGCGCTTCATTTCCTGTCCGCCGGACTGGTCGTGCGCCGTGCTCAATCGCAACCTGCTCAAGGCCTATGGCCTGCTCGACCAGGTCGATCTGGTGGAGCCGGCCAACCGGCTGGCGCTCGATCGGGCCATTGCGCAGGCGGTTTCGCGGCGCGAGCCGTTCATGTTCTACTACTGGCAGCCAAATGCGCTTCTGGCGCAATTCGACTTCAGGGCACTCGACATGGGCGCCTACAAGCCGGATGACTTCAAATGCCTGGGCAAGCGGGACTGTGCCGATCCGCAGCCCAGCGCCTTCGCCAACGAACCGGTCGTGATCGCCTTTGCCGACTGGCTGGCCAGCGAGGCGCCTGAAGTGGCGGGCTATCTGCAGCGCGCATCGGTGCCATTTTCGCGCATGAATGAGCTTTGGAGCGCGCAGAGCGACAGCGCGAGCGATCCGGTTGCCGCCGCGAACCGGTTCATCTCCGAACATCCGGAAATCTGGGGTTCGTGGGTCGGCGGCGCCGGCATCAAGTAGCAACCCGTAGTATATTTGCCGTAAAATTCAGCAATACAGTAACGACATCGTTTCTACTGAAGTTGAAGATTGTGAGTAAGTAACAATATCCTTTATATTTCCATATGGATTGAGAAAACGGCATTGCCATTTAACTCAGGTTTCACCCGAAAAATGCTCTGGTTCGCGCGATTTGACCTGAGTGACCGAAGCGTTTAGTTTCCCGAAATCTTCAATTATCGGGAGACGATACATGACCTTTGGCTACAAGGGCCTTATGACCGCTTGTGCCGTTGCAGCGGGCCTCGCGCTCGCTTCGGCTGGCGGGGCGAGTGCTGCGGCATGCGGCACGGACAAGAAGATCGATATTGCCGAGATGACCTGGGCGTCGGCGGCGGCGCTGGCCCATATCCATGCGCATATCCTCAAGGACGGCTACGGCTGCAACGTCGAGATCGTTGCCGGTGACACTGTGCCGACCTCCGCCTCGATGCTCTCCAAGGGCGTGCCGGCGGTGGCCCCTGAACTCTGGACCAGTTCGATCCAGGAGCAGTGGAAGAAGGGCATCGCGGACGGCAAGGTGACAGAGATCGGCGATACGTTCGAGGGCGGCGGCATGGAAGGGTGGTTCATTCCCCAGTACTTCCACGAGCAGCACCCCGAACTGAAGACGGCTGACGACGTTGTCGCGCATCCCGAGCTGTTCCAGGATCCCGAAGACCCCAGCAAGGGGCGCCTCTATTCCTGCCCGCCGGGCTGGGCCTGCGAGATCGCGAATGCCTCGATGTTCAAGGCCTATGACATGAAGAACAAGGGCTGGAACCTGTTCTCGCCGGGTTCGGGTGGCAATCTGGCGGCGGCGATCAGCCGCGCGTTCATCCGCAAGCAGCCGATATTCTTCTATTATTGGGGGCCGACGGCGATTCTTGGGAAATACCCTTCGTATGCGCTGCAACTCCCGCCGGTCGATCTCAAGGGTTATCAGTGCAATACCAATCCGGAGTGCAAGAACCCGCCGGTGAAGACGGCGTGGCCGGCCAGCCCGATCAAGATCGGTGCCGCTGCCTGGCTCGCCAAGGATGCGCCCGGCGTGGTCGACTATTTCAAGAAGACGACCATGACCCGCAACCAGGTGAGCCAGATGGTCGCCTGGGGCGACGACAACAAGGCTGACGCCGAGGATACCGCCGTGCACTTCCTCAAGGAAAACCAGGACATCTGGACCAAGTGGGTGCCCGAGGATGTCGCCGCCAAGGTGATTGCCTCGCTCGGGTAACTGCTCAGCCTAGCTACGTCAATTTTCGGCCGGGCGATCTTCGTCCGGCCGTTCGCGTGGCATTCCCTGACGGAGGTGACACAGGGTGTTTCCGGATTTCATAAACACAAAGCCGCTCAGATTCGCGGTGGACGACGGCATCAACTGGGTGGTTGCCAACTGGGGCACGGCGCTTGAAACCGCCGCTCATCCATTGCTGGTCATGCTCATCAGCATCGAGCGATTTCTTCATTTCCTGCCGTGGTGGCTGATCATCGTCGTGCTGACCGGTCTTGCATGGGCTGCGACGCGACGGATCGCCTTGCCGGCAGTCGTGCTGGTTTCCATGCTGTTTCTGGGCTTCATGGACCTGTGGGATGATGCGCTGACCACGATGGCGCTAATGATCTCGGCGACCCTGACGGCGATCGCGATTTCGATACCCGTGGGCATCCTGATGGCGCGCTCGCTGGTCGTGCGCCGCATTCTCACCCCGATCCTCGACCTGATGCAGACCATGCCCAGTTTCGTCTATCTCATACCGGTGGTGATGATCTTCGGGCCGGGCAAGGTGCCGGCACTTATGGCCACCGTGGTTTATGCGTCGCCGCCCCTGGCGCGGCTGACCGATCTGGGCATCCGCATGGTCGATCCGGCGGTGATGGAGGCGGCCCGCGCCTTTGGCACCAGCCCAAGGCAGCGTCTGTTCGGGGTGCAGATCCCCCTGGCCCTGCCCACCATACTCGCGGGCATCAACCAGACGACCATGATGGCCCTGGCCATGGTGGTGATTGCCTCGATGATCGGCGCCGGTGGCCTTGGCTACCAGGTGTTGCAAGGGATCGGGCGGCTCGAGGTGAGCCGTGGGCTCTTTGCTGGACTGGGGATCGTGGCGCTGGCCATCGTGTTCGACCGGATTACCCAGGCCTATGGCAAGCGGCTGCAGGCTCGCATCGGACTGGAGGCGCGCACATGAGTGCAGGAATCGAAATCAACGGCGTCACCAAGATCTTCGGCCCCGACCCGCAGGCCGCGCTGGCCGAATTGCGCGCCGGCAAGTCGAAGGCCGAATTGCAGGCCGAGACCAACCATGTGGTGGGGCTCTCCAATGTATCGCTCAGCGTGGAGCCGGGAGAGATCTTCGTGGTGATGGGCCTGTCCGGTTCGGGCAAGTCCACGCTGATCCGCCATGTCAACCGGCTGATCGATCCCACGGCCGGGGAAATCACGGTGGATGGGACGGACGTGATGGGCATGTCGCTCGATCAGCTTCGTACCTTCCGGCGTACCAAGATCGCCATGGTGTTCCAGAAATTCGGCCTGTTGCCGCACCGTTCGGTGATCGACAATGTCGCCTACGGCCTTGAGGTGCGCGGTGTGGGCCGCGCCGAGCGGCATGAGGCGGCGGCAAAATGGATCGAGACCGTGGGGCTGGCCGGTTACGAGAACTCGCGCCCGCACCAGCTCTCCGGCGGCCAGCAGCAGCGCGTCGGGCTCGCCAGGGCGCTGGCGATGGATACGGACATCCTGTTGATGGACGAAGCGTTTTCAGCCCTTGATCCGCTGATCCGTTCAGGCATGCAGGACCAACTGCTCGACCTGCAGAAGACTTTGAACAAGACCATATTGTTCATCTCCCACGATTTCGACGAAGCGATCAAGATCGGGGGGCGCATCGCCATCCTGCAGGACGGCGAAATCCAGCAGGTCGGTCGCCCCGAGGAGATCATCCTCGAACCGGAAAACGATCATGTGGCCGAGTTCGTGCGCGATGTGAACAAGGCGCGGGTCATCCACGTGCGCACGATCATGGAACGGGGCGTGACCGAGAATTGCGAGTACTCGGTGCCCGAAACGTCGTCGTGCGAGGACGTGCTGCCCCTGTTCGCCGAGCATGACTGGGTCGGCGTGACCGATGAAAATGGCGATCTGATCGGGCGGGTAACGGCCAGGCGTGTGATCAAGGCGCTGGCCCGCCATCAGGCAGCGACCAATGGCGGCTAGACGAGGCCGCCAAAGCCAGAACCGGCCGCCCGTCTCTGCCCGATATTGCGAAATCGCCGATTGCGCGCGTATAAGCTTTGCCTGACGCCTGAGGGGCATGGGGGTCGCAAGCTCGATCGGGAGATAGCAGTTGGAAGTCAAGCAGATCAACGAGCAGGTCAGTGTCGGCGGGCAGATCGCGCCCGGAGACGTCGCAACGCTCAAGGCCATGGGGTTCGTCGCCATCGTCAACAACCGCCCCGACGGTGAATCGCCCGGCCAGCCGACGGGGGCGGAAATCGCCGCCGCGGCCGAGGCGGCGGGCCTGGGCTACCATGCCATCCCCATGGGGCGTGCGGGCGTCAGTCCCGACATGATCGCGCAGACCCGCGAAGCGCTTGCCGAAAGCGGCGGGCCGGTTTTCTGCTTCTGTCGCAGCGGCACGCGCTCGACGACTTTGTGGGCACTGTCGCAGGCCGGCCAACTCGCGCCGGACGAGATCGTCCAGGCTGCCGCCAAAGCGGGGTATGACATGTCGCACCTGCTTGGGCACCTGAGCGGCCCACTCGCCTAATTGCCTATATGTGCCGGGGCGTTTCGCCGGGCATATCGGTATTTCAGCTCACGCATCGGGATTGTGGATGACCATCAAGAAGATTCTCGTCGCCAACCGGAGCGAAATCGCCATTCGCGTGTTTCGCGCTGCCAATGAACTCGGTCTGAAGACGGTCGCCGTCTTCGCAGAAGAGGACAAGCTGGCCCTGCACCGCTTCAAGGCGGACGAAGCCTATCTGATCGGCAAGGGCAAGGGCCCGGTCGAGGCCTATCTGCAAATCGACGAATACATCCGGATCGCCCGTATTTCGGGGGCTGACGCCATCCACCCGGGCTACGGACTTCTGTCCGAAAGCCCTGAATTCGCCGATGCCTGCGCCGACGCCGGGATCATCTTCATCGGTCCAAGGGCGCAGACGATGCGCGACCTGGGCAACAAGGTGGCGGCACGTAACATGGCGGTCGCCGCGGGCGTGCCGGTGGTACCCGCGACCGAGCCCCTGCCCGACGATATCGACGAATGCGCGCGCATGGCAGCCGAGATCGGCTATCCGCTCATGCTCAAGGCGTCCTGGGGCGGGGGCGGGCGCGGCATGCGCACCATCCGCTCGGAGAAGGATCTCAGGTCCGAGGTTCCCGAAGCCAAGCGCGAAGCCAAGGCTGCGTTCGGCAAGGACGAGATGTATTTCGAAAAGCTGGTGGAGCGCGCCCGTCACGTCGAGGTCCAACTGATCGGCGATGACCACGGCAATCTGGTGCACCTGTTCGAGCGCGACTGCTCTGTGCAGCGGCGCAACCAGAAGGTTGTGGAGCGCGCGCCGGCCCCCTACCTGTCCGCCGAGGTTCGAAAAGGGCTGACCGAGGCCGCGACCAGGCTCGGACGCAGCGCGGGCTATCGCGGCGCGGGCACTGTCGAGTTCCTCATGGATGCGGATTCCGACAAGTTCTATTTCATCGAGGTCAATCCGCGCATCCAGGTCGAGCACACGGTCACCGAGGAAGTCACCGGCATCGACATCGTGAAGGCGCAGATCCGCATAGCGGAGGGCGCTGTGATCGGCACGCCGGAATCGGGCGTGCCGCCCCAGGAGAATATCCGGCTCAACGGCCATGCGCTGCAGTGCCGGGTAACGACCGAGGATCCCGAAGAGAACTTCATTCCCGACTATGGCCGGATCACCGCCTATCGCGGCGCGACCGGTTTCGGGGTGCGCCTGGATGGCGGAACGGCCTATTCGGGCGCGGTGATAACGCGCTTCTACGACCCGCTGCTGGAAAAGGTCACGTGCTGGGCGCCGACCCCGGAAGAGGCGATCGCGCGCATGGATCGCGCGCTGCGTGAATTCCGCATACGCGGCGTCTCGACGAACCTGGCGTTTCTCGAAAACATCATCGATCACCCCAGTTTCCGCAACAACACCTATACGACCCGGTTCATCGACACCACACCGGAGCTGTTCGACATTCCCAAGCGGCGGGACCGCGCGACCAAGCTGCTGACTTATCTGGCGGATGTGACGGTGAACGGGCATCCCGAGGCCCGCGACCGGCCGAGGCCGCCGGCCAATGCGGCGGCGCCAGTGGTTCCCGAATTCCCGCCGCTGCCGGTCATCGAGGGCAGCCGGCAGGTGCTCGAGCGCGAAGGCGCCAAAGGTTTTGCGAGGTGGATGAAGGCGCAGGATCGGATCCTGATGACCGACACCACGATGCGCGATGCGCACCAGTCGCTTCTGGCGACACGCATGCGCACCCACGACATCGTCAGGATCGCGCGCGCCTATTCGCGCGGCCTGCCGAACCTCTTGTCGCTGGAATGCTGGGGCGGCGCCACGTTCGACGTGGCCATGCGGTTCCTCAACGAGGATCCGTGGGAGCGGCTGGCCATCATCCGGGAGGAAGCGCCGAATATCCTCACCCAGATGCTGCTGCGCGGCTCGAACGGTGTCGGCTACACAAATTATGCGGACAATGTGGTCGAGTTCTTCGTGCGTCAGGCCGCCGCTGGAGGCGTCGACCTGTTCCGCATCTTCGATTGCCTGAACTGGGTGGAGAACATGCGCGTCTCCATCGATGCGGTGCTGGACACCGGCAAGATCGCCGAGGGCACGATCTGCTATACGGGCGACATGCTGGACCCGGACCGGGCCAAGTACGACCTCAAGTACTATGTGGGCCTGGCCAGGGAACTCGAAGCCGCCGGCGTACATATCCTGGCCATCAAGGACATGGCCGGCCTGCTCAAGCCAGCCGCGGCGACCAGGCTCATCACCACACTCAGGCAGGAGACCGATCTTCCGATCCACCTGCACATGCACGACACCTCGGGGGCCGCGGCGGCAACGCTGCTGGCCGCGGCCGAGGCGGGGGTGGATGCCATAGACGCGGCGATGGATTCCATGTCCGGGGCCACCTCGCAGGCCTGTTTCGGATCGGTGGTCGCCGCCCTTGGCGATACGGACCGCGATCCGGGCTTCGAACCGGAGGCCATCCGACAGATCTCGTTCTACTGGGAAGCGGTGCGCAACCAGTATCGCGCCTTCGAGAGCGACCTGAGGTCCGGGGCGTCTGAAGTCTACCTGCATGAAATGCCGGGCGGCCAGTTCACCAATCTCAAGGAGCAGGCGCGCTCCCTGGGGCTGGAGAGCCGCTGGCACGAGGTGGCGAAGGCATATGCCGACGTGAACCAGATGTTCGGCGACATCGTCAAGGTGACCCCATCCTCCAAGGTCGTTGGCGACATGGCGCTGTCGATGGTGTCTTCGGGGCTGACGCGGGCGGAGGTCGAGGATCCGGCGCGCGACGTTGCCTTTCCCGATTCGGTCGTGGGGTTCTTCGCGGGAGATCTCGGCCAGCCGCCGGGCGGCTTCCCGCAGGCCCTGCAGAAGAAGGTGCTCAAGGGCCGCCAACCGCTGACCGAGCGGCCAGGGGCGTACCTCAAGCCGGTCGATCTGGAAGGTGAACGCAAGGAAGCCGAGCAGATTACCGGTGTCGAAATCGACGACCTGCGGCTTGCGTCCTATCTGATGTATCCCAAGGTCTTCACCGAGTTCGTGAAGGCGCAGGACGCCTATGGCCCCACTTCGGTCCTCTCCACGCCCGCATATTTTTACGGACTGACCACTGGCGAAGAGCAACTGATCGAGCTGGAAAAGGGCAAGACGCTGGTCTTGCAGTACCTTGGGCGCTCCGAGACCAACGACAAGGGCATGGTGCGGGTGTTCTTCGAACTCAATGGCCAGCCGCGCTCGGTCAGCGTGCCCGACCGGCTGAAAGTGGGTGAGATCGTGGTTCGGCCCAAGGCCGCGGCTGGGGAAAAAACGCAGGTCGGCGCGCCGATGCCGGGGGTCATTTCGACCCTTGCGGTCAAGGTCGGGCAGACCGTGACGGCGGGCGACGTCCTGTTGTCGATCGAGGCGATGAAGATGGAAACAGCCATCCACGCCGAGATCGACGGGGTCGTGGCGGAAGTGCTGGTGAAGCCGGGCGATCAGATCGATGCCAAGGATCTGCTGGTCCGGTTCGAATAGCACGGACGCAGGCCGGACAAGCCGGAAAAGCGAGCGGCCGGGGAACAGGTGTCCCCCGGCCGCTTTTTCCTTATTCCGCCGGCTGCACGCTGGGCGAACGCACAGTGACGATGGCGAGAACCAGCGCGCCGAACGCGCACACGCCGATCACGCTGAGCATCGGGATCGGGGTGCCGTTGAACAGAAGGCTGGAGACGACCATGGCGAGGGCCCCCAACAGCATCTGCATTGTCCCGCCAAGGGAAGCGGCCGCTCCGGCGATCGGGCCGTGGTTCTCCAGCGCCAGGACCATGGAGGACGGCATGATGAAGCCCATGAAGACGTTGGACAGGACCAGCAGCCCAACGAGCAGCGGCAGGGAACCAGCCCCGACGGCGAACAGCCCCAGAAGAGCAAGGCTGACCAGGGAGTAGCCGAATGTCGAAAGCCGGATCAGCCGCTCCGCGCCGAGCCGGGCCGTCAGGTTGGCTGCAAACTGGGAAGCCGAGAAGAACCCGAGCGCGTTGATGGCGAAAGCCAGCGAGAACTGGGTCGGCGTCAGGCCATAGAACTCCATGTAGATAAAGGAGGACGAGGCAAGGAAGGTGAAGAATGCCGACATGCCCAGCCCGCCGATGAACGTCAGTCCCATGAACGAGGGATCGCGCAGCAGCGTGCCGAAATTGCGCAGCATGGCGCGGCCCTCGAACGGACTGCGGTCGGCGCGCTGACGGGTCTCGGGCAGCGCGAACAGGGCAAGCGCCAGGCTCACCGCGGTCGCCACCATCACCGCAACGAATACCGAACGCCAGCCGAAGGGGACGATCAGCGTGCTGCCCACCAGGGGCGCCAGCATGGGGGAGACCGAGATAACCAGCATGATGGTCGACATCAGCCGGGTCGCCTTGGCGCCGGTATAAAGGTCGCGGATGATGGCGCGCGGGATCGACATGACCGCGGCCGCACCGATCCCCTGGATGAAACGCAAGGCGATCAGTACCTCGATGCTGGGCGCCAACGCGCACCCGATCGATGCCAGGGAAAAGACCGCAAGGCCGAAATAGATCGGCGGCTTGCGCCCGAACATGTCGCTGGCCGGGCCATAGAACAGCTGGGAGACGCCGAAGGCGACGAAGAAGGCCATCAGGGTCCACTGCGCATAGGCGACCGGCGCGTCGAATTCGGCGGCCACGTCTGGAAGGGCAGGAAGGTACATGTCGATGGCAAACGGCCCGATGGCCGACATCAGGCCCAGTATCAGGGCGAGTTTGAGAAGTTTCGAATCCATGGTTTCAATTCCTTGCCGAACGGGACCGCTGTCCCGTTCGCATCGTTTCACAGTGTTGGTTCAGGCCATCGCACCAGGCTTGAGCGCATCGTGGCTGCTCAAGCGCCGGGGCCCGTACTCGCCCGGTGCCGCGTCGGGGCGCCTGCGACAAAATGGAGCAGGCTTCTACTGCCGGTCGCGGTCCTTGGAAAGCCGAAATCGACATTCCGCGCGATTCTGCGACCATTAGTGTTGCACTTTTGCCTCTGTGCCCGAATGGGCGGTTTGCGGTCAATGAAGCAGACCCGGACGCCGGTACGGCGAACAGCACGGGCGATCCTTTTCACATACTCATGCCAATTTCTGTCAGCAGTCGATCGAGCTTGACGAAACTCTGCCGCCAGCCCGCTTCGGCGCCCATCTTCATGTTGGCGTCGCGGAACGCCGGCGTATCGAAGATCTGGCGCACGGTGAGCACCGTTCCGCCACCTGCCGTATCCTTGAAGGTCACGACCATGGTGATTGAGGAGACGACCTCGCCTTGTGGATGGCTGTCGCCTTCAAGTCGCCCGACGATCCTTTCGCCTTCGACGATCTCGACATAGCGCGCGCCGACGGGAATCTCGGTGCCGTCGGGGGCGATCATCACGATACTCTGCCGGCCGCCGGGCCGCAGGTCGAATTCGCAACGATTGGTGAAGCCCTCGGGGCCCCACCATTGCGCGAACATCCGCGGATCGGTCCAGCAACGCCATACAAGGTCCCGCGGCGCGTCGAACACGCGGGTGAGCACCATTTCGCGGGGCTCGGTCAGATCGACATTCATTTCGTTCATGGCGTTCATCTCGTTGCGGATATGTTGGGCGAACCCCTCTTTTCAGGGGCATATTTCGCAGTGTTCTCGGCACCATTCATGTGTACGACGCCGCATTCAGGCCTTTGGTTCGTCGGCCTGAAGTTCGCCCAGGAATGTGTCAAGACGATCCAGGAACATGGCCCAACCGGCCTCGACACCCATGGCCTTGATGCGTTCGAGGTGGTCGTGGCTGGAGAACAGGGAGCGGCTGGTCATGCGGGTTCGCCCGCCCAGATCCTCGAAGATCACGGTAACAACCACTTCCTCGTTCTCGGGCCTGTCGTCGTCCCAGGTATCGGCGTAGACCAAGCGGCCCGGAGGTGTCACCTCCCGGTATTCCGCCTTGTTGGGGTAGGTATTGCCTTGCTTGTCCTGCCAGTGGATGCGATAGCCGCCGCCCTGGCGTACGTCCATCTCGCACAGGGTCGTGGTGAAGCCCGTGGGACAGAACCAATGCGGGAAGTGTTCAGGATCGGTCCAGCACTTCCAGACCAGTTCCCGGGGGGCATCGAATTCGCGTACCGAGACCAGTTCCGGCAGATCCTCGGACTGTAGAATGGGTGTTTTCATGACTCTCGTCCTTTCATTTCGGGCAATGCTGGATCAGCCGGACATACCGGTGCGGGCCATGTAGGCTTCGGCCTTGGCGAGCGTCTGCAGGCCAAGCGTATCCGCCTGGAATGCGAGAACGCGCTGACGGTCGGCCATGCTGTTGAAGATCATGCGCATGGTGACCTCGGTTCCGCCATCGCGATCGGCGAACGAGATGATCTCGTCGGGTGCGTCCGGGTCGTCGCGTTTGCTGCCGTGGCGATGGCTGAACGAGTCCATCGGGTCGATGGCGGTGTACTGGTGATAATTCTGCCACCGCGTGCCGTCCGGCCCGACCATGACGAATTTCCAGTGCCCACCGACGCGGAAGTCGCTGCTCTCGTGCTCGATGGTAAACCCGTCAGGACCCCACCAGTGAACCAGGTGTTCGGGATTGGTGAAAGTCTCCCAGACCAGGGCGCGCGGCGCATCATAAAGGTGGGTCATCTCGATGACCGGCCGGTCATCCGGGACGTGCGAGAATTGCTTGTTCATGAATGTGTTCCTCGTGCTACAGGCGGTCAATCGTCGCGTTCGCTTTTCTGCAAAAGTTTCAGATAGTTATCGAGACGATCAAGCCGCGCTTCCCAGAGCTTGCGATATTCGCCTAGCCAGGAGTCGACTTCCTTCAGCGGTTCGGGATTGAGCGTGCAGGGCCTGTACTGCGCCTGCTTGCCGCGCTCGATCAGGCCGGCCTTTTCGAGCACCTTGAGATGCTTGGAGACTGCGGCCATGGACATGTCATAGGGCTCGGCGAGTTCGGAAACGGTCGCTTCCCCGCCGGCGAGCCGCGAAAGTATGCTGCGGCGGGTCGGATCGGCGAGAGCCGAGAGCGTTATGGACAGGAGGTCCGGCTGCATTGTATTCAACCAAATAGTTATCAACTAGTTGGTTGAATATAGAATGGACGACCGCCTGTCAAGCGCGCGACCTTCGAGCTGTTGCGCGCCGGCCGCGTCCGGCGTATCTCGATGCCGGAAGCAAGGAGTTGGCGATGGCGGGCCCTCACATACGCAGGCATTCGGTCGGGGTGGACGTCGGCGGCGTCACGGTGGGGGGCGGCGCACCGATCGTGGTGCAGTCGATGACCAATACCGACACCGCCGATATCGAGGCGACGGTGAAGCAGATCGCCGCGCTCCATCGCGCCGGTTCGGAACTGGTGCGGGTGACCGTCGACCGCGACGAGGCGGCGGCGGCGGTTCCTCATATCCGCGATCGGCTGGCGGCCGTGGGGATCGAGGTGCCGATCATCGGCGATTTCCACTATATCGGCCACAAGCTTCTGACCGATCACCCCGCCTGCGCCGAGGCCCTGGCAAAATACCGGATCAATCCGGGCAATGTGGGCTTCAAGGACAAACGCGACGCCCAGTTCGGCACGCTGATCGGACTGGCGCTCAGATACGAAAAGCCGGTACGGATCGGGGTCAACTGGGGTTCGCTCGACCAGGAACTGCTGACCCGCCTGATGGACGAAAACAACGCACGCGCCGAGCCCTGGTCGGCCAGTCACGTGATGCGCGAGGCGATCATCCAGTCGGCGATACTCTCGGCGCAGCGGGCCGAGGAGATCGGGCTGGGGCGCGACCGGATCATCCTGTCGACCAAGGTCTCGGACGTGCAGAACCTGATCGCGGTCTATGAAGAACTGGCGGCACGCTGCGACTACGCCCTTCATCTGGGGCTGACCGAGGCGGGCATGGGATCGAAGGGAATCGTTGCATCGTCGGCGGCGCTGGGGATCCTCCTGCAGCAGGGGATCGGGGATACGATCCGCATCTCCCTGACGCCGGAGCCGGGCGGCGACCGCACCACCGAAGTGCGGGTTGCCCAGGAATTGTTGCAGACAATGGGCTTCCGGCAGTTCCTGCCCGTGGTGGCTGCGTGTCCGGGATGCGGACGCACCACTTCGACCACGTTTCAGGTATTGGCCAAGGACATCCAGGATCACCTCAGCGCCTCGATGCCTGAATGGCGGGAGAAATATCCCGGCGTGGAGTCGCTCTCGGTTGCGGTGATGGGCTGCATCGTCAACGGGCCGGGCGAATCCAAGCATGCCGATATCGGCATTTCGCTGCCGGGCACCGGAGAAGCGCCCGCCGCGCCCGTTTTCGTCGACGGCAAAAAGGTGGCCACGCTGCGCGGATCGGACGTCGCCGACCAGTTCAAGGTGATGGTTGCCGATTATATCGAGAGGCGGTTCGGCAACGGCGCGCGGGGTGCCTAGAGCCTTTTCGCATTTCTCCGAATCGCCCAACGGCTCCAGGCCGTTGAATGGTCGCGCCTTCGAACCGGAAAGCGATTTTCACTTTTCCTGAAAGCGCTCTAGCGCTCCATCACGATGGTGGGGCCATCCTTGTAGGTGGTGCGGGCGATTTCGCGGTATCCGCATTTGCCGGCGACACGCAGTGAAGCTGCGTTGTCCGGCGCAATGATGCAGGCTGTCTTCTGTCCGGCGCGGAAATGGGCGTCCGCCCACGCGAGCGCGGCGCGGACCGCTTCGGTCGCGTATCCCTTGCCTTGCGCGTCAGTCGCCAGGACCCAGCCGATCTCGGGCCGGCCCGCCAGCGACGGCGTGATGTCGCGCAGGAACTCGCCAAACCCCACCTCGCCAACAAGGCGCGCGGTCTTGCGCTCCTCGACGAGCCAGTAGCCGTAGCCCAGAAGCGCCCATTGCCCCACATAACCACGAATCCTCGCCCATGTGTCCGCAGGCGTCGACGGCGGGCCTATGAACCGGGTGACTTCCGGGTCGCCCCACATGGCCACGCACTCGCCGAAATCCTCGACCATGTGGCCGCGCAAGGTCAGCCGCTCGGTCTCGATCACCGGGGTCACGGCTATGTCGTTGTGATTGCGCAGGGGGCTGAAACGCGGCGTTGGCGACAAATCGGACTCCGGGCTGGACAGCACTTTCAGGCGGTGTCTTAGCGCGTCGTCCCGGCAAGGTCGAGAAGGCGCAAATGCTTAGCGTTTATGCCCGGCATCCGCGATCATTCGATCTTTCCCGCGCCTGGTTGGAAATCGTTCAGTTTTGTCGTTGCGCGAAATAGGCGGCTGCGGCGCGAAGGGGGTCGGCTTCGGGGCCGAACAGGTCGAGCGCGGCAACGGCTTCACTGACGGTTTCCGCCAGTTCCGCGCGTGCGCCGGCAATGCCAAGCCGGTTGACGCGCGTTGCCTTGCCGCGCCCGGCATCCTTGCCGGTTGCCTTGCCCAGTCTTTCAGGTGTCGCGGTGACGTCGAGAATGTCGTCGGCCAGTTGGAATGCCCGGCCAGCCGCCTCGGCGTGGCGGGTGAGGGCGGTCATGGCCTCGACGCTTGCGCCCCCGATCACGGCGCCCATGCGCACGGCGGCGCGTATGAGCGCACCGGTCTTCATCGCCTGCATGGCGCTGATATCCTCGTCGGTGAAATCGCCCTTCTCGCCTTCCAGGTCGCGCATCTGCCCCCCGACCATGCCGCCCGCGCCCGATCCCGCCGCCAATTCCAGGACAAGGGCGGCGCGCACCGCGGGGTCCTTATGGCACTCGGGTGCGGCAAGCAGCGCAAAGGCATGGGTGAGCAGGGCGTCTCCTGCTAGAATGGCGGTCGCCTCGTCATAGGCCCTGTGCACCGTTGGGCGTCCGCGCCGCAGATCGTCGTCGTCCATTGCGGGCAGGTCGTCGTGGACCAGCGAATAGCAGTGGACGAGTTCCACCGCCAACCCGGCGACGCGGGTGCGGTCCGGCCCGACGCCGAAGATTGCCGCACTCTGGCGCAGCAGATAGGGGCGCAGCCGCTTGCCGCCGCCAAGCACGCCGTGGCGCATGGCCGAGACAAGGCGCAAGGGCGCCGGGCCAGGACCGGAAAGCCCGCCCATGCTCAACAAGGCGTCCAGAGCCTGCTCGAATTCGGCCGCGGCGCCGCGTAGTCTGGCTTCGAAATCGTTCATGGCGCCTTGCTAGCGGGTTTGCCAAGTGGGGTCTAGCCAATCGCAGATAACCCTTGTATAACGCGCGCCGATCCGAGAGAGATTTCATTGCCTCTTCTCCCGTCGTGCAATCCGCAGGACCGGTCGGGAAGAGCCCGGTTTATGGAGTTCCATCATGGCAGTGCCAAAGCGAAAGACTTCGCCCGCCAAGCGCGGCATGCGCCGTTCGGCAGACGCGCTCAAGGCTTCCTCCTACGTGGAGGACAAGGATTCGGGCGAGCTGCGTCGCCCGCATCACGTCGACCTGAAGACCGGCATGTATCGCGGCCGGCAGATCCTGGAGCCGAAGAACAGCTGATCAAGGCTGTCTCTGTCAGGTTTTTTTGCGGCCGGCCCCTTGCGGGGCTGGCCGTTTCCATATTGATCGCGCTATCACGGTGCCAAAAGAACCGGAGTGCGACATGACACGCGTTGAAACCGACAGCATGGGTGCCATCGAGGTGCCCGCCGACGTCTACTACGGAGCGCAGACCGCCCGTTCGCTGATGAACTTCCGCATCGGCGGGGAGCGCATGCCCGTCGAGATCGTGCGGGCCTTCGGCATTCTGAAGAAAGCGGCCGCGCTGGCCAATCACGAACTTGGGCTGCTTGATACCTCGATCAAGGACCTGATCGTCGAGGCGGCGGACGAGGTCATTGCGGGCAAGCTCGACGATCATTTCCCGCTGGTGGTCTGGCAGACGGGTTCGGGCACCCAGTCGAACATGAACGTGAACGAGGTGATCTCCAACCGGGCCATCGAGCTTGCCGGCGGCAAGATGGGCTCGAAGGCGCCCGTGCATCCGAACGATCACGTCAACAAGTCGCAATCCTCAAACGACACCTTCCCCACCGCGATGCATATCGCGGCGGTGCTGCAGATCGAGACGTACCTCTTTCCGCGGGTGGAAAGGCTGCGCGATACCCTCCGCGGCAAGTCTGAAGCCTTTGCCGATATCGTCAAGATCGGGCGCACGCATCTGCAGGATGCCACGCCCCTGACCCTGGGGCAGGAGATCAGCGGATGGGCGGCGCAGGTCAACAACGGATTGAAGGCGATCCATTCGACGCTACCGCAGTTGCGGGAACTGGCGCTGGGCGGCACCGCGGTGGGAACGGGCCTGAATACCCATCCCGACTATGCCGAACTGGTGGCGCGCAAGATCAGCGACCTGAGCGGCACGCATTTCGTATCCGCGCCCAACAAGTTTGCCGTGCTTGCCGGCCATGACGCCTTCGTGGGCACCAGCGGGGCGCTCAAGCAGCTTGCCGCCGCCGCCATGAAGGTCGCCAACGATGTGCGCTGGCTGGCCTCTGGGCCGCGTTGCGGCATAGGAGAAATCACCATTCCGGAAAACGAGCCG
The DNA here is from genome assembly GCA_036563245.1 of Devosiaceae bacterium. Classification (GTDB taxonomy): domain Bacteria; phylum Pseudomonadota; class Alphaproteobacteria; order Rhizobiales; family Devosiaceae; genus DATCMU01. The sequence goes on along the minus strand of DATCMU010000020.1, from coordinate 28,879 downwards.
GGATCCTCGATCATGCCGGGCAAGGTCAATCCGACCCAGTCGGAAGCCATGACCATGGTCTGCGCCCAGGTATTCGGCAATGACGCCACCATCGGTTTCGCCGGCAGCCAGGGCAATTTCGAACTCAACGTGTTCAAGCCGGTGATCGCTTACAACCTGTTGCAGTCGATCCGCCTGCTGGCCGATGCCGCCGAAAGCTTCAACGATCATTGCGCGGTCGGCATCGAGCCCGATCGGGCGCGCATCGATACCCATCTGCGCAATTCGCTCATGCTGGTGACCGCGCTCAATACCAGGATCGGCTATGACAACGCGGCAAAGATCGCCAAGCATGCCCACAAGTCCGGCACCACGCTGCGCGAGGCGGCAGTGGAACTGGGATTGCTGAGCGGTGAGGAATTCGACGCGGCCGTCCGGCCGGAGGAAATGGTGGGGCCTCTGAAGACGCGGGGCTGAACGGCGCACTGGCGACCGTCGCCGGACCGGACTGGCGGATCGGCGGCCGATCCGGCATGATCCGGTCAGTTGGGGAGATGCAACATGTGGCTGCCGCCGCTTCTGATCATTCCGTTCGTGCTCTACAACCTGGTCGCCTTCGACATCTTTGGCGGGCAGGGGGCCGGCTGGGCGACCCAGGTGATGTCGGTGGGCATGGTCTCGGGCGCCATCTGGGGCCTGACCATGGGCGACCTGTTGATCCTGGGCGCCCTGGTCCTGTTGTTCTTCGAGGTGCTCAAGTCCACCCGCACCGGAACACAGTCGATCCTGGATCACATGTTCTCGACACTGATGTTCGTCGCCTACCTGGTGGAGTTCCTGCTGGTGCCCAAGGCGGCGACCTCGTTGTTCTTCATCTGCCTTGCGATGAGCTTTGTGGACGTGGTGGCCGGGTTCTCGGTGTCAATCCGCGCGGCGGGCCGCGACGTCAACTTCCACTGAGCCGGCGCAGTTCCGATCAGGCAATCACCGTGTGGTTGTAGCCGGCGGGCATGCGCCGTTCGGCGATGCGCACCGTCGCGCCATAGGCGCCAACCGCCGGGTTCGGCAGGGCACGCGCCGGGGGCAACAGATCCGCCGGTTCGTAGGTGGCGATGACCTGGGCGACGAAGGGGGAGGGGGTTGAAAAGCGCATGGCCGCGCGCCGGCGCCTGAAGCGCGGTCCGCCGATTGCCCTGCGTGTGCCTTCTTGACGCTGTGCGTTGTCCTTGTGCATTGCGCCTTGTCCTGTTCGGAGGGCGGTTGCACCGAGTTCCGGCCTGCTACCCTGCGTGTGGCGCAAAGGATCGCGCCGGCGCGGGGGGCTTGGCAAGGATTTGTTAAGGTCTGGCGACGCGTTTCGGAGTGTAAGGTTAAGACGGGTCAGCCCCTGAACATGTCCTTGGCGGCACGCAGGTGGGCAAAAACCGCGGAAGGCTCGGTCCCATCGAGATTGAGCATCGCGGCGAAATCGGGGTCGTCGGCGCGCAGGAAGGGGTTTGTCTTCCTTTCCTGTCCCAGCGGCACCGGAATGGTCAGGCTTCCGGCGGCGCGCAGCTGGTCCGCCTCCCGGACGCGGGCGACCAGCGCCTGGTTGGCAGGATCGATGCTGAGCGCAAAGCGTCCGTTGGCCTGGGTATATTCGTGACCGCAATAGATCAGGACATCGTCGGGAAGCGCCCTGAGCCGAGCAAGGCCTTCCCACATAGGGCCGGGCGTGCCCTCGAACATGCGCCCGCAGCCGAGCGAAAACAGGGCATCGCCGGTGAACAGGTGCATGCCAGCGGGGTCGAAATAGGCGATGTGCCCCAGGGTGTGCCCCGGGACCCCGAAGACCTCGAGCCTGACGGAGCCGAGCATGATTTCATCGCCCGGGTCCACGAGCCGGTCGAGCACCCCGATCTTTTCCGCCTCGCTGGCGGGGCCGGTGATTGTTGCGCCGTAACGCTCTTTGAGGGCGGGAATACCGTCGGTATGATCGAAGTGATGGTGGGTCACCAGCACATCGCTGATCGTCCAGCCACGGCCCTCGGCCTGCTCGATGATCGTCTCGGCATCCGGCGCGTCGATGGCGGCCGTGGCGCCTGTTGCGGTGTCATGCGCCAGATAGCCGATGTTGTCGGTGCGACAGAGAAAGGCATCCACAATCAGCGTCATGGCGAATGGTTCCCGGCAGGTGTTGCTTGTGGGCGAGAAGCCTAGGGGTGTGCGCCGGACATGACAAGCGGCAATGCTTGCGGCATGCTCTGGCGCAATTCTGGCAGGTGGGCATATGACACCCGACGTCACGCGTCTGATCGCGTTCTACAAGTCGCCACTGGGGCGAATCGCGCGCCAACTTGTGCGCGAGGAAGTGCGCCGCCTGGCCCCCGACGTGGAGGGGCTTAGAGTGCTCGGGCTCGGCTTTGCGACGCCCTACCTGCGCTACACGCTCAAGGATGCGGAGCGCGTGCTCGCCTTCATGCCGGCAAGGCAGGGCGCGTCGGCGTGGCCGCGCGAAGGGCCCTCGCACACTGTTCTGTGCGATCCGCTGGAGATGCCGCTGACCGATTCGGCGGTTGATCTGGTGATTGCCGTACACGCGTTCGAGCATGCCGCGGACGCCGAGGAACTGATGCGCGAACTGTGGCGGGTGTGCGCGCCCAATGCGCGGCTGATCGTGGTGGTCCCGCGCCGCCGGGGCTTGTGGGCGCAGCGCGACAATACGCCATTCGGCAACGGCAATCCCTATTCGCGGGCGCAACTGGATCAGCTGCTCAAGGCGCATTCGTTCACGCCCGAGGCCTGGCGGGATGCGCTGTTCCTGCCGCCCTCTCACCATCGCCTGGTCCTCAGGTCGGCGCGCGTGTTCGAGCGGATGGGCCGCCTGCTGGGCCCGACGCTGGCCGGGGTAACTTGCGTGCGGGCGAAGAAGGAACTGTTCCCCGCGATCGCGCGGCGCAAGAGGGCGGAACGGCTGGTCCGGGTGCCCTCGATGCGGCCGCAGGCGGCAGTCATGTTCGAAGACCCGTCCCAGACCTGACGCGATGCCGTCAGGGGGCGGGGCTTTCCTTTGATTTGGAGGAAGGCTTTGCGTATGGTGCGCCGCCCGACCCGCTTGATGCAAAGCCCCGCAATGAACCAGAGCCCAACGCCGCAAGCCGGCATTCTCAATATCGACCCCTATGTGCCGGGAAAGTCCGCCGCGCCGCATGGCGTGACGCCGATAAAGCTGTCGGCCAACGAGTCCCCGCTCGGCGCGAGCCCGGCGGCAATCGCTGCGTTTCGGTCCGTCTCCGAGGGGCTGGCCTCCTATCCGGACGGCTCGTGCCGCGCGCTGCGCCAGGCCATAGGCGAGGTGCACGGGCTTGACGCAGAAAGGATCGTGGTGGGTGCGGGTTCGGACGAGATCCTGCACCTTCTCGCCCAGTCCTATCTCGGCGAAGGCGATGAGGCTGTGATCAGCCGCTACGGCTTTGCGGTCTATCCCATCGTTACGCTTGGCGCGGGCGCGACAGCGGTCTTTGCCGAGGCGCGCGACTATGGCGTCGATGTGGATGCGATGCTTGGCGCGGTCACGCCGCGAACGCGCATGGTGTTCCTGGACAACCCGAACAATCCCACCGGCACCTGCCTTTCGGGCGCCGAGGTGCGGCGGCTGCATGCCGGCTTGCCCCCCGAGGTTCTCCTGGTGATCGACAACGCCTATGCCGAATACGTGACGGCGGGCGATTTCGAAACGGGTGCCGATCTCGCCGCGACCACCCGCAATGTTGTCATGGTGCGCACCTTCTCCAAGATGGGCCTAGCGGCGCTTCGAGTGGGCTGGATGTTCGGGCCTGCGCCGATCGTCGATGTGCTCAACCGCTTGCGCGGGCCGTTCAACGTATCGGTGCCCGGACAGGCGGCTGCCGAGGCCGCAGTGCGAGACGTGGGATTTACGCGCGCACTTTGCGACCACAATGCACGCTGGCGGGACTGGTTGAGCGCGGAACTCGGTTCGAACCGCCTGCGCGTCCTGCCCAGCCAGGGCAATTTCATCCTGGTGCTGTTCCCTGACGAGCCGGGCCTGACGGCGGCGGATGCCAATGCGGCCCTTCTGGCGCGCGGGTTGATCGTTCGCGAGATGACCGGCTACGGACTGCCGCAGGCCTTGCGCATATCCATCGGCACCGAAGCTGCGATGCGCGCGGTTGCCGAAGTTCTCAAGGCATTCGGAGGCGGCAAGTGATGTTCAGTCGTATCGCCCTGATCGGAATCGGGCTGATCGGGTCGTCGATTGCTCGTGCCGTGCGCGAAAAGGGACTTGCCGGGGAAATCGCAATATCGACCCGCCGTCCCGAAACGCTGGACGAGGCAAGGGAACTGGGGCTGGGCGACGTCTACTGCCTCGATGCCGCGGAGGCGGTGGCGGGGGCGGACCTGGTGATCCTTTGCACCCCGATCGGGGCCTATGACGCCGTGATGCGGCGGATCGCCGGTTCGTTGCAGCCCGGCACCATCCTCAGCGATGTCGGTTCGGTGAAGCAGCACGTCCTCAAGGCGATTGCGCCGCTCCTGCCGGCAGGGGTCGATTTCGTGCCAGGTCATCCGATTGCGGGCACCGAGCATTCGGGTCCGGCATCGGGGTTTTCCGAACTCTTCGTCAATCGCTGGTGCATCCTGACCCCGGACAGGGGCGTCCGGCCCGAAGCTGTGGCAAAGACACAGGCATTCTGGCGCGCGCTGGGGTCGAATGTCGAGATCATGGACGCAGCGCACCACGATCTCGTGCTGGCGATCACCAGTCACGTGCCGCACCTGATCGCCTACAATATCGTTGGAACGGTCGACGATCTGGAGACTGACACCAAGTCCGAGGTGATCAAGTTCTCCGCTTCGGGCTTCCGCGATTTCACCCGCATAGCGGCGTCCGATCCGGTGATGTGGCGCGACGTCTTCCTGACCAACCGCGACGCCGTGCTCGAAATGCTGGGGCGCTTCATGGAAGACCTGAGCGTATTGCAGCGCTATGTGCGGGTGGGCGACGGCGCAGCGCTGGAGGCGCTGTTCACCCGAACCCGCGCGATCCGCCGGTCGATCATCGATGCGGGACAGGAAACCGCGGCGCCCGATTTCGGGCGGCCGCATGGTTCGGGCGACAACAAGGGCTCAGAATAGCGGTGGAATGACCGCGACCGGTACAAGGCCGGCGAAGACCACGCCCGCGCGGATATCGAGTGTCTGGGTATAGGCGCCGTCGGCCCCGGGCGTGCCGAAGATCGCGGTGCGCACCGGTTCCTCGACAAATGTGCCGAACCGGTCGACCAGTCCCCTCGACGCAATGGTGGCGCGGCCATTGGCGCGCCCATTGGCGTCAATTTCCGCCTGACCGCTGGCGTCCAGCGAGGCCCGGGCGTCCTTGTAGGCGAGCGACGAGATCGTGAGTTTGCCACCCGCCTGCTGGATGGTCCGTGCAAGGCCAGGGTCGCCCCACCGCCGGACGTCGTCCGGCATGCCGGTGATGCCGCCGGTCAGGCTCATCGCTCCCCCTGTCACGCTCATTCCGGGAATTTCGAGTGCGTCGAGGCGCTCGTAAGCGGCAAGTGCCTGAACGTGTTTGGCGCTGTCGCGCTTTTCGGGATCATCGACCAGATGCGCCTCGAAAAGGCTGGCGGTCGCGAGCGTCACGTCGCCAACCAGTGTGTCGCTGAGCCTGGGGTTCTCTACATGCAGGGAGGCGCGGGCAAGGCTCCACCCGGACAGCCTGACACTTGCCTCGAACAGCGACCAGCCGAGGTCGCGCTGGGTGCCTGTGAAGGCGTCCTCGAAATGCGCCGGGCTCTTGAGAAACACCAGAAGATGTGTCGGACGATAGACAAGGACAGTCGCCGCGACCTCGGCGACATTCAGGCTCTGGTCGCCCTGGGAGATCGTAGCGTCGGTGCATTCCAGATCGAAGCGGAACGGAAAGCCTTCGACGGCAAGCCCGCCGCAGATCACCTTGGGGCTGTTTATGCCATCCGCCTCGGCAAGGGCACGGACCTGGCCCTTGATGTAGCCTGCGGCAAAGATCCATGCGCCGGACCAGCCGGCGACCACGAGCACGACGATGACCAAAAGAGCAATGATTCGCTTCATGCTGCAGTTGTATCGCGCCACGATGATGGCGTCACCGGCTGTTGCGGCCTCATGGCGGCGCAGGTAACAATCGCGAGGAACGCAATCGGGATCACATGAACAATAGCAGCGACTCGACCTGGGTGTTCGGCTACGGTTCGCTTATCTGGCGTCCCGGCTTCGCGTATGCCGAGGCGTCGCCCGCGCTTCTGCGTGGTGCGCATCGCTGCCTTTGCATCTATTCTCACCGGCACAGGGGAACGCCGGAACAGCCCGGGCTGGTGTTCGGACTGCTCCGCGGCGGGTCTTGCCAGGGCATGGCTTTTCGGGTGGAGCCAGAGCGCTGGAGCGAGGTGCGCGAGTATCTGCGCGAGCGCGAGCAGGTGACCGGCGTCTATCGCGAGGCCCATCGCAGGATCGTGCTCGGTGATCGGCGACAGGTCGCGGCCCTGGCGTTCCTGGTGGACGAAAAACATGAGCAATATGCGGGTCGGCTGGATATCGAATCCCAGATTGCCCTGGTCCGCGAAGCACGCGGCGCATCCGGCGCGAATATCGAATATGTGCTGAATACCGCGCGCCACCTTGCCGAACTTGGCGTCCGGGATCGCCAGCTTTTTGAGCTCGTTCACCGCCTCAAGCCCGGACCCTGACGTCAGGTATCAGGCTGCGTGGCGACCGTTCCCGGGTTCGCCGCATTCGAGATCCCACACAGCGGTCAACCGGGCAAGGTCGTCCTGCGGCGCGGGCATGCGGTAAACGGCAGCCCCGCGTGCGACCGCGTCGCGGAAACGCGCACGGGACCCCTGCTCCTCGATCAGATCGCGTGCCGAGCCGACCCAGCGCACTGCCTGCCCCTCGGCAAGCAGGTACAGATCGCCTTCGATGAGCACGAAGCCTTCACTGCTTTCACGCGTGAAATGGTAGCGGCGACCCGAGCGCCCGACCCAGGTCGCCGGGTGCGTCGACTCTTCGAAGTCGCAGGTTGCTTCGTGGCTTGCAGTCATGGTCGCCTCGCTGCATGCGTTAGAGAACAAAACTAGAACAAATGCAACTGAACGTCAAGCAGCCCCCAAACCGCTGGCCAACATATATGGTTGTGGCGTCGGTTCGTGTCAACATGTAGTGTGCGGGGGCGGTGCGTCCCACCAAAGGTGGCGGATCACGTGTTGCCGGATTGCCGCATGCCCAGGCCTGCGCGCTGATTGAGAACGCTCGGCCCGCTGGGATCAGCCTGTTCCTTGCGCCGATGCTGCCGTCTTTTCCAGCGCATCGATCTGGCGGCGGAGCGCAGGCGGGATTGGGCGCGCAAGCCCTGCGCGGACCGCATCGAGTATCAGCTCGTTCGTTGCCGCTTCGATCCGGCTTTCGAGGACCGCCCGGAATTCGTCGGCCGGAAGACCGGGCGGTATGGGTTCGAGAAAACGCGCCTTCGCCTTGCCGGGCCAGAGCACGGGGCTGTTGCGCCCCCAGAACAGGCCGGAATTGAGGGCAACGGGAACGACGGGAACGTTCAGCGCCTCATAGAGCCGGGCGGTGCCGATACGGTATTGGGGTGGCGCCAGCGGGGCACGGCGGGTGCCCTCGGGAAAAATGACGATGCGGGCGCCCTCGTCGATCGCCCTGGCGGCATCTTCGAGCATGGCGGGAATAGCCTCGGCGCCCTTGGCCCGATCCACCGATATGGTGCCCAGGGCCTTGGCAGCCCAGCCGAAGAATGGAATGTCGAGCAATTCGCGCTTGGCGATGAACGCGGGGCGAACCGTATGGGGCAGGATGGCAAAGATATCCCAGTCCGACTGATGCTTGGCCGCAATGATGCATCCCCCCTCGGGGATATTCTGGAAACCGGTCACCTCGGTCCTGATGCCCACCAGCCAGCGCAACAGGAAAAGGTTGGCGCGCGCCCAGAAGAAACCGACCTTGAGACCGAAGGGAAAGAATCCCTTCTTCAGCGCAGCCACGATGCCCAGCGGAATGGCGAGCAGGATCGTGAAGCCGATGAACAGCACGTAGAACAGGAGTGAGCGGAGGGTTTGCGCGATCATGAGGCGATCTGGTTGAGAAAGCGGCGCACGGTCAGCCGCGAGGTAATGGCCGTGAGCGCCGCAATAACGGGAATGACGGCGGCGATGCCCAGCACGCCGTCGAAACCGAGGGCGAATTGACCGAACAGCACGTTGATCTGCGCACCGGAGGCGGCATCCGACACGCTGTGGCTCGCCATGCCCGCGAGGATGAAGAACACGATTGCGGCGACGCCGCCCAGAAGCCCGCCACGGAAACCGATAAGGAGGAAACGGCCCTGGAACTCGCCGGCGATGAAGCGATTGGACGCACCGATGAAGTGCAGCACGTCGACAATTTCCCGATTGGAGGCCATGGTGCCGCGCGTGGCGAAAACGATCGCCAATACCGTCGCCACTCCGATCAGCGCCAGAACCAGCAGCCCGGAAATCACCACCGTCCCCGCCATTGCGTTGAGCTGCTGACGCCAGGCGGCGTGGGTTTCAAGGCTCGCTCCCCTGATCGACTGCAAGTCACGTCTGAGCCCCTCGATATCGGCATGGGCGGGATCCGACAACTCCACTACCACCAGCCGCGGGATCTGCAGGTCGGACAGGTCGAGCCCCTTGCCGAGCCAGGGTTCGATCAGGGCCTGGGATTGCTCGAGGGTAAGGGCGCGCGCGCTCGCCACCCCGGGGGTCGCCTCGGCCAGAGAGACGGCGGTGCGCAGGTTGCTGTCCATCACTTCGCCCTCGACGGGGCGGATCTGGATGGTGAGTTGGCGCCCCACATCGGCCGACCAGGCAATGGCGGATTTTTGCACCAGCACCACCGACCCAAGGGTGACGCAGGACAGAAATGTCATGATGGCGACCAGCAACATCAGGGTGCGTCCCGATACCGAACGCTGCGGCACGATCGGGGCGGGGCGGTTCCGGCGGCCGAAATGCAGGTCAGTCATCGATCTTGAGCTCGCCGTGTTCGAGCGACATGCGCGGGAAGCGGAATTTCTGGAGCAGGTGCAGTTCGTGTGTTGCGATGATGATTGTGGTGCCCATGCGGTTGAGTTCGGCAAAAAGATGCAGCAAACGCTCGGATAGCGCCGGGTCGACATTGCCCGTCGGTTCGTCGGCCAGAAGGATATCGGGGCGCGAGATCACGGCGCGCGCGATGGCGGCGCGCTGTTTCTCGCCGCCCGACAGGACCAGCGGGTGGGCATCCATGCGTGTGCCCAACCCGACCCAGGTGAGCAGTTCTTCCACATTGGCGCGGTAGGCGCTCTCGGGCTGGCCAAGGACCCTCAAGGGCAGGGCCACGTTCTCGAAAGTGGTGAGATGGTCGAGTAGCCGGAATTCCTGGAATACGATGCCGATATGACGTCTGAGTTCGAGCAACCGGTCCTGGTCGAGACGCGTGACATCCTGGCCGAACATGGTGATGCGGCCCCGGGTCGGCTTGAGCGACAGCAGCAGCAGACGCAGCAGCGATGTCTTGCCGGCCCCAGAGGGGCCGGTCAGGAAATGGAACGAGCCCGGCTCGATGCGAAAGCTCAGATCCTTCAGTATTTCAGGGCCTTCGCCGTATCGCAGCGCGACATTTTCGAACTCGATCACTTCGCCGCTCTCCCGAATCAGGCTTGCAGGAAAACCATAGCCCACCGGGAATGGCAAGCGTGAGGCCGCAGGCCATGGCGCGTGGTGCGAGCGGTACGGTGCCCGCTGGCGCAGGGCAAGCCTCTGGAGTGTTTGAACAAACTTAACCCCACCGGCTGTAGTTTCGGGGCGGGTTCAACCATGGTCGCAAAGAAGCGATGATCATTGCCTGCCCACATTGCGACACCCGCTATGACGTGTCGGCCGAAACGCTCGGATCTGCCGGGCGCCAGGTGCAGTGCGCGCGCTGCGGCAAGGCGTGGCGCGCGACCGCCGAATCGGCCGTCGAGGAACTCAAGGTCGTCGGGGGTGTCGCCATCGAGATGGCCCGGCCATCGGCCGGCCGGGCGAAGGATGCGGCGGTGGCCCCCCCGAACCAGGGGACGCCGCCCCCGGACGACAACTTGTTCAGCGATGTCGCCGAGGCGGCCCTCGATGCCGGTTTCGAAGCCGAGGAGAAACGGTCGGTCCACAACGCGAGTTCGATCCCGCCGGCAACCAAGGTGGACATGGCGCTGATCCGCAAGCGCCGGCACGCCATGATGCGGCGACAGAAGGAACTGGCGCGCGGGCTGCCATCGTCTCGTATCCGGCGTACGGTCCGTACGGTCGCAATCACCGCTCTCGTCATCCTGATCGGCGGTGGCCTGAGCCTTCGCACCGAACTGGTGCGGGTCATGCCATCGCTTGCCGGGCTTTATTCCGCAATCGGCCTGGGCGTGAACGTCATTGGCCTGGATTTCACCGACGTGCGGACACTTCGCGCGCGCAAGGACGGCAAGGACGTCATCGAGGTCAGTGCCCGTATCGTCAATGTGGCCGGCCGGGCGGTTTTCGTGCCGCCGGTGCTGGTCGATCTGTTCGATGCGGGCGGCAAGCCCATATATGCCTGGACCGTTGTCCCGCGCGAGCATGTCGTCGGGCCGGGGGAATCCTTTGACTTTTCAACGCAGGTGACCGCTCCGTCCGGTGGGGTCGCGCGGGCGCGCCTGACGTTCTCATCAACAAGCAACAGGGACGCCACGGCGGTGGGCAACTGATCCACCCCACGCAGGGAGATATCCAATTGGCACGCATACTGGTCGCGGAAGACGACGACAATGTCCGGCGGTTCGTTGCCCGGGCACTGGAAATCAGCGGGCACGAGGTGGTCGAGGCTGAAGATGGCGGGCTCGCCGCCGAAACCATGCTGGCCGAGCAGGGCCGGTTCGATCTGCTGTTGTCCGACATCAAGATGCCGGTGATGGACGGCATCGCGCTGGCGCTGAGCGTTGGCGCAGAATATCCCGAAGTGACGATCCTGCTCATGACCGGCTTTGCGGACCAGCGTGAACGGGCGCACGGGCTCGATGCGCTGGTCTACGACGTGATTTCCAAGCCGTTCACGCTCGCGGACCTGCAACAAAAGGTGGGGGATGCTCTGGCGGGCAAGCCGGCGGAAATCGTGCCGCTGGCCCGCCAGGCGATCTAGGTCGGGCGCATCGAGCTGCAACCAGTCCTGGTCCGGTTCAGGGCGCTGTTTGTTGCCGCCGCATGGGCGGCTGGGATACGCTTGGCGCAAGCACCCGGCGCCACGGCAGCGAGTCGCGATGACGCACCAGTATGTCCATGTCGTTATCCCCAAGAAGGCCGTTGACAGGATCGTCGGCGTCGCCGAGCGCGAAGGCGTGACCCTTGGCGGCATTTCGGCCATCAAGGGCCCGGACAGGACAGTGTCGTTCCTCACCACGCGCGGCGCCCAACAGGGCCTGCTCGACGACCTGCAGAAGGCGCTGCACGACACGGCAGACTGGAAGATCGCCATCAGCCCGGTCGATGCGGTGGTGACCAAGGCGCGCGAGGAGGAAAACGGGGAGGCCGATTCCGCCGAGACGCGCGAAGAACTCCTGTCACAGACATCGCGCAATGCAGCGCTGACGCCGGTCTACATCACCCTGGTTGCCATTTCCGCGATTGTCGCTGCGCTTGGCATGATCGGCAACGACGTCGCCGCGGTTGTCGGGGCCATGGTGATCGCACCGCTGCTTGGCCCGCTGCTTGGCTCGATCCTTGGGATATCGCTTGGCGAGAAGGGGTTGATTGCCCAGGCCCTCAAGGCCAGCACGGCGGGCATCGCGCTGGCCGTCCTCATCGGCGGCGTGCTGGGCATCGTCCTGCCCTTCGATCCGACGACGCATGAACTGGCGGCGCGCGGATATGTGGGGTTCCAGAATATCGCGCTGGCCCTGGCGTCTGGCGCTGCGGCGGCCCTGTCCCTTACGGCCGGTGCGGCCTCGATCCTTGTCGGGGTCATGGTGGCGGTTGCGCTGATGCCGCCCGCGGTGGCAATCGGGCTTTTTGCGGGCAAGGCGGAATGGGTGATGGCCGGGGAGGCGCTGTTGCTGCTGGCGGTGAACCTTGCCGCGATGCACCTGTCGGGGCAGGTCGTTTTCCTGGTCCGTGGCGTGAAGCCCAGAACGCGCTACAGGCAGGCAAAAGTCCGGCAATCGGTCCGTTTCTCGGTGATGATCTCGGCCGGGCTGCTGCTGGTTCTGGCGATGCTTGTCGGCTATCAGGTTCTCTCCGCGCGCTGAGATATTGGCCACTCCGGGCGGACGCACGAAAGGAAAAGGACCATGCTTCAGGGGCTTTCGATCCTGCTGGTTGCGCAATTGGCCGGCGAAGCGGTGGCGCGTGGGCTTGACCTGCCCGTGCCCGGCCCGGTCATCGGCCTCGTCCTGCTGGCGGGGGGCCTTCTTCTCATGGCCGCGCGCCCGGGTATCGATATCGAGAAATTCGGTGTCGTCGGGGCCTCGGGCCATCTCATCGCCATGTTGGGGCTGTTGTTCGTGCCGGCCGGTGTCGGGGTCGTGCAGCAGATGCATCTGGTCGGCCAATATGGCTGGGCGATCGTTGCCACGCTCGTCTTGACCACGCTGGTCACGATGCTGACCACAGTTGCGACGTTCCTTGGCGTGAAGCGCCTTCTTGGAGCCAGTGGGCAATGAATGAGCCCTTTGCGCTATGGGTCTATCTGTCCACCACGCCGCTTCTTTGGCTGACGGTAACACTTTGTGCCTGGGTGGCCGCCGACCGGCTGGCGGGGGCTTCAGGGCGGCACCCGCTGGCCAACCCGGTTCTGATTTCGATTATCGCGGTGAGCATGGTTCTCTGGGCTACACGCACGCCCTATGGCACCTATTTCGAAGGCGCCCAGTTCGTGCATTTCCTGCTTGGCCCGGCGACGGTGGCCATCGCGGTGCCGCTCGTTCGTCATCGCCGTTCGTTGCGCGGCAATCTCCTTCCCCTGATCCTGGCGCTGGTCGTGGGGTCGGTGATGGCGATCGTGTCGGTCATCGTTATCGGCCGGTTCTTCGGATTGCCAAGAGAAGTGCTGATCTCCATGGCACCCAAATCGGTAACGGCGGGCGTCGCCATGGGCATTTCCCAGCAACTGGGCGGCCAGCCCTCGCTGACCGCCGTGTTGGTCATCTTCACGGGCATCCTCGGGGCGCTCATCGTCACCCCGCTGATGAACGCCCTCAGGATCAGGGACTATGCGGCGCGCGGGTTCGCGGTCGGCCTGAGTTCGCACGGGATCGGCACAGCGCGCGCCTTTTCGGTCGATCCCCTGGCCGGCACCTTTGCCGGCATCGCCATGGGTCTCAACGCGGTGCTGACGGCCTTCCTCGTGCCGCTTGCGGTCAGCTGGTGGGTGTGAGTTTCACAGCCAGTCAGGAACGCTGTCCAAACCGATGAGCGCGTCCAGGGTCTGGCGAGGGCGGATGGCATGCACATGGCTGCCATCGACCAGCAGTTCGGCCACAAGCGGCCGCGTGTTGTAGGTCGAGGACATCACCGCGCCATAGGCGCCAGCGGTCATCACGGCGAGGAGATCGCCCTCGCGAACGGCCGGCATGTCGCGGGCAAGCGCGATATAGTCGCCGGTTTCGCATACCGGGCCGACCACATCGGCCCGCACCGTCTCCCCGTCGGGAACGGCCTCGGCCACCGGAAGGATGTCGTGATGGGCATTGTAGAGGGTGGGCCGGATGAGGTCATTCATGCCGGCATCGACGATGATGAAGGTGCGGTCCGCGCCTTGCTTCACGTATTCGACGCGCGTGACGAGGATGCCGGCATTGCCGGCGATCAGCCGCCCGGGTTCGATGACCAGCTTGCAGCCAAGGCCCTCAACGCGCTTGCGCACGATACGGGCATAGGCAAGCGGATCAGGCGGCGCCTGATTGTCCTTGTGATAGGGGATGCCCAGGCCACCGCCGACATCGACATGCGCGATGTCATGGCCCGCGCCGCGCAGCGTGGCGACGAGTTCGGCCAGCAGCGCGAAAGCATTGTCGAACGGCTCGAGATCGGTGATCTGTGAGCCGATATGCATGTCGACGCCGCGCGCCTTGAGGTGGGGCATCGACGCGATTTCGGCGTAGACCTCCAGCGCCCGGGCAAAGGGGATGCCGAACTTGTTTTCCGACTTGCCGGTGGAGATCTTGTGGTGCGTCCTGGCGTCGACATTGGGGTTGATGCGCACCGATACCGGGGCCACCCTGCCCATTGAACCGGCGACCCGGTCGAGGCGCGCCAGTTCGGGCTCGCTCTCGACATTGAAGCAGTGAATGCCCAGGTCGAGCGCGCGGCGCATCTCGGCCTCGGTCTTGGCGACCCCGGAAAATACGATCCGCTCGGGGGGTATGCCTGCCGCCACCGCGCGCTCGAGTTCGCCCAGCGAAACGACGTCGGCCCCGGCGCCTTCCTGTGCCATCAGCGTGAGCACGGCCTGGTTTGAATTGGCCTTCATCGCGTAGGCAAGGAGCATGTCGATGCCTTCGAAGGCTTCGCGCATCACGCGCACATGGCGCCTGAGCGTTGCAGCGGAATAGCAGTAGAACGGGGTGCCGAACCGCTGCGCAAGCGCGTTCAGGTCGTGTTCTTCGGCGTGCAGCACGCCCTCGCGGTACTGGAAGTGATGCACCTAGGTCTCCGTTTGCATGACGGCGTCGATGCGCTCGGCCGCGAGCGCCTGCAATCGCCAGAGATTGCGGTCGTGAATGCCCATTTCCTCGAGCTTTTCGACCGTGGAATGAAGGTATTCCGCCATGGAGCCGCGAAAACCGCGCGCGGTGGCGAACATATGCGCCATCTCGTCTTCGGACAGGCCGGCGATATAGCGCGGGCTCTTGCGATCCATGGCGAAAGTCAGGGCCGTGAGCGGGCCGTCATCGGTCGCAACCTTGATCCATCGCCAGGGAAAAGCGCTCGGTACCATGGAAATCTCGCGCCGAACCAGCTTGTGCAGTTCCTCTTCGAGCGTGTCCGGGGGAAGCCTGTAGGTCACACCGCGGCACTGGCCCCCGCGATCGAGCGCCATCATCAGGCCCGGCGCATCGCGGTTGCCGCGAAACCGGTAATCCCAACCCAGACAGAAGCGGCGGTGCCAACCCCGGGCCAGCGCGACGCGCTTTTCGGTGAAGGCGGTCTCCGGCTTCCAGATCAGCGAGCCGTATCCGAACAGCCAGAAACCGTCCGGCGGCATCGTGCGCAACATGCGTTCGACATTGTCCGCGAAATCGGCGTCGGTCGCGGTGCGAAAGCCATCGATCAATTGCGGTCCCGGATCGGCAATTTCCAGCCGGAGCCAGTCCAGATGCCTTTGGGACAGCTGCATTGGGCGGTTGGCGGATGCCATCTGGTGCTCCCCGGCCTCACGGCACGCTGTGACGACCTCAAGTCCTGTCGGACCGCGCCTTGCCTTCAAGCCTCGCCCGCCAGCGCGCGGCCTGGGCGCGGACGTTGTCGGGCGATGTGCCGCCATAGCTGGTGCGGCTGCGGACCGAATTCTCCACGCCAAGAACGGACAGCACGCGCTCGTCGATACGCGGCTCGACGGACTGCAACTCGGCCAGCGACAGGTCTTCGAGGCCCTTGTCGGCGGCCTCGGCGAGCGCAACGATGCGGCCGGTCACATGATGGGCGTCGCGGAACGGCATGCCGAGATCGCGCACGAGCCAGTCGGCCAGGTCGGTGGCGGTGGAAAAGCCCGAGCTCGCGGCGGCGCGCAGGGTGTCGCGGTTGACCTTCAGATCGCCTACCATGCCCGTCATTGCGGCGAGGGACAGCGACAGGGAATCGAGGGCGTCGAAGGCCACTTCCTTGTCCTCCTGCATGTCCTTGGAATAGGCGAGGGGCAGGCCCTTCATCACCACCAGCATCGATGTGAGCGCGCCCATGATGCGGCCGATCTTGGCGCGGATGAGTTCGGCGGCATCCGGATTGCGCTTCTGCGGCATGATCGAGGAGCCGGTGGAGAACTTGTCGGAAAGCTGTACGAAACGGAACTGCGCCGACGACCAGATGACCAGTTCCTCGGCAAAACGGCTGAGGTGCATGGCGCACAAGGTCGCCGCCGAGAGCGCTTCGAGCACGAAGTCGCGGTCGGCCACTGCGTCGAGGGAGTTGGCGGTGGGGCGGTCGAAACCGAGCGCCCTGGCGGTCATCTCGCGGTCGATGGGAAACGAGGTGCCGGCCAGCGCCGCGGAGCCGAGCGGGCTTTCATTGAGGCGGGCGCGGGCGTCGGCGAAACGCGAGAAATCGCGCCCGAGCATTTCGACATAGGCCATCATGTGGTGGCCGAATGTCACGGGCTGGGCGCTCTGAAGGTGAGTGAAGCCGGGCATGACGGTGTCGGCCTCGGCCTCTGCGCGGTCCAGCAGAGCTGTCTGAAGGGCGGCGATCTGGCCCATCAGCATGTCGATGCCGTCGCGGACATAGAGGCGGAAATCGGTCGCCACCTGGTCGTTACGCGAGCGGGCGGTATGCAGACGGCCAGCCGGCTCGCCGATGAGTTCCTTGAGGCGCGCCTCGACATTCATGTGAATGTCTTCGAGGGCGCGCGAAAACGTGAAGGCGCCGCTCTCGATTTCGGCTTGCACCTTGCCAAGTCCCGCGACTATTGCGTCACGGTCGGCGTGCGACAAAATCCCCGTCTCCGCCAGCATGCGGGCGTGGGCGATTGACCCGGCGATATCCTGCCGGTACAGCCGTTGATCGAATCCGATGGAGGCATTGATCTCCTCCATGATGGCGTCGGGCCCGGAAGCGAAGCGCCCGCCCCACATGCGATTGCTCATCGGTACCTCTTGGAGGCTGGATGTTCGAGAACCTGAAAGAGGCGCTCAAGAACCTCAATCCCAGAACCGTCGCAGGCGGTGTGCTTGCGCTGGCGGCGCTAGGTATAGCGGGGGGTGTGTGGCTTAGCAATGGCGGCTCGGGCGAAGCCTCGAGTTGCCCGATCCAGGCCGAGGCGAAGGCGGCGATCGATGCGGCGGCGCAAGGGGAACTGGCGGCGGTGCGCGCGACCGCGGACGGGCGCGGCTATGCGGATCTCCCGTTCCAGGACGATACCGGCCGCCCGATGACCCTCAAGGACTTTGGCGGAAAGACCTTGCTGGTCAATTTCTGGGCGACCTGGTGCGAACCCTGTCGCAAGGAAATGCCGGCGCTCGATGCGCTCAACGCCAAATATGGCGGCGAGAACTTCGCGGTGGTTCCGATCAATCTCGACCTGGGTGCGAGCGGCATAGAGAAGGCACAGGCGTTCTTCCAGAACGAGGACCTGCACAACCTGCCCCTTTACGCCGACCCCACATTCGCCGATTTCGACCGGCTGAAGTCGAGTGGGGTGGCGCTTGGGCTGCCCACGTCCCTGCTGCTTGATGGAGACGGTTGCGAACTCGGTGTGCTCGAAGGGCCGGCCGACTGGGATACCCCGGACGGCCACAAGCTGATCGAGACCCTGATCGGGCTCAACAAGGCCTGATCGCCGGGCGGCTTCGCGGTCAGCCGCCGAACAGGGGCACGCCCCGCCGGCGCATCAGCCAGCCCAGAAGCACGCCCGCGACAAACCCGCCCAGATGCGCCCACCACGCGATCGGCTCGGGGCTTCCGATCAGCGCGTAGAGCAATTGGGTGGCGATCCACAGGCCCAGCATCCACATCGCCGGCACCGGGAGCGGAATCGGTATGACGATGCGCGCCAGCACGTAGACGCGCGCGTGGGGGTAAAGCAGCACGTAGGCGCCCATGACCCCGGCGACCGCTCCGGATGCGCCGATCAGCACATCGGGCGACGACGGATCGGAGAGCAGCTGGGCAAGAGCGGCGGCCACGGCGCAGGCGAGATAGAAGGCGATGAACCTGACGTGGCCGAGCGCGTCCTCGATATTGTCGCCGAAAATCCACAGGAACAGCATGTTGGTGAGCACGTGCAGCCAGTCGACATGCAGGAACGCATAAGTGACAAGGGTGAGCTGGTCGGGGAATGGCGCATCGTGCGGCGGGGCTGCGCCCGATACCAGCGCGGGCACCATGCCAAGGGCACTCGCCAGGGCCTCGCCCGCCGGGCCGTGCAGGGCCATTTGCAGACCAAACACGGCGATATTGACCGCCATCAGCGCGTAGGTGACGTAGGCGAAGCGGATGAAGCGCATCGGGTTTCGGTCATGCAGCGGCAGGAACATGGTGCCGGTTCACCTCCTCGCCGTATCGCGCCTCAGGATGACAGGAGCCGGGCCAAACCCTAGACCATGTCACGTCCAGATGGAATCAAGACGCTAGGCCCAGGTCTTTGACTGGTCGCATGTTCGAACCGGAAGACCGGTATCCGCCTTTCCCGAACATGCCCTAGCCCGGCGTTTTTTCGGCGTATCGCCCTGGCGTCCAGACCACGTCGGCGCGCCCGTTGTCGTTGGCGACGCGGGCCAGTACGAACAGCAGGTCGGAAAGCCGGTTGAGATAGCGCATGGGTTCGCGGCTGGTTTCGGGTTCGGCCTGGATGAGTTCGGCGGTGATCCGCTCCGCCCGTCTCGTGACGGTGCGGGCGACGTGCAGGGCGGCCGCGAGATCCGATCCGCCGGGAAGCACGAAGCTGCGCAGGGGTTCGAGATCGGCGTTGTGCTGATCGATCTGGCGTTCCAGCCATTCGGTCTGGGCCGGTGTGGCGCGAAGGCTGGGGTGTTCGGGGTCGTCGTCCGGTCCGGGCGTGGCAAGATCCGAACCCACGTCGAAGAGATCGTTCTGCACCCGCGCGAGGATGCTGTCGATCCGCGGCATCCCGCCGGTGTGAAGACGCGCCAGGCCAACGAAGGAATTGGCCTCGTCGATGGTGCCATAAGCCTCGACCCGCAGGTCGTATTTCGCCCTGCGCGGTCCACGCACGAGGCCCGTTGTGCCGTTGTCTCCGGTGCGGGTGTAGATCTTGTTTATCTTGATCATCGCCTGTGTCCCTTCAGCCCTTGGGTGCGAACAGGAAGACAACCGCCATCAGCAGGATAATGGCGATGAACTGGGCGATCACCCGGGCACGCATCAGTTTCTGGCTGAGATTGGATGACCCACCCCGGAACATGTTCACCAAGCCCCAGCCCAGAATGAAGACCACGGCGGCAAGCGCCACGAAAACGAGTATTGAAAGGACCAGGTGCATTTCGAAGAAGCCCGTCAGGATGTTGGAGCGGCGCGCTCAGGCATAGTAGTCGGTCAGCAATTCCGCCAGCCGGTCATAGATGGCACGAATCCGCCGGCTGGTGAACAGTTCGCGGTGCGTGGTGAGCCAGATCTCCAGCGCGGGGACGCTGAACTCGGGCAGCAGACGGACCATGCCGGGGGTTGCCTCGACGATCACCCGCTGGGCGAAACCCACGCCCAGGCCCGCCTTCACCAGTTCCCATATCGCGGTTTGGCTGTCGGTGCGCAGGGAGAAATTGTCGCGGGCGAGGGGGAACCCGCGGGCCCGCGCCACCGAAATGATCAGCTCGGACCGGTCGAAACCGACCAGCTCGTGGTTGGCAAGGTCCGTTTCGTCGGCCGGGATTCCACGCCTCGCCACGTAACTCTCATGCGCGCAGCACACGATGTCGCTTTCCCCGATCTTGCGGGCGATCAGCTCGAGTTGGGTCGGACGGAACATGCGCACGGCGATGTCGGCCTCGCGCAGGAGAAGGTTCTCGGCGGAATCGGTGGGGACAATTTCGATCTGGATCGAGGGGAATTCCTGGCGCAACTGGAGCAGAAGCGGGGGAAGCGTGTAGTGCGCGGTCACCGTCGAGGCGGTGATGCGCACGGTGCCGTCCAGTTCGGCGCTGCTTCCCTCGGCAAGAATCAGCGCCTCGGCGAGCGCCTTGTTGGCGATGGTGACCTGTTCATAGAGCCTGAGCGCGCCATCTGTGGGTCGCAAACCCTGAAGCGTGCGTTCGAAAAGCCTGACGTCGAGCGCCTGCTCCAGCGCCTCGACATGGCGGCCCAATGTGGGCTGCGACATGTTGAGTGCGCGGGCCGCACCCGACAGCGATCCATTTTCCACGACCGCCGCGAAACTGCGCCACAAGGACCAGTCCGGTTCCATTCGCGTCATGGCGGGACACCACCTGCCTATTCAATTTTGAATAGTCTACATGCAGTTTCTGTGAATTCCAATACTCGAGTGAATGGCCGAGTGTTTCTGTATCAACGCTGAAGGAGATACGGACATGACCAGGACAGTGACAATCATCGGCATCAACGGCCATATCGGCCACCATGCGGCCAAGGCTTTCGTTTCGGCGGGCTGGACGGTTCGCGGCATGGGCCGTTCCAACCGCAAGCCGATCGCGGGCGTCGAGTTCATCAAGGGCGACGCCGACAGTGTGCCGGAACTCAAGCACGCCATCGGCGACAGCGAGGTGGTGGTCAACGCACTCAACCTGCCCTATCACGAGTGGGACAAGGGCCGCATGGAGGCCCAGACCGCCCGGGTGATCGAGGCCGCGTCGGGGGCGGGGCGCACGCTTTTGTTCCCGGGCAATATCTACAACTATGCCGCTTCGCTTCGCGACGTGACGCCCGACGCGCCGCAGCATCCCGAAACGCCCCGCGGCGCGATCCGCGTGCGGGTCGAAAAGCAGCTACGGGATGCAGCGAAAGACGGTGATCTGCAGGTGATCATCCTGCGCGCCGGCGATTTCTATGGCCCGAACAATACCGGCGACTGGTTCGATTATGTGATGCTGCGCGAAGCCTCCAAGGGAAAACTTGCGATGATGGCGGCCCCGGCGATCGGGCATTCCTGGGCCTATCTGCCTGATTTCGGACAGGCATTCGCCCGGATTGCCGAAGTGCGCGGCAAACTCGGGCGGTTCGAGAACTTCCACTTCGCCGGGCATTGGGTGACATCGGGCGAGATGACCGAGGCGATCCGCAAGGCAGCGCCGGTTCCGCTCAGGGCGAACATGGCGCCCCTGGCGGTGTTGCGCCTGATCGGCCTGGTCAATCCGTTGATCCGCGAGATCATGAAGATGCGCTACCTGTGGGAGAACCCGATGCGGTTGCGCGACGAACGGCTCGCCGCGATCCTCGGCGACGATTTCGGCACGCCGTTCGAAGAGGCTGTGGCGGCGACTGTCCGGCCGTTCTTCAGCGCAACGTCGAAGAGAGCCGCCTGATCCTCAGGATGGCGGGCCGAAACCGAGGCGGGCCCGGACGGCATCGGCCGTCCAGCCCGCCTCACGCATGTCGGCCAGAGTGGGCGAGCCCCTGGACTTGGAAAGTTTTGCGGCATCCTCGTCGGCGATCAGGTCGTGGTGGCAATAGACGGGCGAGTGTAGCCCGAACAGGGCCTGCAGGAGACGATGGACGTCGGTCGCGGCATAGAGGTCCCGGCCCCGCGTCACGTGGGATATGGCCTGTGCCGAATCGTCGATGACGACGCTGAGATGGTAGCTCGTCGGGGTGTCCTTGCGCACGAGCACCACATCCCCCCAGCGGGCGGGGTCGGCGGGCCTTTCCCCGATTGCGCCGTTGTCGGGGTGCATTTCCGAGATCGCCAGCGGCCCGGCCAATTCGGTTGCGGCGTCCATGTTCAGGCGCCATTGCACCGGCTCGCCCGCACCCATGCGCCGTGTGGCCTCGGCGGCCCCGATATTGCGGCATGTGCCCGGGTAGAACGGCGCGCCGTCGGGATCGGTCCGCGCGGCCGCCCCGGCGATTTCGGCACGAGTGCAAAAGCAGGGATAAAGCAGGTTCCGCTTGCGCAAGTCGTCTGCCGCCGACCTGTAGGCGTCGAAGCGCGTCGACTGCCGCCAGGCCGGCTCGGGCCAATGAAGGCCCAGCCAGTTCAGGTCCTTGAAGATCGCTTCGGTGAATTCCGGCTTGCAGCGCGCAGTGTCGATGTCCTCGATCCGCAACAGGAAGATGCCGCCCATTCGTTCGGCCCAGCGCCGGGTGAACAGGGCCGAATAGGCGTGGCCGAGATGCAGCCGCCCGTTCGGACTTGGCGCGAAGCGCAAAATCGGTTGTGATAACCAGGCCAACGCTCGTCCCCAGTTCAGGATTTCCCACTAGCATGCCGCAATGTCACCACCAAGAGCGCCTCGATTCCGCTGACGCGATCGCATTTCATCTCGATGGCCTGGTGGCGCGGGATGCCCGCCTTGCAGCAGTTCGCGAAATTGCCGGGCCGGTGATGCCGAGGGTGCGCAACAGGGGATTCGAGGGCATGGCGCATATCATTTGCGCGCAGCAGCTTTCGGTGGCGAGCGCCGGCGCGATCTGGAACCGGTTCGCGGCAATCGAGGGCTCGTGTTCCGCCCAAGGCTATCTTGGGCTCGATGAAGGGGCGGCGCGCGCCGCTGGAATGAGCGCGGGCAAGTGTCGCACGCTGCGGGTCGTGGCCGAGGCAATCGTGAACGGCGCCCTCGATCTCGATGCGGTCGAGACGATGCCGGTGACACAGGCCATCGACCACATGACACAGTTGCGGGGTATCGGGCCGTGGACGGCGGAAATCTACCTGCTGTTCTGTGCGGGCCATCCCGATATCTTTCCGGCCGGCGACCTGGCGCTGCAGAAGGCGGCGGCGCACGGGCTTGGCCTTGAGGCGCGGCCCGATGCTGCGACTCTAGCCGGGATCGCCAATCAGTGGTCGCCGCATCGCGGCGTCGCGGCGCTGCTGTTCTGGAGGTATTTCGCCGCAATCAGGGAAAAGGAAGGGATCGCGCTTTGATCAAGGGATTGCCGCTGGACGGTCCTATGCTTGGTCCAGTGCGGGGGGACGCGCCGGCGCGCCTGGTCGTGCTGCTGCACGGGTATGGTTCGGATGGAAACGACCTGATCGCGCTTGCTCCCTATTGGCGCAACCTGTTGCCCGATGCGCTGTTCGTCGCGCCAAACGCGCCGGACCGATGCGCAATCAATCCCGCCGGCTTCCAGTGGTTCCCCATCGACCAGGAGCGATGGGAGACCCGCTCGGAGGGCATATTGCAGGCCGGGCATGCGCTGGACAATTTCCTCGACGTGCTGTGGGCACAAACCGGGCTCGGACCTTCCCGGACCATTCTGGCCGGCTTCAGCCAGGGCGCGATGATGGCACTTCATACGGGATTGCGGCTGGCGGAACCGGCAATGGGGATCATTGCATTTTCCGGCGCATTGCTGCGCCCGGAATCGCTTGGAGCCGAGCTGCGGTCCAGGCCCCCGGTATGCCTTGTGCATGGCGACGCGGATCCGGTGGTTGCCGTGACGGAAAGCACGTCCGCCGAACGGGTCCTTGCAGGTCTCGGTCTGGATGTGCGGCTCAAGGTGTGCGGCGGCGAAGGGCACACGATCCCCCAGGAAGGGTTCGAATTCGCCAGCCTGTTCGTCGCCGAAATCGCTGCCGGGGACGGGCACTGAGCGCAACGTAACAAAAGCATCCCGGATGCTTCACAGGGCTGTCATAGTCAGCTTAAAATATAGCGGTCATGGTTCACGATGATTCCCTTCTCGGGAGGCCGGTGTGACCATTCACGTCTCGCCGGAGTCTTGCCCGACACTGGTCCTGAACGCCGATTTCCGGCCGCTCAGCTATTACCCGTTGTCGCTCTGGTCATGGCAGGATGCGATCAAGGCGGTGTGCCTGGAACGGGTCAACATCGTATCGGAATATGAGCGGATCATCCGAAGTCCGAGCTTCGAGATGCACATACCCAGCGTCGTTTCGCTGAAAGAATATGTCCGACCGGCCCGCCACCCTGCCTTTACCCGCTTCAACGTTTTCCTGCGCGATCGTTTCCAGTGCCAGTATTGCGGTGCACGGGAGGATCTGACTTTCGACCACGTCATTCCGCGCTCGAAAGGTGGCCGCACGACCTGGGAGAATGTCGTGGCGGCCTGTTCGCCGTGCAATCTGAAGAAGGGTAACCGGCTGCCTGGCGAGATACGCATGTGGCCACGCCAGGCGCCGTTCCAGCCCAGTGTGCATGACCTGCACAACAATGGCCGGGCCTTCCCCCCGAACTATCTGCACGAGAGCTGGCTCGACTATCTCTACTGGGATATCGAACTGGAGCCGTAGCGGACCGGATCAGCGCCCGATATTGCGGAACTGGCGAAATGCGGATGCTCCGCACAGCACCACGATCAGCGCCGAGATCAATCCGTTGTAGCCGGCGAAACTGATGCCCAGGAACCGCCATTGCGCGACGTCGCAAGGCACGATTTTCGTCTGGTTCAGATCAGAAAGGCCGGAGAAGTCCGTGCCAAGGCCCGGGCCGGTGCAGCTCGTGGGGCCCGGCCACCAGCCCCATTCGACGCCGGCATGGAAACCGCCCATCCATGCGCCCCAGGCGAAGATGGCGAGCGCAAGCAGGGTCGCGATCAGCCGCACGCTGCGCGGAATGCGCTGCCAGCCAAGAACCAGAACCGCGAGCACCGGAAGCGCCCAGTAGTAGGGGAGGCGCTGGGCATAGCACAATTCGCAGGGTTGATATCCGCCGATATACTGGAAGCCGTAAGCGCCCAGAATGGTTGCGACGCCCACGATGAGGGCCGCGGCGGCAATGTTCCGTTGCGTCAGCATCGGATGGAGGGCGGTATCTGTCATGGCGCAATCACACCAGGTACTTGATGGCGATGAATCCGCCCAGCAGGAGCAGGCAGAAAACGGTGAACATGAGGCCCAGACGTTTTTCGATGAAGTCGCGAATGGCCGGGCCGAACCAATAGAGCAACGCCGAGACGATGAAGAAACGCGCGCCTCGCGAAACGATGGAAGACAGGATGAATATGGGCAGATTGAGGCCGGTGACGCCAGAGGCGATGGTTATGACCTTGTAGGGAAACGGGGTCAGCCCGAAAACGAAGACGATCAGCAGGCCCCAGTGATTGAACGCATCGCGAAACTGCGCGAAGGCGCTTCCATAGCCATAGAATTCGATGATCGGCCTGGCGACCTGCTCGAACAGGAAGGCCCCGATCAGATAGCCGAACAGACCTCCGATCACCGATCCAATGGTGGCGATGAGCGCAAAACGCCATGCCGCCTGGCGGCGGGCGATGACCATTGGTATGAGCATGACGTCGGGGGGAATGGGAAAGAACGAACTTTCCACGAAGCTGATGATGCCGAGCGCGGAAGGGGCGTGCCGCGCGGCGGCCAGCTCGAGAATCCAGTCATAGAGTCGGCGCAGCACGTTTCGATCTCCGGCATATCGGGTCGGCGAAGGTTTAGAGGCTTGGGGGGGCAAGTCAATCGACGATTGACGGGGGCAGGGCTTTCACTATATTCGCGCCCGCTCCACACCTTGATGCGGGCGTGGCGGAACTGGTAGACGCGCCAGACTCAAAATCTGGTTCTGGTAACAGAGTGTCGGTTCGATTCCGACCGCCCGCACCAAACCCCCAACACATCTTACGGCCGCCTATTCCGCTGCAGCCCGCGCGGGCGTGTCGGCGCGCTCGTCATAGGCGTTGCGGGCCGCGAGTATGGCATCGTGATGGCTTGTGGCCCAGTTCCAGATACCGTTGATCGCGGGCAGCAGCGATCGTCCCATATCGGTCAGTTCATATTCGACGCGGGGTGGGATTTCCGGGTAGATCGTCCGCGTCACGATCCCGTCCCTTTCGAGATTGCGCAGGCTCAGGGTCAGCATGCGCTGCGAAATGCCGCCGATATTGCGACGCAATTCGTTGAATCGCATCGGGCCGTTCCTGAGCCGGCTTACGATCATTACCGTCCATTTGTCCCCGATGCGATTGAGCACATCGCTCATTGCGAGGCAGTGATTGCGTTCAAGCGGAGTTTCGTGACGCATTCCGGTTCCTCTTTGATCCAGGACTGAATGGATTGACCTTAGTATAGATTTGTGCCCGACGCCAGATAGTGTACTGCCGGGCTTGCATGTCGCTGCCCCCGCGCCGGGTGTCCCGAGCAGCCGGCATTGCCGGGACCGGGCTTGGCTGATATGACGTTGGCCTCGGTCGCATCGCAAGCCAAAAACCCTGGAGCGCATGGTCGTGCCTCTCCGACGCAACTCCTTTGTCCGCGCCGCATTTGCGCTGTTCTTCCTTTGCGCGGCGGCGGTGTCGGCGGCGGCCAATCCTCGCCTGCTGATCGATTCGGCAACCGGTGAAGTTCTCTTCGCCGAACAGGCGGGCCAGCCGTGGCACCCCGCTTCGCTGACCAAATTGATGACCGCCTATGTCACCTTCGAAGCAATTGCCGAAGGTCGTCTCGACCTTTCGACGCCCGTGATCATGACCGCCAAGGCAGCAAAGGAGCCGCCGGCGAAGATCGGCCTGCCCGTGGATACCGGGGTACGCCTGGAAGATGCCCTCTATGTCCTTCTGGTGAAATCGGCCAATGACATGGCCGTTGCCATCGCGCAGACCGTTTCCGGCAGTGAGGACGCGTTCGTTTCGGAAATGAACGCCAAGGCCGCCGAGCTGGGTCTTTCGGCGACCCACTACAACAATCCAAACGGACTGGACGATCCGGGGCAGGTGACCACGGCGCGCGACCTTGCGGTGCTGGCCATGACGATCCGGGCGAAATACCCCCAATACGCCGACATGTTCCGTACCGAAGAGGTGCGGCTGGGCAAGAGCAGGTTGCGGTCGGAAAACAATCTCCTGACCGAGTTCTCCGGCACAACCGGCATGAAAACCGGATATCTGTGCGCGTCGGGCCTGAACATCGTCGCGACCGCCGAACGCGGCCAGCGATCACTGCTTGCGGTGGTACTGGGCGCGGTGTCCAGCCGGGAACGCGGCGAAATGACCGCGGAGCTCATGCTGCGAGGCTTCTCCGGTGAATTGAGCGGGACCGGGGTTCCGGTCACCGCGATTACCGACGAGGTGGGAGCCGAGCCGGTCGACCTGCGTACGCAGGTGTGCGGCAAGAGCGGCGCGTCGTACCGGGCCGAACGAAAGGAGGCCTATCCCTACGGGCTTGACGGGCAGGTGAGCTTTCTCACGGACAAGGTGCCGCCCGTTGTGCATAGCATGCTGACACTGGGACGCTTGCGCGACGTACCGCTTCCGCTTGTCCGGCCGGCGGATGCGCCGCAATGGTCGGCGCCCGTCGATGCGGCTGACGATGGGGTCAATGTCCCGATCCCGCGGGCGCGTCCCGTGCATTTGGGCGCGATCGCCCTTCAATGACGGTGCTGGTGCAATCCTGACAATTTGGCGCTACGCGGTTTTTGTCACGGTGAATTCCAGCGCCTCGCCCTGTACTGCGATCTCGCAGGCGTGTCCCGCCTTTCGGCACAGCAGGGGGATATCCACCCGGGCGACCGGATCGGTGCAGGTTATCACCACGCTCTCGCCCGGCCGTATCCCGTCCAGCGCCTTTTCCAGGCGTATGACGGGCAGGGGGCATTTCAGACCCCTGGCGTCAATAGCGAGGCTCACTGGCCGGCGTTGCCGGACATGATGAGCACCCAGTAGACGCCATAGGCGCTGTTGGCGACATAGGCGACGCCAAGTCCTGCGCGCGTCACGCCCGGTCTGGCGAGGGCACCAGCGTCCTCTGGAGCATTGCGCCAGCCCGAGAACGTGTCGGCAAAAGTCGAATAACCCGCCGAGTAACGAACGACGCCGGGCCCGCTATTGTCGCTCGCTGGCGGCTTTCCGGCCTGGGCGTACTGGGCGGCGAGAGCCTGCGCGCGGGCATCGAGATCGGCATCTTCACTGACCTGATTGACCCCCTGGTTGGCGCGGAAATGGTTGACCATGGCAATCGCCGCGGACCGGTCAAGGTTTGCGCCGGGCGCATCCATGCGTGCCGTCAGGCCTGCAGGCAGAGCGCCATTGTCGAATCCTGTGCATGACCCGAGTGTCAGCATCGCCGCGATGCAAAGCGGGGTGGCCAACAGGCGCCAGGGTGAGTTGGCAGCAGTTTGAATCTGGGTCATTTCGGGGATCCGATCAAAGGTGTCGGAGACATAGCGCAGCTGGTGTTACTGCGCAACGAGCGCATTCTCTCTTGAATAAATACCTCTATCGATCGAACCCTACAGTTCGAAAGAAAGGCCCGGATTTCTCCGGGCCAGATTTGCAGTCGAGACGATACAGCCTTATCAGTACTTGCAGTAATGCACATAACTGCCAGGTCCGGCCGTATCACCGGCATTCTGGCCTATCGCATCTCCCGGTGTAATGCCCGCGCATTCGGTGGGATGGTTGGCGTTGTAAAGACCGTTGGAGCACTGTTCGACGCTCGCGGCAGCGCTGCTGGGGAGCAGAACAGTTGTACCTGCCGTCGCCAGAAACGCCAGTGCTGCGGAAACAAGGAAAAGACGCATGATGAATACTCCCATGTTCACATAATCGCGCCTATTAACGCGATGTTAACCAGTATCAATGCGAAATTTACTTATGACAAGTCATTGTTGCTGACCTATGTTCGATTTTGACGGCTGACAACTCGAGTTATGAGTATGTGTGCGATCAAGTTATTGTGATCGCTAGCCTAGCCGAAGGTGAATGGCCCAGCGCATTCAACAGTCATCATAATAATCTCGAGGTGATTACAACGCCGATGCACTGCCAGGATGCAGGGATTCAGTTTCCTGAAATTCATCTTTGCAATTCGTTTATTGGAAGTCTGCGGCGTTTTCCCAAACAGAAGCTGTGCTGGGGCGGTGACGAGGGCACAGCTTGTGCCCCCGTGCGCCAGTCTTCAGGTTGCCAAGGACCTATTGCGCTGATGTGTTGGTGAACAATACCAGCGATCCATTGACGTCCTGACCTGCCGCGATGACCTGGTCTGGCGCGGCCCCATTGGCTGCCAGCCAGGTCGAGATGGCCGCGTTGGCGGAAATTGCCGCCTGAAGGTTGCTGACAGAACTGGCGTTCGCCGAAATGGCCTGCTGCAACTC
>DATCMU010000006.1:0-125784 GCA_036563245.1 Devosiaceae bacterium | reverse complement strand
TTATGGTGCCGCATGTCGGACTCGAACCAACGACCCCATCATTACGAATGATGTGCTCTACCAACTGAGCTAATGCGGCATCCGGTCCGGCTGCCGAAGCGGCCGGTCACAGGCCGGTCTTTTACTTGCGGCGCGGCATCGGCGCAAGGGCTTTGCGACCGCGCCAAGGCCGGCAGGTCAGGTCTGGTCGCCGCCGGGCGGCAGCGTCCCGGCGGGCACGGCGCCGTCTTGGGCATCAGCATTCGCGTCCGGTGCGGGGGCGCGGGCGAGGCTGGTCGTCGGCACCTTCCATTGCACGGCGTCGAGCTTGCCTGTGACAGGGGAAACCGGCGCCCATTCATCAAGGATCGTGCCATCTGCCACCCAGGCCGGATCGCGTGGCGCGCGCAGTGCCCGGCCGAACCACTCGCGGGCCTTGCCCTGATCGCCGTTTTGGCCTTCCTCGATCTCGGCCATCAGCGCGCAGACCCCCTGGGTGGGCTCGGCCGCCGCGTAACGGGCCAATGCATTGCGGGCCGCCGGCCATTCGTAGGCATCGATGGCGGCGCGCGCCAGAACCATGGCGGTTTCCCGGCTGTCCGAGCCGTCGCCGATCAGTTCGCGGATCTTCCTGAGCCGCTCGACGGCGGAGGCGCCGGGCTGCACATTGGCGTAAAGGGTCGCAAGGTCCGGATGCCGCTCGGTGCGCCAGACGCGCCGCAACAGGCTGGCCGCGCGACGGCCATCGCCGCGATTGATGTAGATGCGCGCCGCGATCAGCGCCGCGGGCACAAGGTCGTTCACCAGCTTGAGCGCGGCCAGTGCGTGGTCGAGCGCGTCATTGGGCGCCTTTTCCTCGAGGTCGCGGGCCATCGCTGTTTCCAGTACAGCCTGGCGGCGGCGCTTCGCCCGCTTTGCCTCACGCGTGGGAACGGGCTGGCTTGCCACGATTTCCAGCGCTTCCTGCCATGCGCCGCGCCGGGTCAGGTCGTCAAACACGGCATCTGTTGCCCAAGAGATACCTGGCGACATCCGCGCCGCCTTGCGCGCGAAGGTCAGCGCCGCGTCACCTCGCCCCTGCGCCTGGGCCTGGCGGTAAAGCCCCGAAAGAGCGGCCAGCGCGGTCTTTTCGTCGGAAATCAGGGTGCGATACTGGTCACGTGCGGCGCGCAGATCGCCCATGGCGAGGCTGGCTTGCGCCTCGAGCAGTTGGGCGGCCGCGTTTCCGGGCAGCCGGGCGTGGGCATCCCGGGCCAGTTGACGGGCACGCTCGGCCTCTCCGGCTTCCAGGGCGATCATGCCCTGGGAAAGCGCATCCACGCCGTAGGCGCGCCGGCGCTCGGCGGTGCGCCGGGCGATGAAACGGGGCAAGCCGATGATGCGACGCAGGATGGCCCAGACCGCGATCACCAGAATTACGAACAGTCCGGCCAGCAGCAGCACCGTACCAAGCCGAGGCTGCAGCCGGAATCCGGCGACGTCGAGGCTCATGGTGCCGGGCAGCGCAATCAGCCATGCCGCCAGCGCGGCGATGGCGAGGCTGGCCGCGAGGGCGAGGATCAGCCGCCTCACCGGGCGGCTCCGGCGGCCTGCGCGAGGGCCTGCTCGCGGGCCGTGCGCAGCAGTGCGTAGGCATCGCCAAGTGCGGCCAGTTCATCGGGCAGCGGGCTTGCCGCGGCGATCATCGGCTGGGGCAGCGATTGCATCAGCGTGGCTGCGGAAACGAAATCCTGCCGTCCCACGGCTGCTTCGAGCCGCGAAACGATGGCTGCGGGCGTGTCGCCTTCGGTTTCTCCCGCCGGCCGCATGGCGAGCAGTCCCTTGAGGCGATCGAGCGCCATTTCGCCCCAACCCGATCCCTTGACGAGGGGCTGGGCCGCCAGCATCGCCGGAATCGCTGCATCGAGCTGGCGGGCCACCAGATCCGGGCGGGCAAGCCCGGTGGCCGCTGCGGCACCAAGCGCATCACTGACCTGCAGTTGCGGCAGGCTGGCGGTGAGGGCCTTGAGCTCGGTGGCAAAAGGCTGTCCGTCGCGCAGCGCCGCTTCAAAGGCGGAAAGCGCCAAGGGCAAGCTGCCGGTGTCGGGTGCCGAAGGCTGGGCGGCGAGCGCGGAGAGTTGCGACCTGACCGAGGCGGCTTCCGATTGCGCCGCGCCCACCTGTGTCTCGATCCCGGCGAGTTGGGAGCGCAGGTCGGCAATATCGGTCTCCACGCCCGTAAGCCTTGCGCTCATGGCGGAGGCGTCCCCCGAGGAGGCGCCGGCGGCGATTGCGTCGATCCGGCCCGACAGGTCCTTGACCCGGCTTTCGAGCGCTGCAAGTTCCGTCTGTGACGCGGGCGTGGGCAGTGCATCGAGGCGTTGGCCAAGTTCGGCGACCTTGGCCGAAAGCGTGTCGGCGCTCTTGGTGCCCTGGTCCTCGATGCCGCTGACGCGCTGGTTGAAGGCGGCAAGCCCGGAGATCGCCGCGCCCGTCTCCTGCTCGATCTTGGCGACACGCGCGGACAGCGCGGAGAAATCGTTCGTCGTCGCGCCTGCCGCCTGGGGCCACCACCCGAGCACGGCAAATCCGTAGCTCAGGGCAAAGCCGATCGCGGCGCCGCCAACCACGCCGACGCCACCCGCGATCAACGCCGTCGTCGCGGCCGGACGCGCGGGTTTGGCGGACTTGGTCGCGTCCGGCTTCGGGGCCGCTCCGGCTGCGGTTTGCGATCGGGGGGAAGCGGTTTCGGCCGCCGAAGGCTTTCCGGATGCGCCATCCTGCCCGTTCTTGCGGGCTTCGAGGTCGAGGATGGGCGGCTTGACCGGTCCGCTCTTGCGCTCAGGCATGAGGTGAGTTCCTTTCGTGTGCTCCCATCATGGTCCGATTTGGTCACGCGAGAAAGAGAGGGCGAGAGCCAACATCGCTTCGGCGCTCGAGTAGTCGGCGAGGGCTATGCGCGGAAGGCGGGCCTCGACCAGCGGTTCCGCGACGTTTTCGGAAAGACACAGGGCTGTGACATGAGCGCGCACCTGGTCGCCAAGCCCCAGGTTGCGGACCAGACGGGTGAAGGTTTCCGCCGTCCGCCGCGAATAGAAGAGCGCGCCATCGATCGATCCGGCCTCCAGGGCGGCCGCGATGTCGGCGGCCAGGTCGTTGACCGGCTGCATGTCGTAGACGCGCGTGGTCATGACTTCGATCCCCGAAGGGGCGAGCAGGCCGGCGAGATCGGCGCTGAGGTGATGCGCGGCCGGATAGAAGACCGCGCCGGCGGGTTTCTCGGCGGCGAGAAGCCCGGCGAGATCCTCCACGGTTCCGGCAGCGCTACGCACATCGCTGAAACCGGCGTCCTGCGCCACGCGCGCGGTGCGGTCGCCAACCGCGAAGGCGGGCAGATCGAGATAGGGCGCAAGGGCATCGCGGATTGTGAGCGCATTGACCGCATTGGCGCTGGTCAGGGCAACGGCTCCAAGCCCGCTCGCCGGGGGCAAGGCGGTTTCGAGCACCTTCATTTCGAGAAGCGGAGCAAGGCGCGTTTCAATGCCCAGCGCCTCGATCTGGCGCGCCGTTTCGCTGGCGTCGGGCTCGGGGCGGGTGACGAGCAGAACGGGCATGGGTCTTCAGCCTTTTGTTAGCGCCTCGATGAATTGGGGGCCGGCCTGGCGGATGATCTCCTCGCCAACGCTGTCGCCGATCTTCTCTGCGTCGGCGATGTCGCCCGAGGCCTGGGCGCGGAATGCCTGACGACCGTCCGGACTCAATATTTCGCCCAGCAGGGTATAGGTCGTGCCGCGGATCGTCGAACAAGCACCAATAGGCGTGCGGCAGGAGCCATCGAGCCGGGCCAGCATGGCGCGTTCAGCGCGCACCGCGTCCCTGGTGTCGGCGTGATTGAGCAATTCGGCGCGGGCAAAGGTCAGCGAATCGTCCTCGCGCAGCTCTATACCAATGGCCCCCTGGCCGGGTGCGGTGGGGAAACGCTGGGGGTCGAGAAATTCATTGGCTTCGCTGGCCATTCCGAGGCGCCTGAGCCCGGCTGCGGCCAGAAGGGTCGCATCAGCGACGCCATCGGCGAGCTTCTTGAGGCGCGTGCCGACATTCCCACGGAACTGGATGACGTCGAGATCGGGCCGGAAATGCCGCATCTGTGCGGCGCGGCGCAAGGAAGACGTGCCGAGCCGCGCGCCCTTGGGCAGGTCGGCAAGGCGCCGGGCAAGTGGAGACAGGAAAGCGTCGCGCACGTCCTCGCGCTCAAGAAAGAAGGGCATGATCAACCCATCGGGCAAACGGGTGGCCATGTCCTTGGCGGAGTGCACGGCAAGATCGATGCTGCCATTCATGAGGGCCGCTTCGATTTCCTTGGAGAAGGTCCCCTTGCCCCCCGTCTCGACCATCGGGCGGTTGGCTTGCTGCGACCGGTCGCCCGAGGTGACGAAGGTCACGATCTCGATGGCGCTTTCGCTGACCCCGTGTCCGGCGGCCAGGTGTCGGCGCACTTGCTCAGCCTGGACGAGGGCAAGCGGGGAGCCGCGCGTCCCGATGCGCAGGAATGGTGCGTTGTGTTCCGATTGCAATCGCTTGCCGTCCTATTGTACGCCAATGACAGGTGCCGCGGCCGACTGGCGGCGTCGTCTTTCGCTCCCACAGGCCATAGAACAGATCGACGTGAGCAAGCAAGCAAGGACGCTGATTCTGGGGATTGAAACCAGCTGCGACGAGACCGCCGCGGCGGTGGTCGCCCGTCATGGCGACGGGCGCGGCGAGATCCTGTCCAATATCGTTCGCAGCCAGATCGCCGAGCATGCAGCCTATGGCGGCGTCGTGCCCGAACTTGCCGCGCGCTCGCACGTGGTGCACCTGGACCATATTGTCGAGCGGGCGATGCGCGAAGCGGGCGTCGATTTTTCCGGGATCGACGCGGTGGCCGCGACCGCCGGACCGGGATTGATCGGTGGGGTCCTGGTCGGGCTGACCACAGCCAAGGCCCTGGCGGCGGCGCGTGGCAAACCGCTGATCGCGGTCAATCATCTGGAGGCGCATGCCCTGACGGCCAGGCTGACGGACAAGGTGGCTTTTCCCTATCTGATGCTTCTGGTTTCGGGTGGCCACAGCCAGTTCGTCCTTGTGCGCGGGGTGGGGGATTACCAGCGCTGGGGCACAACGATCGACGATGCCCTGGGCGAGGCATTCGACAAGGTAGCCAAGTTGCTCGGCCTCGGTTATCCCGGCGGGCCCGCCGTCGAGCGGGCAGCGGCGCAGGGCGATCCCCGGCGGTTCCTGTTTCCGCGTCCCCTGCTCAGCCAGGATCGGCTGGACTTTTCGTTTTCCGGCCTGAAGACGGCGGTCAGGCTGGCCGCCGAAAACATCGCACCTGTGTCGGAACGGGATGTGTGGGACATTTGCGCGAGTTTCCAGCAGGCGGTGACCGAGATTGTCGCAACGCGATCGGCGCAGGCGCTTGGACGGCTGGCGCAAACCAGTCCGGGTGCTTCGCCGCTTCTGGTCGTCGCCGGCGGCGTCGCGGCAAACCGCGCCATCCGGACGGCCCTCGAAGCAGAGGTCGAACGTGCGGGAGCACGCCTCGTGGTGCCGCCCCCGAACCTTTGCACCGACAACGGGGTCATGGTGGCCTGGGCCGGCGCCGAGCGCCTGGCGCTGGGCTCGGTCGACGGGCTCGCTGTCGAAGCGCGGCCCCGCTGGCCGCTCGATGCGCCGGGCATGCGAATCGGAGGGCGGCTTGAAGCTTGAAAGAGTGTTCGTTCTGGGAGCGGGCGCCTGGGGTACGGCGCTGGCACAGGCGGCGTCGATGGCCGGGCGCGAGGTGACGCTTTTCGCCCGGGACAGGAATATTGCCAACGAAATCAACCGACTGCATACGAACCGGGCCTATCTTGGCGAGCAACAGCTTTCGCCGCGCATTGTCGCCCAGGCGCACCTGGGCGGGCTGGGCGCCGCCGATGTGGTGCTCATGGCCGTGCCCGCCCAGACGACGCGGACGGTGCTGGGCACACTCGACGCCAATGCGCTTGCCGGCAAGCCGGTCGTCTTGACGGCCAAGGGCCTCGAGGCGGGCACGCTGAAACGGCAAAGCGAGATCCTTGACGAACTGGCGCCAGAGGCGGTGCCGCTGGCGCTGTCGGGGCCAAGCTTTGCCGCCGATGTTGCCGCCGGACGTCCAACCGCGGTTACCCTTGCCGGGCCGAACGCGGAGATCGCGGAACAGGTGGCGCCGGCGCTGGCCGGACCCAGTTTCAGGCCCTATGCCGCAAACGACATCGCGGGCGTTGAACTGGCCGGGGGACTCAAGAATGTCTATGCCCTGGCTTGCGGGGCGGTGGAGGGGGCCGGGCTTGGCCTTTCGGCCAGGTCCGCGCTTCTGGCCCGCGCCTTTGCCGAGCTTACCCGGCTCGTTTCGGCCATGGGCGGCAATTCCTCGACGTTGACCGGGCTTGCCGGGCTTGGCGACCTTTGCCTGACATGCACCACGCCGCAATCGCGCAATTACTGGTTCGGCCTGCAATTGGGGGCAGGGCGCAGCGTCGCCGATATCAGGGCAAGCGGCGCAAAACTTGCCGAGGGGGTATCGACCGCGCCGGTGGCCAGGGCCGTGGCACGTGAATATGGAGTCGAGGCGCCCCTTGTGGAGGCGGTCAACCTGCTGCTCGAGGGCGAGGTGGAAATCGGGCGAATCGTTGCCGGGCTGATGGCCCGGCCACTGAAACGGGAAACGGAGAACTGAATTGCTGTTCGTAATCACTGCCACAGACAAGACCGGTGCGCTGGACATTCGGAAAGCCAACCGTCCAGCGCATCTGGAGTATCTCAAGTCGCTGGGCGACGCGGTGGTGCTGGCCGGGCCTTATCTGGGCAGCGACGAACAGCCGGAGGGGAGCATGGTGATGGTGAAGGCGGATGGCCAGGCGCACGCCGAAGCAATCGCTGCAGCCGATCCCTACGCCAAGGCGGGGCTGTTTCAGTCGGTCACCGTGAGACGCTGGGCCTGGACCATCAACGCGCCCGAGGGGCTGTGACATGGCCTATTGGCTGTTCAAGTCCGAACCGGGAACCTGGAGCTGGGACGATCAGGTCAGAAAGGGCGGCCCCGAGGAGTGGACCGGGGTGCGCAACTACGCGGCGCGCAACAACATGCGGGCCATGCAGATCGGCGATCTGGGGTTCTTCTATCATTCGGTGAACGAGAAGAGCATCGTCGGCATCGTGCGCGTGGCGGCGCTGGCGCACCCGGATTCCACCACCGACGATCCGCGTTGGGAATGCGTCGATATCGAGGCGGTGGAGCCGATGAAGACCCCGGTCAGTCTCGATCAGCTCAAGACCGTTCCCGAGGTGGCGGACATGGTGCTGCTCAACAATTCACGGCTGTCCGTGCAGCCGGTCACGGCGAGCGAATGGAAAGCCATTTGCAGGCTGGGCGGGGTCGCGGCATAGTCCACCCATTGGCGCCGGGCGCTGCGGCCGGCGAAAAGGGGGGGCGAACATGATTCACTTCGACGTCAACTGGCTGGCCGTCATCCTCGCGGTGGTCGCAAGCATGGCGCTTGGGATGGCCTGGTACATGATCCTGTCCCGGCAGTGGATCGCGGCGACCGGCAAGCCGGCCGATCAGCTCCTTGGTTCGGGCGGCAGTTCAGTTCCGTTCATCTGGGCGGCGCTCTGCCAACTGGTCATGGCCTATTTCATCGCGGTTCTCACCCCGCCGCTGATGCATGCGATCACCGTGCAGGGCGCGGTGCTGGTGGGCGTGCACATGTGGCTTGGGTTCATCATTACGTCGATGATCCTGAACCACCGCTACCAGAACCAGAAATGGATGCTCACCGTTATCGACGGCGGGTACCTGCTGGGCGTGGTGATCGTGCAGGGCGTGGTGATCGGCCTGTTCGGCTGATCGCTTTTTCGCTCAGAAATCGTTGGCGATTCCCTTCTGTTCCCAGTCGCCATAGCGGGCTGGATCGAGCCCGCCGCGACCGAGGTACTCCCTTGGCGCTTCGCGGGTGACCGCATCGATTGCGGCCTTGCGGTCCCGCGCCTCGTCCAGGGCGCGCTGCGCGACTGAGGGATCGGGACGGCGTGCATTCGTCTTGCGGCGATTCGTCTGGTCGGACATTGGCTTGGCTTACCATTCGTTAAGGATGCGGGTCTTGCGGCACCGCTTGGCAGACCCCATCATATTGCGAGTTGCAACAGGCTTCAAATCACTCAGATGCTCAATGCGGTTCGAACGACAATCCTCCTGGCGGCGCTGACCGGCCTGTTCATGGCCGTCGGCTTTGTCGTGGGCGGCACGGCGGGGATGACGCTGGCGCTCGGCTTCGCGCTCGCCACCAATCTGATCGGCTACTGGAACGCCGACAAGATCGTGTTGCGGCTGCAGAATGCCGAAGAAGTCGACCGGTATCGCGCCGCGGACCTGTTCGAGATGGTCGCCGGCCTTGCCGGAAAAGCCGGACTTCCCATGCCGCGCATCTACCTCATCCATTCCGACCAGCCCAATGCCTTTGCCACGGGCCGCAACCCGCAGAACGCGGCGATCGCGGTCTCCACCGGGCTGTTGCGTTTCCTTGAACCGCGCGAGGTGCGCGCGGTGATTGCCCATGAGATGGCACATGTTCGCAACAGGGACACGCTGACCATGACGCTGACCGCTACGCTGGCCGGCGCGATCTCGATGCTGGCACAGTTCGGCCTGTTCTTCGGCGGACGTTCCTCGTCCAACCCGCTTGGGCCGCTGGGCACGATCGCCACCATAATCGTTGCGCCGCTGGCGGCGGTGATGGTGCAGATGGCGGTGAGCCGTACACGAGAATACGAGGCGGATCATGATGGCGCCGAGATCAGCGGCGATCCGCTGGCGCTGGCGACCGCGCTCGAAAAGATCAGCCGCATGTCGCGCCAGTTCGAGAACCCTTTCGCCCGCCGCTTTCCCGGCATGGCGCACCTGTACATCATCAACCCGTTGGCCGGCAGCAGCATGGACAACCTGTTTTCAACCCACCCCAATGTGGAAAACCGCATCGCCGCCCTCGTCCGGCAGGCCGAAGAAATGGGGCAGACGGGCCGGGGCCGGCCATCCGGCGCCGAGCGACGCGACAGGCGCGCGCGCCCCGCAGCTTCGGGGGCCAGTTGGCGTGTGCCGGGCACCTCTACCCCGCCGGAAGACCGGCCTCGCGGACCTTGGGGCTGATCTCGGGTGCCCCCGAACGCCAGTATCGCGGGGCTGGAGCCGCGCCTTCACGCGGCCCGGCGCCTGGCGCAGGTCCTTAAGGGGGAACCCTTTCAGGCCTTTACGGCATCGGAACTGGCCGACCCGCGCGAACGGGCCATGGCCAACAGGCTGGTGACGATCGCGCTTCGCCGGCACGGTCACCTCGATATCGTACTTGGTGAACTCATGCCGCGCGGCCTCCCGCCGCGCAGCGGGCTGCTTGAACCGGCATTGCGCTGCGGGCTCGGTGAACTGCTGTTTGCCGAAGGGGCGGCCGCCCACAGCGCAATTCACCTGGCAGTGGAAATCGTCAAGGGGGATCGGCGGGCCTCGCGCTATTCGGGCCTTGCCAATGGCGTGCTCAGGGCGGCCCAGCGTTCGGCCGACCGGTGGGGAAGGCTCGATCCGTTGGACCTTTTTCCGGCATGGCTGCGCGCGCGATGGACAGCCCAATACGGCGAGGAAATGCTCCTGCGTTTCGCGGATGCGTTGCTTGCCGGTCCCGCGCTCGACATTACCCTCAGGGAGCCCGATGCGGGACTGGCCGAAGCGCTTGGGGCGCAGAAGGTAATGGGCGATACGGTGCGGGTTCTCGATCGGGATCGCCCGGTCGAGGCGCTGCCCGGCTTTGCGGAGGGGCGGTGGTGGGTGCAGGATGCCGCCGCCGCGCTGCCGGCCCGGCTCCTCGATCCACACCCCGGCGACAAGGTTCTGGACATGTGCGCCGCACCGGGGGGCAAGACCATGCAACTGATTGCCTCGGGGGCCGAGGTGACCGCGCTCGACAGCGATTCACATCGCGTCGAGAGGCTCAGGGCCAATCTTGGGCGCGTGGGCATGACGGCGAATGTCGTGGTCGCCGATGCCGCCGACTACAGGCCGGAAAGATTGTTCGACCGGGTGCTTCTGGATGCGCCGTGTTCGGCGACGGGCACGTTCCGCCGGCATCCCGAAGTCATCTGGCAGCGCAAGCCGGGCGATGCCGCCGGACGCGCAGAGCTACAGCGCAAGCTGCTCGCCAATGCGGTGGGTTGCCTGAAGCCGGGAGGCATCATGGTCTTCTGCACTTGCTCGCTGGAACCCGAGGAAGGCGAATCAATCGCGGCCTGGGCGACGTCGAATGTGGCCGAAATCGAGCCCATTGCTTTTGAAATCAAACAATTACAAGGGCTTGAAGGGGCATTGACCCGGGAGGGCTTCCTGCGTACCCATCCGGGACTGGCCGCGCCGGGTCCGTTTGGGGGCACACTCGACGGGTTCTTTGCGGCCGCCTTCCAGCGACAGACCTGACTTATCCCCAGCCGGGGCTTTTCACAGCATTGTCAGGTGCTAATGTCGCCGCACTGGGGTGGGGATGCAGGCTGGTGTTGGACGTGTGGCGTTTCCTGGCAGAGCGATACGCTCTCCGGCTTGCAGACGCGGTGATGACGAGTCCGGGGGTCAGATGGACCTGGACCGGGTTCAACGAAGGCGACTTCATTCCGGCCCTGTCCGACTTCAGGCCCACCGATCGCGAATCGGTGCGCGAGATGATGGCGGGGCGCTATCTGCTGGCGTCCCGGATCGTCGATACGGGCGGCGTCTCGCCTTTTGCCATCGAGATCGAGCACGAGGACTGGCTCGAGGAATTGCATGTCTTTTCCTGGTTGCGGCACTTCCGCGACGCCCGTGACGGGGGCGAGCGGCGGTTTGCCGTGATGCTGGTGCTGGACTGGATCGGCCGCCACGGTGCGTTCGATCCGCAATCCTGGCAGATCGGGCTTTCCGCCCGACGTGTCCTGAACTGGCTGCGCCATATCGGTTTGTTGCTCGACGGCGCCAATCCGGATGAGGCGCGGGCCATCAAGCGTTCGCTGAATACGCAGATACATGCCCTCAGGATCCGCTGGCGCCTGGCCACCGAACCGGTCGACCGGCTGCTCGCGGTGGCCGCACTTCTTGCGGTGGCGCTTTCGAGCGAGGGCGAAAGCGGCGTCGACCGCTGGTATACCCAGATCATGAAGCTGATCGGCGAGCAGTTCAGCGCCGACGGCATGCATCTGTCCAGGGGCCCCGGGGTCCAGTTCGTACTGCTCACCCAGCTGGTTACCGTGCGCCAGGCGCTGTCGCGGCGCCATCCGGACCGTGCGCAGGCGCTTGGCGAACGGCTGGACGCCATGCACAGGGCGCTCGACAGCCTGATGCTGGGTACGGGCGAGCCCGCCTATTTCAACGGCTGCGGTCCGTTGCAGGTGGACCTGGTGCATTCCGTCCAGGCCCAGAGCACCGAACGCCGGGCCGGTACGGGCACGGTGGGCGGATACGGGGTGCTGGTCGGCGGGCAAAGCGTCGTCGTGGCGGATTCCGGTCACGTTCCGCCCCTGGCGTTCTCGGCGCGGGCGCACGCGAGCGCGCTGGCGTTCGAATTCAGCCATGGCCATGAACTGGTGGTGGGCAATTGCGGACCGGCGCCGGCGGGGCTGTGGGAAGGCGGCGAGGTGTTCCGGCGCTCGATCGCGCATTCGGGCCTGACGATCGACGACGAGTCTAACGCCAATGTCCACGACAGGTGGCCGCTGGCCGGATACCTGAGCCCGATCGGCCCGCGGCCAAGCGTCAGGGCCGACCCGGAGGCCGCCGGACTGGTGATGGTCTGCGATGCCTATCTCGACCGGCATGGCGTCGGAATCGAGCGCAGGCTGACGCTGATCGCAGGCGGAAACACACTGGTCGGGCAGGATCGGCTGGTCGTGCCCCAAGGCCGCCGCCCATCGGGGCATTGCGTGATCCGCTTCCACCTGGCGCCGGGTGCCGAGGTCGAGCGCGTGCAGGGCCAGCACGTGATCAACATCCAGCTCAAGTCGGGCCGCAAATGGGCCTTTGTCTGGGAGGGCGCGGTGGCGCTGATCGAGGAGAGCGTGCGCCATACCGCGCATTTCGGCCTTGCGCGCTCGTCGCAGATCGTTCTCGAGGTGCAGGCGGACGGTGACCGGGAAGTGTCGTGGATATTCTCGCGTCACGATTCCTGAGCGGGCAAGGGAGTGGTTTCCTTTCGCGCCCGCCCGTGCTAGCAGCGGCCCGGAATTCTCGGACAGGACAGACAACATGGTGCATACCGACAGCAAGCTGAAGGTGCGGCGGGCGCTGGTTTCCGTTTCGGACAAGACCGGACTGGTCCCTTTTGCCCGCAAGCTCTCGCAGTTGGGTATCGAACTCGTCTCAACCGGCGGTACGCGCCGGGCTCTCGAGGAAGAGGATATCCAGGTGGTCGATATTGCCGAGATCACCGGCTTCCCAGAGATCATGGACGGCCGGGTGAAGACCTTGCACCCAAGGGTACATGGCGGCTTGCTGGGCATCCGCGACAACGAGGCCCATCGCAGCGCGATGCGGCTGCACCAGATCCCGACCATCGATCTGCTCGTGGTCAATCTCTATCCGTTCGCCGAGACTGTCGCTTCGGGGGCGGACTACGAAACGGTGATCGAGAATATCGATATCGGCGGCCCGGCCATGACCCGCGCGGCCGCCAAGAACCACCGCGACGTGACGGTGGTGGTCGATC
The DNA here is from genome assembly GCA_036563245.1 of Devosiaceae bacterium. GTDB lineage: Bacteria > Pseudomonadota > Alphaproteobacteria > Rhizobiales > Devosiaceae > DATCMU01. The sequence continues at coordinate 113,056 of DATCMU010000006.1, read as the reverse complement.
CGGCCGACTATGACACGGTGGCGCGCCACCTGACGGAAAACGGCGAGGTGCCGATCGAGGAGCGCAAGCGTTTTGCCGCCAAGGCCTTCGCGCGCACCGCGGCCTACGATGCGGCGATCTCGAACTGGTTCGCCGAAGTGCTCGACACCCCGGCCATGCCCTGGCGCACCTTTGGCGGCAAGCTGATTCAGGAAATGCGCTACGGCGAGAACCCGCACCAATGGGCCGCGTTCTACGGCAACGGCGACAAGGCACCCGGCGTTGCCACCGCCGAACAGGTGCAGGGCAAGACCTTGTCGTACAATAATATCAACGACACCGACGCGGCCTTTGCCCTGGTGTGCGAATTCGATCCGAAGCGGTCTGCGGCGGTGGCGATCATCAAGCACGCCAATCCGTGCGGGGTGGCGACAGGGGAAAGCCTGACCGAGGCCTATACCAAGGCACTGGCCTGCGATCCGGTCTCGGCCTATGGCGGGATCGTTGCGCTCAATCGCGAGATAGACGCGGATGTGGCGGCCGAAATCGTCAAGGTGTTCACCGAGGTGATCATCGCGCCTGGCGCGTCCCCGGCGGCGCTTGCCATGTTCGAGGAAAAGAAGAACCTCAGGGTTCTTCTGACCGGGGGGCTCACCGATACCAAGGCCAACGGGTTGACGGTGCGTTCGGTCACGGGCGGGTTGCTTGTGCAGACGCCGGACAATCGCAATGTCGACGATTGCGAACTCAAGGTCGTCACGAAACGCGCGCCGACCGAACAGGAAATGGCCGATCTCAGGGTCGCCGCCATCGTGGCCAAGCACGTGAAATCCAATGCCATCGTCTATGTGAAGGATGGCGCGACCGTCGGCGTTGGCGCGGGCCAGATGAGCCGGGTGGATTCGGCGCGCATCGCGCACCGCAAGTCAAAGGATGCCGCCAAGGCCCTCAAGCTCAAGGGCGCGCTGACCGAAGGCTCCGTGGTGGCGTCGGACGCCTTTTTCCCGTTCGCGGACGGGTTGATGGCGGCGGTCGAGGCTGGCGCCACCGCCGTGATCCAGCCGGGCGGTTCGATCCGTGACGACCTGGTGATCGAAGCCGCCGACGAGGCCGGCATCGCCATGGTGTTCACGGGGATGCGGCACTTCCGGCACTAGGGCATGTCACGTCTTGATGCCATCAAGACGCGTGATCCAGGGCGGCCAGGGCCAGGATGGATCTGGTCTGTCTGGTTGACGCCGAGAGGAGCGGGAGTGCGGGCTACCCTCTTGCCTTTTCCTGCACCAGGGCGAGGCCGATAGCGCCGAGCACGAGCAATACCACGATCGGCAGGATGCCGATCCGCTGGCTCTGGGACAGCGCAGTGACCGCGCCGACCGAGAGTGGCGCGATGAAGGAAGTGACGCGTCCGGTCAGGGCATAAAGGCCGAAGGCTTCGGTCGCTTCGTCTGGGCCGACCTGATCGACCAGAAGCGTTCGAGAGGCTGCCTGGAGCGCGCCGCCCACCGCCCCGATCAGCCCACCGGCGACGTAGAAGACGACGAGCGGCAGGCTGGCGATCTGGACCGGGATGAAGAACAGCACGCTTGTGGGCGTGGTGGATACGATCAGCCCGGAACCGAGCACCAGCAGCCAGCACCCCCAGAAGACCACGGAGCGCGGGCCGAAGCGCGCATCGAGCCGCCCGCCGACAAAGGCTCCGATGGCGCCGAGCACCGCGGTCAGAATACCGAAGACGCCGATCTGGATGATGCTCAGGCCAAGCACGCCCGCGGCATAGATGCCGCCGAAGGTGAACAGGCCATTCAAGCCGTCGCGATAGAACATCGAGGTGACCAGGAATGCCGAATAGGAACGCCGCCGGGGGAGTTCCCTGATCGTTGCCTTCAGCCTGCGCAGGCCGGCGCCCAGGTCTATGTGCTGGCCGGGAGCCCTTGGCACGTCCGGGGTGAACAGGAATAGCGGGATCACGAAGATGAGATACCAGACCGCGGTGAGGGGGCCGGTGGCGCGGTCGCCGGCATGAGTGGCCGGGTCGAGCCCGAATATGGGTGAAAGGCCGAACAGGGTCCGGCCGGTATCCGCATTGGCCGACATCAGGCCCAGTACGATGAACAGGGAGATTACTCCGCCAACGTAACCCAGCGCCCAGCCCGAGCCGGAAAGCTTGCCCAATTCGGCGCGGCTCACCAGGCTGGGCATCATGGCATTGGTGAAGACAGTGGCGAATTCCAGTCCGATCAGGCCGACAACGAAGGCGATCAGCGTCAGCGTTACGGGCGAACCCTCGCCGGGCGCGGCGAACCAGAGCAGCGCTGCTCCGGCGACCAGAAGCACCGAAAACGCCCCGATCCAGGGCTTGCGCGGGCCGCTTGTGTCGGCGAGCGCGCCGAGCAATGGCGCCAGAACCGCGATGATCAGTCCGCCTATCCCCATCGCCTGCCCCCATATCGCCTGGCCGGTGACGGGATCGGGGGCCACATGGGCAGTGAAGTAGGGCGCGAAGATAAAGGTAATCAAAAGCGTGAAATAGGGCTGGGCCGCCCAGTCGAAAAGCATCCACGAAAAGACGCCCAGACGCGTCGCCGGCCTGGTGAGCGGGCCCTCCGCTTTGCTCATGTCCGCACCAGATCCGACAAGAGCCCGGCCGCGACCGTCAGCCGCGACACCGTGAGATCGCCTTCGGTGAGATCGCGGACCATGCGCACATTGCGATCGATCTCGGCGGCACGGGCATCGCGCCAGCGGGCAAGCCTGCCGGCGGCCTGGTCTTCCCCGCTAGCCAGCACGTCGCAGGTGATCTCGCGCTGCGCGCGTGCGAGGTTGGCCAGGGCACGGTCGAGAGCCATGCGGTCGAAGCGGTCGGAAAGCGCCAGGCGTCCGCCAAGGTGGGTGAGGCGGTCAAGGCTGAAGGTCTCGAGCACAAGGAAATAGGCCCGGGCCGCGTCATTGACCGGCTGGCCGGTCTTTTCGGACACCAGAACGATGTCCGAGGCGAGCGCGAGCGCCGAGAGCTCTGCAATGCGGCGGGCCATTTCCGGACTCGCGCCGCCTTTCTCGTATTCGGCGGCACGCTCCGCGATGCTGGCCGACAGGCCTTGCGGCAAAAGGCTTGGCAGGGCCGCCCGTACCTGATTGACGCCCCGCGCATAGCGCTCCACGACCGGCGAGATGCCATCCTCGAAGATGACGTTGCGCAGGAACCAAAGCGTCTGTCCCACAAGGAGCGACTGCACCTCGGCATAGAGCGCGAGCTGGGTTGCCCCGCTCATGCGGTTGTCGAGCCGGTCGATCAACGCATTGAGTTCCTGCAGGCCGAACGCGTCGCGCGCGGTGGCATAGGCGCAGGCAACCTGGGCCGCGTCCGCGCTGGTCGCCGCGGTCATCTTGTGCACGAATGCCGGGCCGCCGCGATTGATCATGGCGTTGGCCAGCACCGTGGCGATCACTTCGCGGCGCAGTCGGTGGGTCTCGATGGTCTCGGGATGATCCTGTTTCAGTCGCTCGGGGAAGTAGTGGAACAGTTCCTTGGACAGATAGGGATCGTCGGGCACCACGGAGGACGCCAGGCTGGCGTAGAGTGTGTTCTTGGCATAGGCCAGCAGCACGGCGAGTTCGGGCCGGGTCAGTGCCTGTCCCGCCGCGCTGCGTTCACCAAGCGTGGTGTCGTCGGGCAGGTCTTCAAGCGCGCGATTGAGCTGGCCGGTGGATTCCAGCGCATTGATCAGGTCGATGTGATCGGGAAGGCCAGCCGTGCCTTCGCGCTCAGCAAGCGAGAGCGTGAGGGTCTGCAGGTAGTTGTTGCGCAGGCAGAGGCCGGCCACCTCGTCGGTCATCTTGACCAGATAGGCATTGCGCGCCTCGATGGTCATCTGGCCGCTGCGGACAAGCGTGGACAGGGCGATCTTGATGTTCACCTCAAGGTCGGACGAGTTGACCCCGGCCGAATTGTCGATGGCGTCGGAATTGATGCGCCCGCCCCCAAGGGCGTATTCGACGCGGCCTTTCTGGGTGACGCCCAGATTGGCGCCTTCGCCCACGACGCTCGCCCTGACATCCTGGCCGCGGATGCGGATGGCGTCGTTGGCGCGATCGCCGACCTCGGTGTCGCTTTCGCCGCTGCCGCGCACATAGGTGCCGATCCCGCCGAACCACAACAGGTCGACCTCGGCCCGAAGTATGGCGTTCATCACGTCCTGCGGCGTGGTGGCGTTCGCGGTTATGCCCAGCATGGCGCGCGCCTCGGTCGACAGGGCAATGGTCTTGGCATTGCGCGAGTAGATGCCGCCGCCGCGCGAAAGCAGATCCTGATTGTAGTCCTGCCAACTCGATCGCGGCAGTTCGAAAAGGCGCCGGCGCTCCGCGAAGCTGACGGCGGGATCGGGGTCGGGGTCGATGAAGATGTCGCGGTGATCGAATGCGGCGACGAGCCGGGTCTGTTCGGACAGGAGCATGCCGTTGCCGAACACGTCACCCGACATGTCGCCGACCCCGACCGCGGTGAACGGCTCGGTCTGGATATCGCGATCCATCTCGCGGAAGTGCCGCCTGACCGCTTCCCAGCCGCCGCGGGCCGTGATGCCCATCTTCTTGTGGTCGTAGCCTGCCGATCCGCCGGAGGCAAAGGCGTCGCCAAGCCAGTAGTTGCGAGACACGGCGATGTCATTCGCGGTGTCGGAGAAACTGGCCGTGCCCTTGTCGGCCGCCACGACCAGATAGGGGTCGTCGCCGTCGTGCCGCACCACGCCCTGGGGCGGAAGAACGCGGTCGGCATCCAGGTTGTCGGTGAGGTCGAGCAATGCGCCGATGAAAATGCGGTAGCAGGCGGTGCCTTCGGCCAGAACGGTCTCGCGGTCCGCACCCATGGGGGTCAGCTTGGGGACGAAACCGCCCTTGGCACCGACCGGCACGATGACAGCGTTCTTGACCATCTGCGCCTTGACCAGGCCGAGCACTTCGGTGCGGAAGTCCTCGGGCCGGTCCGACCAGCGGATGCCGCCGCGGGCAATCGGGCCGCCCCGCAGGTGCACGCCCTCCACGCGCGGCGAATAGACGAAGATCTCGCGGTAGGGGCGCGGCTCGGGCAGACTGTCGACCCTGGCTGAGTCGAACTTGATGGCCAGTGCCGGGCGGCGGGCGCCGCTTTCGTCGCGCTGGTAGAAATTGGTGCGCACCGAGGCTTCGATCAGGTTGAGGAAACGCCTGACGATACGGTCCTCGTCGAGGGATGCAACACGGTCGAGGCCAGCCGCAATGGCCTGGCGCAGCGCGTTTTCGGTGGGTTCGCGCTCGCCCTCGAAATTGGGGTCGTGCAGGACGTGGAACAGGCCCGCGAGCGAAGCGGCGATGTCGGCATGGGTGGCGAGGGTCGCGGCGAAATAGTGCTGGGAGAAGCGCGAGCGAATCTGGCGCAGGTAGCGCCCGAGCGCGCGCAAGATCGCCACGTCGTCCCAGGGCAGCCCGGCGCGCAGGGTGAGCTGGTTGTAGGGATCGTTTTCCGCCTGTCCGCCCCATACGGCGAGCATCGCCGATTCCAGCGTGGGCCTGAGGCGGTCGAAATCGATGCTCGCGCCCGTATTGGGCACAATGAGCATGTCATGCAGGTAGCGCTCGATCCCGTCCATGGGATTGACGCGATAGGTGCGCTCGTCGATCACCCGGAAGCCGAAATTCTCCAGCATCGGCACGCGGTCGCTCAGCGGAATCGGCGCACGCATGTGATAGACCTTGAGGCTCAGCGCGCTGTCGCTACGGTCGCGGTCGGTCAGCCTTGCGGCGATCTGGGTATCGTTGCCAAGGCTTTGGAACACCGCGATATCGGCAAGCCCCTCCTCGATGGAACTGGTCGTTTCGTAGGCGGGAGAAAAGGCTTCGGCGTAGTCGGCCACCGCCGCGGGGTCGGCGGCGGCGGACAGCAGGTTGTCCCCGAATGTGCGCGTGAGGGCGGTGACCTGCGCCTCGATCTCGTCGCGGTCCGGGCGCGGTGTGGCGCCGCCGTTGCGGCCGATGATGAAGTGAACCCTGACCAGTTCGCCTTCGGGAAAATGCGGGTAGTAGGCCGATACCCGTCCGTCATACTGCCCGGCGAGATAGTCGCCGATCCGGGCGCGGACGCTTGAGGTGTAGCGGTCGCGGGGCACGAAAACGAGCACGGAGACGAAATTGTCGAAGCGGTCTATGCGCGGCAGAACGCGGACGCGCGGCCGGTCGGGCAGGTTGGCGATGATCGAGGCGAAGGCGAGCAGTTCGTCCTCGGCGATCTGGAACAGCTCCTCGCGCGGATAGTTGTCGAGCGCGGCCATCAGCGCCTTGCCCGCGTGGCTGGCCGGATCGAGGGCGGCGCGGCGCATGACCTCGGAAATCTTGCGCCGCACCAGCGGCACCTCGACATGCGGCGTGGCCAGGGACTGCGAGGTGAAAAGCCCGACAATGCGCAGTTCGCCCGTCAGCGTGCCCTGCCCGGCGTAGAGCTTGACCCCGATATAGTCCATGTGCGCGCGCCGGTGGACCCGGCTGCGCACATTGGCCTTCGTCACCATGAGCGGCTCGGAATCGCGCAGGAACTGCACATGCTGGCGGGTCATTTCCACATATTCGTCGCCATGGCGCAGAAACAGGAACGCGGGGTCCTCGAGGATCCCCAGCCCGGACTCGGCGACCGGTTCCAGGCGCGCCTCGCTGTCGCTCCCCGTCAGGCGATATTCGCGCATGCCCAGGAAGGTGAAGTTGTGATCGGCCAGCCAGGCAAGGAAATGCAGGGACTCCGCCAGTACTGCTGCCGGCACCTTGGGAGGGGTCTCGCGATAGTCCTGCACGATCTGGCGCAGCCGCTCCAGCATCGGCCGCCAGCCGCGCACGGCGCGGCGGACGTCGGTGAGCGCGGCGTCGATCTCCGCCCGCATCGCTTCGCGAACCTCGTCGTCCACAAGCGGTGCGATGTGCACCTGAAGGAAGCTTTCGAGACGTGCGCCGGGGGGCGGCTCCGACAGGACTGTCCAGGGATGGGTCCTGGTATCGACGGGCAGGATCGGGTGGGCGATCAGACGAATCCGTCCGCCATGGGCGCGGATGGCGCCCACCACGGAATCGACGATGAACGGCATGTCCTCGGCATGAATGTCGATCACGTCCACCCGTGGGGCCCCGAAGCCCTCGGGATGCCAGAACTCGATCACGTGTTCGCCAGGCTTGCGCTCCCCGAGGCGGCCCGCGGAACGCCGCAGGATCGCTTCGATGGCTTCAATGCTGTAGGGCGCGAAATCCTGCGGGTCGGTCGCCCTTACGGCAAGGAGCATGAAGTTGGCGAACCCGGGTTCGGACGACAGCAGCGACTCGGCACGAGCCAGCAGTCTCTCCAGCTTGCCGTCGGTAGTCTCAGTCATCGAATTTTCCCCCTCGCGCGGAAGAATCACCGGTACCATTCGACCTTGCGACCGCGCACTCCAAAAGTGAACCAGTAAGACCTAAGTAGCAGTTTGCGAGCATATTGGGGCATCCTCCCAAAGAGCAAGCGGCCCATGCACAGCGCGTTCCGATCAGCCCTTCAATTTGCCGCGACGACCGGCCTGTCAAAGTCGGTCCTTTCGCTGGTCATCAAGGTGGGGGCTGCAGGGCTCACCTATGCGGGCTTCGTCGTGCTGTCGCGCGCGATGGCGGCATCGGAATACGGGTATTTCGCCTTCGGTTTCTCGCTGGCGACGATCCTTGCGATCGGCGCGGGCATGGGACAGAGCACAGCGATATTGCGCTTCTGGCCGGAGGGGGTGGCAAAGGGCGACAGGGCGCGCGCGGTTTCCGACCTGGGCGCGGGTGGCGCGATAACCCTGGGCGCCGGCCTCGCGGTCGGTCTTGGCCTTGCCGCGCTGTGCCTGGTCGCGGGGACGCTCCTTTCGGGAACCGGGCCGCTCTGGCACATTGTCGCGGCTGGCGCGCTGGTCTTGCCGATGGCCCTTGCCGAATACAATTCCGCAGCCCTTCGTGCGCAGGGCTCGATCTGGACGGCGCTGGCGCCGCGCGATCTTCTGTGGCGCATCGCCCTGCCGGTTGCCGCCGTCGCGCTGCTGCTCTCCGGCGTCAGGCTCGACGGGGCAGGCGCACTATGGCTTGCGGCGGCCCTGCTGCTTGCGGCGATTGGCGCCCAATACCAGGCCGCCCGCCGGCGGCGCTACGAACTGAAACCGCGCGTCAGGGGCGTCGGCGCATATTGGCGTCATCGCGGCCGGGTGACCAACTGGCTGCTGCTCGGGGCGCTGATCAACACCGTGGCCCTGAACGCCGATACGCTTGTCGCCGGGGCGCTGCTCGACCCGGCGAGCGCCGGGGCCTATTTCAATGCCATGCGCACCGCAGGGCTGATCACGCTGTTCTCGTTCTCCATCTCCCTCGTCATCGCCCCCTTGATCTCGGAACATTTTCACAGCGGAGCGCGGGACAGGGCGCAAATCGTTCTGACGACGGGAACGTGGGCCGGCTTTGTCTTTTCGCTGGCCGGCCTGGTGGCGTTCCTGGTCGCCGGTCCGGAGATCATGGGCCTGTTCGGCGAAACCTATAGGGATGCCAACCTGGTGCTGATCGTGCTGGGCGCAGGTTTCGTGGTCGACGCCGCGACCGGTCCGTCGCGCACGGTATTGATGATGACCGGGCAGGAGCGCAGCTACGCTTTCGTGTTCGGTGCGATGACCGTGGTCTCGATCCTTGCCCAGATTGTCGCGACGCCGGTTTTCGGGCTGGTGGGCATCGCGGTGGTCAGTTCGGTCGCGCGCGGTCTCACCTATCTGGCCCTCAGCGTGATGAGCATCCGCAGGGCGGGGCTGGATCCCACGATTGTCGGGATTTTAAGACTTCGGCGCTAGTAGTTTCCATAGGCATCAGGTCGAGGGCCGCGACCTGGTTTGTCGATGCAATGCGATCTTTCGCCTGTGGATACGGACGGAATGGACACATCACTGGATTCGGCCCGTGAAAACAGGCCGCGCGGCGCAATCATCCTCGCCGGCTCGCATGGCGCCATTGCCCTCGCCCGGGTGCTTGCCCGGCAAGGGCTCGACGTCTGGTTCCTGACCAATTTCACGCCGTTGCCGCGGTTCTCGCGCGCGATTTCGAACTGGCGGATCTGGCCCGGCTCGGAGAGCCCGGAGGCGCTCGGTTTTCTCGAAGGCCTGGTCCGCGAGCAGGGCCTGGCCGGCTACCTGCTGATCCCGGCCGCCGATTCGGATGTCAGGTTCGCGTCGCAGAACAGGAAAAGGCTCTCGGGCCTGCTCGATGTGCTGCTGCCGGATTGGGAGCGGCTGGAATGGGCGGCTGACAAGGCGATGTGCTACCAGCGCGCGGCGGAACTCGGTATCGGCGTCCCGCAGACGTACCCGGTTCACTCGAGCGCGGACGCGCGCTCGGTCGAAATGCGGTTTCCGGTGGTCCTCAAGCCCTCGATGCGGATCGCGCTCAACCGGTTCACGCGCGACAAGGTGTGGCAGGCCGACGACCGCGAGACGTTCATCTCGCTCTACGACAAGGCCGCGTCCATGGTCGGCGCGCCGGCCGTGGTGGTCCAGGAGCTTGTGCCCGGCGGCGGCGACTGCCAGCTTTCCTATGCCGGCCTGTGGTGGGAGGGGCGCCCCCTCGTGAGCTTCGTTGCGCGGCGCACCCGGCAATACCCGGTCGATTTCAGCTACACGTCGACCTTCGTGGAGACCGTGTCGGCGGACGATGTGCGCGAGCAGGCCGAACGTTTCCTGAATTCGATCGGGCACCACGGCTTGTGCGAGATCGAGTTCAAGCGCGATCCGAGAACCGGCCAACTCAAGATGCTCGACGTCAATCCAAGGCCATGGTCATGGTTCGGGCTCGCCGACGCGGCGGGGATCGATTTCGGCGCCGCGATCGTGGCCGCGTCCTCGGGTCATGCGATACCGCCCATGAAGGCGCGGCCGGGGATCGCCTGGATGTTCGGGCTGCGCGATCAGGTCGTCGCGGTGCAATTGATGTTGCGCGGCCGGCTCGATGTGGGGGCCTGGCTGAGATCGCTGGCCCGGACGCGGACCTTCGCCAGCCTGTCGCTGAACGACCCTTTGCCCGGTCTGGTCGAACTGCCACTGACGGCGATACGCGTGATCCGCAGAAACCTGCCGGGCGCCCGCTAGAGCGCCTTGAGGAAAAGTGGAAACGGTTTTTGCGGCTCGAAGGCGCGACCTTCAACGACCTGGAGCCGTTGAGTGACGGGGGAAAAAGCGAAACGGGCCCAGCGCGTACCCTGTGGTACGGCAATGCGCTTGACCGGTTCCTCGGCCCGGCCTAGAACGGCCGTTGTCCGAATAATGCCGTGTTTCCGGTCCAGTCCGGTCCGGCGGCCTCGACCGATTTCCAGACAACTGCCCCGAGCGGATCGACAGCAAGATGAGCAAAGCACGCACCCTTTACGACAAGATCTGGGACGATCACCTGGTCGCCGAGAACGACGACGGCACCAGCCTGATCTATATCGACCGGCATCTTGTTCACGAGGTGACCAGCCCACAGGCCTTCGAGGGACTGCGGCTCTCGCATCGCCCGGTCCGCGCGCCGCAACGCACTCTGGCGGTCGTCGACCATAACGTGCCCACCACCGACCGCAGCCACGGGATCGACGATCCGGAAAGCGCGTTGCAGGTCGAGACGCTGGCGGAGAACGCAAGGTCGTTCGGGATCGAATACTATTCCGAGCGCGACCACCGCCAGGGTATCGTGCATATCGTTGGCCCCGAGCAGGGCTTCACGCTTCCGGGCATGACCATCGTTTGCGGCGACAGCCATACCTCGACTCACGGCGCGTTCGGTGCGCTTGCGCACGGCATCGGCACCTCGGAAGTCGAGCACGTCCTTGCCACCCAGACGCTCATCCAGAGCAAGGCAAGGAACATGCGCGTGACCGTGGACGGGCAGTTGCCCGAGGGGGTGACCGCCAAGGACATCGTGCTCGCCATCATCGGCGAGATCGGCACCGCGGGGGGCACCGGTCACGTGATCGAGTATGCCGGCGAGGCGATCCGGGCCCTGTCGATGGAAGGCCGCATGACCGTGTGCAACATGTCCATCGAGGGCGGTGCGCGCGCGGGGCTCATCGCGCCGGACGAGAAGACCTTCGAATACGTGAAAGGCCGCACCCACGCCCCCAAGGGTGAGGACTACGACCGGGCGGTCGCCTACTGGAAGACGCTTCATTCCGATCCGGACGCGGTCTTCGACCGCGAGGTCCGGCTCGACGCGGCGGCCCTTCCCCCGATCGTTACCTGGGGGTCGTCGCCCGAAGACGTGGTTTCGGTTACCGGGGAAGTGCCGGATCCCGACCAGATCGCCGATGCCAATCGCCGCGCCTCCAAGTGGCGGGCGCTGGAATACATGGGCCTCAAGCCGGGCACCAGGATCACCGATATCGAAATCGACCGCGTGTTCCTTGGATCGTGCACCAATGGGCGCATCGAGGACCTCAGGGCCGCCGCCAGGGTGGTCGCGGGCCGCAAGGTTTCACAGCGCGTCAATGCCATGGTGGTGCCGGGCTCGGGTCTGGTCAAGGAACAGGCCGAAGCCGAGGGGCTGGACAAGATCTTCATCGAGGCAGGGTTTGAATGGCGTGAGCCGGGTTGCTCGATGTGCCTTGCCATGAACGCGGACAAGCTGGCGCCGGGCGAACGCTGCGCCTCGACCTCGAACCGCAATTTCGAAGGCCGCCAGGGCTTCAAGGGCCGCACGCACCTGGTGTCGCCGGCCATGGCCGCCGCTGCGGCGATTGCCGGGCGTTTCGTTGACATACGGGAATGGCGGTAGATCGACCGCGCGGCCATGTCAGGGGCTGAATGGCACCGTCTGACGGCCCCGAGCCTGGCCGAGTTCAAGGCGCTGGCGAAGAGCGCCTATGAGAGCCTGCCAGAGGATTTTCGCGCCTATTGCGGGGAAATTTCCTTCGTGGTGGCCGATTTTGCCGACGACGCGACGCTCCACGCTCTGGGGATCGAGTCCGAATTCGATCTGCTGGGGCTGTTTCACGGCGTGGGCATGGCGCAAGGCGCCGCCACCCCCGTCACCGGTCAGCTACCGAACCAGATTTCGCTCTATCGCCGGCCGATCCTTGCCTATTGGGCAGAGGGGGACGACACGCTGGGGGCGGTCATCACCCACGTGATGGTGCACGAGATCGGGCACCATTTCGGCTTCTCCGATGCCGACCTGGAGGCGATCGAGGCCCAGCCGGACGAGGACTAGAGCATTTTCAGGAAAAGTGGGTGCCGGTTTTCCGGTTCGAACATGCGACAACCCGCAGGCCCGGACCATGGGTTTTGAGGCGATCGAAACGTGACATGGTCCAGGCTCTCGCCCGGTTCCTGACAGATCGCGCCGTGTCAGGCGCCGGTCGCCACATCCAGCGCAAGTTCCACCATGTCCTTGAGCGAGGATTGCCGCTCGTCGGCGCTCATCTCCTCGCCGGTGATCAGGCAGTCGCTCATCGTGCAGATGGCAAGGGCCTTGCGCCCGAAGCGCGCGGCGAGTGTGTAGAGCGCGGCGGCCTCCATTTCCACGCCGAGAATCCCGTGCTGCATCAGGGGGCCGTAGGCCTTCAGGCTGTCGGGATGGTAGAACTCGTCCGACGAAACCACATTGCCCGCATGATAACGCAGCGCGCGTTCCCGCGCCCGGGCGACGGCGTCGGCCAGCAGGTCGAAATCGGCGGTGGGCGCAAAGCCATAGCGCCCGAAGGCATCCCGCACGATAGTGGAGTCGGTGGCAGCGCCCAGGGCGATCACCAGATCACGCACCTTGACCCTGGTATTCAGCCCGCCGCAGGTGCCGACCCTAATCAGCTTCTCGACGCCATATACGTTGATCAGCTCGTGCACGTAGATGGCGAGTGAGGGTTGGCCCATGCCCGTTGCCTGCACGCTTACCGGCGCGCCCTTCCAGGAACCGGTGAAGCCGAGGCAATTGCGCACGGTGTTCACGCAGCGCGCATCGGTAAGGAATGTCTCGGCGATCCACTTGGCGCGCAGCGGGTCGCCGGGCAGGAGAACCGCTTCGGCATAGTCGCCTGCCTTGGCATGATTGTGGGGCGTCACTTCGGCGTCTCCTTCAGCAGTTCTTGACCGATTGGTCAAAATACTGCCACCTGCCGCAAGGACCGGCAAGCGCCAAAGCTGCCGCGTGCGCGCACACGACAGCTTGACCTCTTGGCGTGCCTGTTCCATGAAGCTGGCCGGAATATCGGGAGAGATCCATGGAAAAGTTCACTTCGCTGACCGGTGTCGCGGCGCCATTGCCGTTCATCAATATCGACACGGACATGATCATTCCCAAGCAGTACCTGAAGACCATCAAGCGCACCGGGCTGGGTTCGGCACTGTTCTCGGAGATGCGCTACAACGAGGATGGGTCGGAGAATCCCGATTTCGTGCTGAACAAGCCGGCCTACCGGGGCGCGAAGATCATCGTTGCCGGCGACAATTTCGGCTGTGGGTCGAGCCGCGAACATGCCCCCTGGGCCCTGCTCGACTTCGGCATCCGCTGCGTGATCTCCACCAGCTTCGCCGACATCTTCTACAACAATTGCTTCAAGAACGGCATCCTGCCGGTCGTGGTGACGCCCGAGCAGCTCGAGAAGCTCCTGGACGACGCCGAGCGCGGCGCAAATGCCACGCTCACCGTCGACCTGGAAAGCCAGACGATCAGGGGCCCCGACGGCGGCAGCATCCATTTCGACATCGAACCGTCCCGCAAGCAGGTGCTGCTTGAAGGCCTGGACGATATTGCCATGACGCTGAAGAGCGCGCCCAAGATCGCCAGCTTCGAGGGCAAGATGGAAGCCGAGCGCCCCTGGGTCTGATGGTCAGGCGCATTTCGTCCGGCTCCCCGTTCGAAGAACGGATCGGCTATTCGCGTGCGGTGGTGGACGGCGGATTCGTCCATGTTTCCGGCACGACCGGCTACGACTACGCCACAATGCAGATGCCGGAGGACGCCGGGCGGCAGGCGTCCAATGCGCTGGCGACAATAGCCGGCGTACTCGAGGAAGCCGGGTCGAACCTTGGCGACGTGGTGCGGGTGCGCTACTACCTTGCCGATCGCGCCGATCTCGATGCGGTGTCGGTGGCGGCTGGCGCGGTGTTCGGGTCGATCCGGCCAGCGGCGACCATGGTCATTGCGCAACTCATCGCGCCGGAAATGAAGATCGAGATCGAGGTCACCGCCCGGATCGGGGCGGGCGACGACTGAGCGCAACCCGTCCCAGGACTTGCGCAATCCGGGCGTTGCCGCTAGCACATCGCTGGAAAACCTCCTCCCACCTTCTCATCCAAGGCTTGAAATGTCCCAGACGCTTCTTCTTCTGCCCGGCGACGGCATCGGCACCGAAATCATGGCCGAGGTCGAAAAGCTCATCGCGCATCTCAATGCCACCGGCCAGACCGATTTCGTAACCGACCGGGGGCTGGTCGGCGGTTGTGCCTATGACGCGTGCGGGCAGGCGATTTCGGACGCCGACATGGCAAAGGCCCTCGCCGCCGACGCGGTGATCTTCGGGGCGGTCGGCGGACCGAAATGGGACAAGGTGCCCTATGATGTGCGCCCGGAAGCCGGACTGCTTCGGCTGCGCAAGGACCTTGGGCTGTTCGCCAATCTCAGGCCCGCGATCTGTTATCCCGCGCTTGCGGATGCGTCCGCGCTCAAGCGCGAGCTGGTCGAGGGGCTCGACATCCTGATCGTGCGCGAACTGACCGGCGGCGTCTATTTCGGCGAGCCCAAGGAAATCACCGATCTGGGCAACGGCCAGAAGCGGGCGGTCGATACCCAGGTCTACCAGACCTATGAGATCGACCGCATCTGCAGGGTCGCGTTCGACCTGGCAGGGACGCGCAACAGGCTCGTGCATTCGGCGGACAAGAAGAACGTCATGAAGTCGGGGGTGCTGTGGGACGAGGTCGCCCACCAGGTCGCCGCCGATTATCCCGCGATCCGCTTCGAGCACATCCTGGCGGACAATTGCGCGATGCAGCTGGTGCGCAATCCCAAGCAGTTCGACGTGATCGTCACGGACAACCTGTTCGGTGACATCCTGTCGGACGCGGCCGCCATGCTCACCGGTTCGCTTGGCATGTTGCCCTCCGCTTCGCTCGGCGCGCCGGATGCCGCTACCGGCAAGCGCAAGGCGCTCTACGAGCCGGTGCATGGTTCGGCGCCCGATATCGCGGGGAAGGGCGTCGCCAATCCGATTGCCATGATCGCGTCGTTCGCCATGGCGCTGAGGTATTCGTTCAACATGATCGAACTTGCGGACAAGGTGGAGGCGGCGATCGCCGGAGTGCTGGCGGATGGCCTGCGCACCGGGGACATCATGCAGGATGGGTGCCGGCAGGTCGGCACCTCTGAAATGGGCGACGCGATCATCGCCCGGCTTGGTTGAGCGGCGGCGCTGAAGCTGCACAATCGTGCCGGATTGCGATGGGCGGTTGACAGGGCCGCCCGTTAGGTGGCCCATATGCCGCTGGGATTTCAGAGGGTTCGGGGGAAAGCGGTGAAAGCGATTCGGACGGCGCTGGCTCTGGCTGCGGCATTGGGTGCAGCGCTGCCGTCTGTGCCGGCGCAGGCGGGCGATTTCGGCATTTCGGAAATGCGGGTCGGCATCATGGCGCATGATGCGGACAACCATAAGTTCATCGATGTGAGCCATGTCGAGGACGTGAACTTCGAGATGCTGTTCCGCACGCCGATGATCGGGGTGTTCGACTGGCTGGGGACCGTGCGCCCGACGGTGGGGGCCACGCTCAACCTCAAGGGCCGCGAGAGCATGGTGCATGCGGGGCTCAGCCTGAACGTGCCGCTCGGCGATTCCGGGTTCTTTGTCGAGGGAACGCTCGGGGGCGCCATTCACAATGGCGAGCTGCTGGCGACCAAGAAGGGCTACCGCGACCTGGGCTGCCGGACGCTGTTCTACCAGTCGGCCAGCCTTGGCTATGATGTCAGCAGTTCGATGAACGTCATGCTGACCATCGAGCACGCGTCCAATGCCAATCTTTGCGATTATAATCGCGGCCTGACCGATATCGGGGTGCGGGTCGGCTTCAAGTTCTGAGCGCCGGTCCGGATCGACGCCCCGAATAAAAAGGCCGGGCACCTGCCCGGCCTTCGTTCGTTTGCGTGTCCCTGCTCAGTTCCAGGTGGTGTAGCTGAGGCTGAGCGTCGTGCCGCCATAGCCGTTCACCCGGATTTCCGAGATGCGGCCCTGATCGGTCTTCACACAGATATGGGTGCCTGCGGGGACCAGCAGAAGCGGGATCTTGGAGCCGGCAAACGGTCCGGCCGCGCAACCGTTCTTGCCCTGGGCCGAGGCGCCGCCGACCCACATCGTCGCGCCGTTCTGGGGCACCAGGAACTTCACGATCGGGTTGACCGCCTCATACCACAGGTCGGCGCCGGCCTGGGTCACCTGGCCGTTGTCGAGATTGGCCATGTAGGTTTGCGGCAGGTTGATCGTGCCCTGGGACTTGATGGGATTGGGCTGGGGCTGCGGCTGGATGATGCCAGAGCACTGGAAGCCGCCGCTGACCGGGTTGCAGGTCTGCAGCGGGGGCTTGAGGCGCATGATCTGCCCGGCGGCGCCGTATTTGCACACAAGCGTGGGCTTGCCGCCAATGGTCTGGATGTCGGTCGACTGCAGGCCGGCGACAATTGGCGTCTGCCACCAGTTGTTGGGAAGCGGCGTGGTGATTTCGCGCTTCATGGTGGCGCCCGGGCACTGGATGAAGGCGGCGCTGGCCGGCAATGTCATCAGGGCGAGGCCGGCAAGGCCGGCAATGAGTACTAGGAATTTCCTGAGCATGAATCCCTCCTTCAATGCTCGCGGGACAATATCGTCCGGTAACGCACATGCTGCGCCTGTTGCGATGAATTGTGAATGAATGATGCGTTTGGCATTTGGCGGGCTTCATGCTCCCGAGCCGGGCGGGTGAGCCAGGGCACACCGTTGACTTCCGCGCCGATACGCGTCAGAAACTGTCCCCGATCGGACAGGAGCGTTTCATGCGCCGCACCATCACAGCACAGGCCACCACCAAAGCCGGCGCCAGCACGCCGGTGCGGATGGCATGTGCCGGTGGCATGACGCCGAAAACCACCACCACTACCAAAACCCACTAAGCCGCTTTTCCGGGCCGTCTCCCGCCGGGAGAGAGGCCAAAAGGGCAAGGCCGCCGGCAAGGGATGCCGCGCGTGGGGGACAAGGTTCGAAGGATCAGAGAATGGGTTATCGGGTTGCAGTCGTCGGCGCCACGGGGAACGTGGGCCGAGAAATGCTCAACATTCTGGACGAGCGCAATTTTCCGGCCGATGAGGTCATCGCGCTTGCGTCTTCGCGCTCGGTCGGCCGCGAGGTGAGCTTCGGCGACAAGACGCTGAAGTGCAAGGACCTGAGCAATTTCGACTTTTCCGGCGTCGATTTCTGCCTGATGTCGGCCGGTTCGACGGTTTCCAGGGAATGGGCCGAAAAGATCGGCGCCACAGGCTGCGTGGTGATCGATAACTCCAGCTTCTGGCGCTATCATCAGGACGTTCCGCTGGTGGTTCCCGAAGTGAACGGGCAGGTTCTGGATGCCTACATGTCCAGGTCGGACCGAAAGAACGTCATCGCCAATCCCAACTGCTCGACGGCGCAACTTGTGGTGGCGCTGAAGCCGCTGCATGACGCCGCGAAGATCAAGCGCATCGTGGTGGCGACCTATCAGTCCGTTTCCGGCGCCGGCAAGGAAGGGATCGACGAGCTCTGGGGGCAGACCAAGGGCATCTTCGTGAACGACAAGCCCGAGGCGCAGAAGTTCACCAAGCAGATTGCCTTCAACGTCATCCCGCACATCGATGTGTTCATGGAAGACGGCTACACCAAGGAAGAGTGGAAGGTACTGGCCGAGACCAAGAAGATTCTGGATCCGCGGATCAAGGTGACCTGCACGGCGGTGCGCGTGCCGGTGTTCGTGGGGCATGCCGAGGCGGTCAACATAGAGTTCGAGAACCCCATTTCGCCCGACGAGGCCCGCGATGTCCTGCGCGAGGCGCCAGGGATCGTCGTCGTCGACAAGCGCGAGGATGGCGGGTACATCACCCCGGTCGACTGCGTTGGAGAATACGCGACTTTCGTGTCGCGCATCCGCGAGGACAGCACGGTGGAAAACGGCCTCGCCATCTGGGTGGTCTCGGACAACCTGAGAAAGGGCGCCGCCCTCAACGCGATTCAGATCGCAGAAACGCTGATCGAACGCGGTCTGTTGGCCAAGGCTGCCTGAGACACAGCGCAAGATGCCCCTTCGCCACGTTCTGCTCGCTCTCGCTGTCGTGGCGATCTGGGGCTTCAACTTCGTCGTGATCAAGCTCAGCGTCGACGCGCTGCCGCCCCTGCTGGCGGCTGCGCTTCGCTTTCTCATGGCAGCGGTGCCAGCCGTCTTCTTCGTTCGGCCGCCAAAGGCGCCATGGCCGATCGTCGTAGGGTTCGGCCTTGCCTTCGGCGTCTCCCTTTACAGCTTTCTCAACATATCGCTATTCCTGGGGATGCCGGCCGGGCTCGCCTCGCTGGTGCTGCAGGTGCAGGCATTCTTCACAATCCTGATCGCCTATTTCGTGCTCGGGGATCGGCCCGGCCGAATGCAGATCGCGGGCGGTGCGATTGCCTTTCTCGGCATTGCGATCATCGCGAGCCAGCGCCTTGAGGGGGCGTCGCTGCTGCCCTTCGCATTGACGCTGGTCGCCGCCTTCTCCTGGGGCATCGCCAATGTGCTCACCAAGAAGGCGGGGCAGGTCAATCCGATCTCTTTCACGGTTTGGGGCTCGCTTGTGGCGCCCCTGCCGCTGATCGTGTTGTCGCTGATCTTCGAGGGACCGGCAACGGTGATCCACGCCCTTTCCCACCCAAGCTGGTATGCGTTCAGCCTGATCGGCTTCCTTGCCTATCCGGCAACGCTGTTCGGGCTTGGGGTGTGGTCGTACCTGTTGCGTCAGCACCCTGCGTCGGTGGTGGCCCCCTTCACGCTGCTGGTGCCGATTACCGGGCTTCTCTCGGGCTACCTGATCCTTCAGGAGCCGCTGACACCGGAAGAGATTGCCGGAGGCGCCTTCGTGATCGCCGGCCTTGCAGTGACCATCGTCAGGCGCAAGAGGCCATCCGCCATCTGACGACCCGTCGCCCTGCAGACAAGTGCGTCCCGCCTCGCGGCGGGACGCTTCATATGCCCGAGCGTCAGTTGCTCGCCGCGAGATCGGCGACGAGAGCGGCATACTCGTCGGTCGAAAGCGAGCCGTTCTGGTCGGCATCGGCGGCGTTGAACTGGTCCTGGGTAACATCCGGCAGGGCCGCAGCCAGCTCGTCGTAGGAAATGGCGCCATCACCATTGGCGTCGACCTGGGCGAAATCGACCTCGTCGGCAAAAGCCGCCGTGCCGCACGCAAGAACACCGAGGGTGGCAAGAATCACAAGGGCCCGATTCATGGGACCGTTCTCCATCACGTTTCATGAAGTTGTTGAGGGCAGCCGCCTGTCAGGGGTGGCCGCCGGAAGCAAGTCATCTGCTTCCGGGCGCGGAAAATCTTGCCGGATTGTGGCTTAATTCTGTCAACTTAAGTATAGATGGCCATGCGACACAAATAACAATGAAATGTTATCGCAAAAGTTATTTGAGAAAAACCTTATCGTGGCCGCAATATCCCGAGCAATGATTTTCAGCGCGACAAGTCATCCCGGCCAGCCGGGCCAGTCGAGCCAAGGCAAGCCGCCGGTCAGGACTGCCCAGAGACTGGCGCTGCCTGAGGGCTTCAGGGCCGATGCCGCGGGGCGTGACGGGAAATACCGGTGAGGCTCAGGCGTCCGGACGCTGGAAGTCGCCGCTCTTCTTGTCCATGATCCACAGTTCGCCCGTCGAGATGTCGAACCAGGCCCCGTGGAGCTTGAGCTTGCCTTCCTTTTCCCGCGAGCTGACGTCGGGGAACGTCCTGAGATTGTTGATCGAGTGGCGCACCGACATGCGTTCGAGCACTGTCTGGCGCTCGGTATCGGTCATCAGGGACTTTGGCCGGATCTGTTCTGCCACCGGATCGAGCAGGCTCATCCACTTGCCGATGAAATCGCCCTTGGAGAGCGGTGCGGCATTGGCCGACAGCGCCGCCTTGATGCCGCCGCAGCGGCCGTGGCCCATGACCACGATATGTTCGATGTTCAGTGCGTTGACGGCGAATTCGATCGCTGCCGAAGTCGAGTGGAATTCGCCGTCCGGCTCATAAGGGGGCACGAGATTGGCCACGTTGCGCAGCACGAACAGATCGCCCGGGCCGCAATCGAAAATCGTCTCGGGGGCGGCGCGCGAATCGCAGCACCCGATCACCATGGTGGTCGGGGTCTGGCCGGCCTCGGCGAGTTCGCGTCGACGCTGGCGCTCGCTTGCGTAGCGCTCCTTCATGAAATTCCGGTAGCCGTCGATCAGGAACTTGGGAAACTCGTGCATGCATTGTCGTTTAGCTATAGATATCGGGCAGATCAATCATTCTTGCGTTGTATGGAAGTAGCCACCTGCCGCGGAAAGGAGCGTTGCGTTGCTGATCTATCGGTTTCTGACTGGAGACGACGATTCCAGTTTCTGCCACAAGGTGACCAGGGCGCTCTCGGAAGGCTGGCAACTGCATGGGGCGCCGACTTATGCCTATGACGCATATGCCAAGAAGATGAGGTGCGGCCAGGCCGTGGTGCGGGTCGTGGCCGACCAGCCCTACGATCCGGACAGGAAACTGGCGGACTATCGCTGACCGGCGCGGCGCAGCGCGAGATATTGCAGCAACATGATCGTCTTGGCGTCGAAGATCGCGCCGGTTGCGATGGCGTCGAGGGCCTCGGAAAATGGCATCTCGATGACCTCGATGTCCTCTCCTTCATGCGGCAGGCCGCCGCCGTCGCCCTGGCGCGTGCCGTCGTGAAAGGTCCCCACGAAGCAACTGACCGACTCGGTGAGTGAGCCGGGGCTCATCACCGCGTTGAAGGCGAATTCGAGCTGGTCGATGGCGTGTCCGGTTTCCTCGAGCGCCTCGCGGCGCGCGCAGGTTTCCGGGTCGTCGCCGTCCAGAAGGCCCGCGCAGACCTCGATGATCCAGCCGTCCGCGCCATTGAGACGCACCGGCAACCTGAACTGGCGGGTCAGCAGCACCGTATCCCTGACCGGATCATGCAGCAGGACCGCGGCGGCATGACCGTGATCGAAGACCTCGCGTTCCTGGCGCTGCCAGGTTCCGTCGGGCCGCAGATAATCCAGGCGGGTCCGGGTGAGCCGGGACCAGCCCTTGTGGAGGGTTTGGGTGTCGATGATTCTGATGCGATCGGTCATGATGCCACTGAATGCCTTGCACTATACGAATTGACCAGTCCCTGCGTCAGCTTATGTTTTGACGAATGCCGATGGTGGGGCTAGTAGTCATCAGCGTGAATTCGGGATGATGCGGGGATTTAGCCCGCGACCCGATTCGTCCCCCGCGGCGCGCGCCAGGCCGAGCAAGACTCCTCCGTTCCGGCTCCGCGCGTCCCGAAAACAGCGAGAGAGGTTCCAGATGCCGCCGGCGTTCCGCCCGCTTTCTCCGCACCTGCAGATTTACAGGCTCACCCTGACAATGGCGATGTCGATCGTGCATCGCATAACCGGCGCCGGGCTTTACCTGGGGGCAATCCTGCTCGCCTGGTGGCTGGTCGCGGCGGCGGCCGGCGAGGGTTCGCTTGCGCTGTTCCAGGCGGTGGCCGGATCCTGGTTCGGGCAACTGGTGCTGTTCGGGTTCACCTGGGCGCTGTTCCATCACATGCTCGGGGGCATCAGGCACTTCGTATGGGATTTCGGGCGCGGGTTTTCGCACGAGGGGCGTGAAGGACTGGCGTGGTTCACGCTGATCGGCGGCCTGGTTCTGACGGCGCTCGTCTGGATCTTCTTCGTCTGGCTTTGAGGGGGCAGGCATGAGCATGAGAACGCCATTGAGCCGGGTGACCGGCCTCGGATCCGCCCGGGAAGGCACGACGCATTTCTGGCGGCAGCGCCTGACCGCGCTGGCCAATGTCCCGCTGACCATCTTCCTGGTCTGGCTGGTGCTGCAGGTCGGCGGCGCCGATCGGGCGACGCTGGTCGCGACCTTCGCCAATCCACTCGTTGCCGGGCTGACCGTGCTGCTGATCGTTTCGGCGAGCTGGCACATGAAGCTTGGGATGCAGGTGATCGTCGAGGACTACGTGCATTCCGAAGCCCTCAAGATTCTGGCGCTGGCCGGCAATACGCTGATCGCGTTCGCCGTGGCCGGACTTGCCATCGTTTCGGTACTCAAACTCGCATTCGGGGGCTAGGGCATATGGCCGCTGCCAAATCCTATGAAATCATCGATCACGCGTTCGACGTCGTGGTGGTGGGAGCCGGCGGCGCCGGACTGCGCGCGACGCTTGGCATGGCGGAGCAGGGCCTGAAGACGGCCTGCATCACCAAGGTCTTCCCCACCCGCTCGCACACGGTTGCCGCGCAGGGCGGCATCGCGGCGTCTCTGTCCAACATGGGGCCGGACAACTGGCAGTGGCACATGTACGACACCGTCAAGGGGTCGGACTGGCTGGGCGACAACGACGCCATGGAATATCTGGCGCGCCAGGCGCCGGCCGCAGTCTACGAACTCGAGCACTACGGTGTGCCGTTCAGCCGCACCGAGCAGGGCAAGATCTATCAGCGCCCGTTCGGCGGCCACATGCAGAATTTCGGCGACGGCCCGCCCGTGCAGCGCACCTGCGCGGCGGCGGACCGAACCGGCCACGCCATCCTGCATACGCTCTACGGCCAGTCGCTGCGGCACAACGCGCAGTTCTTCATCGAGTATTTCGCCATCGACCTTCTGACCGGCGAGGATGGCGACATCCAGGGTGTCGTGGCCTGGAAGCTCGACGACGGCACGATCCACCGGTTCCGCTCCAAGCTGGTGGTCATCGCCACCGGCGGCTATGGCCGCGCCTTCTTCTCGGCCACCTCGGCCCATACGTGTACCGGCGACGGCAACGGCATGGTGGCGCGGGCCGGCCTGCCGCTCCAGGACATGGAGTTCGTGCAGTTCCACCCCACGGGGGTCTACGGCGCGGGCGTTCTGATCACCGAAGGCGCGCGCGGCGAGGGCGGCTACCTGACCAATTCGGAGGGCGAGCGTTTCATGGAACGCTATGCCCCGAATGCAAAGGATCTGGCGTCGCGCGACGTGGTGTCGCGCTGCATGACGCTGGAAATCCGCGAAGGGCGGGGCGTGGGGCCGAAGAAGGACCATATCTTCCTGCACCTGGACCATCTGGATCCCGCGGTGCTCGCCGAGCGTCTGCCCGGGATTACCGAGAGCGCCAAGATATTCGCTGGCGTGGACCTCACGCGCGAGCCGATCCCCGTGCTGCCCACGGTCCACTACAACATGGGCGGCATTCCCACCAATTATCACGGCGAGGCACTCGATCCGTCGCGGGGCGGGCCCGATGCGCTCGTTCCGGGTCTGATGGCGGTGGGCGAGGCGGGTTGCGCCTCGGTGCACGGCGCCAACCGGCTGGGCTCGAATTCCTTGATCGATCTGGTGGTGTTCGGGCGCGCGGCGGCCCTGCGCGCCGGCGAGGTGGTCGATCGCAAGGCTTCACCTCCGCCGGTCAACATGGCTTCCTACGAAAAGATCATGGACCGGTTCGACAGGCTGCGGCACGCCAATGGCGCGGTGCCCACCGCCGAACTGCGCGACCGGATGCAGCGCGCCATGCAGGAAGACGCGGCGGTGTTTCGTACCGCGGAGACCTTGCAGAGCGGCGTGAAGCGGGTGTCGGACCTGTTCGGGCAGTTGAGCGACCTGAAGGTGACCGACCGCTCGATGATCTGGAATACCGATCTGGTGGAGACGCTGGAGCTGGAAAACCTGATGGTCAACGCCATCGCCACGGTGACCTCGGCCGAAGCGCGCAAGGAAAGCCGCGGCGCACATGCCCGCGAGGATTTCCCCGACCGCGACGACAAGAACTGGCGAAAGCACACGCTGTCGCGGGTTGCGCCGGACGGCAAGGTCTCGCTCGACTATCGGCCGGTGCATACCGATCCGCTGACGAGCGAGGACGCCGGCGGCATCCCGCTGGCCAAGATCGCGCCCAAGGCTCGGGTGTACTGAGGTGGCGCCCGGGCAGGTGAGCACCGCCGCCGGCTATTCGGCACGCCCGCTTCCCGCGAAGCTGGGGCTGAAGGATGGCCAGCGCGTACTGTTCATCGATCTGCCCGATGAATTGTCGGGCCTGACGAAGGCATGCGATTTTGCCGAAGTCCGATCGACCGGGTGGAGCGGGATCGTGGGCGGCGGTTCGGGATATGACGTGGCGCACGGTTTCACGCGATCGGCGGTCGAACTGAAGACCGGACTTGATGCCCTTCGCGCCACAATACGGGTGGACGGCATGATCTGGGTCTCCTGGCCCAAGAAGGCCGCCAAGGTGCCCACAGATGTAACCGAGGACGTGGTTCGCGGCCTTGCGCTCGAGGGCGATCTGGTCGACGTGAAGGTATGCGCGGTCGACGATGTGTGGTCGGGGCTGAAACTGGTTGTCCGAAAGGAATTGCGGCACTAGCTGCAAGGGCAGGAAGAGACGAAGATGGTTGAACTCAGGCTTCCCAAGAATTCACAGCCGAAGGCCGGCAAGACCTGGCCCAGGCCCGATAGCGCGAATGTCCGCGAATTGCGCATATACCGCTACGATCCCGACAGCGGCGACAATCCGCGCATCGACACCTATTTCGTCGATCTCGACGACTGTGGGCCGATGGTGCTGGATGCCCTGTTGTGGATCAAGAACAAGGTCGATCCCACGCTCACGCTGCGCCGCTCGTGCCGCGAAGGCGTTTGCGGTTCCTGCGCGATGAACGTGGACGGGCTCAACACCCTGGCCTGCACCAAGGCGATGGAAGACATCTCGGGGCCGATCAAGGTCTACCCCCTGCCGCACATGCCGGTCATCAAGGACCTTATCCCGGACCTCAGCAATTTCTACGCCCAGCACCGCTCCATCGAACCCTGGCTCAAGACCAAGTCGCCGGAACCGGCCAAGGAGTGGCTTCAGAGTCACGAGGACCGGCAGAAGCTCGACGGGCTGTACGAGTGCATTCTTTGCGCGTGCTGTTCGACCTCGTGTCCCTCCTACTGGTGGAACGGGGAACGCTATCTGGGACCGGCCATCCTGCTGCAGGCCTATCGCTGGCTGATCGACAGCCGCGACGAGGCGACCGGCGAACGGCTGGACGATCTGGAGGATCCGTTCCGGCTCTACCGCTGCCACACGATCATGAACTGCGCCAAGACCTGTCCCAAGGGCCTCAATCCGGCCAAGGCGATTGCCGAAATCAAGAAGATGATGGTCGAACGCCGGGTCTGAGGCGACACGGCCTTTTCCGGCAAACAGGCAAGCCGTTGATTTGCAGGGATATTGTCCTGGATCAATGTTGCGGTTGCGGGCGGCGCTAGAAGGGCTCCTGTCTGATTTCAACAGGAGCCTGTTCTGGAAATGTCCGAAGCCAACTGGCCTGAATTCATTGCCCAGCTCAATCGACGCACCTCGGTTCTGCGCAAGGGCGCTCCCGAGGTCATGGCCGGCTTTTCGGCACTTGCCACCGCGGCGGGCAAGGACGGGGCGCTCAGCCCCAAGATCAAGGAACTGATTGCCCTGGCCATCTCGATCACGGCGCGCTGCGATGGCTGCCTGGCCTATCACGCCAAGGCTGCGCACAGGGTCGGCGCAACGCGCGAAGAAGTGATCGAGACCATCGGCATGGCGCTTTACATGGGCGGCGGCCCCTCGATGATCTACGGCGCCGAGGCGCTGGACGCCTTCGATGCGCTGGGCGAGGGGCAGTGACGCCCGGCGTGTCGCCTTTAAAGTGAATCCGCGTTGCGATATCATGCAGCACGCGCATCGAAAGGCGGATCGTGCCGGACATCGAGACTATTGCCCATGTGGATGATCTGTCGGTGGTGCGCGTGCTCATAGCTGCGCTCAGGGCACATGGATTCCATCCGATCGAGGGCGGCCAGGATGGCCTGCCGGGCCTGCCCGGCGCGTTGTCGCCGAGCGGGATCGCCATCCGCGTGCCACAGGACGAGGCGCGCGATGCACGGCCCCTGGCCGAGGCGCTGCTGGCCGACATGGGCCGTTGAGCGGCGCCCGGACGGACCACCGAATGCCTCAGGGCCGCAAAGCTGCCACATTGCTCTCGCCTTAAGAAGCAGCCAGCGGGCGATGGGCAATTGAATTAGCCTTAACGAAATGTCTATAAGCCCGGAACTTCAGGCGGGGCAAAGCGAAGTTCCGCGGCCGGAAGCGGCTGCGGACGACCCAACGACGGAGCGGGCCAGAATGATCAGTATTCGCGGTGCCACGGGCCTTGCGGGCCTCCTGCTAATCGGGCTGGCGTTGAGCGGCTGCACGACGACCGGCGGCGGATTCGCCTCCAGTGGCGTCAACAGCCCACCCCCGCAATTGCCGCCGGTCGCCAGTTCCAGCGTCGAAAGCCAGGCGTTGCCGCCCATAGGCGCGACGGGAAGCGTGGGAGCGCAGGACCAGACGACTACCGCGCAGAACGGTTTCCCCGCGCCCGATCCGAACCAGTCCGAAATGCCGGGGCCGGACGGAACGGGGCAGGTTGGAGACACCGCCTCGGCCGACGGGTCTTTTGTCACCCTCAACGATGTTGGCGGCACTCCCAACACCACCGGCCGCGATCTCAATGGCCCGCTCACCATCGAGAAGCTGCTTGGGGGCTGGACGGTGATCAATGGCTCGGAGCAGTGCCGCCTCAACCTCACCTATACCGCCAAGGCCGACACCGGCCGCTACCGCGCGTCCGCACCCGGATGCGCGATCCAGACGCTGCAGGCCGTTGCCTCCTGGCAACTGGCTGGCAACCAGGTCCAGTTGTTCAACGAGAGCGGCGACATGATTGCCGCGCTTCTGCAAAGCGGCAACCGGTTCGTGGGCACCATGGTGGGCGGGCAAAGCATATCCATGGCAGGCTGATCCGGCGTGCTGAGGGCGCAGTCCGGAAAATCCCCCGGCGTGGTCGCCGCGCTCGAGGGGCTGGTGGCGGACGGTGTGCTGCGCGCCGATCCGGCGCAACGCGCCGCAGCCGAGGCGCTCGACGAGGTGCGGCTCGGCCTTGAAGCGCTCGAGAATGGCGGCGGCCTCGCAGCGCTGTTCCGGCGACGGCACAAGGTGCCCAAGGGGCTCTATGTCTGGGGCGATGTGGGGCGCGGCAAGACGCTCCTGATGGACCTGTTCTTTGCCGATATTGCGGTCGAGGCGCGCCGGCGGGTGCATTTCCACGAATTCATGGACGAGGTTCATGCCGCGATCGCTGCCTTTCGCGCCTCGGCGGATGCCGGGTCCGGTGCGCGCGATCCCATTCCCGCCGTGGTCAAGCCGATCATCAGGGATTGCCGGCTGCTGTGCTTTGACGAGTTCCACGTCAGCGACATCACCGACGCCATGCTGCTCAAGCGGCTGTTCGAGCGCCTGTTCTCGGCGGGTGTCGTGGTGGTCGCAACCTCGAATGTCGAACCGGACCGCCTGTACGAAAACGGGCTCAATCGCCAGCTTTTCATGCCGTTCGTCGAGCTTCTCAAGAAGCATTGCCGGGTGATCGAGCTCAAGGCGGCGGCGGACTACCGGGAGCTCAAGTTCGCGGGGCGCGATGTCTTCTTCTTCGGGGACGCGGAACGGGCGCGGGCAGGGCTGGACCGGCTGTTCGGGGAACTGACAGGCAATGCGCAACCCGAGCCAGCCACAGTTGTCTCGCTTGGCAGGCAAATCAGGGTGCCACGGGCTTCGGGCAGGGTGGCGCGCTTTGCCTTCGCCGATCTGTGCGAGACGCCGCTGGGCGCGCGCGACTATCTGAGACTGGCGCGGGCATTCGATGCGATCCTGATCGATGGCATCCCGCAATTCGACCGGACCCGTCCGAGTGCCGCCAAACGGTTCATCCTGCTCGTGGATACGCTCTACGATCAGGGGGTGAAGCTGGGCGCAAGCTTCGCGGTGCCCCTCGCGGAACTCGGGGAGAACCGCGACACGGCATTCGAGTTCCAGCGCTGCCGGTCGCGGCTGACCGAGATGCAGTCCGAAACCTATCTGGGAGCGGCCCGGCGACCTTTGTCCAACACTTGATAGCTTAATACAAAGGGCTCACTTGCACCACGCAAGTCGAGGGTTTAAGGGAGTGGCGCGGTCAAACCAGCAACTCAATTTTCGAGGAATTTCCACATGGCGCGAAAGAAGATCGCCCTGATCGGTGCGGGGCAGATTGGCGGGACGCTTGCCCATCTTGCAGCCCTCAAGGAACTCGGTGACATCGTGCTGTTCGACATCGTCGACGGCGTGCCGCAGGGCAAGGCGCTCGATCTTGCCCAGTCTGCACCGGTCGAAGGCTTCAACGCCAAGCTCAAGGGAACATCCGAGTACAAGGACATAGCCGGCGCCGACGTGATCATCGTCACGGCCGGCGTGCCCCGCAAGCCGGGCATGAGCCGCGATGACCTGCTGGAAATCAACCTCAAGGTCATGGACCAGGTCGGCGCGGGCATCGCCAAGTATGCGCCGGACGCGTTCGTCATCTGTATCACCAACCCGCTGGATGCCATGGTCTGGGCGCTGCAGCGCTTCTCCGGGCTGCCGTCCAACCGGATCGTGGGCATGGCCGGCGTGCTCGACAGCTCGCGTTTCCGCCACTTCATTGCCGACGAGCTCAACGTGTCCGTCGAGGACGTGACCGCGTTCGTGATGGGTGGGCACGGCGACACCATGGTGCCGCTGGCGCGTTATTCGACCGTGGCGGGCATCCCGCTGCCCGATATCGTGAAGATGGGCTGGATGACGAAAGAGAAGCTCGAGCAGATCATCCAGCGCACCCGCGATGGCGGCGCCGAGATCGTGGGGCTGCTCAAGACCGGTTCGGCCTTTTATGCGCCGGCCACCTCGGCGATCGAAATGGCCGAGAGCTATCTCAAGGACAAGAAGCGCGTGATGCCCTGCGCCGCCTATCTCAAGGGTGAGTACGGGGTGAAGGACACCTATGTGGGCGTGCCGGTCGTGATTGGCGCCGGCGGTGTCGAGCGCGTGGTCGAGATCTCCCTCAATCGCACCGAGCAGACCGGCTTCGAGAAGTCGGTGGCCGCGGTCGAGGGGCTGATCGAGGCCTGCAAGAAGATTGCGCCGAAACTGGCCTGAGGCCGGTTGGCGAGCAAGGACCTCGCCTTCGGGCGGGCTCGCTGCGAGGTCCTTGCCCGGGGGCGACCATGCTCCCGGTTGGTGAAATGAGCCTGCCGAACCGTAAGGGCGCCGTGCGATGAACATTCACGAACACCAGGCCAAGGCTCTGCTCAAGGAATACGGGGTGCCGGTTGCGCAAGGCGTCGCCGTGTTTTCGCCGGACGAGGCGGCGGCAGCGGCCGGATCGCTTCCCGGGCCGCTTTATGTGGTCAAGAGCCAGATCCATGCCGGCGGACGCGGCAAGGGCAAGTTCAGGGAACTCGGGCCTGATGCCAAGGGCGGCGTTCGCCTTGCCAAATCGGTCGACGAGGTCGTGGCCAATGCAAGGGAAATGCTGGGCAACACGCTGGTGACCAAGCAGACCGGCGCGGCGGGCAAGCAGGTCAACCGGCTCTATATCGAGGATGGCGCCGATATCGCGCGCGAACTCTATTTGTCCCTTCTGGTCGATCGCGGAACCGGACGCGTCGCTTTCGTTGCCTCGACGGAAGGCGGCATGGATATTGAAAGCGTTGCCGAGCACACGCCGGAAAAGATCGTGACCCTGCCCATCGATCCCGACGCCGGAGTGACCGACGCGGATGCCGGCCGGCTGGCCGATGGCCTGAAGCTCGAAGGCGAGGCGCGCGGCGAGGCGACCGCCCTGTTCAAGGCGCTTTACAAGGCGTTCTGGGACAAGGACATGAGCCTTCTCGAGATCAATCCCCTCATCGTGATGAAGAACGGCCACGTGCGGGTGCTCGATGCCAAGGTCAGCTTCGACAACAATGCCATGTTCCGTCACCCCGACATCGCCGAACTGCGCGATCTGAGCGAGGAAGACGAGAAGGAAATCGAAGCCTCCAAATACGACCTCGCCTATGTGGCGCTCGACGGCAATATCGGCTGCATGGTCAATGGCGCCGGTCTCGCCATGGCGACCATGGACATCATCAAGCTCTATGGCGCGGAGCCGGCCAACTTCCTCGACGTCGGCGGCGGCGCGAGCAAGGAAAAGGTGACGGCGGCCTTCAAGATCATTACCGCCGATCCCAGCGTCAAGGGCATCCTGGTCAACATCTTCGGCGGCATCATGCGCTGCGATGTGATCGCGGAAGGCGTCATCGCGGCGGTCCGGGAAGTCGGGCTCAAGGTGCCGCTTGTCGTCCGGCTCGAAGGCACGCGCGTCGCCGAGGGCAAGAAGCTGATCGACGAAAGCGGGCTCAACGTGATCTCCGCCGACGATCTGGATGACGCCGCCCAGAAGATCGTCAAGGCCATCGGCGGGAACGCCTGATTCCGATCTCGGGTGACCGCGGAGCGGGAACGTGACGAGTTCAATCGATACATCTGGAAGCACAGAAGTGAAGCAGATGCCGGGCCGTGTATTGCTGATTTCCTTGCTGGCCGCCGGAAGCTCTTTTGGCTTCCTCATCTGGGAACTGGGTTGGCTTGGAGGGCCGCCATCAGGGCTAGATTACTTCATTGTTGCGTTTGGTATTCTCTTCTTGGGGTATTGTGCGTTCGTCGGGCTGGCGCGGATAGTCATGCTGAGGGGGGCGGTCCTCACATTTTCTCCCGATGGCCTGATAGACAGGCGCCTTTCAAAGACCTTGGTGCCTTGGAGTGCCATTCGCAGCTTGGGCACTTGGCAGTATGGCTGGGGTCAGCCAAAGTTCATGGTCGTTGAGCTAACACCTGAATTCAAGGCACGCATGGAATCCACCCTTGTTGACAAGTGGAAAGGCATGAGTGGTCGCGCGGTTGGAGCCGATCGCGTTTCGGTTTCCGCCCTTGGGTTGGATATCGAGTACGACAGAATGCTGAACACCGCTCAAGCCTACCTCGAAGCCTATGGCCCCCAGTCGCCGAACCACACCTCGAAACACGACTAACGAAAAGCGGAACCCGCCAATGTCCATTCTCGTCAACAAAGACACCAAGGTCCTCGTGCAAGGCCTGACCGGCAAGACCGGTACCTTCCATACCGAGCAGGCGCTGGCCTATTTCGGTACGCGGATGGTTGGCGGTACGCACCCCAAGAAGGGGGGCGAGACCTGGACCTCCGGGCTGGACGGCACCCCGTTGCCGATCTTCACCTCGGTCGCCGAAGGCAAGGAGCGCACCGGCGCCAATGCTTCGGTGATCTACGTTCCGCCGGCGGGAGCCGCCGCGGCGATCATCGAGGCGATCGACGCGGGGATCGAACTGATCGTGGCCATTACCGAAGGTGTTCCCGTACTTGACATGGTCAAGGTCAAGGCGCGGCTGGAAAAGTCGAACTCGCGGCTGATCGGGCCGAACTGCCCCGGCGTTCTCACCCCCGAGGAATGCAAGATCGGCATCATGCCCGGCAGCATCTTCTCCAAGGGGTCGGTCGGCATCGTTTCGCGTTCGGGCACGCTGACCTATGAAGCGGTGTTCCAGACCACCAACGAGGGCCTGGGGCAGACGACCGCGGTCGGCATCGGCGGCGATCCGGTCAAGGGCACCGAATTCATCGATGTGCTTGAGATGTTCCTTGCCGACGACGAGACAAAGTCGATCGTGATGATCGGCGAAATCGGCGGCTCGGCGGAAGAGGATGCGGCGCAGTTCCTCATCGACGAGGCCAGGCGCGGGCGCAAGAAGCCCATGGCAGGGTTCATTGCCGGCCTGACCGCCCCCAAGGGGCGCACCATGGGCCATGCCGGCGCGGTGATCTCGGGCGGCAAGGGTGGCGCCGAGGACAAGATCGCGGCCATGGAGCGCGCCGGCATCAGGATGTCGCGTTCGCCGGCCCGGATCGGGCGGACCCTGGTCGAAGTGCTCAAGGGATAGCGCTGCGCGGGATGCGAGGCGGCGGGGATCACCAAAGGTTGCTTTTCCCCAGCAGTTAACAACATGTAAGTGTGTGGCGGGCAAACTGCCCGAAAGTCCTAATCGATGGCCTACCCGCGGGCCATGGCGCGGGGAACAGGGAAGACGGGGCCAGATACCCCGTCGCGCATTCATGACACGACAGGAAAAGAACGAAACGTTCTTGCTCACCTCGTTCCTCTATGGCGGGAACGCGGACTATATCGACGATCTCTACGCCCGCTTCACCGCCGATCCGTCGAGCGTCGACGAGAGCTGGCGATCGTTCTTCGGCAAGCTGGGGGACACTCCCGAACAGGCGCGCCGCAATGCGGAAGGCCCCTCCTGGCAGCGGCGCGACTGGCCGCGCAGCGCCAATGGCGAACTGGTCTCGGCATTCGATGGCGACTGGGGAGAACTCGCGGTGCGCGCCCACAAGGCGGCCAGCGAGAAGGCCGGCAAGGAAGGCCGCGCGCTGACCAACGAGGAAGTGCTGGGCGCGACGCGGGACTCCATCCGGGCGATCATGATGATCCGCGCCTACCGGATGCGGGGCCACCTGCATGCCGATCTCGATCCCCTGCATCTTCAGGACCGGGAAGAGGCTCCCGAACTCGATCCGGCCAATTACGGTTTCACCGAGGCCGACTACGACCGCAAGATCTTCATCGACTACTATCTGGGCCTCGAATACGCGACGGTGCCGGAAATGCTGGAGGTGCTGAACCGCACCTACTGCTCCACGCTGGGCGTGGAGTTCATGCATATTTCCGATCCCGAAGCCAAGGCCTGGCTGCAGGAACGCATCGAGGGCCCGGACAAGGAGATCACCTTCACGCCTCAGGGCAAGAAGGCGATCCTGAACAAGCTGATCGAGGCCGAGGGCTTCGAGAAATTCCTCGATGTCAAGTATACCGGCACCAAGCGGTTCGGGCTGGATGGCGCGGAATCGCTGATCCCGGCGCTCGAGCAGATCATCAAGCGCGGCGGCGCGCTGGGGGTGAAGGACATCGTTCTGGGCATGGCCCATCGCGGCCGGCTGAACGTGCTGACCCAGGTGATGGGAAAGCCGCATCGCGCACTCTTCCACGAGTTCAAGGGCGGCGCCTACTATCCGGACGACGTGGAAGGGTCCGGTGACGTCAAGTATCACCTGGGCGCGTCTTCAGACCGCGAATTCGACGGCAATTCCGTGCACCTGTCGCTTACTGCCAACCCTTCGCACCTGGAGATCGTCGATCCCGTGGTGCTGGGCAAGGCGCGGGCCAAGCAGGACCAGCGCAACGCGGTTGACGGTGTCTTCATCGTGCCGCGCCAGACCGACCGGTCCAGCGTCCTGCCGCTCTTGATCCATGGCGACGCCGCTTTCGCCGGGCAGGGCGTGGTCGCGGAATGCTTCGGGTTGTCGGGCCTGCGCGGGCACCGCACCGGCGGATCGATCCACTTCATCGTCAACAACCAGATCGGCTTCACCACCGCGCCGATGCTGTCGCGCTCATCGCCCTATCCCACCGACGTCGCGAAGATGATCGAGGCGCCGGTCTTCCACGTCAACGGCGACGACCCCGAGGCGGTGGTGTTCGCCGCCAAGGTTGCGACGGAGTTCCGGCAACGGTTCCACCGTCCCGTCGTGATCGACATGTTCTGTTATCGCCGGTTCGGACACAACGAAGGCGACGAGCCTTCATTCACCCAGCCGCTGATGTACAAGCGCATCCGCGCCCACAAGACCACGCTGGAGATCTATGCCGAGAAGCTGATCGGCGAGGGCCTGGTGACCGAGGCCGACATCGAGGAAATGCGGGCCGCCTGGCGCTCTCATCTCGAAAGCGAGTTCGAGGGCGGCTCGGACTATCGCCCGAACAAGGCGGACTGGCTGGACGGCGCCTGGAAGAACATGAAGCCGGTGGCCGACGAAGGGCCACGGCGGGGCAATTCCGCTCCCGATGCGCAGACGCTGAAGACGGTGTGCGAGAAACTCACCGACATTCCACAAGGGTTCAACCTGCACCGCACCATTGGCCGGTTCATCGACGCGCGGCGCAAGACGCTGGAAAGCGGAACGGGGATCGACTGGTCAACCGGCGAGGCGCTGGCCTTCGGCACCCTTTTGGCTGAAGGACACCCGGTGCGTCTTTCGGGGCAGGACGTGGAGCGCGGCACATTCAGCCAGCGCCACTCGGTGCTCTATGACCAGGAGACGGAAGAGACCTTCATTCCGCTCAACAACGTGGCGCCCCGGCAGGGCCGCTACGAGGTCATCAACTCCATGCTCTCCGAAGAGGCCGTGCTCGGCTTCGAATATGGGTATTCGCTGGCAGAGCCGAACGCGCTGACCCTGTGGGAAGCGCAATTCGGCGATTTCGCCAATGGCGCGCAGGTGGTTGTGGACCAGTTCATTTCGGCGGGCGAGCGCAAGTGGTTCCGCATGTCGGGTCTGGTCATGCTCTTGCCGCACGGCTACGAGGGCCAGGGCCCCGAGCACTCGTCCGCACGGCTCGAGCGCTACCTGCAGCTGTGCGCGGAAGATAACATGCAGGTCGCCAACTGCACGACGCCAGCCAACTATTTCCATGCCCTGAGGCGCCAGCTCAAGCGCGACTTCCGCAAGCCCCTGGTGCTGATGACGCCGAAGTCGCTGCTCAGGCACAAGAAGGCGGTCTCCGATCTCAACGAGTTCGGGCCGGAAAGCTGCTTCCATCGCCTGCTGTGGGACGACGCGGAGGCGCCGGGCACCCCCAAGACGACGATCAAGCTGGCCAAGGACGACGAGATCAGGCGGGTGGTTCTTTGCTCCGGCAAGGTCTACTACGACCTGCTTGAGGATCGCGAGAAGCGCGGCGTGAACGATGTGTATCTATTGCGCGTGGAACAGCTCTACCCGTTCCCGGCCAAGGCCCTGCACGACGAATTGCAGCGGTTCCCCAAAGCCGAGATCGTCTGGTGCCAGGAGGAACCCAAGAACATGGGGGCCTGGGCGTTCGTCCAGCCCTATGTCGAATGGGTGCTTGACCAGATGGGCCGCAGCGGGCAGCGTCCGCGTTACGTGGGCCGTGCCGCGTCCGCGTCCACGGCGACCGGCCTGATGCGCACGCACCTGGCCCAGTTGCAGGCGTTCCTCGATGAGGCCTTCGGCGAGTAGTAAAGTTCAAACAACCAGGGAAACCAGGGATGTCCGTTGAAATCCGGGTGCCGACGCTCGGCGAAAGCGTTACCGAGGCGACTGTTGGCCAGTGGTTCAAGAAGGTGGGCGATACGGTCGCTGCCGATGAGCCGGTGGTCGAACTGGAGACCGACAAGGTAACCGTCGAGGTGCCGGCCCCCAGCGCCGGTGTCATCGAAGCGATTTCGGTGGCCGAAGGCGAGACAGTCGAAGTCGGCGCGCTGATCGGCGCCATCACCGAGGGCAATGGCGCCGCCGCGAAACCGGCGGCGGCAGAGGCTGCGGCAAAGCCTGCCCCCGCCGCGGCTCCCGCGGCGCCATCACCTGCCGCGCCAGCGCCTTCCGCCATGCCGCCCAGCCCGTCGGCCGGAAAGCTGATGGCGGAGAAGGGCATGGCCCCCGAGAATGTCGAGGGTTCGGGCAAGCGCGGACAGGTCCTCAAGGAGGACGTGCTGGCGGCGCTTTCCAAACCCGCCGCCGCTGCGCAAGCGGCGCCGGCCCAGGCGCGCGCGCCCGCGCCGGTCGAGGACGCCGCCCGCGAGGAACGCGTCAAGATGACCCGACTGCGCCAGACGATCGCGCGCCGTCTCAAGGACGCGCAGAACACGGCGGCCATGCTGACCACCTTCAACGAGGTGGACATGAAGCCGGTGATGGACCTGCGCGCGAGCTACAAGGATCTGTTCGAGAAAAAGCACGGCGTGAAGCTTGGCTTCATGGGCTTCTTTACCAAGGCGGTGACCCACGCGCTCAAGGAAATTCCGGCGGTGAATGCCGAGATCGACGGCGACGAGATCATCTACAAGCCCTATGCCCATATCGGTGTGGCTGTGGGCACCGAGAAAGGTCTCGTGGTGCCCGTGGTGCGCGATGCGGACCAGATGTCGATTGCCGAGATCGAAAAGGAAATCGCGCGACTGGGCCGGTCGGCCCGTGACGGCCAGCTGACCATGGCCGACATGCAGGGTGGCACTTTCACCATCTCCAATGGCGGTGTCTATGGATCGTTGATGTCGACCCCGATCCTGAACGCACCGCAGTCTGGAATTCTGGGGATGCACAAGATCCAGGACCGTCCCGTGGTGGTCGGCGGCCAGATCGTGGTGCGCCCGATGATGTATCTGGCGCTTTCATACGATCATCGTATCGTCGACGGCAAAGAGGCGGTCACCTTCCTGGTGCGCGTCAAGGAGAGCCTCGAGGACCCGCAGCGGCTGGTGCTCGATCTCTGAGGCGGTCCTGCCGGAGCCGGCGCGGCCCCCCGAGGGCCGCGCGGCGGCCGGGCGGACCACACTCCCCACTTCCTAGCAATTCCGGGATACTACAATGGCGGACACATTCGATCTCACCGTAATCGGCAGCGGCCCCGGGGGGTACGTCTGTGCCATTCGTGCAGCCCAGCTCGGGCTGAAGGTCGCGGTGGTGGAGAAGTGGGCCACGTTCGGCGGCACCTGCCTCAATATCGGATGCATTCCCTCCAAGGCCTTGCTGCACGCCAGCGAGATGTTCGAGGAGGCGCTGGAGAATTTCGACAAGCTCGGGATCGACATCGATGGGCCGCGGCTGAACCTGCCGCAGATGCTCGGGTTCAAGGACGACACGGTGAAGTCCAATACCGCGGGCGTCGAATATCTGTTCAAGAAGAACAAGATAACGGCTTTTCGCGGCCAGGGCAGCATCGCCGCGCCGGGAAAGGTGACGGTAACGCCGGAGAACGGTGAGGCGCAAACCATCGAGACAAGGAACATCGTGATCGCCACCGGATCGGTGTCGACCGATCTGCCCGGCATCACGGTGGACGAGGAACGCGTCGTCACCTCGACCGGCGCACTCAGCCTTGAAAAGGTTCCGGAAAATCTCCTGGTGATCGGCGCCGGCGTGATCGGGCTCGAGCTTGGTTCGGTCTGGTCGCGGCTTGGCGCCAAGGTGACGGTGGTCGAATATCTCGACCGCATCCTGCCCGGCATGGACGGCGAGGTTGCCAAGCAGTTCCAGCGCATCCTTTCCAAGCAGGGTTTCGAATTCCGGCTGTCGACCAAGGTGACAGGGATCGAGCGCACCGAGGATGGGCTGCGGGCGCGCGTCGAACCGGCGGCCGGCGGCGAAGCGCAGACAATTGACGCGGACGTGGCGCTGGTGGCGATCGGACGCAAACCCTTTACAGAAGGGCTTGGGCTCGAGGCGGCCGGGGTGGCGCTGGATGAGCGCGGGCGTGTCCGCACCGATGGGCACTACAGGACCAGCATCGAGGGCATCTATGCCATTGGCGACGTGATTGCAGGCCCGATGCTGGCGCACAAGGCCGAGGACGAAGGCGTCGCGCTGGCCGAATTGCTGGTCGGGCAGGCCGGGCATGTCAACTACGGGGTCATTCCCGGCGTGGTCTATACAAACCCCGAAGTCGCCTCGGTCGGCAAGACCGAGGAAGACCTCAAGAATGAGGGTGTCGCGTACAAGGTCGGCAAGTTCCCGTTCAGCGCCAATGGCCGGGCCAAGTCGATCCTTGCGACGCAGGGGTTCGTGAAGATCCTTGCCGATGCGACCACCGATCGGGTGCTCGGCGCGCATATCATCGGCAAGAATGCCGGAGAGATGATCCACGAACTGGCCGTGCTGATGGAATTCGGCGGCGCGGCCGAGGATCTGGCGCGCACCTGCCACGCCCATCCCACGCTGTCCGAAGCGGTTCGGGAGGCGGCGCTGGCCTGCGGCCTGGGCGCCTTGCACATCTAGTCCCTGTCACCTTCTGATGGACCCAAAGCGGATGGTCCAGGTTCTTGCGTGTCGCATGTGCGAATCGGAAAACCGGGCCCCGCTTTTCCGCAACATGTTCTAACCGGGCGAAGGCTTGCCTGGTATCGTGAAGGTGAAGCAGTGATGCCCCTCGGGATGGCGGAAGCCATCCGGAACGTATGTGGCGTCAGCAGAAGCTGCCCCGAATTCGGCGCAAAGTTCGTAGCTCTGTGCGTTGATGATCCGATAGGCGTAGGGTGAGCCGGTCTCGGGGTCCCTTGTCGATTGCGCATAAACCGTTGGGTCCGCCAGCAAGGCGTCGAGATCCTGCGGCAAGGCCGCGTGCCGGGCAGCGAAGATTTCTATGGCGGACGACAGACTGCGCAAGTTGGATACGCGCTGTTCGTCGAAACGCAGGATGCGCTGGCTTGAGGGTGAACCGATCAGCACGACACCGCCAACGACCGCCGCCACAACGACTGCGACGGCGCCGTAGGCGATGAGATTCCTTCCCGCGCTCAACTTTCGCTCTCGTCGCGGCGAATGTCGGGCAGGTACCAGGCCACGATCCCTCCGCCGATCAACCCGACCGTGAGCGCCTTGAGCACGAAGCGCGCGGTGAGTTCGCCGCCGAGCAGATTGTAGACTACGGCCACCAGGTCGCCGATTACCACGATGGCGGCGACATAGATGGCCAGGTAGGTGAGCCATTTGCGTACCGGCGAGGCGCGGCGGACCGGATTTGCCGCAAGCATGTTGCGAACGTGCCGCGAGGCCAGCACGAATATGGGGAAGGCGATGACCAGCGTCGCCACCGAACGGCGAACGACATAGCCGGACCAGTTCGCGTCAAGCGCGGGGTCCGGAAACGCTCGGTCGATGAACGAGAACAGCAATGATCCCAGACTGGTGGCGCTGGCGCAGAGCGTGGAGAAGACCAGCAGGTAGATGAACGCCTCTGAGGCCGAAAGCTGCGGTCGCGGACGCGGAACCGGTATTGGGAAGTCGACCTCGGCGAAATTGCGCAGCGCGTTGACGATCTGCTCCCTGGGCCAACCCGCCGCAACAAGGATACCGGAAATCTCGTCGCGGGACTGGCCCCGGGCGAGCGCCTCGCGCACGAAAGCGGTCAGGTCGTCTTCCCCTCGGCCCATGGCTTCACCTTTTCATGCGTGGAAACATTTCCCGCCCGCAGGAATGATGCGGCGGCGTGTGGATGGCGTCAATGGCCGGCGCGGGCGACGGCAATGCGCTCTGCATCAGCCCGGGCGTGCCGCTGCGCGGGCACTGAGCCGGCCAAAGGTTATCACGCCGCCGAGCACAAGCGCCGCGCCGACCGCATGCCAGATGGAGAAGGTTTCGCCCAGTATGGTGACGGCAAGGGCGATGGTGACCAGCGGCGAAATATTGCCCATTACCGAAGTCGGCTCGGAGCCGATGCGGCCGATGGCAGCGGCGATCAGGTAGGCGGGCAAAACCGTCGATACCGTACCCATAGCCAGCATCAGCAGCATGGCATTGGGCGGCAGCAGCAGGTCGCCCGCATTGTGCGTGAGCAGGAAATGGGCAACGACGGCGACGCCCGCCGAGGTCATGGCCAGCGAAGTGAAGAAGCGCGATCCGGTCCGGTCGATCAGGGGCTTTGCGAGCAGCTGGTATCCTGCATAGGCGATGGCGGCGCCCAGCACCAGCAAGGTTCCGCGCACCACGTCCCTTGCGTCGAAGGCGAGGTCGTGCACGAAGATGACCACCAGGCCCAGATAGCTCGCCACAAGGGCCGCGATCATTGCCAGCGTCACGCGCCGCCTGAAGAGGATCGCGCCGAACAGCAGCACGAAGAACGGGGAGGTGAGCAGAATCAGCCGGTCGAACTGGGCCGAGATATAGGTGAGGCCGGCAAAATCGAGATAGCTTGCCACATAATAGCCGAGCGCGCCGACGGCACAGATCGCCAGCAAGGTTCGCGGCGAAATGTCCGGCGGATTGCCCCGCGCAACGCGCTGGCGGTAGCCCATCCACCCGATCAACGCGAAGATGGGGACCGCGATGATCATGCGCCAGGTCAGGGTGGTCACAGCGTCGACATTTTCGGCCAGCGCGAGTTTGATCACGATACCCTTGGTGGCGAAAAGCGAGGCGCCGAGCGCGCCAAGCGCGTAGCCAACCCAGCGCTCGCCGGGCGCGTCAATCGTCTTGGCTGCGGAGAGATTTTTCGCCTGCACGTCGGTCATCGATCGGATCCGTCCGTATCTGGGGCCGCCTGCCGCGCACGACGTGACCGTGCCGGGAGAGCCGGCCGGTGGAAAATGCGCAAAGAGCTTTGGTCAGTCGCGCGTTCCCCGGCACATCTGGGTGCCAAGAAGCCAAATAATCGCAATCGATGCGGCAAACGCGGACATGAGAACTCGGTACACCCGACGCTGGGCGCGGTAAAGCCTCATCGTGGATCAGGTGCGCGGATGTGCCTTGCGATAGGCATCGAGCAGATGCTCGGTGTCGACGCGCGTATAGATCTGGGTGGTGGACAGCGACGCGTGCCCGAGCAGTTCCTGGATGGCACGCAGATCGGCCCCGCGGCCAAGCAGGTGAGTGGCGAAGGAATGCCTGAGGGCATGGGGCGTTGCCGAAGGCGGCAGGCCAAGGGCGGAGCGCAATTGCGCCACACGGCCCTGCACCAGGCGCGGCGACAGCACGCCTCCCCGAGCGCCGCGAAACAAAGGTTCGTTCGGCGCCAGATGGAAGGGACAAAGCCCGATATAGTTGGTCACTGCCGAGCGCACGGCCGCGATCAACGGCACAAGCCGGGTCTTGCCGCCCTTGCCGGTGACGCGAATGACTTCGCCGATCAGGTCGGCGCGGGTAAGGGAGAGCGCCTCTGATATGCGAAGGCCCGCGCCGTAGCAGAGGGTGAGCACGGCAATGTCCCGGGCGGCGATCCACGGCCGCGCCTCCATTTCGCCCGTGGCGACAATAGCGCGCTTGGCCTCGGCTATCGTGAGGGCCTTGGGCAAGGTTCTTGGCAGTTTGGGCGTTCTGACCAGGTTTACG
Source organism: Devosiaceae bacterium (assembly GCA_036563245.1). Taxonomy (GTDB): domain Bacteria; phylum Pseudomonadota; class Alphaproteobacteria; order Rhizobiales; family Devosiaceae; genus DATCMU01. Next base: position 71,993 of record DATCMU010000006.1, on the reverse strand, counting down.
GCTTCGGAAACGGGTACGCCTTCGCGTTCGAGATAGACAAAGAAGGACTTCAGCGCCGATAGGGCCCGGGCCAGCGAACGCGGACCGATGCCGTCGGCGCGTCTTTGCGCCATGAAGGCGCGAATGTCCGCGGCGCGAAGATCGTTCAGCGTTTCCACCTCGACCGGCCCGCCGGTATGGGCGGCGAGGAAGGCGAGGAACTGCGACAGATCGCGCTCGTACGCCTCAAGGGTCCTGGGAGCGAGCCGGCGCACCGCGCCCAGATGGGTCGCCCATGCACGGACGTGGGCGCGCAGGGGCTCGCTGACGATGAAGGCGGTTTCGACCATGTGCCGAATATGCCATGCGGCGGTTAGGGAAGTGTGGATGGTGTGCATGCTGCGCGAATCGCGGCGCTTGCCTATTGTCTGGTGGCGGGTGCAGGAGAAGGCATGAACGAACTGGGCGACACGGTGGCGGTCATGGTGGGTGTGGCGGTCGAGGGGCCGTATACCTACAGGGTGCCGCAAGGGATGCGCGTGACGCGCGGGTCCATCGTCGTCGTGCCGCTGGGACCGCGCCAGACCGTCGGCGTGGTCTGGGGGGCGCCCAGGGACATGGTGGCTCACAACCGGTTGCGGGACATCGTCCAGGTGTTCGATGTGCCGCCCCTGTCCGACGAGTTGTTGCGACTGGTCGACTGGGTTGCGCGCTACACGCTGGCAGCGCCAGGCATGGTGCTGCGCGGAGTTCTTCGGTCCACCGAGGCGCTGGAGCCAGAAAAGCCGGTGATCGCCTACCGTCTTGCCGGGGCGCCGCCCGAGCGCATGACCGAAGCGCGCGCCAGGGTGCTCGAACTGCTCGAGGACGGCATGGCTTGGGCCAAGCCCGCGCTGGTCGGAGCGAGCGGGGTTTCGCCCTCGGTCATCGAGGGGCTGGTGAAGGCGGGCACGCTGGAGCAGGTGGCGCTGCCGCCGCCGCCGGTCGTCCAGCCACCAGACCCAGATCATGCGCCCCCCAGCCTCAGCGAAGGACAGGCCGATGCCCTCAGCGCATTGCGCGCGGCGGATGGTGGCGGGTTCTCGGTGGCGCTGCTGGACGGGGTTACCGGATCGGGCAAGACCGAGGTCTTCTTCGAGGCGGTGGCGGACACGTTGCGCGCCGGGCAGCAGGCCCTGGTCCTTCTGCCCGAGATCGCGCTGACCCATACATTCCTGAAACGGTTCTCGGACAGGTTCGGTACGCCGGCCGGCGAGTGGCATTCCGACATGACGCCGGTGCAGAGAGCCCGTATCTGGCGCGGCGTGATGAATGGCACGGTTCGGGCGGTGGTCGGGGCGCGCTCGGCCCTGTTCCTGCCTTTCCACGAATTGGGGCTCATCGTCCTCGACGAAGAACACGACGGTGCATTCAAACAGTCGGACGGCGTGAACTACCACGCCCGCGACATGGCCGTGGTGCGCGGCAATCTCGCCGGGGCAAGGGTTATCCTCTCTTCGGCCACCCCTTCGGTCGAATCGCGGCACAATGCCAACCAGGGCCGTTACATGCATGTGCGGCTGCAGACAAGGTTCGCCGACGCAGTCCTGCCGGACATCGCGGCCATCGACATGCGGGCCGAGGGGCCGGACAAGGGGCAATGGATCGCCCCGCGGCTGGCGCGCGAGGTCTTTGCCGCGCTCGACAGGGGCGAGCAGGCCTTGCTGTTTCTCAACCGCCGCGGCTATGCCCCGCTGACCCTGTGCCGGGCCTGCGGGCATCAATACCAGTGCCCGAACTGTTCGGCGTGGCTGGTCGAGCACCGGTTCCGCGGGGTGCTTGCCTGCCATCATTGCGGCCACGAGATCCGCAAGCCCGAGACCTGCGCCAATTGCGGGGAGGCGGATACGCTGGTGCCGATCGGGCCGGGCATCGAGAGGGTTGCGGAGGAAGCGGCGGCCCGGTTTCCCGACGCCCGGCGGGTTATCCTTTCGTCGGACATGGGCGGGCACGCCCAGTTGCGCCAGCGTTTCCTCGAGATCGAGCGCGGCGACTACGATCTGGTGATCGGGACGCAGCTGGTGGCCAAGGGCCACCACTTCGAAAAGCTCACCGTCGTGGGCGTGCTGGACGCGGATCTGGGTCTGGCGCATGGCGATCCGCGCGCGGCGGAAAAGACCTATCAGATCCTCACCCAGGTCGCGGGGCGCGCCGGGCGGGCCGCGCGTGCCGGGCGGGCCTTCCTGCAGACCTATCACCCCTCTCATCCGGTGATCGAGGCGATGGTGAAGGGCGACAGCGAGGCTTTCTATGCCCAGGAGCTCAGGACGCGCGAAGAGGGCGGCCTGCCCCCATTCGGCCGGCTGGCGGCGCTGATCGTCTCGGCGAACGAACACGATGACGCCTTCGGATTTGCCCGCCGGCTGTTGTCCGCGGCGCCGATGGCCGAAGGCATCCGCCTGTTCGGGCCCGCCGATGCGCCGGTCAGCATGGTGCGTGGCCGCCACAGGGTGCGCCTGCTGGTGCAAAGCCCGAAGGAATTCGATCTTTCCGGCTATGTCCGCTTCTGGCTGTCGAATGCGGAACGCCCCGGCGGCAACCTCAGGGTGCAGGTGGATATCGATCCGGTCAGCTTCTACTGATTTGCCTGTTGGCGACCGGCATGGCGACTGCGACATTTGTCGCGTCCTCTAACGGGCCCCCCGTGCTTGCGAGCGCCAGATTGGTGTGTTAGAGGGAGCGCGAATTTGAGGGGGCCGCACTGGCCGATCTCGCAGATCCTGTCGAACGTGCGCGACCGTTTTTCCCTGCCAGGGATGAGCGGCCGCAAGTCGGGTTGCAAGAATGAGGGTGGCCAGAGATTGAGCGCGCACAATTCTGTCGTTGAGCACATCGCCCGGCCCTATGCCACGGCCCTGTTCGAGATTGCGCAGGAAAGCGGCGAAATCGAGGGCGTTGAGGCCAGTCTCGCCGGTATCGCCGCGCTGGCAGGCGAGAGCGAAGACTTCGTGCGTTTCCTTCGCAGCCCGGTGATTTCCGCCGAAGTGAAGAGCACGGCGATGGACGCCATCCTCGCCAAGGCCAAGGCGCCCGAGACAGTGGCCAATTTCATTCGGGTCGTGGCCGGCCATGGGCGGCTTTTCGCCCTTCCGGCGATGATATCGAACTTTCGCGAGCTGGCCGCCAAGGCCCGCGGCGAGGTGAAGGCGGAAGTGACATCCGCCGCGCCGCTGTCGCGCGCCCAGGTCAAGAGCCTTGCGGACACACTGAAAAAGAAGCTCGGCAAGACGGTTACGCTCGATGAGCTGGTCGATCCCTCGCTGATCGGCGGCCTTGTGGTCAAGGTCGGCTCGGAGATGATCGATTCCTCGCTCAAGACAAAACTGACAGCCATGAAGATCGCCATGAAAGAGGTCGGCTAATGGACATCAAAGCTGCGGAAGTTTCCGCGATCCTCAAAGACCAGATCAAGGGTTTCGGCAAGGAAGCCCAGGTATCCGAAGTCGGCCAGGTGCTCTCCGTCGGCGACGGAATCGCGCGCATCTACGGGCTGGACAAGGTGCAGGCCGGTGAGCTCGTGGAGTTTCCCGGCGGCATCAAGGGGATGGCGCTGAACCTTGAGACCGACAATGTCGGCGTGGTGATCTTCGGTTCCGACCGGGACATCAAGGAAGGCGACACCGTCAAGCGCACTGGCGCGATCGTGGATACGCCGGTGGGCAAGGGCCTGCTGGGCCGCGTGGTTGACGCCCTTGGCAACCCGATCGATGGCAAGGGCCCGATCCAGGCGGATACACGCGCGCGCGTCGACGTGAAGGCGCCCGGCATTCTGCCGCGCAAGTCGGTGCACGAGCCGATGTCGACCGGCCTCAAGGCCATCGATGCGATGATCCCGATCGGCCGCGGCCAGCGCGAGCTGATCATCGGCGACCGGCAGACCGGCAAGACCGCGATCATCCTCGATACCTTCCTCAACCAGAAGCCTGCCCACCAGGCCGGCGACGAAAACGCCAAGCTCTACTGCATCTATGTCGCGATCGGGCAGAAGCGTTCGACCGTGGCGCAGTTCGTCAAGGCGCTCGAAGATGCCGGCGCAATGGAATATTCCATCGTGGTCGCCGCGACCGCATCGGAATCGGCGCCGATGCAGTATCTCGCGCCGTTCACCGGCTGCGCGATCGGCGAATATTTCCGCGACAACGGCATGCATGCCGTGATCGCCTATGACGATCTGTCCAAGCAGGCCGTCGCCTATCGCCAGATGTCGCTGCTGCTGCGCCGTCCGCCGGGCCGCGAGGCGTTCCCCGGCGACGTGTTCTACCTGCACTCGCGCCTTCTGGAGCGCGCCGCCAAGCTCAACGAAGAGCATGGCTCGGGTTCGCTCACGGCGCTGCCGGTCATCGAGACCCAGGCGAACGACGTGTCGGCCTATATCCCGACCAACGTGATTTCGATCACCGACGGCCAGATCTTCCTTGAAACGGACCTGTTCTTCCAGGGTATCCGCCCGGCGGTCAACGTGGGTCTTTCGGTGAGCCGCGTGGGCTCGTCGGCCCAGGTCAAGGCGATGAAGCAGGTCGCCGGCTCGATCAAGGGCGAACTGGCCCAGTACCGCGAAATGGCGGCCTTTGCCCAGTTCGGTTCGGATCTCGACGCGGCCACCCAGCGCCTGCTCAATCGTGGGGCGCGCCTTGTGGAACTGCTCAAGCAGCCGCAATTCTCCCCGCTCAAGACCGAGGAAGAGGTTGCGGTGATCTTCGCGGGCGTCAACGGCTATCTCGACGACCTGCCGGTCAACAAGGTGGGGCCGTTCGAGAAGGCGCTGTTGTCGGCGCTGCGGTCCAAGCATGCCGATCTTCTTGGTTCGATTGCCAAGGAGAAGGCGCTCAGCGACGATCTGCGGGCGCAACTGAAGTCGGCGCTGGACGCGTTCAAGAAGACCTTTGCGGCCTGACCGGGCCAGTCAGGGAGCCTAAGGCGTCATGCCCTCACTCAAGGATCTGAAAAACCGAATCGGTTCGGTCAAATCAATCCAGAAGATCACCAAGGCCATGCAGATGGTCGCGGCGGCCGGTCTGCGGCGCGCGCAGTCGCGCGCCGAGGCGGGCCGGCCCTATGCCGAGGGTCTGGAGAACGTCCTGTCCCGGCTTGCCGCCGCCTACAAGGGACGGCCGGGCGCGCCCGCGCTGTTGGCGGGCACCGGCAAGGACCAGACGCATCTGCTGGTGGTGGCGACTGGCGAGCGCGGGCTTTGCGGCGGCTTCAACTCTTCGATCGCCAGGCTGGCGCGCGACCGGATCAATGCGCTGGTCGCCGAAGGCAAGACGGTCAAGGTGCTGTGCGTGGGACGCAAGGGGTACGATGTCCTCAAGCGGCTGCACAAGGAGCGCATCATCGAGGTGATCAGCCTGCGCGATGTGCGCGAGCTGAAATACAGCCACGCCCGGGATATCGGCGAGAAGGTCCTCGCCATGTTCGAGGCGGGCGAGTTCGATGTGGCGACGCTGTTCTATTCGCAGTTCCGCTCCGTCATCAGCCAGGTGCCAACCGAGCAGCAGCTCATTCCCGCCAGCTTCGACGAGGAGCAGGACGAGAAGGCGGATGCCGCGGTCAGCTATGAATACGAGCCGGATGAGGAAGTCATCCTCAAGGACCTGTTGCCGCGCAATGTGAGCGTGCAGGTCTATCGGGCGCTTCTTGAGAACAATGCCTCGTTCTTTGGCGCGCAGATGACGGCCATGGACAACGCCACGCGCAATGCTGGCGACATGATCGAGCGCTACACGCTGCAGTATAACCGGCAGCGGCAGGCGCAGATCACCAAGGAGCTCATCGAAATCATTTCGGGCGCCGAAGCGCTCTAACCCCATCGAAGTCGGAGAACAATCATGGCAGCACAGGAAAAGAAGGTCGGCCGCGTCTCTCAGGTCATCGGCGCCGTTGTCGACGTGACGTTCGACGGCCATCTTCCCGCCATCCTGAACGCGCTGGAGACCGACAACAACGGTACGCGTCTGGTTCTGGAAGTGGCTCAGCACCTTGGCGAGAACGCGGTGCGCACCATCGCGATGGATACCACCGAGGGCCTCGTACGCGGGCAGGACGTGGTCGATACCGGCGAGCCGATATCGGTGCCGGTGGGCGAGGAAACCCTCGGACGCATCATGAACGTGATCGGCGAGCCCGTGGACGAGGCCGGCCCGGTCAAGACCAAGTCGCGCCGCGGCATTCACCAGGACGCGCCGGCTTTCGTCGATCAGAGCCCGGAGGCGCAGATCCTGGTCACCGGCATCAAGGTGGTCGACCTGCTCGCCCCTTATGCGCGCGGCGGCAAGATTGGCCTGTTCGGCGGCGCGGGCGTGGGCAAGACGGTGCTCATCCAGGAACTGATCAACAACGTTGCGAAGGCCCACGGTGGCTATTCGGTCTTCGCTGGCGTCGGCGAGCGCACCCGCGAGGGCAACGACCTTTATCACGAAATGATCGAATCGGGCGTGAACAAGGACCCCAAGGAAAACAACGGGTCGGCCGCTGGTTCCAAGTGCGCCCTGGTTTACGGGCAGATGAACGAGCCGCCCGGCGCGCGCGCCCGCGTCGCCCTTTCCGGCCTGACCGTCGCCGAGCATTTCCGCGACCAGGGCCAGGACGTCCTGTTCTTCGTGGACAACATCTTCCGCTTCACCCAGGCCGGTTCAGAGGTGTCTGCGCTTCTCGGGCGCATTCCCTCCGCGGTGGGCTACCAGCCGACGCTGGCGACCGACATGGGCGCCATGCAGGAGCGCATCACCACCACGACCAAGGGCTCGATCACCTCGGTGCAGGCGATCTACGTGCCGGCTGACGACCTGACCGACCCGGCGCCGGCGACCTCGTTCGCCCACCTCGATGCGACGACCGTGCTCAACCGCGCCATTTCGGAAAAGGGCATCTATCCGGCGGTCGATCCGCTCGACTCCACGTCCCGCATGCTTGACCCCTCGATCGTGGGCGAGGAACATTACACTGTCGCCCGCCAGGTGCAGGAAGTGCTGCAGCGCTACAAGTCGCTGCAGGACATCATCGCAATCCTGGGCATGGACGAACTCTCCGAAGAGGACAAGCTGACCGTGGCGCGCGCCCGCAAGATCGAGCGCTTCATGTCTCAGCCGTTCACCGTGGCCGAGGTGTTCACCGGCACGCCGGGCGTGTTCGTTGAACTCGAGGACACCATCCGGGCGTTCAAGGGACTGGTCGCCGGCGAGTACGATCACCTGCCCGAAGCCGCGTTCTACATGGTTGGCACCATCGAGGATGCCGTGAAGAAGGCGCAGAAGCTGGCCGCCGAGGCCGCCTAGGCACCACGTTAGACAGCGCGGCACGCGCATCGCGCGCCGCGCTCCCGGTTTTGCACAGGAGATTGACCGATGGCCGACGGTATCCATTTCGAAATCGTGGCGCCCGACCGGCTCGTGATGAGCGGACAGGCACGTTCGGCGACGGTGCCGGCGGTCGAGGGGTATTTCACCGCTCTTGCCGATCACGCCCCGGTGCTGACCATTCTCAAGCCCGGGTTCGTCAACATCGTCGATATCGACAATGCGTCCCACACTTTCTTCGTGCGGGGTGGATCGGCGGAAGTCTCCCCAAAGGGACTGACGATTCTCGCCGAGGAATCACGGGAAATCTCCGAGCTGGACCGCGGCAAGATCGAGGCGGAGCTGCGCGCCGCGCAGGACGAGCTTGCCAAGGCCGAAAGCGCCGAGGCCCGCAATGCCGCGCAGACGGCGGTCGATGCGTTGAGGAATTTCCTCGACGAGGCCATGCACATGCAGCCGCCGGTGTCGATGTAGCGGCACGCGTCCGGGCGCCAGCCCACACAGTTATCATATCGGCCCCGCCCCCAAAGAGGCGGGGCTTTTTTCTGCGCGGCGGCCGGTCACGGGCCGCGTTGTCACATTCGGGGCATGAGCCGGAATGTGATGGCGCGCCGCCCCGGTTTCCCGCGGGTTTGGGTCGTGATCGAACCTGTTATGAAAGTGTCATGATAGACTGGTAGCGATGCCGGCGTTCGCTGATCGGCAACCCAGAGGCCGGTCAACCTTGACACCAATCCTGATCCAGGAGATCCGACGTGGGCATTTTCAAGAACATCGTAGCCGGCGCTGCCGCGACTGCGCTCAGCCTGTCGCTGGCCGGCGCTGCACTGGCTGCAGACATTTCGGGCGCAGGCGCGACCTTCCCCTACCCGATCTATGCCAAGTGGGCCGATGCCTACAAGACCGAGACCGGCATCGGGCTGAACTACCAGTCGATCGGTTCGGGCGGCGGCATCAAGCAGATCAAGGCCAAGACCGTCACGTTTGGCGCATCCGACAAGCCGTTGACGCCTGACGAGCTGAAGCAGGCCGGCCTGACCCAGTTCCCGATGGTGATGGGCGGCATCGTGCCAATCTTCAACCTCGAGGGAATCGACGCCGGCCAGATCGTCATCGACGGTCCGACCCTCGCCGACATCTACCTGGGCAAGATCACCAAGTGGGACGATCCGGCCCTCAAGGCCTTGAACCCCAACGTGAACCTGCCGTCCACCGCCATTGCGGTCGTGCACCGCTCCGACGGGTCGGGCACCACCTTCAACTTCACCGACTACCTGAGCAAGGTCTCGCCCACGTGGAGCGACGAGGTCGGCGAAGACGCTTCGGTCGAATGGCCTGTCGGTCTTGGCGCCAAGGGCAATGAAGGCGTGGCCAACACCGTCAAGCAGACCGGCGGTTCCATCGGCTATGTCGAGTTCGCCTATGCCGAGCAGAACAAGCTTGCCTACATGAACATGAAGAACCTGGCCGGCAAGATCGTCGATCCCGAGATCAAGACCTTCCAGGCCGCCGCTGCCAATGCCGAGTGGAGCAAGGCCGAGAACTACTATCTCATCCTGACCAACCAGCCCGGCGACGACAGCTGGCCGATCACCGCCGCAACCTTCATCCTGGTCTACAAGAACCCGGAAAACCCGGCCGACGTGGCGATGGCCCTGAAGTTCTTCGACTGGGCCTATCAGAACGGCGATGACATGGCTGCCGCTCTCGACTACATCCCGATGCCCGACAGCGTCGTCGACCTTGTCCACAAGACCTGGACCACCGAAGTGGTCGCCGACGGGAAGGCCGTGTACACCCCCGGCATGTAATCGGGTCACACTCCGGTTCCTTTCGGGACGGGCGGAGTTTACTCCGCCCGTCCTGTGTGCTGAAACAGCCTCGATGAAAGCGAAGGTGGGATGACCTTGACCGGAAATCTGACGTCATCGACGCAAGCCAGCGCCCGCGATCGGGCCAAGCACAAGCGTCACCTGACAACGCGCGGCTGGAAGATGCAGGACCGCCTCTTTGTCGGTGCGACGTTCATTTCCGCCAGCTTCGTGGTGTTGCTGCTCCTGGGCGTGATCGTGGCCCTGGTGCACGGCGCATGGCCGGCCCTGTCCAAATTCGGGTTTTCGTTCCTCTGGACCGAGCGCTGGAGCCCGGTCAAGGAGATCTTCGGCGCCGCCGCACCCATCTACGGCACCCTGGTCACCTCGCTGATCGCCATGCTGATCGGCATTCCGGTCAGTCTGGGGATCGCGATCTTTCTGACCGAACTCTGCCCGGAGAAGCTGCGCCGCCCGATCGGCATCGCCATCGAGTTGCTGGCCGGAATCCCGAGCATCATCTACGGTCTATGGGGCTTTTTCGTCCTCGCGCCGTTCCTGCAGAAATACGTTCAACCCTTCCTGATCGATACGCTGGGCAATGTCCCGGGCATCGGCATGCTGTTCCAGGGCCCGCCCTACGGCATCGGCCTTTTGACCGCGGGCATCGTCCTGGCGATCATGGTGCTGCCGTTCATTACGTCGGTCACACGTGACGTGTTCCTGACCGTGCCTGTCCTGTTGCGCGAATCGGCCTATGGAATGGGCATGACGACCTGGGAGGTCGTCCGGCACATCATCATTCCCTATACGCGGGTCGGTCTTGTCGGTGGCGTCATGCTGGGGCTTGGCCGCGCTCTCGGGGAGACCATGGCCGTGACGTTCGTGATCGGCAATTCGCACAAGATCCATTCATCCATACTGGCGCCGGCGACCACCATTTCCGCGGCAATCGCCAACGAGTTCACCGAAGCCACAGGCGATATCTACACGTCGAGCCTGATCGCGCTGGGCCTCATCCTTTTTGCAATCACCTTCGCGGTTCTCGGTATTGCCAAATGGATGATCGGCTCGGCCGAAAGACTGTGAGGGCCAGGAACATGTCCGTATATTCCTCACGCATGAGAGCGAACCGGATCTGGCTCGTCCTTGCCGTGGCTGCGGCAGGTTTCGGGCTGTTCTGGCTCACGGCGATCCTGTGGACGCTGTTTTCGGAAGGGCTGGCGGCCATCGGTCCCGCCCTCTTCCTGGAGAACACACCCCCGCCGGGCGATCAGGGCGGGCTTGCCAATGCCATATTCGGTTCCGCCGTCATGACATTCGTGGCCATCGCCATCGCCACGCCAATCGGGATCCTGGCGGGCACCTATCTCTCGGAATATGCCGGCAAGTCACGGCTGGGCGAGGCCGCCAAATTCATCAACGACGTCTTGCTGAGCGCACCCTCGATCATCGTGGGCCTGTTCATCTACACCATCGTTGTGGTGCCGTTCGGGCATTTCTCGGCATGGGCGGGGTCATTTGCACTCGGCCTGATCGCCTTGCCGGTGATCAATCGCACGACCCAGGACATGCTGGGGCTGGTGCCGAACACATTGCGCGAAGCAACGGCGGCGCTTGGCGCGCCGCGCTGGCGCATGATGATCTTCGTGATCTACCGCGCGGCCCGCAACGGCATACTGACCGGCGTCCTGCTGGCGATTGCCCGCGTAGCCGGCGAAACCGCGCCGCTCTTGTTCACCGCCCTGAACAACCAGTTCTGGAGCACCGACATGAGCCAGCCCATGGCCAACCTGCCGGTCGTGATCTTTCAGTTCGCCCTCAGCCCCTATGACGACTGGCAGCGGCTGGCCTGGGGGGGCGCGCTGCTGATTACCGTTACCATTCTGTTGCTCAACATTGTCGCCCGGTCGCTGGCCGGCCGTCGTTCGCAATAAGGGATCCAGCCAGCATGGAAACTGCCGACGCCCCGACGCATGCCACGTCCCTCGGTGCCACCGAGACGCGCTCGCAAGGCGAGACGAACGAGCGGCCGGTGAAGCTCGAGATCAGGAATCTCGGATTTCACTACGCCAATGGTTTCGAAGCGCTCAAGAACATCAATCTGGCGCTGCGCGACAAGACGGTCACCGCGTTCATCGGCCCGTCGGGTTGCGGCAAGTCGACCCTGCTGCGCGTTCTGAACCGGATCTACGATCTGTATCCCGGCCAGCGGGTCTCCGGAGAGGTGCTTCTCGACGGTCGCAACATCCTTGGCCGGAACGAGGATCTCAATCTCCTGCGCTCCAAGGTCGGCATGGTGTTCCAGAAGCCGACACCCTTCCCCATGTCGATCTACGAGAACATCGCCTTCGGCGTCAGGCTCTATGAACGCATGCCCAAGTCCGAGATGGATGGCCGCGTGGAAGCCGCCTTGCGCAAGGCGGCGCTGTGGGACGAGGTGAAGGAGAAGCTGCACCAGAGCGGGCTTGGCCTGTCCGGCGGCCAGCAGCAGCGGCTTTGCATCGCCCGTGCCGTGGCGGTGCGGCCCGAGGTCCTTCTGCTTGACGAGCCGGCCTCGGCGCTCGACCCGATCTCGACCGCGAAGATCGAGGAACTCATCGAGGAACTGAGTTCGGAATTCTGCATCGCCATCGTCACGCACAACATGCAGCAGGCGGCGCGGGCGTCGCAGTATACGGCCTTCATGTACCTGGGCGAACTGATCGAATTCGACCGGACCGAGAGGGTGTTCACCGCCCCCCGCGAGCAGCGGACGCAGGACTACGTGACCGGCCGCTTCGGCTGATCAGTCGGAGAGGGCCGCCTCTACCAATGCCGTGGCATGCAGGTCGGTGGTATCGAAGACTGGCAGCGGGCTGACGCTGTCGTCGATGAGCATGCCGATTTCGGTGCAACCCAGGATGACCGCCTCGGCGCCGCGTGCCGCGAGGCGGGAGATCGCATCCACATAGGTGCGGCGGCTTTCCTCCCGGACGACCCCGAGGCACAGTTCCTCATAGATGATGCCGTTGAGATTGGTCTGGTCGACCTCGGGCACCAGTACCTCGAGCCCCCGGCCTTTCAGGCGATCGCTGTAGAAAGGCATCTGCATGGTGAACCGGGTGCCAAGCAGTCCCACGCGCGAGTAGCCGTCGTGCAGGAGCGCGTCGGCGGTGGGATCGGCGATGTGCACGAACGGGACCGAGATGGCGGAGGCGATCCGGTCCGCGACGATGTGCATGGTGTTGGTGGCGAGCCCGATCACGCCGGCGCCCGCGGCCTCGAGCCCCACGGCGATCGCGGCAAGCCGGTCGCCCGCTGCATCCCATTCGCCTGCTTCCTGCAGGTGCGCAATGGGCGCAAAATCGAGCGAATGCAGCAGGATCGGCGCCGAATGAAGACCGCCAAGCCGCTTCGCGGTCTCCGAATTGAGAATGCGGTAGTAGTGCGCGCTCGATTCCCAGCTCATCCCGCCGATCAGGCCGATGGTCTTCATCGTCATGACCGCGACAGAGTGCCGGGGAGATCGGCGAACGCGGCGAGCACCTCAAGATAGGCCCGGCGCTTGAACGGCACGATCAGGTCAGGCAATGCGGAAAGCGTTTCCCAACGCCAGCGGTCGAATTCCATGATGTGGGCATCGCCGCCCGGGTGGAGGACATCGATCTCGCTTTCATCGCCATCGAAACGGAAGGCAAACCATCTCTGGCGCTGGCCGCGATACTTTCCTTTCAGGGCGATGCCGATGACCTCGTCCGGCAAGTCGTAGAAAATCCAGTCCGGCGCCTCCCGCAACAGCGTCGCCGAGCGCACATTGGTCTCTTCGTGAAGCTCGCGCAGGGCCGCCGTGATGGGATCCTCCCCGCGATCGATGCCGCCTTGCGGCATCTGCCAGGGGGCGGCGACCTCGGAACGGTCCGCGCCCTGCTCGGGTACGCGCCTGCCGATGAAGACCTTGCCCTCGGGGTTGAACAGGGCAATGCCGACGCAATCCCGATAGGGGAGGGACTCGCGGTCGGGTCTGGATCTTGGCTTGGACATCATGGTTTGCTCATCAGGGCGGATACGGGCACCAGTTCGATGCCTTTTTCCTCAAGGCTTCTGGACCATTCCGCGATCGCGGAGATGGTGACGGGCAGGGCCGACGCGACCCCGATCGCCGATCCGTTCTTGCGGGCTTCCTCTTCAAGCGAGGACAGCGCTGCAAGGATGCGCGTGCGCGAGGGCACGTTGTCGATATCGACGCTGGCCCTTGCATAGGGCACGTGGTTCGCGTCTGCCATCTGGGGGGCGAGCGAGCGGTTGGAGCTGCCGTCGTCGAAATAGCCAAGACCGCGCATGCCAAGCTCCTCCATGATGGGCTCGAAATCGGCCGCCGACGAGGTGAAACGGGCGCCCATATAGTTCATGACGCCGAAATACCCGCCGAAACGCGCCATCAGCCAGTACAAGCGGTCGAGATTGGCCTTGGGCGGCTGGTTGGTGAGCAGCGTCTGGGGGCCCGGATCGCTCTGCGGATAGTCGAATGGCTCCAGCGGCACCTCGAGCAGCACTTCATGTCCTGCGCTCCTGGCGGCCGGAACCGTGCTTCGCAGGGTCTTGCCATAGGGCGCGAAGCCAAGGGTAACGGCTGGCGGCAGGTCGCCGATCGCGCTGATCGTGCTGCTCTCGTTCAGTCCAAGGCCACTCACCACGATGGCAACGAGCGGGGTGCCGCCCGCCGAGGCCGGGCTGATCGACGCCTGGGCATAGGCGGAGAACGGGGTCTCGCCGCTATTCGATATCCTGGGGATGGCGCCGTGCGGCGTCTCCTCGGTCAGCGCCCTTGCCAGTTGCTTGTCGTCCCGTACAGGTGGTGACGATGGCGCAGGCGCTGACGTCTGGTCACCGGTAGCGTCGCTGGAGGGCGCGTCGCCGACAACCGTGATGCTGGGTCCGGCTGATGCGCCACCGGCAGTCGGTGCCGCCGCATCGGAACCGGCAGCGGCATCCTGTTGGACCTGTCCGGCATTGGTCGCACTGACACTGTCAGCCAGATCGCCCGGACCGGCGCTCGACGTGATCGGCACATCGGCGGAGGGACGTCCTCCCTGGGGGTCGGTGACGAACATGATCCGGTAGCCCACGACCGCGACGATGACGATCAGCGCAGCCAGGGCCGTACGGGCAATGGGCAGGTGTCGCAGCCCGTGCCGCACCGGATTGCCGCCACGGCGGCGGCCCTTGGGCGAAAGCGGAGTGTTCAAGTCGTCGGCCATGACCCGCAACGCCTGCCGGCTGCACACGGCACCTGATTGCCAGTTGTCACGCTTCGGTGCAGCGAAGCGGCCGGACGGTAAGCGGCCGGCAGAGGCATGCGGGGCCGCGAATCAGGTTCGACGGCCCGGCTGCTCGCCATATAGCACGCTTTGCCGCATGGGACCGAAGGTGGACCCCCGGGGGCGCCGAAGCGATCCCGGGGGCTCGAAGAGCCTATTGATCGACCTTGGGCGGATAGGACGGATCGGTTTCCTGTCCCTCGATCAGGCGAATGGCGTATTGAAGCTGGGTGTCCTTGGTCTTGTCGGCCGGAACGTAGACCGAGGATCCCGTCGTCGCGGTGCCTTCCGTGCCGCCGCCGATCTGGCCGGGCAGGGCCGCCTCGCCGATGATCTTGTCCTTGCCCTGCAATTCGGGAGGAACCTCCTCAAGGACCTTGATGTCGGGCTGGATGCCCGCGGCCTGGATGGAGCGGTTGGACGGGGTGTAGTAGCGGGCCGTGGTCAGGCGCATGGCACCATCCCTGCCAAGGGAAATGATCGACTGGACCGATCCCTTGCCGAAGGAGCGCGAACCGATCAGCGTCGCGCGCTTGTGATCCTGCAGCGCGCCGGCCACGATCTCGGCTGCCGAGGCCGAGCCGCCATTGATGAGCACCACGAGCGGCACGTCCTTGATCATCTTGTCGAGATCGTCGGGCTTTGCGTCATATCGGCCGCTTTCCTGCTCGCTGCGGCCGCGCGTCAGGACGATCGCGCCCTGCGAAAGGAAGGCGTCTGACACTGCCACCGCCTGGTCGACCAGGCCGCCGGGATTATTGCGCAGGTCGAGGATGATCCCCTTGGGCGCCTTGCCGTCGAGGTCCTTGAACACGTCCTTGATCGCCTTCTCGATGCCCGAATAGGCCTGCTCGGAGAAGCGCGAAAGACGGATGAACGCGACGTCCTTGTTCTCGCCTTCAAGCGAATAATGCACCACCTGCTCGGCGATGATGTCGCGCGTCAGTTCGAAAGTGAGCGGGTCCTGCACGCCGTCGCGTACCACGGTGAGCTTGATCTTGGTGCCCACTGCGCCGCGCATCTTGCCCACTGCCTCATCGAGGCTCATGCCCTGGACCTGTTCGCCATCGATCTCCACGATCAGGTCGTTGGAGAGGATACCGGCGGCGGCCGCTGGCGTGCCATCGATCGGCGAGACCACCTTGATCACGCCATCCTGCATGGTCACCTCGATGCCCAGCCCGCCGAACTGGCCACTGGTGTCGGTCTGCATGGCCTTGTAGTCATCGGGGTTGAGATAGCTCGAATGAGGATCGAGCGAGGTCAGCATGCCATTGATTGCGGCGCGGATCAGAGCCTTGTCGTCGGGAACGTCGACATATTCGGCGCGAATGCGGTCGAGCACCTCGCCGAACACGTTGAGCTCGCGATAGAGATCCTGCTGATTGTTCTTCGTGTCCGCAGGGGCGGCCGTGGCGGTGTCCTGCTGGGCGAGGGCCGCGGGCGGCAGGGCAGTCACCGCCAGGGCGACCGCCATGACGGCGGCGCTGAAGAAAGGCAGTCTCATCGGGCTTTATCCACTTTGCGTTGCGTTGTTGTCGGTGGCCCACCAATCTTCAGGATCGATGGGCTTGTCGTTGTTTCGGAACTCAATATAGAGGGTTGGCTGCGAGACGCCAGCATTGGTCGCAACGGTTTGACCGAGCGTGCGACGGCCCATGGCGCCGACGGGCTCGCCCATCATCACGAATTGCCCCAGATCGACCGAGACGGTCTCAAGGCCCGCGAGCAGTATGGTGAAGCCCTGCCCGGGATTGAGGATCACGATCTGGCCATAGTCGAGATAAGGCCCCTTGTACATCACCCAGCCATCGGCCGGGGCAAGTACCTGGGCCTCCCCGCGCGTGACGACGGATTCGCCGGCCGATGTGCCGCCGAACCCGTCGCTGGCTCCAAAGCCGGTGACCGTTACGCCGTTGACCGGTCGCGCCAGATACCCCCTTGCGGCGGAGAAAGGGACAGCGGGCGCGGTGCGCGCCGTATTGGCCAGCGCGAGGCGCACGGTTTCCGGAGAGAGTGTCGGCGTGCTGCGGCCGGCATTGGCGGCCCGGGCCGCCTCGGCCGCCTTTGTCACCGCGCTGATGCGACTTTCGAGAGACGCAATCAGTTCCTTGAGCGAACCGGCGCGTCCGGCCAGTTCCTCGGCCTGCTGCTCTTCTGCCTGCAACGCCGAGTTGGCCTCGGAAAGGCTCTGCTTGCGCGCCTCGATCAATGTCGCGATGCGCAATTGCTCTTCCTGAAGCGTGGTCAGATTGGCCTTGAGTTCGGTTTCCTGGGCCTGGGCCGCGCTCTTGAGCTCGGCAAGCCGCTTGAGATCCGCGGCAACCTTGCTGGCCCGGTCGCGCAACTGGGGAAGCACCGCCGACAACACGAGTGCACTGCGCGCCGAACCGACGGCATCATCGGGGTTGACGATGAGGGCAGGGGGCGGGTTTTCGCCAATCCGCTCCAGCGCCGCAAGAAGCGCGGAGATATTGGAATCGGCCCCGTCCAGCCGCGCCTTCACGTCGGCTTCCTCCCGCAGGAGCCCGCCGAGCTTTTCCTCGATGGCGGAGACGTCCGTTTCGGCGGCTTTTACCCTCTGTGCCGCCGCGATCAGCGCAGCGTTCTGGCGGGTGCGGTCGCCGTCGAGCTTTTCGATCTCCGCACGCAGGGCCGCGGCACGCTCCTTGCTCAGCGTGATCGAATTCTGAATGGATTCAAGCTCGTTGCGGGCCTTTTCGGCGCTCTGGGGGTCAAGGCCCGGATCGGCTGGCAGCACGTCGGCCGGGTCCTCGGTGTGGGCCGGCTGTTCGGCATCCTGTGCCAGGGCGATTGCCGGCCCGCACAGCGCCAGTGCCGCGACGCTCAAGCGCAGCAGTGCGGTGGTGACGGAGGCTCGACTGGAATTCGGCATGGATCGCGGTTTGCTCCGAATCATGCCTCGACCATAACCGAGCCGCGCCGGTCGCGGAATCGCCTGGGAGTGAGGGACGGCGTGAGCAGATTGTCTCCGATCTCCGAGACACCCACGCGCCAGTCAATTGCCGCGGTGGTATGGATGTCCCGACAGGATGGTTGTCGTTCGATAAAGCTGTTCGGACAACATGATTCTGGCGATTTGATGAGGCCATGTCATGGCGGAGAGAGACAGGGACAAGGCGGCTTCCTCCCTGAGGCTGCCATCCAGCCCGTCGGCGCCGCCGATGACGAAGGCGAGCGCAGGGCGCGCCGCGTCGCGCCAATTGCCGATGCGGGTTGCAAGCTCCAGGCTGGTGAGGGCCTTGCCACGCTCATCGAGCGCCACGAGAACGGCGTCGGCGGGAACCGCGGCGCGAATGAGGCGTGCCTCTTCGAGCTTGCGCGTCCCGGCACTGGAGGCGCGCGATTCCGCCAGTTCGACAACATCGAAGCCGGTGAGCGCGAGGTTGCGTCCGGTGACGCGTGCGCGCTCGGTATAGCGGTCGGCAAGCTCTCGTTCAGGGCCGTTCTTGAGGCGGCCGACCACGACTGTGACTATGCGCATGAACCGGTTCCGGCGGCAGACTGGCGAACTGGGCGCGGCGGGGCAGGACCGCCTGCAAGAGGTACGGCACGTACCCTCGACCCCACTATCGCGCGTTCAGGACAAAGTATCCGGATTTCTCCGGCAAACGACCGCGGACTGTCAGTTGCCACCGGCTGGAAGGTCGGCGCTCCACATCTTCTCGATGTTGTAGAAATCGCGGACCTCGGGCCTGAAGATATGAACCACCACATCGCCGGCATCGACCAGCACCCAGTCGCAATAGGGCAATCCCTCGACACGAGGGCTGCCGTGGCCATGCTCCTTGAGGGCGCGCACCAACTGGTCGGCAATCGCGCCGACATGGCGGTTGGAACGACCGGAGGTGACGACCATGTGATCGGACAGGCTGGATTTTCCGGCGATGTCGATGCTGACCGTGTTTTCGGCCTTTGCATCTTCAAGACTGGCGAGCACAAGGTCGATCATCGACATGTCGTGCTTGCGTGTCGCGTCCGGGGTTGCGTTACCAGCCGCAACGGCGGCGGGTCGGGCGGGCGATGACGCCATCAATTGGCACCTTCCGCCCCAGGGTTATCCCCTTGGGTCATGAGTCTGCTTGCGATCCTTGTTGATGAAGGGAATGTGCAACACGCTTGGCTTTGGTCCACATCTGGGCATCAGCTTTCCACACGCCCACAATATGCGCGCCCGGGGCCCGTGTTGCAAGGGTTCACGCCTGCCTGCCGCCGGACGTCGCTTCCCTTGCACCGCGCAGGGCGGTGGACGACAGGCCGGACATCATGCCGTGCAGGAACACCCAGGCGGGCGGCCGCATCCCTGCCAGCAACGGCGAATCGGTCTCGTCTATCCGCCCGTCCGCAAGGGTCTTTGCCGCCTTGGATATCGGCGCGCGCCGCGCCGAGCCGGGACGGACATAGACGGCGATCGGCATCAGGGCCGCGATATCGCGCCAGTGTTCCCAGCGGTGGAACCCCACGAGATTGTCGGCGCCCATGATCCAGACGAAGCGTCGACCGGGGTGGGTTGCGATCAGGTATCGCAATGTATCGTAGGTGTAGCGAAAACCGTGCTCGGCCTCGAAACCGGTGACCTTGATCCGCGGATGCCGGACAAGATCGCGTGCTGCCGAGACGCGATCGGCAAGGGGAGGCAGGCGGGCATTGTCCTTGAGCGGGTTGCCCGGCGTCACGAGCAACCACACGGCATCCAGCTGCAGCCTCTTGAGTGCCTGCATGGCCACAAGCCGGTGTCCTTCGTGAGGCGGGTTGAAACTGCCGCCGAACAGGCCGATCCGCATGCCCGGCGCAGAGACGGGCAGGCGCGTGACGTCGGTGGACCCGACGGATGCCCGGTTCAAGGACGGGTCTGCCCGCTGCCGCGCACCAGGTATTTGAAGCTGGTGAGCTGTTCGACCCCTACCGGGCCACGCGCATGCATCTTGCCGGTCGCAATGCCGATCTCCCCTCCCATGCCGAATTCGCCGCCGTCGGCGAACTGGGTGGATGCGTTGTGCAGGAGGATGGCGGAATCGATTTGGGCAAAGAACTTCGCCACCGCGGCCTGATCCTCGGCGATTATGGATTCGGTATGGTGGGAGGAATATGTCTCGATATGGGCGATGGCCTCATCGACGTCGTCAACGACCCTGACCGAGATGATGGCATCGTTATACTCGGTCACCCAATCCTTGTCCGTGGCCGGTGTCGCGCCGGCGAAAAGCCCGCACACGGTCTCGTCGCCGCGGATCGCGCAGCCGGCGGATGCGAGGGCTTCGAGCACGGGGCCGAGATGGGTTCGAACCGCGTCCCTGTGCACCAGAAGGGTTTCGGCCGCGCCACAGATCGAGGTGCGGCGCATCTTGGAATTGAGCGTGACACTGACGGCCATGTCGAGGTTGGCGCTCTTGTCGATATAGACATGCACGATGCCCTCGAGATGGGCGAAAACCGGCACGCGTGCCTCGGTCTGCACCCGTTCGACCAGGCTGCGGCCGCCGCGGGGCACGATGACATCGATATTGTGATCGAGGCCGCGCAGCATCTCGCCAACAGCGGCGCGGTCGGTGGTGGGCACGATCTGGATGGCGTCGGCCGGAAGTCCGGCCGCAACAAGGCCGATTTCCAGGCACTCATGGATGGCGCGCGAGGAGTGGAAGCTGTCCGAACCGCCTCGAAGGATCACCGCATTGCCGGATTTGAGGCACAGCGCGCCCGCGTCCGCGGTCACGTTGGGGCGGCTCTCGAAGATAACGCCGATGACGCCGAGCGGCGTGCGGACACGGGAAATGTCGAGCCCGTTGGGTCGCTCCCATTCCGCGATCACCCTGCCGATGGGGTCCGGCAGGTCGGCGATGGCGTTAATTGCCCCGACGACGCCGGCCAGCCGCTCCGGCGTCAGTTCAAGGCGATCGAGCAGGGCCCTGCTCAAGCCGCGTTCACGTCCGGCCTGCATATCCATTTCATTGGCGGCAAGAATTCGGTCCTGGCGATTGGAAATCTCGCGGGCAGCGCCAATCAGGGCTGCATGCCGGGCCTCTGGCGTTGCAATGGCCAGCAAGCTGGCGGCACGGCGCGCGCGCCGGCCGATTTCGGCCATCGTGGCGACAACGTCGAGCTCATCGTTGGCAGCGGCCTGGGTCATCGTGCTTCCTCCTCGGCGCTGACCAGCACCATGTTGTCCCGGTGCACCAGTTCGGTGCGGCTGTCCTTGCCGAAGATCTCGGCGATGGCGCGGCTGTTCAGCCCCTGGGCGCGCCGGGCATCCTTGCTTCCGAAACCGGCAAGGCCGCGGGCCAGTTCCCGGCCGTCCGGGCCGACAATAGCCACGGCGTCCCCGCGTGAAAAGTCACCCGCGACCTCGGTCACGCCGATGGGCAGGAGGCTCTTGCCCTTGCGCAGGGCCTCTGCCGCGCCCTGGTCGATCAGCAGGCGGCCCCGTACGTCGATGGTGCCCAGGATCCAGCGCTTGCGGGCCGCAGCGGGGCTGTGCGCGGCCTCGAACAGGGAGTGCCGGGCTCCCTTTGAAAGGGCATCGAGGGGTCGGGGATCGGTGCCGCGCGCGATGATCATCGCGGTGCCGGCCTTGGTTGCGATCTTGCCGGCCTCGATCTTGGTAATCATGCCGCCGCGGGAGGTATGGCTGGCCGCACCGCCAGCCATGGCCTCGATCTCCTCGGTGATCGAGGCGATGCGCGCGAGATGGCGCGCTTCCGGATCGCGCGCGGGGGGAGCAGTATATAGTCCATCCACGTCCGAGAGCAGGATCAGGCAATCGGCCTCGATCATGGTGGCCACACGCGCGCTCAGGCGGTCGTTGTCGCCATAGCGGATCTCGCTTGTGGCGACGCTGTCGTTCTCGTTGATGATGGGTATCGCGCCCATGGCGAGCAGGGTGTTGATCGTTGTGCGCGCGTTCAGGTAATAGCGCCGTTCCTCGGTGATGTTGGGCGTGATCAGGATTTGTCCGGTGACGATTCCGTGGCGCGCCAGGGAGGCCGACCAGGCTTCCGACAGGGCAATCTGGCCAACGCTCGCCGCCGCCTGGCTTTGCTCGAGCGTGAGGGTGCGGGCATTGATGCCGAGGACACGCCGCCCGAGCGCGACGGCGCCCGATGACACCACGACGATTTCGCGCCCCTGCTGCCTGAGGACGTCAAGGTCCTCGGCAAGCCCGCGCAGCCAGTCGGCGCGCAAGCGTCCGGTCGCTCCATCAACGAGCAGGGCCGAGCCGATCTTGATCGTCAGCCGCCTGTAGCCGGAAAGCGGCGATGTCCCGCTCAGGGCTTCCATGTCGGATCGGCTTTCCGGGCTTCGGCGGCGGCCCGTTCGGCCTTCTCCGTGTCGAGCACGCGCAGGATCGCGAACAGGATCTGCTCCACGCCCTTGCCGGTGGCCGCGGACAGGGGAAGAACCTCTCGGCCGGAGACCTTTGCAAGGGCTGCGGTCTTGTCGGCGATCTGTTCCTCGGACAAGGCATCGACCTTGTTCAGCGCGACGATTTCAGGCTTGTCCTCGATCCCGTGGGCATAGGCGGAGAGTTCGCCGCGAATGGTGCGATAGGCCGCGACCACGTCCTCGGATGTGCCGTCGACCAGGTGTACGAGCACGCCGCAGCGTTCGATATGTCCCAGAAACCGGTCGCCAATACCTGCGCCCTCGTGCGCGCCCTCGATCAGGCCGGGAATGTCGGCCAGTACGAAATCGCGCCCCGCAATCCGCACCACGCCCAGATTGGGGTGCAGCGTGGTGAAGGGATAGTCGGCGATCTTGGGCCGGGCGGCGGACACCGCTGCAAGCAGCGTGGACTTGCCCGCATTGGGCAGGCCGACCAGCCCGGCGTCGGCGATCAGCTTCAGCCTCAGCCAGACCCACTTCTCGGTGCCCTCGAGCCCGGGATTGGCGTGTCGCGGGGCCTGGTTGGTCGAGGACTTGAAATAGGCGTTGCCGAAGCCGCCATTTCCCCCGCCCAGGAGCTTGACGCGCTGTCCGACCTCGGTGAGGTCGGCGATGATGGTCTCGTTGTCGTCCTCAAGCACCTGTGTGCCTACGGGCACGCGCATGACCACATCATGGCCGTCCGCTCCGGTGCGGTTGCGTCCCATGCCGTGGGTGCCGGTGCCGGCCTTGAAATGCTGCTGGTAGCGATAGTCGATCAGGGTGTTGAGCCCGTCCACGCACTCGACCCAGACATCGCCGCCGCGACCGCCATTGCCACCGTCCGGGCCGCCGAACTCGATGAATTTCTCGCGCCGGAACGAGACGCAGCCTGCGCCTCCATTGCCGGAGCGGATATAGACCTTTGCCTGGTCGAGGAATTTCATTTTCTGGCGTCCTCAAACGCCTCGCGGGTGAGTTCGGCGTCGATGTGTTCGATTTCTTTGCCGCGCGCAAGGCACATGGCGCGCGAGCGCCCGCTGACGACAAACCCCATCTTGCGCAGGATGGCAAGAGAAGCCGTGTTGAAATGGAAGGCCCGGGACCGGATATTCGCGGTCTCACCGGTGCCGAAGTACTGTCCAGGGCCAGCGGGGGCTGCCTCGCTCATCAGGCCGCGCGCCGTTGAACCCGATCGCGGGCCACGTCTTTCCCGGCGCTGGATCGCGGCAGCGCATTCCCGGCGGGTTTGCAGCGTCCCATGCTCCTTGAGGGAAAGGGACGCGCGCAGAACCCGCCGCGCCGTGGCCAGTTGCGTGCTCATGCTCCCGCGTGTCGCCGGAAGGTGACCACGCGGACGCCGTCTGGATGCAGGCCATGATCGCGGATCTCGCCGGTCCGCGCGAAGCCGGCCTTGGCGAGCACGCCAAGCGATGCGGGATTGTCAGCGCGCGCCCTTGCACGCAGCACGGGGAACCGGCCGGTCCGGTCGGCTGCGCGGAGCAAGGCATTCGCCGCCTCCGTCATCAGTCCCCGGCCCCAATAGGGTTCGCCGAGCCAGTATCCCAGTTCGGGAGCCGGATCTGTCCCGAAGGACAGGCCGATCACGCCCAAGAACCCTTCGGCCGGCGAGGTGATGGCGTAGGGCCGCTGGTCGTCGCGGCGGGCGAATTCCTCCACGAAGGCAAAAGCCTCGGCGCTGGTATAGGGGTGGGGCAGCCGCGACACCATCTGCTGCACGCGGATATTGTTGGCCAGGAAAGCGAGCGCGGGAATGTCGGCATGGCTTGGCGCGCGCAGCACGAGGCGGGCGCTGGCAATGGTCTGGGGAAGTGCGTTGCGCAGATCCAGAGCGTCGCGAAGGTCTAGGGCATTCATCTTGCCAATCCTGAATCAAGGAAGGGGAACCGGTGACCCGCTTCCCCTTGGTGATTCAGTGCTGGCTATCCATGACACTGCCGGGGATTGGGTCTCCGGCAGGGTGTTTGAGGTCTTGCCGGGTTATTCAGCCGCCTCTGCCGGGTTGACGGATACGAAGGTTTTGCCCTTCGCTCGGGTCATGAAGGATACCGTGCCGTCGGTCAGCGCAAAGATGGTGTGATCCTTGCCAAGGCCCACGCCGGTGCCCGGATGCCACTTGGTGCCGCGCTGACGCACGATGATGTTGCCGGCCACGACCTGCTCGCCGCCGAACTTCTTCACGCCAAGGCGGCGTCCGGCTGTGTCGCGACCATTGCGGGACGAACCGCCTGCTTTCTTGTGTGCCATCGTCTCGCTCCTTTACTTCTGCTCGTCGGCCTTCTGGGCCTTCTGGTCGGCCTTGGCGCGGGGAGGCTTGCCTGCCAGCAGCTCCCTGGCCTGCTCGACCCATTCCTCGCGTTCGATACGGCCCTTGAAGTTGAGCTCGGCATCGACCCGCGCGATGTCCTCGGCGGTGAATTCGGCGATCTGCTTGAGGCTGGTGACGCCGGCTGCCGCGAGCTTCTTCTCGAGTGCCGGTCCCACGCCGCCGATCAGCTTGACGTCATCGACGATCGCGGCGGCTTCGGCCGCGGGCGCGGCCTTCGGCGCAGCCGCTTCCGGCTTTGCGGCGGGCTTTGCGGCAGCCTTCCTGGCCGGCTTGGCGCCACCGGTCAGGATCTCGGTGATCCTAACGGTCGACAGCAACTGGCGATGGCCATTGCGCCGGCGATAGTTGTGGCGACGATTCTTCTTGAAAACGATGATCGTCTTCTGCTTGGCGGTGGCGACGAGTTCCGCGGCGACCACGGCGCCCTCGACGAGCGGCGCGCCAACAGTGACCTCGGCGCCTTCGCCAACCATGAGAACCTGATCGAAGGTCACGGCATCGCCGGCTTCGCCTTCCAGCTTCTCGATCTTGAGTACGTCATCGGCAGCAACCTTGTATTGCTTGCCGCCGGTCTTGATAACAGCGAACATTTCAGTCTCGCCGGGGTGGATGCTCCCCGGATCCCTTGTTGTCCGCGCCCTGTGGCGCCGCGGGTAATGGCCGTGTCCCGCGGACTTGCGATCGGTTTCCGGACCTTCAGGTGCCGGGCGGCCGCCTCGAGCAGCGATGTTTAAACATGCAGAACGGGCGCGCCGATGGGCCGGCACGCACAGGTGGGTGCTTATGATTTGAAACCGCGCGCGAGTCAAGCGCCGGGTTGGCTGCATGCCCCGGCGCACTGCGCGGCCACGAAGGTGGTTGCCGCAAGCGAGAAGGGGAGTTGCGGCGCGGTTTGCCCTATGCCATAAGGCTGCCGGCCAGAACGACCGGCCAACCCCGAAACGGGTTGCGCATCGCCATCGCGGAGAGGTGCCGGAGTGGTCGAACGGGGCGGTCTCGAAAACCGTTGAGCGCGTAAGCGTTCCGAGGGTTCGAATCCCTCCCTCTCCGCCAGAATTCCTTGTAAGTATATGTGATATACTTAGATCTTGATCGCCTGTCTTCCGGCCCTACACGGTTCCATTCGTCGATAGGCGGTGCGCTCGGCGGAACCCTCTGATCATTGACTGGCTCGCGGCGGCTGTCGGGCCTCCACCATACTCCCCCAGTATGTACGTTGGATGCGGGATCAGAATCGGCGCAGCTGGTAGCGGTCCTGGTGCGATCAAGCGCGCCGGGGCCTAACGGTTAATCAGTGGGGCATGACGCGCCGCTACCACCGCGAAATCGGAAGATGGCGTCATGTCGGTAATGCCTGCCCCCTCCCAGTCCGGTCCGCACGCCCCTGCGGCGATCGGAAAGGATCAGCGCGCGATGACGATCCGGATGCCGAGCCTCTCGAACGCTGCAGCGTCGCGGTCGCTCAGTCCATCGTCAGTGATCAGGACCTGCACCTCCTCAACGCCACATAGCCGCGTGAAGGAATTCGCGTTGATCTTGGTTGAGTCGGCGACCAAGTAGACCTCGCTCGATGCCTTGATCATGGCGCGTTTCATCGGGAGGTCTGCGAAGCCTGGAAAGGTCAGGCCGGCTTCAACCGAGACGCCGGCGGTTGCAAGGAACAGCTTGCCGGCGAAGATGTCCTTGAAATATTCGGCCGACTTCTCTCCGCTCAGCGACAGGGTTGGCGCCTTGAACTGACCGCCGGGCATATGAACGGTGAATGAGGGGATCGCGCCCAGGGTGAGCGCGATATTGAGCGCCGGCGTGATTACGGTTAGGTCCTTGCGGTTGACCAGCTGGCCCGCGACCTCGGTCGCCGTCGAACCCGAATCGAGAATGATGGTGTCGTGGTCCTGTACCAATGCCGCCGCGGCCGCGCCGATCTTGCGCTTCTGTTCCATGTTGGTGAGGTGCTGGAGCGACATGGTCTGCACCTGCTGGGGCACGGACCGCAGGTACGCGCCGCCATGATCCCGTGCCACGAGGCCTTCCTGGCTGAGCTTGTCGAGATCCTGACGGATCGTCGCCTCGGACACCGAGAATGCCTCGCTGAGGTCGCGAACGCGCGCGCTGCCTTCTTCCTGCAGCCACTCCAGTATCTTGCGCCGACGCGGTTCGGCCAGAAGCGCGCCACGCTGGTCTTCCGCCTGACGCGTGGCGGCCGGCTGCCGCCTCTGTGCCGCCGACGGTTTCACCGGTTCGCTGTCCAAAACCCCTCCTCATGGCCATCGCGTCTATCGCAACCACGGATGCGCGGCGGCCCAGCATCTCTTGTCGGCCACAACATATGAGCCAAAACCGCGGCACACAACACCGAAGGTGAGAAACCATGACAAAAATTCGAAAAAAACGAAATCAAACGCAACTGAACAAAACCAAATGAACGAACACTCTTGACAACTCGACATTAATCGGATTTTTTCGTCATAAAACGAAACAAGGTTTCTGCGGTGTGAGAATCGCAAGGAACCAGTGACCGGGAGGTTCCGCATGCGCGCTGTAAACAAGCCGCTCACGTTTGCTGTTGCGGTGGGGAGCAGGCAGTTTTTCAACGGCCAGCCGGCGATCCTGGCGCGTCAGCAAGTCCTTGCCCAACTCGGCAAGCTGGGGGTGGAGGCGCTGATCCTGCCGCCGGACGCGACGGAAAACGGTGCGGTGCAATCGCGCGCCGATGCCGCGCTTTATGGCGACTATTTCCGCAAGCACCGCGACGAGATCGACGGGCTTGTGATCCTTCTGCCAAATTTCGGCGACGAGATCGCGACGGTCGAGATGGTGACGCGGGCGGCGCTCGGCGTTCCGATCCTCCTGCAGGCCAGCAATGACGAGGTCGACAAGGTCGACGTGCACAGCCGCCGCGATGCGTTTTGCGGCAAGATCTCGGTAGCCAACAACTTCCACCAGTACGGCATCCCCTTCACGGATACCACGTCGCACACGGTGGATGTGGACAGCGAAGAATTCCTTGGCGATCTGGGCCGGTTTGCCCGGGTGTGCCGCACCGTTCGCGGGTTGAAGGGCGCGCGGATTGGCGCCATCGGCGCGCGGACTTCGTCGTTCCACACGATGCGGTACAGCGAAAAACTGCTGCAGTCGGCCGGCATCACCGTGGTTACGGCGGACATGTCGGAAATGATCGGCGCCGCCGAGGCACTGTCACCCGACGCGCCCGAAGTGAAGGCCAAGCTCGAGGAGATTTCCGCCTATGGCCGGATACCCTCGACCATCTTGAGGGACAACATCGTCAAGCAGGCGCGCCTCTCGATCGTCATCGATCGCTGGATCGATGAAAACGAGTGCGATGCCTCATCGATCCAGTGCTGGCGCAGCATCCAGGACAACTTCGGCTGTGCGACATGCCTGACCATGAGCATGATGGGCGAGAAGCTGATGCCGAGCGCCTGCGAGGTTGACGTGATGGGCGCGATCTCGATGTACGCGCTGGCCCTGGCGTCAGAGGCGCCGCCGGCCATCCTGGACTGGAACAACAACTACGGGGCGGACGCCGAAATGTGCGTGTGCACCCATTGCGGCAATTTTCCCAAGAGCTTCATCGGCGACACGCCCGAAATCTCCAATCTCGACGTGCTGGGCACCGTGATTGGCGCGGAAAAATGCTTCGGCGCCGTCAAGGGGAAGGTGAAGGCCGGTCCAATGACGTTCTTCCGCCTCTCGAGTGACGATACCCGCGGCATGCTCAAGGCCTATGTCGGCGAGGGCGAATTCACCGACGATCCGTTCCCGATGGACGGCGGCATTGCAGTGACGCGCGTTCGCAAGCTGCGCGCCCTGCTCAGCTTCATCGTTCGCAACGGCTTCGAGCATCACGTGGCCATGGTGCGCGGCAGCCATGCCTCGATCGTCGAGGAAGCCGTTCGCCATTACCTCGACTGGCCGATCTATCGCCACGAAGCGCCGGAAGCCGATTTGCCGCCGGTCATTCTTTGAACGTCTCGATCAGGCGGAGCCCAATGTCAGTTACAGCGGAAATGCCCATGTCGAATTCCCCCGACCAGGTGCTTGATCTCATCCGCGCCAAATCGCGCGAAATCAGGCGTCACAGCATCGAGATGATCTACCATGCCAAGCTCGGGCATCCTGGCGGCGACCTGTCGGTGGCCGATATCATCGCAACGCTCTACTTTGGCGTTCTCAATGTCGATCCGGCCAACCCAAATGACCCGATGCGCGACCGGTTCGTGCTGAGCAAGGGGCATTGCACCGGGGCCCTGTATTCGACCCTGGCCGAGCGCGGCTTCATCGGTCTTTACATGCTCGACACCTACATGCAGCCGCTTTCCATGCTCAACGGCCATCCAAACAGGAACTATGTGCCGGGCGTGGAGACCAATACCGGCCCGCTGGGTCACGGCCTGCCGGTGGCGGTTGGCATGGCGATTGCCGGACAGATCGACAAGGCCCCTTACCGCGTGTTCGTGGTTATGGGCGATGGTGAACTCCAGGAAGGCAGCAATTGGGAAGCGGCGATGTCGGCCGGCCACCGGAAGCTCGCCAACCTGACACTGGTCATTGACCGAAACGGTCTGCAGCAGGGCGCGCCCACCGAACAGACGAACGCGCTCGAACCGCTGGCGGACAAGTGGCGGGCGTTCGGGTGGGAAGTGATCGAGCTGGACGGGCACGACCATGCGCGCCTGCTCGAGGTGCTGGGTGCCAGGGGTACCGACCGTCCGCGCTGCGTGATTGCGCATACCCACAAGGGCATGGGCGTTTCCTACATGAAAGACCAGGTGAGCTGGCACCACGGCGTACCCAATGCCGAGCAATACGAAATCGCCATGCGGGAGCTTGCCTGATGGATTTGTCACCTGCCGGACCCGGCCAGCTCTTCGACTGCCGCGGCGCCTATTCCGAAACCCTCGAGAACCTTGCCTCCGGCGACGATCGGATCGTGGCGGTGGTCAACGACAGCGTGGGCTCGAGCAAGCTTGGCGGCTTCGGGAAGAAATTCCCCGAACGCCTGATCAACGTTGGCATAGCCGAGCAGACCATGATCGGCGTGGGCGCTGGACTGGCCAACGGCGGCAAGGTGCCGTTCGTGAGCGGGGCGGCGTGCTTTCTCACAGCCCGCGCACTTGAGCAGATCAAGGCGGATGTCGCCTACACCAGGACCAATGTGAAGTTGTGCGGAATGTCGAGCGGGGTCGCCTATGGCGAACTCGGCCCGACGCACCACTCCATCGAGGACATGGGCTGGCTCCGGCTCCTGCCGAACCTGACAATAATCGTGCCATCGGATCGCTGGGAGACCGCCGAGGCCATCAAGGCGGCGGCGGCGACCGAAGGGCCGATGTTCATCCGCGTTAGCCGGATGCCTGTTCCCGATCTGAAGCGGCCGGAGGGTGCGGTGTTCCGCATTGGCAAGTCCGAGACGCTCCGCGAAGGCCATGACGCCGCGATCATCGCCAACGGGACGCTTGTTTGCCGGGCGATCGATGCTGCCGAGCAACTGGCAGCCGAAGGCATAAATGCGCGCGTGGTCAACATGTCCTCGGTGGCGCCGCTGGACAAGGAGGCCATCATGGCGGCGGCCCGAACCGGTGCCGTCGTGACCGTCGAAGAGCATTCGGTGCGCGGCGGCCTTGGCAGCGCGGTGTCCGAGGTGATCTCGACATCGCACCCATGCCACATGCGGATCATGGGCTTCGAGACGTTCCAGCCCACAGGATCCCCCGAGTTCCTGTTCGAGCACGCCGGGCTCACCGCGGAGGGCATTGCCGCTTCTGTTCGGGCTGTTATCGCTGCGAGGGACAACGCATGAGTGTTGCCGTCCTTGCCGTCGATCAGGGCACGACCAATACAAAGGCGTTGTTGATCGACGCGGCCGGGACGATTCTGGCCCGCGCCTCGCGAAGGATGAATGTGTTCCATCCGCAGCCCGGATGGGTTGAACAGTCGCCGGACGAGATCTGGCAGGCAGTCCAGAAGGTGATTGCCGAATGTCTGGCCGCGCGCCCGGATGTGGCTATTGCGGCGATCGGGATCTCGAACCAGCGCGAGTCCGTTCTTCTGTGGGACCGCAAGTCTGGCAAGGCGCTTGGGCCGTGCGTGACCTGGCAATGCAGGCGCAGCGCCGAAAGGCTGGAGCCGCTTCGCAATGCCGAAACCGAGACACTCGTGGCTGAGCGAAGCGGACTGTCGCTCGATCCGATGTTTCCCGCGGCGAAAATCGGCTGGCTGCTCGATTCCGACCCTTGCCTGAGGGGCAAGGCGGTTGCCGGTGAGATTTGCGCCGGAACCGTCGACAGCTGGCTGTTGTTCAACCTGACCGGCGGCGCGGTCCATGCCACTGATGTGGGCAATGCGTCACGCACGCAGCTGCTCGATATCCGCCGCGCCGCGTGGGACGAAGATCTCGCCCGGCTTTTCGACGTTCCATTGTCCGTCCTCCCTGCGGTGTTGCCCTCGGACGCGCCTTTTGGCGTGACCGGGGGCGGCCTGGGGCTGCCGGAGGGGCTGCCCATCCTGGCGATGATGGGAGATTCGCACGCCGCACTGTTCGGGCACGGCGTTCGAAAGCCCGGCGTGGTGAAAGCAACCTACGGCACCGGCACGTCGCTCATGACGCTGACCGCCGAACCGCTGATGTCGCGCCACGGGCTGTCCACCACGATCGCCTGGGGCCGGGGCGACGAGGTCTCTTATGCCCTGGAGGGCAACATTTCGGTCTCCGGACAGGGGGCGGCTTTCGTCACCCAACTGCTCGGCCTTGCCGACGAGGATGCGCTTGGCGATCTGGCACAGACCGTTTCGTCCAGCGAGGGGGTCACGTTCGTGCCGGCCCTGGCGGGACTTGGCGCCCCTTATTGGCGTGATGACGCGCGCGGATTGATCACCGGGATGACCCTTGGCACCGGTCCCGCGCATGTCGCGCGGGCCTGCCTGGAAGCGATCGCCCTGCAGGTCATGGACGTGTTCGTGGCCATGGAGGCGGATCTGGGTGCGCAGCTTGCGGAACTCTCCGCCGATGGCGGCGCGAGCCGCAGCAAATTCCTGATGCAGCTTCAGGCCGACCTTCTGGACAGGCCTGTTCGCCGGAATCCGGTGGCGGAGCTCAGCGCGGTCGGCGCGGGGATCATGGCCGGCATCAAGGCCGGCGTGTGGGATGAGGAGGGGGCAGGGACATTGTTCCAGGACGAATCGGCGCGATTCGTTCCCGGCATGGCGCCCGATGCCCGTGAGAAACTGATTTCAACTTGGCGGGCCGCGGTTGCCCAAGCGCTCGGACGTGGCCGCCCGGAGACTTGAGACTGAACCAACGAGCGCAAACCCCGTGGAGGAGCGCTGAGCGCAGCCAGCGGGGCCAACAAACCCGGAGTTCTCGAACGAGCGCTCCACAGGAGGAACCAAAGATGAATATCGCACGAATTGCAGGCGCAGCCCTGTTCGGCATTGCGGCAGTCGCCATTTCCGTTCCGGCGTTCGCCGCGGGCAATGGCAAGCTGATCGCCATCATTACTCCGTCGCATGACAACCCGTTCTTCGGAACCGAAGCATCGGCCGCCGAGGCGAAGGCCAAGGAACTGGGTTACGATACCCTGGTGCTGGTGCATGACGACGACGCGAACAAGCAGAACCAGCTGATCGATACCGCAATTGCCCGCAAGGCTTCGGCCATCATCCTCGACAATGCCGGTGCCGATGCGTCGATCGAGGCCGTGCAGAAGGCCAAGGACGCAGGTATCCCGAGCTTCCTGATCGACCGCGAGATCAACAAGACCGGCGTCGCCGTGGCCCAGATCGTTTCCAACAACTACCAGGGCGCCACGCTCGGTGCCCAGGAATTTGCCAGGGTCATGGGCGAGAAGGGCCCCTATGCCGAACTGCTCGGCAAGGAATCCGACACCAATGCGGGTATCCGTTCGAGCGGCTACCACGACGTGCTCGATCAGTATCCCGACATGCAGATGGTTGCCCAGCAGAGCGCCAACTGGAGCCAGACCGAGGCTTACTCCAAGATGGAAGCCATCCTTCAGGCCCATCCTGAGATCAAGGGCGTGATCTCGGGCAACGACACCATGGCTGCCGGCGCTTCCGCCGCGCTGCTGGCCGCCAACCGTTCGGACGTGGTCGTGGTCGGCTTCGACGGATCGAACGATGTGCGTGACCTGATCGAAGCCGGCAAGGTCGCGGCAACGGTCCTTCAGCCTGCCTACGACATTGCCCAGCTGGCCGTCCAGGAAGCGGACGACTATCTGACCAATGGCTCCACAGGCAAGCCCGAGAAGCAGTCGGTGGATTGCATCCTGATCACCAAGGACAATGCGGCCAAGCTGAACAACTTCCAGCTCACGAAGTAATTCGGGGTCGGCCCCGGGTGGCGGTTTCGCCGCCCGGGGCAGCCACTTGTGTCCGTCGCCGCCACGACAGGCGCCCTCGGATACACAATAGCGAGGCGCCGTTACGCGTGAGAAAGATGAAGATCAGAACGTTTGCCTTGATTGCCATCGCGGTCGCCACGTTGCCAATGGCCGGCTGCAAGGTCGTCAGCGACCAGGAACTGGCCCAGATGGCCGAAAAGTCGGGCGCCAAGTTCGATCCCGCCGGTTATGTCGAAAGGATCTGGACCGATCAGGTCATTCCAACCCTGACCGCGAATGCCGTGGATGCAGATACCCTTCTGGGCGCGGTTGCAAAGGACCCCGATGTTGCAGGCAAGACCTATGGTCACAGGGCCGGCGAGGGTAATCCCTGGAGCTACGAGATCAAGGGTTCAGGCAAGGTTGTGTCCGTCGACACCAGTTCACGGCACGGATTGATGACACTCGAAATCGCGGGAGCGGACGGCAGCCATGCCGTTTCCATACAGATCGGGCCGGTCGTGTTCGGTACCGCGCTGCGAGACAGCCTGCCATTCATCAAGTTCGGCGACTTCGTCAATCAGCTGCAATTCGCGCAGATTTCCCGTGCCCTCAACGATCGCGCGGTCAAGGACGTCACTGCCTCGTTCGATGCGACCGGCGCGGAGGGCAAGACGGTGCGGTTTGTCGGCGCGACCACGATCAATCCGGGCTCCACTCCGATTCAGGTCACGCCCGTCACGCTCGCCTATGTCGACGGGGGCGGCTCATGAACGCCCCGGCGCAACATGAAGTGATCATGCGGGCCGAGAAGGTCGGCAAGGTCTATCCCGGGACCGTGGCGCTTTGGGACGTGGATTTCGAGGTGCGACGCGGCGCGGTCAACGTGCTCGTCGGGGAAAACGGGGCCGGCAAGTCCACCCTGATGAAGATTCTCGCGGGCGCGGAGCAGCCGACAAATGGACGCCTTCTGCTCAAGGGCGAACCCGTTTCGTTCGGCTCCGTGCGCGAAGCCGCCGCCAAGGGCATCGGCATCGTGTTCCAGGAGCTGAACCTTTGCCCGAACCTCTCGATCGCCGAGAACCTGTTCCTGGTGGATTCGCCCAAGCGCTTCGGTATCGAGATTGACCGGCGCCGACAGGTCGAAGAGGCGCGCAAGCTCCTGGCGCGGCTGGAGCACCCAATGGATCCCAACATGCTGGTCGGCGATCTCAGGATCGGCCAGCAGCAGATCGTGGAGATCGCCAAGGCACTCGCGGCCGATGTCGAAGTGCTGATCATGGACGAACCGACGTCGGCGCTCAGTTCCTCGGAGGTCGAGATCCTGTTCCGGGTCATCGACGATCTCAAGGCACAGGGCGTTGCGGTGATCTACATATCGCACCGGCTCGAAGAGATCATGCGCATTGGCGACTATGTGACCGTGCTGCGCGACGGCCGCCGGCAGGACGAGGCGCAGGTCAAGGACATCTCGATCGACTGGATGATCCGCAAGATGGTGGGTCCCGAAGGCATCGTGCCCGATACCACCGAATGCACCCCCGGGGCAGAATTGCTCAAGATCACAGATCTCACGCTGCCGCGCTCTGCGGGGGGGTTCGCAGTCGATCATGTAACGTTTTCGGTGAGGGCGGGCGAAGTGGTGGGCATATATGGCCTGCTCGGGGCCGGGCGATCCGAATTGTTCGAATGCCTGATGGGCATGCATTCCCATGTCGGTGGCCGTGTCGTGCTGGGCGAGGACGACCTCTCCCATGCCTCGACCGCTCGAAGGCTGCATCGCGGGCTCACCCTTGTGCCGGAGGACAGGCAGCGAGCCGGCCTCGTGCAGTCGATGTCGGTAGCCGACAACATGACGCTTGCCAGCCTGAACCGGTTTGCGAAGTTCTTTTCGCTCGATCTGCGGCGCCAGCGCGAAAGCGTGAAGGAAATGATCAAGCGCATGACGGTGAAAGTCTCCTCGCCCGATATCGAGGTGACCGCGCTCAGCGGGGGAAACCAGCAAAAGGTGGTCATCGGCAAGAGCCTGATGATCGAGCCGCGCGTCATCCTGCTCGACGAACCAAGCCGCGGCATCGACGTGGGTGCGAAGGCCGAGGTTTTCCGCGCCATGCGGCACCTGGCGAAGGAGGGTTTGGGCGTTCTTTTCGCGACGTCCGATCTCAAGGAGATCCTTGGCGTGGCGGACCGCATCCTGGTCATGTCGCGCGGCAAACTGACCGGTGAATTCCTTCGTGAGGAGGCTACCGAGGCTGCGATCATCGAGGCGTCGACCGCAACCGAAATGATGACGCCAGTGAAGGAACTTGAAGCATCATGACACTGGACCAAGCTACCCAGACCACCGCCACGAACCGGCAGCCCCAGAGGCGTCCGCTTGCCCTGATGCTGATGAGTTTCAGGACGTTCATCGCGCTGATCGCGGTGTTCCTGTTCTTCAGCGCGACGACGCCGAATTTCCTCGACCTGCCGACATTGATCATCGTGGCCAAGCACGTTGCCATCAATGCCATCCTTGCCATCGGCATGACCTATGTCATCCTGACCGCGGGCATTGATCTTTCGGTGGGCTCCATCGTGGGCATGTCGGGAATGGTCGCCGGTTTTCTTCTTACCTATGGCATACCGATCGCGCCGTTCGGAATCACGATATTTCCCGGCGCGATCGAGGCCATGCTGATCACGCTTGTCATCGGCGCTGGTGTCGGCCTGATCAACGGCCTGCTGATCACGCGGCTCAACGTCGCTCCGTTCATCGCTACCCTTGGCATGCTCTATGTCGCGCGCGGCGCGGCCCTGCTGATCTCGGGCGGAAAGACCTTTGCCAACCTGGTGGGCGATCCCCAGCTCGGCAATACCGGGTTCCCGATCCTGGGTTCCGGAACCGTTGCGGGTCTGCCCGTCTCGATCATCGCGCTCATCGTGTTCGCGGTCATCGCATCCTATGTGGCAATGCGCACCCCATTCGGCCGGCAAATCTACGCGGTCGGCGGCAACGAACAGGCCGCGGCACTGTCCGGTGTCCGGGTGAACATGGTCAAGGTGAGCGCCTACATGATTTCCGGCTTCTGCGCCGCCTTTGCCGGATTGATCGTGGCCTCCGAGCTTGTTGCCGCGCACCCTGCCTCCGGCGAGACGTTCGAACTCAACGCCATTGCGGCCGCGGTCCTGGGCGGAACCTCGCTTTCGGGCGGCCGCGGCACGATCACCGGCACACTGGTCGGCGCCTTCGTTATCGGCGTACTCAGCGACGGGCTGGTGATGCTCGGCGTCAGTTCGTTCTGGCAAATGGTCATCAAGGGTCTGGTGATCATCGCCGCAGTCGTGCTCGACCAGATGCAGCGACGCATGTATCGCCGGTTCGCATTGCAGTCCCAGCTCGATTGAGTTGAGGCGGGTCGCCGGGTCTCTTCCATGGCGACCGGTTCGGCGCACGGTTGGATGCCCTCCCTTGGGTAACTGGGCGTAGCATCGCGAGATGCCGCGCCCTTTCTTTTCTCCCCGGTCCTTGCCATTGGCCCGTACCAAAAAAAAGGGGCGCCGGGAGATCCGGCGCCCAAGGTCGGCCAGGGAAAGCCCGTCGAAGTACCGTCAGGCCGGGTCCTCGCAGATTTCCTTCACGGACTTCAGGACGGCCTGCGGCGAAAAGATGTCTTCCAGCCAACCCTGCCTGAAGATCATGGGTTTGGCCTGCGCGATTGCGTGGAGCGCGCCGTCGGAGAACTTGCCTTCCTTGAAGATCTCGAAAGCAATCGCCAGCTCGATGTTCAGATGGCCAAGCATGAAGTCGATTGCTGCTTGCCTGGGCACGCCTCGCCTCACGGCCTCGTCGGTCGCTTCCTTCAGGGCCAGGGCCATGGTCGCGCCGACGGTTTCGGACAGCGCTGGCTCGAGGATCGCGAGCTGTTCCACCGTGCAGCGATGCGCATTTATGACCGGCTTGTAGATGGTCCGGGCGACCTCCTCGCAAAGCGCATAATGCTCTTCTGGCCCCTGCATGAGAGCGCAGACGATGTTCTGTTTTGCCTGAATGCCGCCGAAATAGTCCGTCTTGGCGGCCATTTCGGTCTCGTCGTTGAATATGGGCGGGTGGCAAGGATGGGTGACGAAATAGGTCACGTCGGCCCGCTTCGGCAACTCGCCGGCGTGTGGCGCGGCGGCATCGAGCATGATGACGGCGGTTCCCGGCGCGAGGTCGGCAACGAAGGTCGAGAGGATCTTGCCGATCAACCGGTCCGGCACGGCCATGACGACGACGTCGGCTCCCGCCAGCGCCTGCGCCTGATCGACACACTTGAAGCCGACGGCCGCCTCGAGCCGCTTCCGGCCTTCCTCGGATACTTCCACATGGGCAACGTCAAAGCGCGATCCCTTGAGGTTGGTGGCAAGGCGAACGCCCATTTTTCCGCCCGCCCCCAGCAATGCGATCCTGGTCAATTCAACTACTCCTTTGTTCGATCGCGCCACCTGCGCGAACTGCCTGCAAGAAATTCTGGTCGCCCATCTGCCCGCCTTTCAGCGCGATCTCCATGCCGTCCTTGGCCGGGTCGTCGGAATAGGCCCGGCAGAGTGGGCACCCGGGGGTGATCGGCGCGAGTGCCTCGAGGGCATGGATGCCGAGCGCGCGGGTTGCGTGGCCCGAGGTGTCGCCGCCGAGCACCGCTGCGCGACGGATGCCGGTGCGCCGGTACAACCCGTCAAGCACCGCCCCAAGTCCTTCGCCGATGCGCTGGTTGAGCGCGGCGGCGGAAATGTCATTCCCCTCGATCGCCGCGTTCAGTCTGGAAATCGCGGGGTCGTCCGGTCCGACCGCCGTGGCGACGACCGGGGATTTTCCGCTCTCGACAATATTGGTCGCCTGTTGAAGCGCGCGCGCCAGCTCGATCTGCCAGCGTTTGGGGTCAATGGCGGCGGCGGCGTCGATACGCGCCAGCTCA
Organism: Devosiaceae bacterium; assembly: GCA_036563245.1. Taxonomy (GTDB): domain Bacteria; phylum Pseudomonadota; class Alphaproteobacteria; order Rhizobiales; family Devosiaceae; genus DATCMU01. Next base: position 34,539 of record DATCMU010000006.1, on the reverse strand, counting down.
AACCCGTCATGTTGTGCCGTTTCGATCTGTCCGGCGGTCACCGAGGATACCGATCCGGACACGGCCACAATCTGCTCGACGGGCCTCGCCCGGGTTGCGGGCGCGGTCTCGGGCAGCGATCCATTCTGGCGCCAGTGTTCAACCAACGCATATTCGATCCCTTGCGAGCCGATTGTGAAGATCCCGCCTGCCCGGTTGGACCAGATCAGCGATCCGGCGATTGCCAGGGTTTCCTCGTCGATGACATCCAGCGCAACGAGCTTGCGTTCGCTTGCGCGCTCCAGGTCCAGAACGACCTGCGCGCGCCCCGATTTCATCGCCACCAGGTCGACAAGCCCGATGGCCCTCTCCGTCTGGCGAGCGACATGCCGCCGGACGTCGGCCTCGTCCATGGGCGTGACGGGGTGGCGGGCCATGACGGGATGGCGGTCAAGCCTGAAATACTCGTTGCCCAGGCCCGCGAACAGATTGCCGAACGCCTGGTATCGGCGGATGGCTGGCGCCGCGACCACCATGGGCTGCCAGTCGGCCGCGCCTTCCCGGCCGGACAGGATCGGTATGGCGATATCCAACGCCTTGCCGATCGACCCGATGTGGGGCGAAGAGTCGAGCGTGGAGCAGATCTTGTACTGGGTGACCGGGGCACCCAACGCGCCCAATGCCGCGAATATTCCGGGCAATTCGCGTTCCATCCACTCCGGTGCCTGCGATCTGGCAATTCCGGCGATTCCGATGCCGCGATAACCGGCAAGACGGGCCAGCTGGTCGGGCGTCGGGATATCGAGGAACAGGACGGTTGGCAGCCCGGCAAAGGTCATGACTTCCATGACCGCCGAGGCACCGGTGAAATCGTCGCCATAATAGGCGAGGAGCAGGCCGTCGGGCAGGGATGTCGCCTGGGCCGGGTTCATCGGCGATCAGCCAGCGCGGCGGCCAGGGCGGGATGGGTCCCGGCGTAGGTTTCGGCCGGCACCCCGGAAAGCGCTGCCTCCCATGCCTGGCGCAAAGCCTCGACGCCCGATGCCGGGCCTTCGGGGTGGGCCATAATGCCCCCGCCAGCGGCATAGATGAGATCGCTGGAGCCAAGGCCCGCATAGGTCGCGGCGGCCTGTTTGGCGGATTGCCCGGAAGAAAACACGGGCATGACCGTACATGGCTTGTTCTCGAACATGGGCGTCAGACACGCCTTTGCCGATGCCAGCACGCTTTCGTTGTCCTCGCAGAACTTGTTGTCGAGGCCGTTCACATGCATGTGGTCAGCGCCGGCCAGCCGCCAGATTTTCTGCCAGGCGACGTAGGACCAGCCCAGTGCGGGGTGTCGTGAGAGATAACCCCAGCCGTTGCGGTGTGCGTGGATCGGAAGGGTCGCATGGCGTCCCAGTTCAACCATTCCCCCGAGGCCCACCGAGTTCAGGCTGACCATCACGCAGGTTCCCCCGAGGGACTGAACGAGGTCGTGACGCCGGCGCATCTGGTCGATTTCGCCTGTCAGGTTGAACGCATACATCACCTTGCGCCCGGTGCGCTGTGCGTGCTCCTCGATCACCCGCATCACGGCGCGGGCCCGTGCCTCGAAGGGGCATGCGGGTCCATCGGACTGGAGTTCATCGTCCTTGATGAAGTCGATGCCCGCCGCGCACAAAAGGGCGGCGAGGTCCGCAGTCTGTTCCGGTGAAAGCCCGACAGAGGGTTTGACGATGGTGCCAATCAGTGGGCGATCAAAGACGCCAGACAACCGGCGCGTACCCTCCACCCCGAATTGCGGTCCGGGATAGGCGGCAGCAAATGCTTCCGGCAGTCGCAGGTCGGTGATCCGCAGGCCCGAGAACTGGCGCAGTTCGAACAGGTTGCCGGCCACGGTCGCCATGAGGTTGGGCAATGACGGTCCAATATTGTCGAGGGGCCAGGACAGCGTCGTTCTTGCCACGACACGCCGTGGGGCGCCGGTGCCTTGCGGCAGGCCCGAACCGGGAAGGCTTGGCTCGGTCACGTCCCCCACAATCTCAAGCGACTCGATGCGTGCAGCGGCACGTGCCTTGAGTTCCTCCGTCTCGCCGGGGACCGGCACGAAAGTCCCGGACGACTGTTCGCCCGCCATCGCCTCGACGGCCTTGCGCGGGTCGAAGGCTGTCTCGATCAGGTAGTCGGCTTCGATCCGTGTCGGGCTGTTCATATTTCCTCCGCTTCAATTCGTCCAAACACGAGGGCGTAAGGGGGCAGGTGACCACCGGCCTTGCGCGTGCCGCCCGCATGCAGGAGCCAGCGAGGGTCCGCTGCCGCGTCGCCAATACATTGCGCGTCGAGCCACCTCATGCTCGCAGGTGCAGGCAGGACGAATTCCCGGTTCTCATTGGTGGTGTTGGCGATCAGGAACAGGGTCGCATCGGGCACATGCGCAGCGACGACGCGCAGACCGGAATCGGCGGAACTGGACTTCAGTCGCTGGCCGCCTTTCATTTCATGAAGGGCGCGCATCACGTGGAATGCGGGCAACAGACGGGCGCGGTTTGCGCTCGACGGGTCCGGTTCGATGATGCCGAACGGACCGGAGGGCGCACCCAGGGCCATGGCCGCGACGCCGCACCCTTGTGTGGCCTCCACGGCTCCCACCATGAAGGCCGCCCCGAAGAGAGCCTTGTGTCGCGGGTCCGACATGGCGAGCGGCTTGCGCACCTGCCCCGGGTTCGAAGCCACGGACGACCCGTATGGGTTGGTGCGCGCTCCAATCGACACGAGCCCGAGCCGGTATGGCTTTCCCGGCGCCAGTGCTTGGGCGCTGTGAAAGATGTGGGGCAGGGCCTCCAGGGTCTCGATCACGGAAAGGTCGTCAGCGGCGTGAACGATTGCGGTTGTGCCGTGGGTAATGAAATCGACGATCACGGGGTCGGGCGGCAGACGATTGAATTCGGTGAAATTGGTCAGCATGCCCCCGCCAATGCGCGCTCCGGGGAATGCCGCTCTGGCGGCTCTTGCCGCGCCGCCGGGCGTGGCGCCGGTCGGCCAGGCACCATCGGGCTGGTAGCTGGAGAGATAGGCAGCCGGCAACGCCATGACATGTTCAGGATGGATGCCGAGTTCGCCCAGTTCCTTGGCCAGCGACGTCAATTGGCGGGCCATCGCATCGATGTCGTCGGAAATTACCAGTTCGAGGTCGACAGGGGCCTTTGCGCCTTCCAGGCACCGATTCAAGACTTGTCCGGCCTTTGCAGATCGGAGGTCCACGCGCACCAGGCGCCGGGCGCTTTCCAGGTCGGGCAGTCCCGACGCGCCATCGGGTAGTGTCCAGCCAGTTTCCACGGCGAGCGCGAAATCGGGAAACGGCTCGTCCAGGTCGCTCCAGTCGATTTTCCCCCACGACGCCGAACCGTTCTTGGCGCTGACCGGCCTGCCAGCGAACGAAAGCTCGATCCGCTGCTCGATCCGCTCGCCGGCGGCGACGGGAAAGGGAAAGGGAAGCGAAAGCGGACGGCAATAGGTCTTGAAGGACGCGTCGGACCAGTTGCGCTGGTCCTCCATCTCGAAAACCTCGCCGGACATGGCGATCTCTACGCTGCATTCTTCGATGCTGTAGGCGAGTCCGCTGATGCCCGTGGCAGGCTGAGCCGGCGAGATACGCTCGGGAAAGGTCGTGTGTTCGATGCTGCCGTCCTTGTGCGCGATGGAAAGGGGATGGCCTGCCAGCCCCGCAATCGGATGCAGGATCGTAAAACCGATCCGGTTGGCCGTGATGTCGCGCTCGGGCGCCAGTGAGAGTTCGACCAAGATCTTGCCGGAAGCGTCGGCGGATGCGCGGAACTGGCCAGCGATGATACCGTCGGTGGTTTCGAACCGGCGCAGATAGACGATGCGCTCCGGCCCGGCATCGACCGTCTCTTCAGTCGTCACGTATGTCATGGTGCCCCAGTCGGGGTCGCGCGCCGGGTAGTTGATGGCGCGCACCAGTTCGATCCCGTGCCAACGGATCGTGCGCAACGCGCCATCCTCGAGACTGAACGAAAGCGGCCCGCACGAAAGACTGCGCGCCGTCGCGGGCGGCTGCGGAGTTCCGAAGAGGCTGACGTTTTCCGATGTCATCGCAGAGCTTGAGGCCTGATCTATCTCAAGTACTCATTATACCAGTTATTGATGACGCACAATCCCGAACATCCTTGCATCGCAGGTGTCCGAAGTTCAGGATTTCTGGCTGAAATTATCCTGATGATAGAGCCGGTTGGCCCGGTTCAGGTGATCCTCGGTAACCTTGGCGGCTTCATCGGGGTCGCCCTTTTCGATCGCCTTCACGATCTGCCAATGCTCAGCGAGCGTGAGTTGTTCCAGTCCGGGCTTGCGCACGAGATCGAAGTGGAATTGCGCCAGCCAGCGAAACAGCGAAAGACTGAGCGAAGAGAAGATCGGATTCGCGCTGATCACGGCGATCCTGTGATGAAACTCGGCGTCCGCCTCGAGGAATTTCGGCGAAATCAGCCTGACCGATTCCTGCTTGTCGAGGATGGCCTTGAGATCGGCGATGTCGGCATCGGTGCGCTTGCGCGCCGCGATTCGCGCCATTTCCATTTCGAACGTCGCCCGGGCCTCCTTGAGGTGGCTGAGCGAGGTCTCCGAGTGCATGAGCAAGTGCCGGATGGTTTCGCCCATCTGGTCGACCATGCGGTCGAACGAGGGTTCGGCTATGCGCGGGCGCTCGCCGTGCTTGATCTCCACCAGGCCCATGCGCTGCAGGTTCTGCATGGCTTCGCGAATGGCCGGACGTCCGACCGAATAGGCCTCCATCAGTTCGCGCTCGGAGGGCAGTGGGTCGCCGGGGCGCAGCCCTTCGGTCTGGATGACCGCAAGCAGCCGGTTTTGCACCTGGTCTGAAAGCTTGACGCGCGGAATGGGGCTTTTGGTACTCATGATACCTGTTATCTAGAGGGGTTCGCCGGCCGCAGCAAGTGCGATGGCGACCCTGGTTGCTGGACGGCGCGCACGATATCGGAGGGCGCTGCAATGCGGCCCGCCACCACGCCGTGGGTTATCAGGCCGGTCCGAAGAGGGCGCGCGTGCGGGTCAGATCGAGTTGTCCTTGCATCTTGCGCCGCCGAAATCGACAAGGCCTGCGTTCTCGGGCAGCTGGATTTCCCCTGCCAGGATACTGGCTGGTGCTGATCGAGATGCGCCGATCCGCCAGACTGGCATAAGACAAATGCGTCCGAGTGCCGCTGCACTTGTTGGTCGGGCGAAAGCGGCGAACCTTCTGGCCGGTACGCTGTGAGCCAGGGCTCTCCCCCGTGGCCTCTCGTTGCAGCCGGAGACCGGCGTTGTCCGTCCGGGACTTCGAATCCTGCCCTCTCCAGCATGCCGACCACTGCCGCCTCCCCGCCTTTGGCGCCACCGCCTCTGGCGCAGCTCTCAAATTGGCTTGCCACGTTGTAACTGGTATAATATGTATCTCATGTGGCGTCTACAGCGATGAGGTCGCGGCGCCGAACATACGGGAGGAAATGGTATGAAGCTTGGTCTTTCAGCAGCACTCGGCGCGGCCGCCTTGATCGTCGCCGCCTCGGTGCCCGCATTCGCATCACCGGATGCTCCGGTCATTGCGCTTTCCAACGCCTATTACGGCAACACCTGGCGCCATCAGATGGTCGAAGCCTTCGAGGCCGCGGCAAAGGAGGCGAAGGCCAATGGGCAGATCGCCGACTACATCTCCATGAATGGCGACGGTTCGGTCGCCCAGCAGAACAGCCAGATCGCCGAGCTGATCCTGAAGAAGGTCGACGTCATTCTTGTCGATGCGGCTTCCGAAACCGCCGTCAACGGCGTGATCGAGAAGGCATGTGCCGCAGGCATTATCGTGGTTTCCTTCGACTCGATTGCCAATGCTCCCTGCAATTACCAGCTGAACTTCGACTTCAAGGGCTACAAGGCGGCGCAGGCCGAAGCCGTCATCAAGATGCTGGGCGGCAAGGGCAACATCATCCAGGTGCGTGGCGTGAAGGGTTCGGCGCCTGACAACGACATGTACAACGCGCAGCAATCCGTGCTGGCCAAGTACCCCGACATCAAGGTGGTGGCGACTGTTTACGGCCAGGCCACTGCGTCTGTCGCCCAGGCGGCGATCACCAACGTGCTGCCCAGCCTTCCGCATGTCGATGCGGTGCTGGCACAGGGCGGTAGCGATGATGTCGGGATTGCACAGGCCTTCGTGCAGTATGGTGGCGAATATACCGACCATATGCCAATCATCGAAGGCGGTGGCGGCACCGATTTCGTCAAATGGTGGGCCGAGGAGAATGCCAAGAACGGCTACCAGACCATTTCGATGAACACCACGCCGGGTATCGGTGGCGCGGCGTTCTGGCTTGGGCTCTCCCTGCTCCAGGGCGCCGATGCTCCCAAGATGATGATCATGCCGGTCGCCACCGTCGATGCCAGCAACCTGGCCGAGTACGCCAAGCTGCCCAGTGGCCAGATCATCAGCCCCAGCTATTCGCTCGACTGGGTGAAGGAAAATCTCCTGAGCAAGTAGCGCCAGGTCGGCACCAGGGTTAGGCTACAGGTCCGGGCGCGCTCGTCGATGCGCGCCCGGCCTTCGATCCGGCAAGCGGAGGGAACATTGTCCGAAAGCGGTCTCGTCCTGCAACAATCCCGTCGTCCTGAACAACAAGCAATCGCGGGAAGGCCTCTGGTTCGGCTGCAGGGGATCACCAAGGCCTTCGGCGCCACGCTGGCCAATTCACAGATCGATCTCGAGGTTCGCGAAGGCGATATCATCGGACTTGTCGGCGGCAATGGCGCGGGCAAATCCACGCTGATGCGTATCTTGAGTGGCGCGATAGCCCCCACGCTGGGCACGCTTTCCTTCGGCGACGAAACGGTCGGGTTCGCCGACTACGGTACCGGCGAGGCGCAGAGGCGGGGCATCCGCATGGTGCACCAGGAATTCTCGCTGTGCACCAACCTGTCCGTGGCCGAGAACTTCTATATCGAGGCGCCGGAAGAGGCGCGCATGATGCCCGGCTGGCGGCGTGTCTACCAGCAGAAGGCTCGCGATGCGCTCGAGATGGTGTTTCCCGGTTTCGGGCTCGACGTCAACACCAAGGTCGGAGACCTCGGTATCGGCGAGCGGCAAATGGTCGAGATCGCGAGGGCGGCCGCAAGCCCGGGCCTGAAGCTGGTGGTGCTCGACGAGCCGACGTCATCGCTCGACCAGGAACGCTCGCGCCAGCTGCGCGCCTTCATGCATGCCAGATCGCGCGAGGGACTGGCCTTCATCTTCATCAGCCACAAGCTCCACGAGATTGTCGACATCGCTACGAAAGTCGTGGTGTTGCGCAATGGAAGCGTTGCCTGGCAGGGCGCGGCCGCGGAATCGTCCTTCGATCATCTTGTGGAACTGATGGGCGGGGACGCGGGCATCGTTCACCGGCATGCCGAAACGCAGGAAGCGCGCACCGGCGACACCGTGGTGCGCATTGGCGGCCGTTTCACCACCCGCCTTGGGCGCGACGTGGACATGCGACGCGGGGAGATCGTTGGCCTTGCGGGCCTGGAGGGCAGCGGCCAGAAGGAACTTCTCCATGCGATCTTTGCCGCAAGGAAGAACGAGGGCGATGTCGTGCGCACCGGCAGCGCGAGCTTCATTGCCGGCGACCGACGGAAGGAAGGCGTGTTCGCCCTCGGCACGGTGCTGTTCAACATCTTTATCGGGCGGATCGCCAAGCGCGGATTCCTGGAATTCGTGTCCCAGCGCCGCGAGGCCGAATCGGTGGCCCGTCACGCCGACGACCTCAAGCTCGACCGGGCCCGGTTCCAGTCCAACATTCTCGAATTGAGCGGGGGCAACCAGCAGAAGGCGCTGGTGGCGCGTGCATTGGCCGCCGAGACGCCCGTCGTCCTGCTCGACGACCCGACGCGCGGTGTGGATATCAGCACCAAGCAGGACTTCTATCGGCTGTGCAATCAGGCCGCCAAGGAAGGGCACACGCTGGTCTGGCACACGACCGAAGATGCCGAACTGCTTGCCGCGGACCGGGTTCTGGTCTTTGCGGACGGTGAGATCGTCAGCGAACTTGTCGGCGCCCAGATCACCGAGGAGGCGATTGTGGGCGCGTCGTTTGCCCACCAGGGCAAGGCCGCGGAAACGGGCACCAATGAGGGTTCACGAGGTCGCCGGCTGGGCCAGACGCTTCTGCAATCCGCCCCTTTTCTGGGCATGGTGATCGTGCTTGGCGTCATGATGCTGAACAACCCCGCGATCGCTTCGGTGTTCGGCCTTGACCTGCTTCTGATGCCCGCCGTATCGCTGGTTCTGGTCGCAATGGCCCAGATGTACATCGTGGGCGGAAGCGAAATCGACCTTGGCGTGGGGGCATTCGCGGGGCTGGTCAGCGTATTGAGCGCGACGCTGCTCTATGACTACCCGCTTTATGGTGTTGCCGCTATCCTCCTGGGCATCCTCGCCTATTCGGCGCTGGGCTGGCTGATACACGCGCGGCGAATCCCCGCAATCGTGGTGACGCTCGGCGCGTCGTTCATCTGGGCTGGCATCGGCTATTCGATCCAGCCAACGCCCGGTGGCGCCAGCCCTTCGTGGCTCAGTGCTGCGGTGAACTGGAGCGTGTTCGGTCTGCCGACTTCGATCCTGCTCATCGTGGTCATAGGCGCGATTGCGACGATCCTGAACCAGTTGCCGCTCGGCGTGGCGCTTCGCGGCTTTGGCAACAACGCCGCTGCGATGGTGAATTCGGGCTGGTCGGCGACGCGTTTCGCCATGGTTCGCTATCTGGTGGCAGGCGTGTTTGCGGCGGCGGCGGGCATGTCGCTCACCGCGATCAACACCGCCAGCGATATCAATTCGGGCAATTCCTACACCCTTTTGAGTGTGGCGGCGGTGGTAATGGGCGGCTGCGCGCTGATGGGAGGCATCGTCTCGCCGATCGGGGCGGTGGCGGGCGCGGTGACGCTGGCGTTGATCGGGGCACTTCTGGGCGTGCTCAACGTGAGCAGCGACTACAACGCCATGGCGCAAGGGCTGGTGTTGATCGCCCTTCTGGCGCTCAGGGCCTTCGCGGGCCAGAGGGAGGGCGAAGAATGAAGGGGTATTCGGTTTTCTCGAACTGGGTGAATTCCAACCGCTGGTTCTGGTCGGCGCTGGCCGTGTTGATACTCTGGCTGGTTCTTTCAACGGTCACCAACAGGTTCTCCATCGCCAGTCTTTCCGGGGTCCTCCTGTCGGCGTCTTTCCTCACCATAGTGGGGTTGGGTCAGATGTTCGTGGTTACGACCGGACGCGGCAATATCGACCTGTCGATCCCCTCGGTTCTCACGCTGAACGCCTATCTGGCTCTGCTTACGATCCGGGGTGTCGATGCGAACCTGTTTGTCGGCGTGCCGGTCGCAATCGGCGTGGGGCTGGTCGTGGGCGGCTTCAACGCCCTGCTCGTGGTCGCGCTGCGGATACCCGCCATCATCGCCACGCTTGCAACCGGATATGTGCTGGCCACGGCGACGCTGCTTGCCAACAAGGCAATCCCCGGCTTCGCGGTGAGCCCGATCCTCAAGGCGATTGCCGGAGGGCGCGTCGGCGGCGTCCCGGTGATGGTCATCGTCGCGGTGGCCCTGGTGGCGGTCGCGGCGTATGTGCTGCGGTTCACCGCCTACGGGCAGACATTGCGCGCGGTCGGCCAGAATCGTGCTGCGGCGCGGCTGGCCGGCATCAGGACTGACGCGGTCATCGCGACCGCCTTCCTGATTTCCTCGATCCTGGCCTCTTGCACCGGCCTGGTGCTTGGAGCCTATGTGGGCGGGGCGTTCCTGGAAATGGGGCAACCCTACCTGCTGCAGTCGATTGCCGCCGTCGTGGTCGGTGGGACGCTCATTTTCGGGGGGGCGGCAACCGCCGTGGGGACCTTCGTCGCGAGCGTGTTGCTGATATTGATCGTGACCATCATGCAGATCATGGGCCTGCCGCCCGGCACCCAGGACATGGTGCAGGGTATCGTGGTGATCCTCGTGCTGGCCTTGGCCAGCAGGGAGGGCGCCGGACGGTGGTTGGGCAAGTTAAAGAACCGGACTGCCGAGCCGGCATGAGCGGACGGGCAACGCGCAATCTGAGCGCGGCCTGGATCCGCTTCATTCCAGGCTTGCTCGGTTATGGCTTGCGGCGTGCACGCGATTTCTTGTGTCCACGCCTTCATCATTTCGCGCAATGCGTCGAGGAGACCGGTGCGGTGGCAGGCGGTCACAAGTCTTCCTTGTCGCCAGGACGCGCAACCAACAGGCGCGTTGGCAACGGATCTGAATGGCTTTCAGATGGGATGACCGCCTTGCGGACGAGGCCGAGCTGCGCCGCCACTTCGGCCATTCAACCGGGAAGTCCGTCGATCTTTTGGAGGGAGGCAAGGTCGTTGTCCCAGCTCGCGCGGCTGGAAAAGCAAATGTGCGCGTTGGGCCGTATGCCGATCCGGCTATCAAGCGCCCCTGCTGGCACGACAAGCACGCCATCGTTCGATTGAGAAAACGGCAGCGCGGAACCGCATTCCGTGCAAAAGCATCTCACATGCCGCGACCCGGCAAGCCGGAACTCCTTGATGTTTTCCCTGCCTGACAACCAGGTAATCTTTGCCGTGGACGAAAACAGGTTTGCCGAATGGGCCGAGCCGCTGTCCTTGCGGCAGCGCGCGCAATGACAAAGAAAGAAGCTCTCGAACTCTCCCGATATGCGAAACGTCACGGCGCCACACAGGCATTGTCCGCTCGTCAGATTGTCCATTCGCAGTCACCTCGACATGCAGCCACCAAGCCGCCAGCCCGACGTAAATCATTCGGCCGTCCATACCCGCGTGCAGAACCAAGGTCAAATGCAGGCGCAAGCCGGCCTTGGCCGCGCCCGATAGAAATTTCGTCGCGGGAAATCCGAATGCAGGGGAAGGGTCAGCCACAGGACCACGTCAGTCGTCCGGGCGGACAATCGCGTAGGTGTCGTACCCGGTTTCACCGTCTTTGGCCGGCCATCTTGCAAGGAAGGTCAATTTCTGAATTTCGTCCGGCCTGCGTCTCGGCCAACTGCCGGTGTGCGCGGATGTGCATTTGGGTTTGGCGAAGAAAGAAGGGCGTTTTGGCCGCAGTCGCTGGTCGCGCTAGCCCTCCTGTGCGCGATCAGGACGGCTTATCGGCCGAACTTCTTCTCGTGTAGCGCACGATATGCCTGCGCCGAAGCTGGCAGGTGCTTCCGCGTCGCTTCGACGTAGGCTTCCTGGGAAGTTCCACGCATCGCTTCGATGATTGCAAAGTGCTGGGACACGACCGCTCTCATATGTTCCCGATCGTCATATTTTACCACGCGGATCGGCTGAGCGAGACGAGCGTGCTCCTCGATCAACTCGGAGAGGCGCGGGTTCCCGCAGCATGAATACTGGACGCGGTGAAATTCCTGGTTCAGCCGGAATACCGCCCGAAAGTCCTGTATTCCGAGTGCCGCCTCGTGGGCGCGGGCGATGGCCTCGAGTCTGTCCGAGATCTCGGGGTCCACTGGCAATCTGGTGCGCCTGGCCGCCGCCGTCTCAAGCACGATTCTCACTTCATACAGCGCGTCGACCTCGTCCGGAGTGAACTGCGCAACCTCCACGCCCCGGTTGGGGACGTGCACGAGCAGTCCACGGCCCTCCAGATGCGAAAATGCGCTACGGACGGCGTGTCGCTTGGCCCGATATCGCTCCATGATCCGGTCTTCGACCAGGCGGACACCAGGGGCGTATACCCCGAAGATGATGTCATCCTCCAGTTCCTCGACGAGTGTGCCCTGCATCGCTGATCCCCTTCCAACGCACTGATCTCACGACAGGTTCGCCCAGGCAAGATCGTTTATCAACGAAATTATCGATAATAATATTGACAATATGGATTGCCGCGCCTACCCAAGGGGCCTCATCGAGGGAGGACAACATGAGACTGAAGACCATTGCACTCGGGTTGGCGGCAATTGCCTACGCCAGTGGCGCCTATGCCTGGCAGGCGACAGACGGCAAGCCTTATGCGGGGCAGACCCTTCATGTCCTGGCTGTGAAATCCAGTCAGTTCGAGGCGCAGGAGGCGCGGCTTTCGGAGTTCGAGAAGGCGACCGGAATCGACGTGATCGTCGACTATGTTCCGTTTCCCAACATGAAAGAGGCGCTGACCACGGAAATGGTGGCCGGGGCAGGGGACTATGACGTGGTCTCGATCATGGATCAGTGGGTCTCGTCCCTGCGCAACCTGATCCAGCCCATCGGCGATGGCATCGCGGCGCAAGGTACTGACCTGAGCGATTTTCCGCAGGCTCATCTGCGCCAGGGCATGATTGACGGCGAGCTCTACGGTCTGCCGGTCCGCGGACATGTGCAGTTGCTGTTCTACCGCAAGGACCTTCTCGCCAAGGCTGGCGTCAAGCCGCCGCAGACCTGGGACGATGTGGTCAGCGACAGCAAGGCAATCCAGGCTTCCAGTGATGCAGCCGGCATCGCGCTGCCCTACGGAAAGCTGAACGGCCAGAACCTGATGGTGTGGATCAACCTTCTATGGGGCCATGGCGGCGATCTGTTCGATGACGCAGGCAAGCCGATCTTCAATTCGGAAGCCGGCGTCGCCGCGACGCAGCAATATGTCGACATGCTGCTCAAGGACAAGATCGCCCCTGCCGGTTCGGCTGTCTTTGTCGAGCAGGACGCCGTGAACAGCTTCAAGCAGGGCAATTCCGCGATGCTGCCGATCTGGTGGTGGGTTCGCTCGCAACTGACCGACCCCGAGCAATCAAAGGTGACCGACGACCAACTCGGCTTCGCCCCTTTGCCCTCAGTGGGCGGCGCTGCCCGCACCACCTTCACCAATACATGGATATTCGGGGTCACCGAGGGCTCCAAGCACCGCGATGCAGCCATCGAGTATCTTGGCTGGCTGACCGATCCCGCTCTGGAACGCGACATCCTGCTGGATCCCAAGCTCAACGAGGTCGTTTCCGTCCATTTCTCCAATATGCGCGATCCGGAAGTGAACGCGCGCTGGGGCGGCATGCATCAGGCCGCGGCCGACGCACTGGCCACCGCCAAGGGGATGTCGTTCGGGGATGACTGGCCGCGCATCGTGGAAGTGCTGGAAACGGCCATCTCGAGCCTGGCATCGGGCGAAAAGACCGACGTCAAGGATACACTGGACGCCGCCGCGGCCGAAGTCGCCCGCATCCGCGGCTGAGCCTGAACAAACCTGGGGAGCGGCGGAGCGCTTTTCGCCTCTCCCCGTCCGGATCGGGGATATCCATGCGCGACAGAAGCCTGCAATACCTGCTGCTGGTCCCGGCGTTTGTCATCGTCCTGGCGACAACGCTCTACCCATTGGGCTACTCGCTTGCCACCGCGTTCCGCGACTGGGATCTGACGCGTTCACGCCAGCCAGAGGGATGGGTTGGCCTCGCCAATTTCTCTCGCGCCCTGACCGAGCCCAATTTTCTCAACTCGCTCTGGGTGACGACGGTTTTCGTGGTGTCGAGCGTTGTGCTCACCCTGTTGCTCTCGAATTCGATTGCCTTGCTGCTGCGCCGCAAGGGCAGGATGCACACGTTCACCCGAACGGTTCTGATCCTGCCATTTGCCATGAGCCCGGCGCTGATCGGGGTAAGCTACAGGTTCATGTTCAATCCTGAATTCGGGGTGATTTCCAAAGGTCTGGCGGCGATTTTTCCTGCCCTTGACGGCGTTCCGTGGCTGGCCAGTCCCACCTTGTCCATGGCGGTGCTCGTGGCCACCGACGTGTGGCACTGGACGCCCTACATGACATTCATGTGCCTTGGCGGACTTGCGTCCATTCCACGCGAAACGGAGGAGGCGGCGCGCGTCGACGGCGCCTCGGGCCTGCGCATCATCTTCGAGATTGTCCTGCCGCAGATGAAGGGCGTGATCCTGGTGACCGCGGTCCTGAAGACGATATTCGCGCTGAAGATGTTCGACCAGGTCGTGACGCTGACCGGCGGCGGCCCCGGTAACTCCACCGAAACCCTTGCCTATTTCATCTTCAATGTCGGCTTCCGCTGGTACGACATGGGCTATGCCTCGGCGCTGGCCTGGATACTGACCGCAATCATGATGCTGATCTCCGCATGGTACGTGCGGATGCTGCTCAGCGAACGCAAGATGGCCACAGCATGACACGTCATTTCACCTGGTGGGCCGAACGCGCCCTTCTGCTTCTCATCTCCGCGGTGGTCCTGTTCCCGATTTCGTGGATGTTCCTCACGGCCTTCAAGCGACCGCGTGACGCCTATTCGCTTTCCTTCGATTTCACGCCGACCCTGCAGAACTTCGTCACTGTCTTTTCCAGCCCGTGGAACCTGGGGTCGATGGTGGTGAATTCGGCGGTCATTGCATCGACGACGGTGGCAATCGCCGTCCCGTGCGCCGCGCTCGCCGCATATTCCTTCTCGCGGTTCCGCGTCCCGGGGCGGAAGTTCTACTTCTTCCTGGTCCTCTCGACGCAGTTCATACCGGCTGTCGTGATCGTGCTGCCGTTCTTCATCATGTTCCGCTCGCTTGGTCTTCTTGACACGCGCATAGCTCTGATCGTGGTGAACCTGGCCATTGTCACGCCCTTCGTGATCTGGATGATCAAGGGTTTCATCGACGCCATTCCAACCGACAGCGAAGAGGCCGCGATGATCGACGGGGCATCGCGCTTCCGCGTGATCCGCGACATCGTGCTGCCGATGGCGGCGCCGGGCATTCTGACCTCGGCGATCTTCTGCTTCATCCTTACCTGGAACGAGTTCCTGTTCGGGCTGATCCTGACACGCCGGAACGCCGTCACGCTTCCCGTCGGCCTGGTGAGCTTTCGCACGGAACGGGGCGATCTTTGGGAGCTCATGAGCGCCGCAGGCGTGATGATTACCGTTCCGATCTTCATCATGGCCCTGCTGATCCAGAAACATTTCACGCGCGGCATGACGGCCGGCGCCATCAAGTGAGGTTCGAAAATGGCCGAAGTGCAACTTCTCGATGTTGAAAAGCGCTACGGACAGGTGCTGGCGGTTCCCAGGCAATCATTGACCGTGGTGGATGGAGAATTCCTTGTTCTGCTCGGCCCTTCGGGCTGCGGCAAGACAACTACCATGCGAATGATCGCAGGGCTTGAGGACATCACGTCCGGCGACATCCTGATCGGGGGCGAGCGGGTGAACGACAAGCCGCCCAAGGATCGCGACATCGCCATGGTGTTCCAGAACTACGGTCTCTACCCGCACATGACGGTCGAGCAGAACATCGGCTATCCCCTCAGGTTGCGCGGCATCGAACGCACCGAACGGGCGCGGCGCGTCCGGGAGGTCGCACAGAAGGTAGAACTCGGGGCACTGCTGGCCCGCCGGCCGTCGGAACTTTCCGGCGGGCAGCGCCAACGCGTGGCCCTGGCAAGGGCGATCGTGCGTACGCCGAAGATCTTCCTGATGGACGAACCGCTTTCCAACCTCGACGCGAAGTTGCGCGTGACCATGCGGGCCGAGCTCAAGCATCTGCATCACGAACTCGGAATCACAACCGTCTATGTGACCCACGACCAGATCGAGGCCATGACCCTGGCCTCGCGTATCGCGGTGATGAGGGAGGGGCGTATCGTCCAGCTTGACACGCCCAAGCGGATCTATTCCGAGCCCGCGGATCTCTTTGTGGCCGATTTCATCGGGTCTCCCTCGATGAACCTGATCGAGGGAAGCATCGAGAACGGCCGGTTCATGGCCGAGGGCATTTCATTGCCGGTTGGCGTCGCCGACCGAAAAGACGTCGTGCTTGGCCTGCGTCCCGAAGAGCTCGAGATCGTGCCGGGACCCGACGCGCCGGTTCAGGGGCAGCTCTATGCGCTGGAGCTGACTGGAGACGCGACACTGGCAACGGTGCGCGCCGGCGATGCCTTTGTGTGCGCGCGCGGCGCAGCGGACTTCAGCGCCGAAATCGACTCGATTTGTCATCTAGCGCCCAAGCAGGGTTGCCGGCTGCACCTGTTCGACAGGGTATCCGGTAACCGGCTGGCCGCATGAACCCAGGGAAGGATCCAGACATGGCCCTCATCAGTGCTGAATCAGCCGCAGCGCGGCATGTCAGGCGCAAAGATTATGTCTCGTGCACAGTCGCGTTCATCGACTGCAAGAAGCCGGGCTCACACCTCAAGGAGAATTACTCCATCATCGGTCCGGGCGTGACTTCGTCCGACGAGCAGGTCGTGAATCTCCCCGAACCGCATGGCTTCAACATCGGCGCGGCCGCGATGCCGAACGGGATAACCAACAACCTCCATATCCACTTCACTGCCGAAGTCTTCATCGTTCAGAAGGGACAGTGGACCTTCCGCTGGGGCTCGAGTGGAGAAAACGAGTTCGTAGGACACGAAGGCGATATCCTGTCCGTGCCGACCTGGATCTTCCGTGGCTTTACGAATACGGGACCTGACGACGGCTGGCTCTTTACCGTGCTTGGCGGCGACAATACCGGCGGCGTGATCTTTCATCCCGACATCATCCGTGAGGCAGCCGGTTACGGGCTCTTCATTTCTCGTGACAACCGGCTCGTCGACACTTCACGCGGCGACGCCGTCCCGGGCGAAGGTCAGACGATACCACCCATGCCCGCGAGCGAGGTGCAAGCCTTGCGCGAGGTCTCGCCCGAGGAGATGAGGCGGCGCGTGGTGACCGAGGACGATCGCGATTTCAGACCCGCATTCATCGATGCCACGCTTCCCGGATGCGGCGCGGAAATAGCACCCGTGATCGGCTTTGGCATCACCCAGAACAGGGAACACGTCACTCCGATTACAAACCCGCACGGTTTTTCCATCGAGTGGCTGCGGATGAAGCCGGGGCAGAAGGTCAGCCCGTTCACGCTTGCCGACAAGATGGTGCTGATCGTGCGCAAGGGTGCAATAAGGCTGCGCCTGAACGACGGTGGCGATGTCGTGATCGACCTTGCGGCCTGGGAGACATATTCCATCCCCGCAGATGTGGTCCGCTCTGTCGAAGCCCTGGGCGAAGGCGATGCGGAGGCTCTGGTCGTGGTGTCCGGCGACCATCGCAAGCGGCCGGTCTTTGGCGACGATATCCTGGCACAGGCAATGGCCGCCGGCTTTTCCCTGGATGCGGGCGGGTATGTGGCAAAAGCCGAATTGTTGCCACGCTATTCAAGGGGCGGCTGATGCGCACCAATGTCGTCAGGGAACGCATAGCTGTGGGCGAGCCGGTGGTGAATGCCTGGCTGGCTATCGGTTCGGGTTATTCCGCGGAGGGAATGGGGCATGCCGGCTTTCATTCCGCAACGGTCGACCTCCAGCATGGCATGATCGGCTTTTCCGAGGCATTGACGATGCTTCAGGCAATTTCGGCCACGCCTGCGACGCCTCTTGTGCGCGTACCCGAACTCAATGAATCCAAGATCATGCACCTGCTGGACGCTGGAGCGCTGGGCGTGATTTGCCCCATGATCTCCACGCCCGAAGAAGCCAGGCGACTTGTTGCAGCGTGTCGATATCCGCCCCAGGGTATCCGCAGCTTCGGCCCCGCGCGGGGCCTGCTCTATGGCGGGACCGACTATGTCGCGGCGGCCAACGCGAACATCATGGCCATTCCCATGATCGAAACGGCAGAAGGCGTGGCGCGCATAGACGAAATCCTCGAAGTCGCGGGGATCGACATGGTTTACCTCGGTCCCAACGACATGGCCTATGCCATGGATGGCCATGTTGGCGGTGAACGCCCAAACGCGGAGCGGGCGATCCGCCACGTGCTGGATTGCGCAACGCGAAAGGGCATTCCGGTCGGCATCTTCTGCGCGACAGCCGATGAAGCGCTTGAGCGGCTCTCACAGGGCTTCGCCATGGTGTCGCCGGCCAATGATTTCTCGCATCTCACGCGAAGCGGCGCCGAAGCCGTGAGAAGGATACTTGCGGGAAACCAGCCGCCGGCAAAGGCCGCAGCCAGCCATGGCTATTGAAGCCTTGCGGGACAGACGCTGGATTCTGCTGCCCGGTACCCTGTGTACGGGTGCCGTATTCGAGGACTTTCTTGACATTGCCGGCGTCGGGGAAGCCCAGCGAGACGTAATCGACATGCGTCACGCCAACGTGGCCGATTATGCAGAGGAGCTGGCAAAAGTAATGCGGCCCGGCGCGGTCGTCTGTGGCTTTTCGCTTGGCGCCATGGTCGCTGCCCATCACGCGGATTGGCTGGATGCCGCCCTGCTCCTGCTGTTTGGCGTCAATCCGTTTCCGGACGATCCCAAGAAGCTAGAAGGCCGGCGAGACCTGGAACGGGCAGTGCATCTGGACGGTGGGGACAAGGCCTTGCGCCCGCTTCTTCCCGTGTTCAACAACCCCCATCCGGAACTTGTCGAAGGCAGAATCCTCGACATGGCAAAGCAGGCCGCTCCCATGATTTCCGCGCAAACCGAACTGGCGATTGGCCGTCCCGGTGCGCTGTCGATCCTCGCGCGCACCACCTGTCCCACGATTGTCCTGACCGGCGACCGCGACGAGCAGACGCCTTTCGCACTCGGTGAGCAGGCCGCGCGCGCCGCTCCCAGCGGCCGCGCCGTTCCCCTTGCGGGTCTGGGTCACTACGCACTCATGGAAGATCCGCAAGCCTGTTTTGCCGCGCTCTCGAAGGTATGGAGCGAACTGGGATGAATCCCATGACAGTGAATGTGCTCGGCATGCAGGTTGCGGACGGCGACCTTGTTCACGCCGATCGTCACGGGGCGCTCGTCGTCCCGGCGGACGTATTCCCGGTCCTCGATCTCGCGCTCGATCGCCTGGCGGCAAATGAGGCGCTGGTTCTTGAGCCCTTGAGGGCAGGCGACGCCGGTCTCGAGGAATTCGAGGCGGCGTGGTCCGCGTTCGAGGCCGCGCGTACCTGATGAAGGAGGGCGGAATGCTCCTGGGCTGTATCGGGGACGATTTCACGGGGTCGGGCGATCTTGCCAACACGCTGACCCGGCAAGGCATGCGGGTGGTCCAGTATTGCGGCATACCCGAGGGGGCCGCCGAACCCGGGGTCGATGCGGGCGTCATCGCGCTCAAGTCGCGCTCCATGCCGGCCGAGGAGGCCGTGAGGCAAGCGATCCGGGCGCTGGAGTGGCTGCGGGCGCAAGGCTGCGAGCAGTTCGTGTTCAAGTATTGCTCGACCTTCGATTCAACCCCGGAAGGAAACATCGGGCCCGTCGCGGATGCCCTGGCGGAGGCTCTGGATGCGTCGCCTGTCATCGTGTGTCCGGCACTGCCGGCCTCGGGGCGGACTGTCTACCAGGGTCACCTGTTCGTTCGGGACACGCTCCTGTCCGAGAGCGGCATGCAGAATCATCCGCTGACGCCCATGACCGACCCCGATATCCGCCGGTGGCTCAGACGCCAGTCGCGTGCGGCGGTCGGGCATGTGCCGCTCGAACTGGTGCTCAAGGGTGCCGATGCGATCCGACGCGCGCTGGAGGCAGAAGCCCTTGCTGGCCGCCGGCATGTAGTGATCGACGCGACAAGGGACGAGGATCTGCGCGAAATCGGACGCGCCGCCAGTCACTTGAGGCTTGTCACTGGCGGATCGGGAGTGGCGCTCGGACTGCCGGCGAACTTCGGATTTGTGCCGCGCGCGGCCCATTGGGGTTACCATCCGGGCAAGTCGATTGCGCTGTCGGGATCGTGCTCGCAGGCTACCCGCGACCAGATCGCCGATCATGCCGCGGCAGGAAACCCGGTCTTCGAAATATCCGTGCCCGATCTGATCGAGGGCCGTCTTGGCGCACAGGACATCCTTGACTGGCTGATGGCGTCTGAGGGTCTGCCACTTGCATATACCTCCGCCAATCCCGAAAGCGTGGCCTCGACGCAGGCCCGGTATGGACGCGAGGTTGCGGCCATGGCGGTCGAGCAATGTTTTGCCGAGATTGCCCGGCGAGCGGTCGCGCGGGATGTGCGGCGGATCGTGACGGCAGGCGGCGAGACTTCAGGTGCAGTTGTCGAGGGGCTAGGGATCAGCGCCCTTGCCATCGGTCCCGAGATCGATGCGGGGGTACCCGCGCTTCGGGTTTCCGACGGGCTCGTTCTCGCGCTGAAGTCCGGCAATTTTGGCGGCCGCGACTTTTTTGAGCGCGCTGACCGGGTGCTGAGGGGAGCCGAATGAGCGACGCCAGGATCAGGGAACAGATCTGCGCGGCAGGGGCGTCACTGTTCGAACGCGGTCTCACTCATGGGTCGACGGGCAATATTTCGGCGCGCACGGACGATGGCGGATTCCTGGTGACCCCCACGGGGACCAGCCTCGGGCGGCTCGATCCCGCCCGTTTGGCGCGGTTCGACGCATCGTGCGTGCATGTGTCGGGAGACACGCCTACAAAGGAAGTGCAGGTTCACCGTGCCTTTTATGAGACACGCGGCAAGGCCGGTGCCGTCGTGCATCTGCACTCCTGCCATTCCGTCGCCCTTTCCATGCTTCCCGATGTCGACACGGAAAGCTTCCTGCCGCCTCTCACGCCCTACTCGATAATGCTGTTGGGGCGGGTGCGGCTGCTGCCCGTTTATCTTCCCGGCGATCCAGCGATGAGCGATGCGATCCGCTCGCTTGCAGGTCGCCGCAGCGCGGTCATGCTGGCCAACCACGGCCCGGTGGTTTCGGCCAAGGATATCGAGGCTGCCTGCAACGCCATCGAGGAACTCGAGGCAACGGCGCGTCTTGCCCTTTTGACAAGAAACCTCGGGCCGGTTGCACTTTCGCCGCAGGAGGTTGCACGCGTCGTGGAGCGTTTCGGGGTTGAATGGGACGAATGAGGTTTTCCGCCAACCTGGGGTTCCTCTGGACCAATCTCGCGCTGCCCGATGCCATACATGCGGCACGGGAAGCCGGATTCGATGCCGTGGAGTGTCACTGGCCCTATGATACGCCGGCGCAGGAGACACGCGAGGCGCTTGAGGGCACGGGACTGCCCATGCTTGGCCTGAACACGTCGCGGGGTGACACTGAACGGGGCGAGAATGGACTTGCCGCTCTCGTGGGCCGGGAGCGCGAGGCGCGCGCGGCGGTGGAGCAGGCCCTCGGCTACGCGGCAAGGGTCGACGCGAAGATGGTTCATGTCATGGCGGGCAAGGCAGCCGGGCCCGCCGCCGAGCAAGCCTATCTGGAGACGCTGCGCTTCGCATCGGATGCTGCTGGCGAACTGGGGATCACGGTACTGATCGAACCCCTGAACAGGCACGATGCACCCGGATATTTCCTGCGGACGACCGATCAGGCCGTCGACATCATCGACACGCTCGACCGGCCGAACATAAGATTGATGTTCGATTGCTACCACGTTGCGCGCACGGAAGGCGATGTCACGACCCGGCTGCGCAACCTTGTCGGCCATATCGGCCACATCCAGGTTGCTTCAGTTCCGGATCGGGGTCCGCCCGGACATGGCGAACTGGACTATCGCCATGTCTTTCGCACGCTCGATGAGCTTGGCTGGGACGCTCCGATCGGAGCCGAGTTCAGGATGGCGGGCGGTGGCGGGATCAGGTGTGCCGACCTGCAGCCAGGCTAGGCCCGGATCGCCGCCAGCCGATAGACACGCCGGGCGGTTTCGGAAAAGATCTTGTCGAGAGCCCCCGGATCGGATTCGCAAACAAGCTGGGACAATACCGAGACCTGCCGGTCAACCGGGCAGTGCAGGCCCTCGACGGGCGAATTCGAGCCATACATCAACCGGTCGGCGCCAAGAGTCGCCAGGGCATGCGAAATGAACGGGCGCAATCGATCCGGCGACCAATGGCGATCTATGCTCCAAAGCCCCGACAGTTTCATCGTGACATTGGGGAGGTGGGAGAGGCGGACCAAGTTCTCGCGCCAGATGGTTTCGGTGTGCTGTTCCGCGGTGCCAAGGTGGTTGACGATAATGGCCAGATCGGGAAGCTCGGCCGCGAGATCGGCAATCTCGGTTAGCTGTTCGGGGACGATAACGACATCGAGCGAGAACCCCAAATCTGGCAAGAGAGCGGCATTTTGAATGAATCGCCGTTCGCCAAGCACGTGCGGGCGATCGGCAAAGCGCCAGTTGCCCGCCGTGTCGAAGGCAACAAGCGCACGCACCCCGCGCGTGATCGGATACCGGGCGTGTGCGGCGAGAACAGCCTCGGCATCCGGCGCGCTGAGGTCCGAATATCCAATCGCGGCCTGTGGAACGCCGCATTGCCGAGAGAGTTCGGCAAGCCAGGCGGTTTCTTCGCTTGGGTCTTCGGCTCCGCAATTCGCCTGGACATGCACCGATCCGGCCAGTTCCAGCCTGCCGAATTGCTTGAGATAGTCGGCCGGCAGGAAGTTGCGCTTGATGGCGCTGTGATCCCCGAACCTGCGCGGCGGCGCTTCCGGGGCGAGCCATGGATATGGAAAGCGCCGCAGATCCCACAGATGATGGTGGGCATCCACGATGGCGAGTGGGCGCGCGTCCTCGCGCGCACCCTTTCGCTGATCGGGCGAGATGTTGTCCAAGGCTCGCTTCCCGTCTCTATCCGGCAACCGTGACCTGCCGCTGGTGGCCGAGCCCCTCGATCTCCAGATCCATCGTATCGCCCGGCTTCAGGTAGACCGGCGGCTTCTGCCCCATCCCCACGCCAGGGGGGGTGCCGGTTGAAATGATGTCGCCGGGCTGCAGGCTCATGAACTGGGAGATGTAGGAGACGAGATGCGCCACCCCAAAGATCATCGTGGACGTCGAGCCATTCTGGCAGACCCGCCCATTCACCTCCAGCTTCAGGGCCAGGTCTTGCGGATCGGCAACCTCGTCGCGGGTGACGAGCCAGGGGCCGATGGGGCCGAACGTGTCATATGATTTGCCCTTGAGCCACTGGCCGGCGCGCTTGAGCTGGAAATCACGCTCCGAGACATCGTTGACCACGCAATATCCGGCAACGTGGGCCAGGGCTTCGTCTTCGGATATGTTCTTGGCGGTCTTTCCAATGACCACGCCCAGTTCAACCTCCCAGTCCGTCGCCCTCGACCCCGGGGGGATTTCGACATTGTCGTAGGGACCGCACACCGCCGACGTTGCCTTCGAGAAAAGGATCGGCTCGGCTGGAATCTCCATGCCGGATTCCGCGGCATGGTCGGAATAGTTCAGGCCCACGCAGATGAACTTGCCCACATTCCCGACGCAGGCTCCGATCCTGGGTGCGCCAGTCACCAGTGGCAGGTTTTCCGGGTCGACGCGCGCTGCGGCCGCAATCGCATCATCAAGGTCCGGGCCGGCAAAATCGCGCACGTGGTCCGAAAGGTCGCGCAACTGGCCTGCACGGTCGAGAATACCGGGACGCTCCTGGCCCATCGGGCCGAAACGGAGGAGTTTCATGATCTAGTTTCCTTGCTGGATGTAGCGGAAGGCTCAATAGGTCGCGCGGCCGCCGGAGAGGTCGAAAGTCGCCGCGGTGGTGAAGCTGTTCTCTTCGGATAGCAGCCAGAGGACCATCGACGCGGCTTCGTCGACTTCGAGAAAGCGGCCCCTGGGGATCTTGGACAGCATGTAGTCGATGTGTTCCTGTTTCATCTGATCGAAGATCCGCGTCCGCGCCGCGGCCGGTGTCACGCAATTCACGGCAATGTCATAGCCGGCCAGTTCCTTGCCCAGCGACTTGGTCAGCGCGATGACGCCGGCCTTGGATGCCGAGTAGGCGGAGGCGTTGGGATTGCCTTCCTTTCCGGCGACCGAGGCAATGTTGACGATGCGGCCATAATTCTGGGCAATCATCGCTGGCACGACCGCCTTGTTCACCAGGAACGTGCCAGTCAGGTTGATCGCCACGATCTTCTGGAATTCATCCACGGGATAGTCGGCCAGGGGGGCGTTCATTCCCGCGATCCCTGCGGAGTTGACCAGCAGGTCGATCCGGCCGAAAGCAGCGAGCGTCTCTGCGGCGGCGGCCTGGATGCTCGCCCAGTCTCCAACATCCGCCTTTACGGCAATGGCGCCTTGTCCAAGGTTCTGGGCGGCCTCCTGGGCCAGATCGCGGTCGATATCCCAGATGGCGACGCGCGTTCCGGCCTCGGCGAGCGCCCTGGAGATGGCGCCACCTATGCCCTGGGCGCCGCCGGTGACAATGGCGGTTCTGTTCTGGAAGTCGGGTTGCTTCACGACTGATGTCCTTGATTGGAGAATACGGAGATTTCGCAACCGCCCTGCCGGGCGGACGCGACGATTGCGTGCAGGGTCTCGACCGCGCGGGCCCCGATGGCGCCGTCGCTTTCGTTGCTGCCATGGCCAAGCGCCAGGTCGACAAGGGCGTTGGCGGGCCCTTCGCAGCTGTATGTCCAGGCGCCCGAGGGGACGCTGGCGGTTTCGCGGGACCCGTCGGGCAGCTTGAGGATCAGGCGTTCCGTTTCGATATCCAGAAGGACCGAACCGCGTTCACCGTAGATCTTGAGGTCAACCTCGAACCCGTGACCATTGGGTACGCCGCAAGTCCCTGAGAACACGCCGTTTGCGCCATTCGTAAACCTGGCAATCGCGGCGTCATGCAGGTCGATGCCACTGGGCGCGTCGAGCGATTGGGCGCGCAGCGCCTCGGCGCGCAGGTCGGTCAGCCAATAGAGCAGTCCAAGCGCGTGGCTGAGCTGTCCATAGGCGTAGCCGCCGCCCGTATCGGGGTTCTGCCAGGTCTCGGCCTCGGGCTGGATACGCACATGCTTCCATCGCGATCCACCGCCGCTGCCGGCGAAGACCTCTCGTGTGAACGAGCCCATATGGCAAACGACGTGCTCGATCGGGCCGATCCGGGCGATCATGTCGCGGGCCGCCTTCAGGCCAGGCTTGTAGTGCCAACCGTAGGATACGACCAGTTCGCGCTTCACGGCCCGGGCCTTTTCGACCATCTGCCAGGCCTGTGCGGGGTCGAGGCACATCGGCTTTTCGACGAGGACGTGGCAGCCCCTGTCGAGAAAGGCCATCGCCTGCTCATAATGAAGGTGATGGGGCGTGGCGATGACCGCGATGTCGATGTCGCGTGCCAGAACATCGCGCCAATCTTCGGCGGCGAATGCGAAGCCGAACTCGTCCCTGATCGTGGCCAGTTCGGCGCTACCCCGCCGGCAGACACTGTCCAGCACGACTTCGGGACGCGCCCGCAGCACCGGAATGTGGACGCGATAGGCGAAGTGTCCTGCACCTATGACGGCGGCTTTCAGCGTCATGCCCGATCCTCGACGCAGGGCAGGTGGGGTAACTGAAAATGATGGTTCATGCGCTTTCCCGGATCATGAGTTCAAAGCCGACGTCGAGGGTCCTGTGCTGCACGGGAGCGCCGTTCAGGCGCTCCAGCACAAGTTGTGCGGCGCGTTCGCCGATTTCCCTTGCTGGGATTTTTATGGTGGTGAGCGGTACCGGCAGCATGGCGGAGAGACTGAGGTCGCCGAAGCCGGCAATCGCGACGTCGCCGGGCACAGAGATGCCATTGGCCAGGCAGGCCATCATCGCGCCATGGGCCGGGATTTCGGCCTGGAAGAACACCGCATCTGGCTTCTGTGGCCCCTCGAGCAGCGACATCATCGCGCGCCAGCCGCTTTCCAGGGTGGTCGGATTGGGTATCGACACGATATATTCCGGCGGCACCTCACGGCCTTCCGCACGCATGGCGTCAAGCTTGGGGTTTGGCACCGAGACGATGTATTCGGGCGGGACGCTGCGCCCGGCTTCTCGCATGACGTCCAGAAATCCGTCGCGCCGATCCGCGGCCTGGTCGTTGTTCTCGAAAGCGCCGCCGACCATTGCGATTCGCGAATACCCCTTGGCAAGCAGGTATTTCGTCATTTCGGCCGACGCCTTGCGGTTGTCGTAGCCGACGGTCATGTCGACCGCTTCATTTCGCAGGTTCCAGGTCTCCACGATCGGGCCGGTGAAGTTGGTCAGCAACTTCCGGCAACTTTCCGAGTGAGTGAAGCCGGTCACGATTATCGCGTCGGCCTGCCGGGCCATGAAGGTCTTGACCGCTTCCGCCTCCAGATCCACCGAGCGCTGGCTGACGGCAAGGAGCATCTGGATGTTCTCTTCATGCAGCGCGCCCGCGATGCCCTGGGCCAGGTCGGCAAAGAGGGAGCTGGTCAGGATCGGCACGACAACGCCGATCATGTTCGATCTGTTGGAGACAAGAGAGCGCGCCGTCAGGTTCGGCACGTAGCCCAGCTCTTCTATCGTGCGCTGCACCTTGGCACGTGTATCGGCGTGAACCAGCTCCGGCTGGCGCAGGGCCCGCGACACGGTGATCAGCGACAGGCCCGACGCGACGGATACGTCCTTCAACGTGACATTGCGCCCCGATCCCATCGATTGTCCTTCCATTTCCCACCCGGACAGCCCCGTGTCCGGCGAGTCAAAACGTGCGTTGACATACGAATGTCATTTTGTTAAACGTCCGTCAAGAGCGAATGATATTCGTATATCATTGCTGTTTGCCGGATTGCACGGCACAACTCCTGGGAGGGAAATCCATGCAGATGAAACTGAATCGACGTCACTTCCTGGCGGGTTCGACGGCGCTTGCGTCGCTGTCGCTCTTGCCCGCAACCGGGGCCCGCGCGGCTTCGGGCGCGCTTTCGGTCTGGAAGTTCGGCGGCACGCCCGCCGAGGTCGAGGCCTGGCCCGCGGCAAACGCCAGGTTCCTCGCGGCCAATCCGGGGGTCAATCTCGACTACTCGTTCTTCAACGGGCAGATCCGCAGGCAGAAGCTTCTGGCGGCATTTCAGACCAACAAGCTGGCCGACGTCGTCATAGCCTTTGGCCAGGACATTCCCGAATTCGCCGGTTTCGGCATGATCCAGCCGCTCGACGCGCTGGCGGGCGCCGACAAGGTCGCGCAGTGGAAAGAGCGTCTCGTTCCCGAGATCATGGCCGACGGGATGTATGATGGAAAGCTCTACGGCTTGCCCACCTATGTCGACATGGCGTCCTTCATCGCAATCAATACTGACGCGATGAAGGAGGCGGGCTTTGACCGGCCTCCGCAAACATGGACGGAACTGCGCGAATACGCCAAGGCAATGACCAAGCCGGACCGTCCCGGTATTGCATTCCCGGCGACCACCGCCCCGGTCGACATCAACATCTTCGAGGGCATTGCCTATGCCAATGGCGGGCGGATCTTCGACGAGGAAACCGGCAAGGTGACCTTGAACGACCCGGGTTGCGTCGATGCGTTGCAGCTCTATGCGGACCTGATTGCCGATGGGTCGACCCCGTCCGGCAGCGCAATGACGGAAACGAATTTCCGTGACACCGCGCAGCTTTTCGGTCAGGGGCGTGCCGCAATGTGGATCGGGCTGTCGTGGTTGAATACACCATGGCCGGTTCCCGAGGGTATGCACTGGGAGGGCGCGCCGTTCCCGCGGCCCGACAAGCCCACCGGCACCTTCCCGCCGGTCGCCGCGATCATGGACGGCACTGCCGTGCTGATGGTCTCCGCGCGCAGCAAGAACCCGCAAGCGGCCATCGACTACGTCGATTTCTGGACCCAGAACGAGCAGCTGAAAGTCTGGGGCGGCAATCCCGAAATCGCCCGGGTTCCCGCCGGCAAGGCGGCCTGGGACGAGCCGAAGCTGGCCGAAGTCTGGCCGAACTGGGTCAAGGCATACAAGGCCGGCACGCTCTTCGAGGGCGCTCAGGCCATGCCGCGCTTCATCGGCGTTTCGGCGGTTGAAAGCGCACTTGGCGGCGCGATCCAGCAGGTCGTTCTCGGGCAGAAGTCGGCACAGGAAGCCCTGGATGCCGCGACTTCGGCCGCGCAGACGCAAATCGATCTCCTGCGCGGCTAAGCGCGGAATCGGGACACTCGGAAAGGTCTCCTCGCATGAACCGTCGCAGCGACATATGGCTCGCCTACTTCATGATACTGCCAGTCGTCGCGGCGGTTCTGGCGTTCGTCATCGGACCGACCTGGGACGTGGCAACGCTTAGCCTGACGCGAATCGTGATGGGCCAGCAAAGGGGTTTCGGAACGCTCGCGAACTTCGCGGCGCTGTTGCATGACCCATTGCTGCCCACCGTCGCGCGCAACACGGTCATCTGGATCTTCGGCGGCACCGTTATGTGCGTGGCCACAGGCCTGGCCGTCGGCATGTTCCTCGCTGTTGATTCAAAGCTGACGGCCGGTCTGCGCGCCCTCATCCTGCTGCCATGGGTCTTGCCCGATGTCGTAACCGCCATGGCGTGGAAGTGGATGCTTCACAGCCAGGTCGGCATCATCGGCGATACCATCTCGCGCCTTCATCTGACGGACAAGCCGATATCCTTTCTTGGCAATCCGAACCTGGTGATGTGGGTGCTCGTGGTGATCCTGGTCTGGCGAAAAATGCCGCTGGTCGCGCTGATCCTTTGTGCCGCGATCCGTGCGGTGCCCGCGGAGCAGACCGAGGCAAGCCGGATGGATGGTGCCAATGCCCTCGAGCGCTTCCGCTATGTGGTGTTGCCCAATATCGCGTTCTCGCTGACGGCGGTCACGGTGATCGCGATCATCTGGATCACGGCCGAATTCACGTTGCCCTGGGTGGCGACGGGGGGAGGGCCGGCCAACTCCAGCCAGATCATGTCCACCTACATCTATCAGCAGAGCTTCCAGTTCTTCAATTGGGGGGGTGGTGCGGCAATGTCGGTAGTGAACCTGGTGTTCCTGATGCTGATCGTCGCCCTCTATCTCTACATCAATCGCCGGTCGTGGGCCGCGGGAGGAGAAAAATGAACCAGTCGGCACGGCCCCTGTACTGGACGGTCATGTCACTGATCGGGATCGTCATTGCGACGTATGTCCTGTTCCCGGTCTTCTGGCTGGTCCTGGCATCGTTCAAGACCACCGGTGAGCTGGCCAGCCTGCCGCTGACCTTCTGGCCAGCCAAGCCCACGCTGGAAGCCTACCAGGCACTGTTCGACAGCAATTCCCAGTCCAGCCAATTGCTCCGCTGGCCGACGTTGATCTCGAACAGCTTCATTGTGTCGGTCAGCTCCACCATCCTCGTCGTGTTCTTTGGAACACTGGCCGGTTACGCGTTCGGCCGCATCAAGTTCCCGGGGCGCGACCTGATCCTTGGCGGACTGCTGATTTCGCGGATGTTCCAGGGTGCGGCCCTGTTGTTGCCGACCTATCGCTTGATGAACATGCTCAACCTGCAGGACTCCCTTATCGGGCTGATCCTGCTGTACTCGGCGTTCGGCCTGCCGTTCGCGACCTGGATCATCGCGTCTTCGCTGCGGGAGATCCCGTTCGAACTCGAAGAATCCGCGATGATGGACGGGGCGTCCCGCCTGCAGAGCATGACCAGGATCGTGTTGCCGCTTGCAACACCGGCACTGATCACGGCCGCGATGTGGCATTTCGTCGGCGCCTGGAGCGAATTTGCATTCGCTTCGATCCTGCTGGAATCGGCGCAGAACAAGACCGTCACCATCGGGCTCGCCAGCTTCGTCGAGCTGTTCACCATCGAATTCAACCGGGTTGGCGCGGCTGCGACACTGGTCGCCTTGCCCATCATGGTCGTCTTCTTCTTTGGCCAGCGTTACTTCACTCGCGGCCTGCTTGCCGGGGCCGTAAAGGGATGAAGATCGTTTCAGTAAAAGCGATTGCGGTCGATTGCGGGTTCCAGGCCCAGAAGCTGCAGACGAGCCGCGTCGCATCGCCAATGTCGCGGTGGCCCGAATTCGGGGAACGCCGGTCCAGCTGGATGTGGCCTTCCAAGAAGGTCTTCGTGCGCATCGAGTCCGATGACGGCGTCGTTGGCTGGTCGTGCACGAATGGCGGTGAAGTGGTTGCCCTCATCATCGAACACCAGCTGTCCCGCCTGATATCGGGACGCACGATTGGCGATGTCGAGGACGTCTGGGATCAGATGTTCAACTCGCTTCTGCCTTGCGATCGTTCGGGCTTCACCATGATGTCGATTGCCGGCGTGGACATTGCCCTGTGGGACCTGCTTGCCAAGACCAGGGGTGTTGCGCTGGTGGACCTGCTGGGCGGCGCAAGCCAGCCTGATCTGCCGGTATATTGCACCACGGGGCCGGGCGAAGTGACGATGGTTGGCCAGTGGTGGGGTCTGAAGGCGGCAATGCCTTATGGCCCGACTTCCGGCGAAGACGGCCTTCGCGCAAATATCGAGTGCATGTCGGCGTTTCGGACCGCCGCCGGCTCTGGGGGCCGGATCATGCTGGACGCGTTCATGGCATGGGACGCCGACTACACGTTGCGTTTTGCCGAGGCGGCGCGCGACCTGGACATCTATTGGATCGAAGACCCCCTGCCGCCATACGATCTGAACGGATTGCGGCGCCTTCGGGAGGTTGCCGGCAACGATGTGCGCCTGGCCCTGGGCAATTTCTGCTTCACCCGATGGGACTGCGATGAACTCATCCGCGAGGGCCTGGTCGACGTGCTTCAGCCTGATGTGGCGTGGGCGGGTGGCATAACTGAGTGCCTGCGAATTCTGGACATGGCCCGGTCTGCGGATATCCCGGTCATCCTGCACAATACCTGCGAGCAACCCTGGGCGTTGTCGTTGGCGGCCGCGCGCCAACGTGATGCGGTCGTGGAATTCGTCGACCGTGGGCCGGGATCGCAACTTTATGAACTGATGGGCAAAGCGGCGCGTCCGGCCGGAGGACGGGTCGACGTTCCCAATGATGTCGCCGGCAACCAGCCGCCAGCCAGCATCGCGGCACTCTTCGAAACCAGGCATTCGGCTGCCCTTGAAATGAACGAGAATTGAAATGGGTTCAGTAAACCTACGCGAGATCCGCAAATCATTCGGCGCAGTGGAGGTGCTTCACGGCATCGATCTGGACGTGGCGGATGGCGAGTTTGTTGTCCTGGTGGGCCCCTCCGGTTGCGGGAAATCCACCTTGCTTCGATCGATCGCCGGGCTTGAGACGATCAATGGCGGCGAGATTTCGGTTGATGGAAAAGTCGTCAACGAGGTTTTGCCGAAGAACCGGGACATCGCAATGGTGTTCCAGAACTATGCCCTTTATCCGCATATGAAAGTATCGGAGAACATGGGCTTCGCGCTCAAGCTGGCCAAGGTCAGCCAGGCCGAGATCAAGGAAAAGGTCCAGAAGGCTGCCGCCATCTTGAGCCTTGAGCCGTTGCTTGACAGGTACCCCAAGCAATTGTCGGGCGGTCAGCGGCAGCGTGTTGCCATGGGACGGGCCATTGTGCGCGATCCCAAGGTGTTTCTCTTCGATGAGCCGCTCTCGAACCTCGATGCCGCGCTTCGCGTCCAGATGCGCTCGGAAATCAAGGAACTGCACCAGCGTCTCGGCACGACGATCGTCTATGTGACCCATGACCAGATCGAAGCCATGACCATGGCGGACAAGATTGTCGTCATGAAGGACGGGCACGTTGTCCAGACGGGGGCGCCGCTCGAACTCTATGATCGACCGGGAACCCAGTTCGTGGCCGGCTTCATAGGCTCTCCATCCATGAACTTCATGCCCGCTTCGGTCGCGTCCGGCCAGGTTGTGCTGGGTTGGACTACCAACCTGGTGCCGGCGCCCGCAGGGTTGGCCGAGGGGTTGGAATTCATCGCAGGCGTGCGGCCCGAACATTTCCAGATATCGGCAGAGGGCATTCCCGGAACCGTCGTTCTGGTCGAACCTACGGGGGCGGAAATCCAGTTCAATATCGATCTGGGCGGCAACCAGGTTCTCGTGACGACCCGCGAGCGGATCGACCTTCGTCCAGGCGATACCGTGCACCTGACGGTACGTCCCGAGAATTTGCACGCCTTCGACAAGGAAACCGGATTGCGCCTCGGCGCGGCCTGACGGGTGCAATAGTGAAGATATCCGATATCAGGGTCATCGCATTCCGCACGCATGCGGATCGATGGGACATCGGGCATGGCCGGCCGCGCCCAAACGCTGAGGTGCACCAGACCGTGGTGTGCATCGATACCGACGAAGGCGTCACCGGATACTTCTTCGGTGGCGGCAAGCACGGCGATCAGGATGGCCTGAACTCGTTCGAGCAGGAAATGGTATGTGGCCGGATACGATCCCTGCTGGTCGGGCAGGATCCGCTCGACCGGGAGATGATCTGGAAATGGCTGTGGGTGGCCAACATACCCGAGGTGGTTGCAAGCGTAATTGACCTGGCGCTCTGGGATCTTGCCGGACGCCTGTTCGACCAGCCGGTCTACAAGGTGATGGGCGGCGCGCGCGATCGGGTCAAGGCCTATGCGACGACCTATCCGAATATCGGCAAACCGCAGGTCTATGCCGACCACGCGCTGGCCTGCAAGGCCGAGGGCTATACAGCCTACAAGATTCATCCGCACTATTTCTGGAACCCCGATACCGGCCAGCCCACGCCGGGCCGCCCCTCCAACATCAAGGCAGACATCGAGACCTGTCATCTCGTGCGAGAGGCGGTGGGCCCGGATATGGTGCTGATGTACGACGTGTGGGGCACCTATCATACGATAGAGGAGACCATTCAGGTTGGACGCGAGCTGGAGAAGCTGGGCTTTTATTGGTTCGAGCACCCGATGCCCGAGTATCGCGTCGAAAGCTACGTTCGGGTCTGCCGCGAACTGAGCATTCCAATTCTTGCGCCGGAGATCGCGGCTGGCGGGGTTTTCACGCGCGCGGAGTGGATCTTGCGTGGAGCCTCGGACATGAGCCGCATGGATGTGCGGCGAGGCGGGCTGACGGGTTGTCGCAAGACCGCCATTGTGTGCGAGGCCTATGGCATCCGGTGCGAGGTCCACATGTCCGGCTGGGGCAACCTGCATGCGCTGGGCGCGACCTCCGAAGATACCAGCGAATACTATGAGCGCGGGTTGCTGGGGCCGGGCGTCGACTACGATGCACCACATCCATACTTGCGTCGCAACTGCGACCTGATGGACCCGGACGGAATGGTGCCGATCCCCGACGGGCCGGGCCTGGGCTATGACATCGTCTGGGACTATATCGACGACAACCGGATCATTTCGCCATGAAGCGGTCAGCCTGGATAATGACGCTCAAGCCCGGGTGCGAGGCGGAATACAAGGCCCGGCACGATGCCATCTGGCCGGAAATGCTCGCGCTGATGCGATCGCGCGGCATATTGAACTTTTCCATCTACAAGCACGGCCTGACCTTGTTCGCAGTCCAGGATCGCGAGGACGACGCAGAGGACGCGCCCCCAGACACGATCCAGTGGCGATGGTGGGCCGAAATGCAGCCCCTGATGGAATGTCATCCCGACACCCGCCCGATCCGGATTCCCCTGGAGGAGGTATTTTCTTACCGATTCGAACCAACACCCGAGGCCGGAAGATGACGCAAGCGTTTCTTGAGGGGATTGTCCCCATCCTGGTGACCCCCTTCGATTCCCAGGGCAGAATTGACGACGACAGCCTGCGAAGCCTGGTTGAGTTCAATCTGGAGGCGGGCGTCCACGGCCTTGGAATCGCGATTGGCAGCGAGATCCACAAGCTGAGCGCCCCCGAACGCGACCATGTGCTGGATATCGTGGTGAAGGCGGTGAATGGCCGCGTTCCGGTGGTGATGAACGTTTCGGCTGCGGGAACCGACATGGCTGTGCAACAGGCCATGCGGGCGAAGGAACTCGGCGCGGATGCGTTGATGGCCTTTCCGCCCTCCTTTCTCCCCACAGGAGCGGAAGCAGTCGTCGACTATTTCACCCGGATCGGGTCCGGCGCCAAGCTTTCAATCGTGCTCCAGGACGTGCCGCAGGGACCGATTTCGCCGGATATGGCGCTTCGCCTGGCTGACCGCATTCCCGATATCTGCGCGATTAAGGTCGAGACCCTGCCCACCGTGACACAGGTGCAAACCATGGTCTTGCGGGTCGACCAGTCGATGCTGGTGATTGGCGGTGCCGGCGGCAGCTACATGATCGAGGAGTTTCGGCGCGGGGCCCGCGGCACGATGCCGTTTTGCAGCCAACCGGAGGACTTTCTTGCAGTATGGTCGGCCCTGCTGACGGGGGATGAGGCGGCCGCCCGCGATCTCTTCGATCGACGTATCATGGCTGTGAACAGGCTTGCCGCGCAGGGCGGAGACCTGTTCTATCATCTCCACAAAGCCATCCTGGTCAAAAGGGGTGTGATCGCCACTCCATTCGTGCGCGGCCCGACCGCTTCGCCAGATAGTATCGCGCGGGCGGAAATCGAAGCGCTGGTCGACCAGTATTTCGGCTAGCCCAACAGCCGGAACCGGCGCGTTTGACCTGAAGGGCTTCAGCGCCGAAGACGCTGGAAATCGGTCAATATCCGCTTGCGCGCGGAGATTGACCGATGCTGCCCGCGACTTCTTCGCGTGCGCCGGCGAGTGCTTCCCGAGCTGCCTTTGTCAGCAGGCCCGCATCGTTTCCCGGCACGACGAACCGGAAGCCCTGGGCAAGCCGCCGGGCGGCCGCCGCCGGAGACGAACAGAAAATGCCCACAGGCATGCCCACCATCGAGGCCGCGTCAAGAACCCTCGATATCGCGGCTGTAACAGTATCGTCCTGCGGTTCGGCCAAAGGCTGCTTCCCGTAGGCCAGTGAAAGGTCATT